>NZ_MJAA01000099.1:0-683 GCF_001743375.1 Enterobacter sp. IF2SW-B1 | reverse complement strand
TTACCCTACACTCATTTTAATCATCCACAATATTTTGTTCTTTCAAAATGAATTATTACTTATTCTATCGGTTTTACCTCATGATGTCATCTAGTTTTTCTTTATTTACAAAATTTTCTAACAACTAAAAGCCTTTCATAAATTTATAAAACAGTTTCAAATTGTAAAACATAAGTCTTATTTATACAATTTAAGTATTGTTAGAAACGCAACTTACAACAAACTTAAGTTTAATAAAGTAACGAATCATAAGCGGTTTATAGTTTTGAGTAGTTAATAGGAGGAAATTTAAAATGACAAAAATGAATGTTGAAAGTTTCAATTTAGATCATACTAAAGTGGTTGCCCCATTTATTAGATTAGCGGGAACGATGGAAGGATTAAACGGAGATGTCATTCACAAATACGACATTCGTTTCAAACAACCAAACAAAGAACATATGGATATGCCTGGATTGCATTCACTAGAACATTTAATGGCTGAAAATATTAGAAATCATAGTGACAAAGTCGTTGATTTCAGTCCTATGGGTTGCCAAACTGGTTTCTATGTATCATTTATTAATCATGATAATTATGATGATGTACTAAATATTGTTGAAGCAACGTTGCCAAACTGGTTTCTATGTATCATTTATTAATCATGATAATTATGATGATGTACTAAATATTGTTGAAGCAAC
>NZ_MJAA01000098.1:0-685 GCF_001743375.1 Enterobacter sp. IF2SW-B1 | reverse complement strand
GGCTTAATGCGTTCAAGAGATCCGGAAAAAGTAGTTGAACAAGCGACGCAACTAGTGAATTCAGAATATAAGGAAATTGTATTGACGGGAATTCATASAGGTRGATATGGTCAAGATTTAAAAGATTATAACTTGGCCCAATTATTACGTGATCTTGAAACGATTAATGGATTAGAACGAATTCGAATTTCTTCAATTGAAGCAAGTCAACTTACAGATGAAGTAATTGACGTTTTAGAACGTTCAACAAAAGTTGTTCGTCATTTGCATATTCCATTACAATCTGGTTCAGATACAGTATTAAAACGTATGAGACGTAAGTATACAATGGATAGATTTTCAGAACGATTAACAAAATTGCATAAAGCTTTACCAGACTTGGCAGTTACGAGGGATGTAATTGTTGGTTTCCCAGGTGAAACTGAAGCTGAGTTCCAAGAAACATATGATTTTATCGTAAAGCATAAGTTCTCTGAACTGCATGTTTTCCCTTATTCTCCTAGAATTGGCACGCCAGCTGCAAGAATGGATGACCAAATTGATGAAGAAATTAAAAATGAACGCGTGCATAAGTTAATTACGCTAAGCAATCAACTYGGAAAGTTATATGCGTCTAAATTTGATCAAGATGTGCTTGAAGTAATTCCTGAGGAACAGGGTGACACAGAAGGTACATTAGTTGGAT
>NZ_MJAA01000097.1:0-687 GCF_001743375.1 Enterobacter sp. IF2SW-B1 | reverse complement strand
CGATTTTGATTGAGGGTATGTGCTATTTTTATATTTTAAATTTCATAGAATAGAATAGTAATATGCGCTTGGATATGTGGCTATAATAAAATAATTAATCAGATAAATAGTATAAAATAACTTTCCCATCAGTCCAATTTGACAGCGAAAAAAGACAGGTAATAACTGATTATAAATAATTCAGTATTCCTGTCTTTGTTGTTATTCATAATATGTTCTGTTAACTTAATATCTTTATATTAGAATACKTGTTCTACTTCTATTACACCAGGCACTTCTTCGTGTAATGCACGCTCAATACCAGCTTTAAGAGTGATTGTAGAACTTGGGCATGTACCACATGCACCATGTAATTGTAATTTAACAATACCGTCTTCCACGTCAATCAATGAGCAGTCGCCACCATCACGTAATAAAAATGGGCGAAGACGTTCAATAACTTCTKCTACTTGATCAAACATCGTTGTATCTTCAGTAGGCATCAGGCAAGTCTCCTTTCGAGAGATGAATTTGATAATCTTTATTAGTATATTATAATAGATAGTGTAACAAAAATCTATCACACCAATGGGGGATAAATATATGGAGCACGTGAGGGTGGTAGTATATGGGGCAGATGTTATATGTGCAAGTTGGGTTGAAGCGCGAATCTCGAAAGAATTTTATGACTGGCTACAACCAAGAGTA
>NZ_MJAA01000096.1:0-694 GCF_001743375.1 Enterobacter sp. IF2SW-B1 | reverse complement strand
ATACAACAAGCCAAGTAAAACAAATGCATACAAYGTAACAACACATGCAGATGGTACTGCGACATATGGTCCTAGAGTAACAAAATCAGTTTATAACTCTATCCATAGACATACAGTCAATACAAAACATTACGTATCTTTACAACAGTAATCATGCATTCTATGATGCTTCTAACTGAATTAAAGCATCGAACAATCGAAAGCATATTTCTAAATTATTTATTCATTATAGTCTTAAACATAACATGACCTAATATATTACTAACCTATTAAAATAAACCACGCACATCTATGTGATATACGACAATCACAGCAATAATAATTGCTTTAGAAAGTCGTACCGAACTGGAACTTACAAGTCTAGTTCGAACACACACTGATGTGAGTGGTTTTCTTTATTTTAAACATGAACAATCAGATAAGTTACTAGCATTAGCAAATATTATTAAATCAAAGGGCTTCGATTCATAAAATTTAAAACAATGATTAAAATTAGACGTGTAAATGTTAAATTCTAAAACGGAAATACCCGCTATCTTATTAAACCACTATTTTGTTCGATCACCACATTTCACACAGCTTCCACAATCACACGACACTGCTTCAACCTCCCTCAACTTCAGCCTACTTCATTCAATCCACAATCACACGACACTGCTTCAACCTCCCTCAACTTCAGCCTACTTCATTCAAT
>NZ_MJAA01000095.1:0-695 GCF_001743375.1 Enterobacter sp. IF2SW-B1 | reverse complement strand
TCGATCACCTCCAGCGCGCTGACTTTTGCCGTGCTGCTGTCAGCCGTGAACGTCACCTGGCCAGACTTCGCCTGCGTCCAGTTATCGCCGGTGGTGGCCTCCACCCGGAACTCCCCGGCCTTCAGGCTGGTCTGGCTGACGGTGACGGTACCATCCTTCCCGGTCTCTGCCGTTGCCGGAAGGATAACCCCCTCKCCGGCCCTGAAATTCACCACCTGCCCGGCAAGCGGGTTCTCRTGGGCGTCTTTCACCGTCACCCTGACGCGCGTGGTGTCCGTACCGTCTGCCACGGCGTTATTGTCGATCACCTCCAGCGCGCTGACTTTTGCCGTGCTGCTGTCAGCCGTGAACGTCACCAGAACAGATTTTGCGTGTAACCAGTTATCGCCAATGGTCGCGTTTACCTGAAACTCCCCGGCCTTCAGGCTGGTCTGACTGACGGTGACGGTACCATCCTTCCCGGTCTCTGCCGTTGCCGGAATGATGACGCCGGTTCCGGCATCAAAACTCACTGCCTGTCCTGCAACCGGGTTCTCATGGGCGTCCTTCACCGTCACCCTGACGCGCGTGGTGTCCGTCCCGTCTGCTGCGGCGTTATTGTCGATCACCTCCAGCGCGCTGACTTTTGCCGTGCTGCTGTCAGCCGTGAACGTCACCTGGCCAGACTTCGCCTGCGTCCAGTTATCGCCGGTGGT
>NZ_MJAA01000094.1:0-697 GCF_001743375.1 Enterobacter sp. IF2SW-B1 | reverse complement strand
CCCACTGATCTCATTCGCAATCTCGTTTTACATTTGACTTAGTTTTTCTTCGAAAGTCATATTATCTCCCCTATATTTAAGATTCTTCTTGCTCTTTAATATATTGCTCGATTTCTTTAATTTCTTCCATTTCATATTYCATTTCTGGTATAACCCCAAATTTTTTGTACATATAATAATTTTCACGGCCCAATTGATCAAACTCTGTATTTATCCAATCTATATAATCAAATGAAACTTTTAATTCACCTTCTTTTGTAAAATCAAATTCRCATGATGTCCATGGTTCATGTCCTTCTTCTTTAAATRYATTTCTTAATTCCTCAAACAAATCATATAAATCCATCCATAAATCATCAAATACTTGCACAGAAACATTATACTCCTTAGGTATATCGGTGTAATAATTCAAATCTTCACTTCCTGGTTTAGTATAATTAAAGAATACTTCACCTCCTCCATCATCTATATAAGCCATTGTATATACTTTTTCCCACTCTACCGGTATCATTCCACTGATCTCATTCGCAATCTCGTTGTACATTTGACTTAAYTTYTCTTCGAAAGTCATGTTATCKCCCCTAATCTCTACTTTAATAATAACGATATATTTATAAATACATTCAAATAACTTATTAATCTATTTTTACAATTCAGTAAAATCTAAATATATGCATCCATTTAAATTTTCACCCTT
>NZ_MJAA01000093.1:0-697 GCF_001743375.1 Enterobacter sp. IF2SW-B1 | reverse complement strand
CATTTCATGTGTCACAACCACCATGGTCATACCTTCTTTGGCTAGGTCTTTCATTACTTTTAATACATCACCAACTACCTCAGGATCTAATGCTGAAGTTGGTTCATCGAATAAAATAACATCTGGATGCATTGCTAAAGCTCTTGCAATTGCTACCCTTTGTTTTTGACCACCTGATAATTGATTCGGATATACATCTGCTTTTTCTTTTAATCCCACTTTATCTAATAACGACAATGCWTCCTTATGTAATTCATCGTTATTATCTTTCTTTAATAATTTAGGAGCTAAAATAATATTATCGACAACTTTTTTATGTGGAAATAGGTTGAAGTTTTGAAATACCATACCCATTTTTTGACGTAGTTTATCTACTTGTGTCCCTTTTTCCGTTAAGTCATTGCCTTCAAAAATCACTTGACCTTTAGTGGGTACTTCTAATAAATTCATACATCTTAACAATGTACTTTTACCACTACCAGATGGACCTATTATTGCTACTTCTTCCCCTTGATTGATTTCAAGATTGATATCTTTTAAAACTTCATTATCTCCAAAAACTTTATTAAGATTGTTTATTTTAATCACTGGCATTCAATCTCCCTTCAATCATGTTCATAATGCGTGTAAGTACAAATGTTAAGACAAAGTATAATGCTGCTGCCCAAATGTTAAGACAAAGTATAATGCTGCTGCC
>NZ_MJAA01000092.1:0-702 GCF_001743375.1 Enterobacter sp. IF2SW-B1 | reverse complement strand
CGTGATGGATACTGSATAGAACCGTTGAACGATGAAATGAGAAGTTGAGTGACAACGATTTACATGTTGCTCAGCTTCTTTCGTGTTACGCAGTGGTATAAGAAGGCGAATATTTGATGTTGACCAAACACAACATGCTTATGTCCTATATGTGTCTAAAAATACCAATATATCAAGCGTTGAAGTACAACAAAAGTCATTTTTATTTAACGAACATTATGGATTCTTTAATTTAATTAACGATGATTCAAATATAGTTAAACAAGGTTTAATGTGAATAGAGACATACGCCAACTATAATAAAGCTGTATGATTCAATAAACGTAATCGAACAAATCTAATAATTACGATTGGAGCATACAACTATGAAGATGACAGCAATTGCGAAAGCCAGTTTAGCTCTAAGTATTTTAGCAACTGGGGTTATAACATCTACGGCTCAAACTGTAGATGCGAGCGAACATGAATCAAAATATGAAAATGTGACAAAAGATATCTTTGACTTAAGAGATTACTATAGTGGCGCAAGTAAGGAACTTAAAAATGTTACTGGCTATCGTTATAGCAAAGGTGGCAAGCACTACCTTATCTTTGATAAAAATAGAAAGTTCACAAGAATACAAATTTTTAGTAAAGATATAGAAAGGATTAAAGCACTTAAACATCCAGGTCTCGATATATTTGTAGTTATAGAAGCGGAAA
>NZ_MJAA01000091.1:0-706 GCF_001743375.1 Enterobacter sp. IF2SW-B1 | reverse complement strand
TATATATGACATAAATATATACTCCCCTTAGCTATTTTTCATAATAATAGTTTCAAAATTATTTGCTACGATTTGACATTTATCAGCAATTTCTTCCATGCTTTCATAAATATCTTTTATTTTAATTAATGTGATTGGATCTGTTTCGCTATTGAAAATATGTTTAATTGACTGTCTTAAAATACCATCACAGTTTGTTTCAAATTCTTTAATATTAATTGAATGAATACGCATATGTGATAATTTTTTATCGACTAATAAGACGACAGCAAGTTTCATTTCTGCAACTGCTTTTTGAATGTTATCAACAAACTCAGCCATATATTCATCTGTGTATTCGATTGAATACATTTCAAACATAGCTGCCGTTTCTTCAATTGCATCTAAAACATCATCAATTGCATCACATAATGATAAAATATCTTCACGTTCAATTGGTGTGATAAATGTTTGATTTAAAGCAGTAATTACTTGATGTACTAATTCGTCACCATGTGACTCATAAGTTTTAATGTTGTCTGAGTATGCTTTTAAATCTAAATGAGTATTGAAATCCATTTTACCGAATTCAATAGCAGCACGATCYAGRTTGAAAACCATCTCTTCTAATTGAACCATAAACTTATCYTTTTTCTTACTAAACATTTAAAATCCTCCATTTAAGCGATTGTCACCAATCACATTCAGTTATAATTTGTTTCAAATT
>NZ_MJAA01000090.1:0-708 GCF_001743375.1 Enterobacter sp. IF2SW-B1 | reverse complement strand
AACGCTTTTTCAAAACCTTCCATTTCAGACATAACGCCTGTAATATCGTTAGAATGCGCTGATTTATCTATAGAAGCACCTTCGACCATTAAAAAGAAACCTTTTTTATTACGCTCAAGCTTASTAAGTGCACTTTGTTGCATATCAGCTAATGATGGTTCGTCTTTAGAAGCATCTATTGCAAGTGGCATATTTTTATCTGCAAACAAACCAAGAACTTTATCTTTATCAGATTTTGATAACTCCTTACTGTTCGTGGCAAGGTCGTAACCATCTTTTTTGAATTTTTTATCTAAATTGCCATTACTTTTACCGAAATATTTAGCGCCACCGCCTAATAAAACATCAACTTTATGCTTTCCGTTGATTTTATCTTTATAAAATTGTTTAGCGATTTCGTTTTTATCATCTCTAGAAGTCACGTGTGCAGCATATGCTGCTGGTGTTGCATCTGTTAATTCAGCTGTTGAAACAAGACCAGTCGACTTACCTTTTTCTTTTGCACGTTCAAGCACCGTCTTTACTTTCTGCTTGTTACTGTCAACACCGRTGGCACCATTATATGTYTTATGACCAGAACTAAAGGCTGTTCCGCCAGCTGCAGAATCAGTAATATTCTGTTTTGGGTCATTTGAATATGTACGATTTGTGCCTTTTAAATATGAATCAAAAGCAGTAGGGGTCATTTCTTTAGCATGCGGATCATTT
>NZ_MJAA01000009.1:0-203929 GCF_001743375.1 Enterobacter sp. IF2SW-B1 | reverse complement strand
GTCATAAATATGGATTCCACCATGCCAGTGTTCGGCCTTCTTCATCAACCAGTGAGTATCTCCCTCACTGCCCTGTAAGGCCTCCATGAACTCTGTTGCTGAACGATAGCCATCAACAGGCAATACCATTTTCATCCTTCTATCCCTAGGTTTATGATGGTTATTTGCTCATAATACACCGCTTATGACATAACCCAAATTTTCAAAAGTGGACAAATTTGTTACAAAATGAAGACTCAAAGCCTAAGGTATTCCAACGTATTAATGCTCCGCTGAAAATCATCAGAAGTATCCCTCCCGTCTTGTTTTGCCATCTATGAAAAATATCAATAACAAAATGTCAGATTGGTCAGGCAGTTTTTCCCGTTAGTAATAGTTACTCTTAATGTTTACCAAATATCAGTAGGGGTGAGGGCGTCATCGTCTAAGTGGTATCAACAATTGTTCCATTGCATTGAACATTTCATCACTGTAAGTCTCTGATCTTCTGGAGCGTAGCACCTTAAGTTCTTCTTCGATCATAGTTTCTGGCTTTTGCAGCGTAATTGAAATCATCGATGGGTTGGCAAGTACTGAAGAAGGGCCAGAAAGATGAAACCGCCAGCCTTTCAGGATCAGGTTCTTAAGCCGGTCATTTTGTTTTAGGTCGCAGTCTGTCAGTAAGCGGTGTTATAAGCTAAGTTGCAAGCTGGACAGTAGTTAGCGCGTCCCGCGATGATTACAAACCAGCGACCAACACTAGAGCGCTCGACAATGAAATCCACCAGCCCGAAATCGGCAAATGCGGACAAGTTCCTGTGAGTCGTCGATAAGGGCAAATTAACCTGCTGTGACAGGTCGGAAGCTGTAAGTGGGAGCTTTGTTTGCATCAGGTGGTGGAGAAGATGAATTCTCGAAGTCGTCAGGGTTAATCTGGACTTCTTGAGCATAGCTATCAGCTTTTTACGTTCATCGGTAGATGGTGGTTTAAAGACTGGTGGAATGTAACAGCACAGTATGTTCTCTCATAAGTTATTTATCACAGAGGATATTTTATCATGGCTTGCGATGAAAATTAACTTTAATGAGAATCATTATCACATTCGAATGCGAGAGATTGCGTTTGTATAAATGAAAATGGGCTTGCCCATAAGTCCTCAAAAAAATCATCATTAAAATGGTGAAATGGTTAAACCCGCGTCAATACTCCCTGACGGGGCGCGGCATCATAATGGGCGGCATCGACGCCGTCTATGATCTCATCAGGGTGAAATTAAAATTTTTTTTATGCTTGCCCCTTGATGGATGCCGTCGCGACCCCATCTTGTAGTCAACCGCAGTGTGTGGACCTGAAAAAAATCAAATCTGGGCAGTTGAAAAAGCACGTTCTGCCCTTATTACAGGTACACAACCACATGTTGACTGAATTTTTAGTGGAGACGTTTAGATGGGTAAAATTATTGGTATCGACCTGGGTACTACCAACTCTTGTGTAGCGATTATGGACGGCACTACTGCACGCGTGCTGGAGAACGCCGAGGGCGATCGCACCACGCCTTCTATCATTGCTTATACCCAGGATGGTGAAACTCTGGTTGGTCAGCCGGCTAAACGTCAGGCAGTGACAAACCCGCAAAACACCCTGTTTGCGATCAAACGCCTGATTGGCCGCCGCTTCCAGGACGAAGAAGTTCAGCGTGACGTTTCTATCATGCCTTACAAAATCATCGCAGCAGATAACGGCGATGCGTGGCTTGATGTGAAAGGCACCAAAACGGCACCACCGCAGATCTCTGCTGAAGTGCTGAAAAAAATGAAGAAAACCGCTGAAGATTACCTGGGTGAGCCGGTAACTGAAGCTGTTATCACCGTTCCTGCTTACTTCAACGATGCTCAGCGTCAGGCAACCAAAGATGCTGGCCGTATCGCAGGTCTGGAAGTAAAACGTATCATCAACGAACCAACCGCGGCTGCGCTGGCTTACGGTCTGGATAAAGAAGTCGGCAACCGTACTATCGCGGTTTACGACCTGGGTGGTGGTACCTTCGATATCTCTATTATCGAAATCGACGAAGTTGACGGCGAAAAAACCTTCGAAGTTCTGGCAACCAACGGTGATACCCACCTGGGTGGTGAAGACTTCGATACCCGTCTGATCAACTACCTCGTTGACGAGTTCAAGAAAGATCAGGGCATTGACCTGCGTAACGACCCGCTGGCGATGCAGCGCCTGAAAGAAGCCGCTGAGAAAGCGAAGATCGAACTGTCTTCTGCTCAGCAGACCGACGTGAACCTGCCGTACATCACCGCAGACGCGACCGGTCCTAAACACATGAACATCAAAGTGACCCGTGCGAAACTGGAAAGCCTGGTAGAAGACCTGGTGAACCGTTCTATCGAGCCGCTGAAAGTTGCACTGCAGGATGCTGGCCTGTCCGTATCTGACATCCAGGACGTTATCCTGGTGGGTGGTCAGACCCGTATGCCAATGGTTCAGAAGAAAGTGGCTGAATTCTTTGGTAAAGAGCCACGTAAAGACGTGAACCCGGACGAAGCGGTAGCTATCGGTGCGGCGGTTCAGGGTGGTGTATTGACCGGTGAAGTGAAAGACGTACTGCTGCTGGACGTTACCCCGCTGTCTCTGGGTATCGAAACCATGGGCGGTGTGATGACTGCGCTCATCAACAAAAACACCACCATCCCAACCAAGCACAGCCAGGTGTTCTCTACCGCTGAAGACAACCAGTCTGCGGTAACCATCCATGTGCTGCAGGGTGAGCGTAAGCGTGCGTCTGATAACAAGTCTCTGGGTCAGTTTAACCTGGACGGCATCAACCCGGCACCGCGCGGCATGCCGCAAATCGAAGTTACCTTCGACATCGATGCTGACGGTATCCTGCACGTGTCTGCGAAAGACAAAAACAGCGGTAAAGAGCAGAAGATCACCATCAAGGCATCTTCTGGCCTGAATGAAGCGGAAATCGAAAAAATGGTTCGCGATGCCGAAGCTAACGCGGAATCCGACCGTAAGTTCGAAGAGCTGGTTCAGACCCGTAACCAGGGTGACCATCTGCTGCACAGCACCCGTAAGCAGGTTGAAGAAGCGGGCGATAAACTGCCAGCGGAAGACAAAACTGCTATCGAAGCTGCACTGACCGCGCTGGAAACGTCTCTGAAAGGCGAAGACAAAGCGGATATCGAAGCGAAGATGCAGGAACTGGCACAGGCTTCCCAGAAGCTGATGGAAATCGCTCAGCAGCAGCACGCACAGCAGCAGGCAGGCGCTGACGCTTCTGCGAACAACGCGAAAGACGACGACGTTGTCGACGCTGAGTTCGAAGAAGTTAAAGACAAAAAATAATCGCCCTGATGCAGGGTAATTAATCGGCACGGGCGTAGGAGAACTCTCCACGCCCGTGCTCGCATGTTAAGGGGCTTAAAAAAACCAATGGCAAAGCAAGACTATTACGAGATTTTAGGCGTTCCGAAAACTGCGGAAGAGCGTGAAATCAAAAAGGCGTATAAGCGCCTGGCCATGAAATTCCACCCGGACCGTAACCAGGGTGACAAAGAGGCTGAAGCAAAATTTAAAGAGATCAAAGAAGCCTACGAAGTCCTGACCGATGCACAAAAACGTGCGGCCTATGACCAGTACGGCCACGCGGCCTTTGAACAGGGCGGCATGGGCGGCGGTGGATTCGGTGGCGGCGGCTTTGGCGGCGGTGCGGATTTCAGCGACATCTTTGGCGACGTGTTCGGCGATATCTTCGGCGGCGGTCGTGGTCGTCAGCGCGCAGCGCGCGGCGCAGACCTGCGCTACAACATGGATCTCACTCTTGAAGAGGCCGTTCGTGGCGTCACGAAAGAGATCCGTATCCCGACGCTGGAAGAGTGTGACGTTTGCCACGGCAGCGGCGCGAAAGCGGGTACCCAGCCACAGACCTGTCCAACCTGTCATGGCTCCGGCCAGGTACAGATGCGCCAGGGCTTCTTCGCGGTACAGCAGGCCTGTCCGCACTGTCACGGTCGCGGTACGCTGATTAAAGATCCGTGCACCAAGTGTCACGGCCACGGTCGCGTTGAGAAAACCAAAACCCTGTCCGTTAAGATCCCGGCTGGCGTTGATACGGGCGACCGCATCCGTCTGGCGGGTGAGGGCGAAGCAGGCGAGCACGGCGCGCCGGCAGGCGATCTGTACGTTCAGGTTCAGGTGAAGCAGCACGCCATCTTCGAGCGTGAAGGCAATAACCTGTATTGTGAAGTGCCGATCAACTTCGCGATGGCGGCTCTCGGCGGTGAAATCGAAGTGCCGACGCTGGACGGTCGCGTCAATCTGAAAATCCCTGGTGAAACCCAGACCGGCAAGCTGTTCCGCATGCGCGGCAAAGGCGTGAAATCCGTTCGCGGAGGTGCGCAGGGCGACCTGCTGTGCCGCGTCGTCGTGGAAACGCCGGTTGGCCTGAACGACAAGCAGAAACAGCTGTTGAAAGAGCTTCAGGAGAGCTTTGGCGGCCCAACGGGTGAGAAAAACAGCCCGCGCTCCAAAAGCTTCTTTGATGGCGTCAAAAAATTCTTCGATGATTTGACCCGCTAATTCGTTAGCTGTGTCTAACTTCAAAAAGCCCGGAAGCGATTCCGGGCTTTTTTTTTGCAGTTATAGATCGGTAAAACTGAGTCTATACCCAATATTAATCTGTTTTTGCCGAGCTATTTGGCTTGGTATTATGGTTTTATCGAGGTATCGTTGTAAAAGAGAGAACATAAATGAAATTACTACACCGTTTCTTTAGCAGTGAGGCGTCCGGTGGTGTGATCCTGATTATTGCCGCGGCCGCCGCGATGGTGCTGGCTAACCTGGGCATGACCCGCGATCTCTATCACGCATTTCTGGAAACGCCCGTCGAGCTGAAGGTCGGGGCGCTGGAAATTAACAAGAACATGCTGCTGTGGATCAACGATGCGCTAATGGCGGTGTTCTTCCTGCTCGTTGGTCTTGAGGTTAAGCGCGAGCTGGTGCTAGGTTCGCTAGCCAGCCGCCAGCGCGCGGCGTTCCCGGTTATTGCCGCGCTCGGTGGGATGGTCGTTCCAGCGCTGCTCTTCCTCGCATTTACCTGGCAGGATCCTGTCGCGCGTGACGGCTGGGCTATCCCGGCCGCAACGGATATCGCCTTTGCGCTCGGTGTCTTAGCTCTGCTCGGCAGCCGCGTGCCGGTTGCGCTGAAAATCTTCCTGATGGCGCTGGCGATCATTGATGACCTGGGCGCCATTGTGATTATCGCGCTGTTCTACACCAGCGATCTGTCGATCCTGTCCCTGAGTGTAGCCGCAGGGGCGATTGCGGTGTTGGCGGTGCTGAACATCTTCAACGTTCGCCGCATCGGTATCTATATCCTGGTGGGGATGGTGCTGTGGACAGCGGTGCTGAAATCCGGCGTGCACGCCACGCTGGCCGGCGTGATTGTGGGCTTCTTCGTGCCGCTTAAGCCGCAGGACGGTAAGTCACCCGCTAAACAGCTGGAACACGTGCTGCACCCGTGGGTCGCCTTTATGATCCTGCCGCTGTTTGCGTTTGCCAACGCGGGCGTTTCCCTGCAGGGGGTCACGCTGGACGGGCTGACGTCTGTCCTGCCACTGGGCATTATTGCCGGGCTATTTATCGGTAAGCCGCTGGGGATCAGCCTCTTCTGCTGGCTGGCGTTGAAGATGAAGCTGGCATCGTTGCCGAACGGTACAACCTTTAGTCAGATCATGGCCGTCGGCATACTGTGCGGTATTGGATTCACCATGTCGATCTTTATCTCGACGCTGGCGTTTGGTGCAAACGCGCCAGAGCTCATCGTCTGGGCGAAGCTCGGCATTCTCATCGGGTCATTACTGGCGGCAGTGATTGGGTATACTTTGTTGAAGGTGAAGTTGTCCGGACAGGCCGTCCAGGCATAACGGAACACCGGGAGAAGGTCACTCTTCTCCCGATACACACTCAGGGAGCGAAGACGCGATGCCTCATTTGAATTACAACCATCTTTACTACTTCTGGCACGTTTACAAACAGGGCTCGGTCGTGGGGGCGGCAGAGGCGCTTTACCTGACGCCGCAAACCATCACCGGGCAAATCAAAGCCCTTGAAGAACGGCTGCAGGGTAAGCTCTTCAAGCGCAAGGGCCGTGGGATTGAGCCCAGCGAACTGGGTGAACTGGTTTTCCGCTATGCGGACAAAATGTTTACCCTGAGCCAGGAGATGCTGGATATCGTCAACTACCGCAAAGAGTCGAACCTGCTCTTTGACGTGGGGGTGGCGGATGCACTGTCCAAACGGCTGGTAAGCGGCGTGCTGGATGCCGCTGTGGTAGAGGATGAACAAATCCATCTGCGCTGCTTTGAATCCACCCACGAGATGCTGCTGGAGCAGCTGAGCCAGCACAAGCTGGACATGATTATCTCGGATTGCCCCATCGACTCCACGCAGCAGGAGGGGCTGTTCTCGGTGAAAATTGGCGAATGCGGCGTGAGCTTCTGGTGCATCAATCCACCGCCGGAGAAACCTTTCCCGGCCTGTCTGGAAGAGCGTCGCCTGCTGGTGCCGGGAAGGCGTTCCATGCTCGGACGCAAGCTGCTGAACTGGTTTAATTCGCAGGGGCTGAACGTGGAGATCCTCGGCGAGTTCGACGATGCGGCGCTGATGAAGGCCTTTGGCGAAGCGCATAATGCGATCTTCGTGGCGCCAACGCTCTACGCGCACGATCTCTATTCAGACGATAAGATTACGGAGATTGGCAGAGTAGATAACGTGATGGAGGAGTACCACGCCATATTCGCCGAAAGGATGATTCAACACCCGGCGGTGCAGCGAATCTGCAACCGTGACTACTCGGCGCTGTTTACGCCACCGGCATTCTGAAGACATAAAAAAACCCGCGTTAAGCGGGTTCTTTAAACAAGCAACAACAAGTAGCGATTAAGCCAGTTTGTTGATCTGCGCGGTCAGGTTTGCTTTATGACGCGCTGCTTTGTTTTTGTGGATCAGACCTTTAGCAGCCTGACGATCCACGATTGGTTGCATTTCGTTAAATGCGTTCTGCGCTGCAGCTTTGTCGCCAGCTTCGATTGCTGCGTATACTTTCTTGATGAAAGTACGCATCATAGAGCGACGGCTTGCGTTGTGCTTACGAGCCTTTTCAGACTGAACGGCACGTTTCTTAGCTGATTTGATATTAGCCAAGTCCAACTCCCAAATATGTTCTATGTGGACAATTCAAAGGCCGAGGAATATGCCCTCTTTGCCTTCTTTTGTCAATGGATTTGTGCAAATAAGCGCCGTTAATTAGCGACGCTACGTTACGTAGTGATGGCGCAGGATTCTACCAGCTTGTCTTTCGTGAATACAGCCTTTCGGCGTAAAAATCGCAGTTCACGGGCAGATTTTTTCGCTGTGAAAGGTCAGCCTGATGAAATCATTACGGCTTTCTGTTTTGCGCGAACAATCGCCGGTTAACCTTAACCGCTGTACAAGGTATACTTTGGCGATTTTCACTGTTTTGAGCCAGACATGAAGCTGATACGCGGCATACATAATCTCAGCAGAGCGCCACACGGGTGCGTGCTGACCATTGGTAATTTCGACGGCGTGCATCGTGGTCATCAGGCGCTGTTGCAGGGATTGCGTAAAGAAGGGGAGGCCCGTGGCCTGCCCGTTGTGGTGATGATTTTCGAGCCACAGCCGCTGGAGCTGTTCGCGGGCGATAAATCTCCCGCTCGCCTCACTCGCCTGCGCGAAAAGTTGCGCTACCTGGCGGAGTCCGGCGTGGACTACGTATTGTGTGTGCGTTTCGATCGCCGCTTTGCCGCACTGACAGCACAAAATTTTGTCAGCGACCTGCTGGTTAAGCGTCTTGGCGTTCAGTTTCTCGCCGTGGGGGATGATTTCCGCTTTGGCGCTGGTCGTCAGGGCGATTTCTTGCTATTACAGAAGGCTGGTCTGGAGTACGGTTTTGACGTCACCAGCGCGATGACCTTCTGTGAAGGCGGCGTGCGCGTCAGCAGCACGGCGGTGCGGCAGGCGCTGGCTAATGATGAACTGGAGACGGCAGAAAATTTGCTGGGCCATCCGTTCACCATCTCTGGCCGCGTAGTTCATGGCGATGCGCTGGGCCGCACGATTGGTTTCCCGACGGCGAATATACCGCTGCGTCGTCAGGTTTCCCCGGTTAAAGGGGTCTATGCGGTGGAAGTGGCAGGACTGGGCGATAAGTCGTTTTACGGCGTTGCCAACATTGGCACGCGTCCTACCGTTGCCGGTGTGCGTCAACAGCTAGAAGTGCACCTGCTGGACGTTGTAATGGACCTTTATGGTCGCCATATAGATGTAATACTGCGTAAAAAAATACGCAACGAGCAGCGATTTGCTTCGCTGGATGAACTTAAGGCGCAAATCGCGCGAGATGAATTAACGGCCCGCGAGTTTTTTGGGCTTTAGAACCGGCTTAACTGCCTACGTGATAAATACGGAACCGAGAATCTGATGAGTGACTATAAATCAACCCTGAATTTGCCGGAAACAGGGTTCCCGATGCGCGGCGATCTCGCCAAGCGTGAACCGGGAATGCTGGCGCGTTGGACCGATGATGACCTGTACGGCATCATTCGTGCAGCCAAAAAAGGCAAAAAAACCTTCATTCTGCATGATGGCCCTCCATATGCGAATGGCAGCATTCATATTGGTCACTCAGTAAACAAGATTCTGAAAGATATTATCGTGAAGTCCAAAGGACTCGCGGGATTTGACTCGCCTTACGTGCCGGGCTGGGACTGTCACGGTCTGCCGATCGAGCTGAAAGTTGAGCAAGAGTTTGGCAAGCCAGGTGAGAAGTTCACCGCTGCAGAGTTCCGCGCGAAGTGCCGCGAATACGCGGCCACCCAGGTTGAAGGCCAGCGCGCTGACTTTATCCGTCTGGGCGTGCTGGGCGACTGGTCGCACCCGTACCTGACCATGGACTTCAAAACCGAAGCCAACATCATCCGTGCGCTGGGCAAAATCATCGGTAACGGCCACCTGCATAAAGGCGCAAAGCCTGTGCACTGGTGCGTGGACTGCCGTTCTGCGCTGGCAGAAGCGGAAGTGGAATATTACGACAAAACTTCACCTTCAATCGACGTGGCCTTCGAAGCGGTCGATCAGGATGCCATTAAAGGTAAATTCGGTCTGCCTGGCGTTAGCGGCCCGATCTCTCTGGTGATCTGGACCACTACCCCGTGGACGCTGCCAGCCAACCGTGCAATCTCTCTCTCCGGCGAGTTCGAATATGCGCTGGTGCAGATTGATGGCCGCGCGGTTATCCTGGCGAAAGATCTGGTTGAAAGCGTGCTGAAACGCGCGAATATCACCGACTACACCGTGCTGGGCACCGTAAAAGGCGACGCGCTGGAGCTGATGCGCTTCAAACACCCGTTCCTGGACTTCGACGTTCCGGCGATCCTGGGCGACCACGTCACGCTGGACGCGGGTACCGGTGCGGTACATACCGCCGGTGGCCACGGTCCTGACGACTACAACATCAGCCTTAAATACGGCCTGGAAATTGCCAACCCGGTAGGCCCGGACGGGTCTTACCTGCCTGGCACCTATCCGGCGCTGGATGGTATCAACGTCTTTAAAGCCAACGACATCATCGTTGACATGCTGCGCACCAGCGGCGCGCTGCTTCACGTTGAGAAAATGCAGCACAGCTATCCGTGCTGCTGGCGCCACAAGACGCCGATCATCTTCCGTGCGACCCCGCAGTGGTTCGTCAGCATGGATCAAAAAGGCCTGCGCGAGCAGTCACTGAAAGAGATCAAAGGCGTGCAGTGGATCCCGGACTGGGGCCAGGCGCGTATCGAATCCATGGTGGCTAACCGTCCTGACTGGTGTATCTCCCGTCAGCGTACCTGGGGCGTGCCGATGTCGCTGTTCGTGCATAAAGAGACGCATGAGCTGCACCCGAACACCCTGGAACTGATGGAAGAAGTGGCGAAGCGCGTCGAAGTTGACGGCATTCAGGCGTGGTGGGATCTCGACGCCCGCGACATCCTGGGCGCGGACGCGGACAACTATGAGAAAGTGCCAGACACCCTGGACGTGTGGTTCGACTCCGGGTCGACTCACGCCTCCGTAGTTGACGTGCGTCCGGAGTTTGCCGGTCACGCTGCCGACATGTATCTGGAAGGTTCCGACCAACACCGCGGCTGGTTCATGTCATCCCTGATGATCTCCACCGCGATGAAAGGTAAAGCGCCTTACCGTCAGGTACTGACCCACGGCTTCACCGTGGATGGTCAGGGCCGTAAGATGTCCAAGTCCATCGGCAACACCGTTTCGCCGCAGGACGTGATGAACAAGCTGGGCGCGGACATCCTGCGTCTGTGGGTAGCCTCAACCGACTACACTGGCGAAATGGCGGTGTCTGACGAGATCCTGAAGCGTGCTGCCGACAGCTATCGTCGTATCCGTAACACCGCGCGCTTCCTGCTGGCGAACCTGAACGGGTTCGATCCAGTGAAAGACATGGTGAAACCGGAAGAGATGGTCGTGCTGGACCGCTGGGCGGTAGGCTGCGCGAAAGCGGCGCAGGAAGATATCCTGAAAGCCTATGAGTCTTACGACTTCCACGAAGTGGTGCAGCGCCTGATGCGCTTCTGCTCCATCGAGATGGGCTCGTTCTACCTCGACATCATCAAAGACCGCCAGTACACCGCGAAGGCGGACAGCGTGGCGCGCCGTAGCTGCCAGTCCGCGCTGTTCCACATCGCAGAAGCGCTGGTACGCTGGATGGCGCCGATCATGTCCTTCACCGCGGATGAAATCTGGGGCTATCTGCCGGGCGACCGTGAGAAGTATGTCTTCACCGGCGAGTGGTATGAAGGTCTGTTCGATCTCTCCAGCACCGAAGCAATGAACGATGCCTTCTGGGACGAGCTGCTGAAAGTGCGTGGCGAAGTGAACAAGGTTATCGAGCAGGCGCGTGCGGATAAGAAAGTCGGTGGCTCTCTGGAAGCGGCAGTGACCCTGTACGCCGAACCGGAGCTGGCGGCGAAGCTGACCGCGCTGGGCGATGAATTACGATTTGTCCTGTTGACCTCCGGTGCAAAAGTTGCGGATTATGCCGAGGCTTCTGCTGATGCTCAGCAGAGCGAGTTGCTCAAAGGCCTGAAAGTCGCACTGAGCAAAGCCGAAGGTGAGAAGTGCCCGCGCTGCTGGCATTACACTACCGATATCGGCCAGGTGGCGGAACACGCAGACATCTGCGGACGCTGTGTAAGCAACGTCGCCGGTGACGGCGAAAAACGTAAGTTTGCCTGATGAGTAAAACTCTCTGTTCAACAGGACTGCGCTGGCTGTGGCTGGTTGTGGTGGTGCTGATTATCGATCTGGGCAGCAAGTTCCTGATCCTCCAGAATTTCGCTCTGGGGGAGACGGTTTCGCTGTTCCCGTCGCTTAACCTGCACTATGCGCGCAACTACGGCGCGGCGTTTAGCTTCCTTGCCGACAGCGGTGGCTGGCAGCGCTGGTTCTTCGCTGGTATCGCTCTCGGTATCTGCGTGGTACTGGCTGTGCTGATGTACCGCTCGAAGGCCACGCAAAAGCTGAATAACATCGCCTACGCGCTGATCATTGGCGGCGCGCTGGGCAACCTGTTTGACCGCCTGTGGCACGGCTTTGTGGTCGATATGATCGACTTCTACGTCGGCGACTGGCACTTCGCGACCTTTAACCTGGCCGACACCGCCATCTGCATCGGTGCGGCGTTAATCGTGCTGGAAGGCTTCTTGCCTAAACCCGCAGCGAAAGAGCAGGCGTAATTGTCAATGCCGGGTGATGCGCTGCGCCACCCGGCACAACATTAAAGAGCAATGTGTATGTCTAAATCCGTACAGAGCAACAGCGCGGTTCTCGTTCACTTCACGCTGAAGCTGGATGACGGCTCCACGGCTGAATCCACCCGCAATAACGGCAAACCTGCCCTGTTTCGTCTCGGCGATACCTCCCTGTCTGAAGGTCTTGAGCAGCAGCTCCTGGGCCTGAAAGAGGGTGAGAAAAAAGCGTTCTCGCTGGAGCCGGATGCCGCGTTTGGCGTGCCAAGCCCGGACCTGATTCAGTATTTCTCGCGCCGCGAGTTTATGGACGCGGGCGAACCGGAAATCGGGGCGATTATGCTCTTTACCGCTATGGACGGCAGCGAAATGCCTGGCGTGATCCGCGAGATTAACGGCGACTCTATCACCGTTGACTTCAACCATCCGCTTGCCGGGCGTACCGTTCATTTTGATGTTGAAGTGCTGGAGATCGATCCGGCACTGGAGGCCTGAAATGCAGATCCTGTTGGCTAACCCGCGCGGCTTCTGCGCCGGTGTAGACCGCGCTATCAGCATTGTTGAAAACGCGCTGGAGATTTACGGCGCGCCGATTTACGTGCGTCACGAAGTGGTGCATAACCGCTACGTGGTCGACAGCCTGCGCGAGCGCGGTGCTATTTTCATCGAGCAGATCAGCGAAGTGCCGGACGGTGCGATCCTGATCTTCTCTGCGCACGGCGTCTCTCAGGCGGTCCGTAACGAAGCGAAAAGCCGCGATCTGACCGTATTCGATGCCACCTGTCCATTAGTGACAAAAGTGCATATGGAAGTGGCGCGCGCCAGCCGTCGCGGTGAAGAGTCGATTCTGATTGGCCACGCCGGTCACCCGGAAGTTGAAGGCACCATGGGCCAGTACAGCAACCCGGAAGGGGGAATGTACCTGGTGGAGTCGCCGGAAGATGTCCTGACGCTGAACGTGAAAAACGAAGCGCGTCTGTCGTTTATGACCCAGACCACGCTCTCCGTAGACGACACCTCAGACGTGATTGACGCCCTGCGCCAACGCTTCCCGAAAATCGTCGGGCCACGTAAGGATGATATCTGCTACGCCACCACTAACCGTCAGGAAGCGGTGCGCGCGCTGGCTGAGCAGGCGGACGTGGTGCTGGTTGTCGGCTCTAAAAACTCCTCTAACTCCAACCGTCTGGCCGAACTGGCGCAGCGTATGGGGAAAGCGGCGTTTTTAATCGACGACGCGACGGACATCCAGGAAGCGTGGGTGAAAAATGCGGCCTGCGTTGGCGTTACCGCAGGCGCTTCCGCGCCGGATATCCTGGTGCAGAACGTGATTGCTCGTCTGCAGGAGCTGGGCGGGGGCGAAGCGGTTCCGCTGGAAGGACGCGAAGAGAATATCGTCTTCGAAGTGCCGAAAGAGCTGCGTATCGACGCCCGCGAAGTGGAATAATTTCTTTTCTGATGAAAGGCCAGCACCTCCTGTGCTGGCCTTTTTTTTGCCCCGGACTTTATCGTGACGACAAAATCATGTCTTTTACTGATATCTGAGTCGGTTTCACGTTAAATTCTAATTATTGGTGTTTTCAGTTGGCAGCCTTTACGAAGGCTGGTTAATCTGAAAACGGTTTACATCATTTTAACGTAAGAGAATAACTATGCATGATGCACAGATCCGTGTCGCCATTGCGGGCGCGGGTGGACGTATGGGTCGCCAGCTGATTCAGGCGGCAATACAAATGGAAGGCGTGGCACTCGGCGCGGCGCTGGAGCGTGAAGGTTCATCCCTGCTGGGATCCGATGCGGGTGAACTGGCCGGCGCGGGCAAGACAGGCGTTACCGTTCAGAGCAGCCTTGATGCGGTGAAAGATGACTTTGACGTGTTCATCGACTTTACCCGTCCCGAAGGCACCCTGTCTCACCTGGCGTTTTGCCGCCAGCACGGTAAAGGGATGGTGATTGGCACTACCGGCTTCGATGATGCGGGTAAACAGGCCATTCAGGATGCAGCCACCGACATTGCGATTGTCTTTGCCGCGAACTTTAGCGTAGGCGTTAACGTCATGCTGAAGCTGCTGGAAAAAGCGGCGAAGGTGATGGGCGACTACACCGACATTGAGATTATTGAAGCGCACCACCGCCATAAAGTTGATGCTCCATCAGGCACGGCGCTGGCGATGGGCGAAGCGATTGCTTATGCAATGGATAAAGATTTAAAAGACATCGCGGTCTATTCCCGTGAAGGGCATACCGGAGAACGCGTGCCGGGCACCATTGGTTTCGCAACCGTCCGGGCGGGCGATATCATCGGCGAACACACGGCGATGTTCGCCGATATTGGCGAACGTGTTGAGATTACGCACAAAGCGTCAAGCCGCATGACGTTCGCCAATGGCGCAGTACGCTCCGCATTGTGGCTGAAATCGAAAGAAAATGGTCTTTTTGATATGCGAGATGTGCTGGATCTCAACAATTTGTAAGCTTTATTACCCATCGTGATGTGGTTATTGCAGTCGTAATGTATTGATTGCATAGGGCAATAATTTATTGCCCTCTTATTTTATTTGTTTTAGATGGATTTTGATTGTTAATGGTCATAAATCTGAGTTTTATGCCATTATTATGTGAATTGAATGTAAATTTTGACCATTTGGTCCACTTTTTGTCGCTCTCGTCTCTTAATTTCCATAAAACCTACCGCGCAAGCGTTTTCCAGGATGATTTACCTGATCTTTTTGCCCATTAAATCCCATTCAAGCCGCCAGTCCTGCAAAAGAATAAACAAAATATCCGTTTTAAGTTGACTTTTACCCACCAAATCTCCAGAATGCCGCCGTTTGCCAAAAATCCGCTGGCAACACATTTGCATTGATCTATGACATAGTCATGAATTAATATGCAAATAAAGTGAGTGAATATTCTCTGGAGGGTGTTTTGATTAAGTCAGCGCTATTGGTTCTGGAAGACGGAACCCAGTTTATCGGTCGGGCCATAGGGGCAACGGGTTCGGCGGTTGGGGAAGTCGTTTTCAATACTTCAATGACCGGTTATCAAGAAATCCTCACTGATCCTTCCTATTCTCGCCAAATCGTTACTCTTACTTATCCTCATATCGGCAATGTCGGCACCAATGCGGCTGACGAAGAATCCTCTCAGGTACATGCGCAAGGCCTGGTCATTCGCGACCTGCCGCTGATTGCCAGCAACTTCCGCAACACTGAAGACCTCTCTTCTTATCTGAAGCGCCATAACATCGTGGCGATTGCCGATATCGATACCCGTAAGCTGACGCGTCTGCTGCGCGAGAAGGGGGCACAGAACGGCTGCATCATCGCAGGGGATAACCTCGATGCGACGCTGGCGCTGGAAAAAGCGAAAGCCTTCCCGGGCCTGAACGGTATGGACCTGGCGAAAGAAGTGACTACCGCCGAAGCCTACAGCTGGACGCAGGGGAGCTGGACGCTGGAAGGCGACCTGCCGGAAGCGAAAAAAGAGAACGAACTGCCGTTCCACGTGGTGGCCTATGATTTTGGTGCCAAGCGCAACATCCTGCGCATGCTGGTTGACCGCGGCTGCCGCCTGACGGTGGTTCCGGCGAAAACCTCCGCTGAAGAGGTGCTTAAGATGAACCCGGACGGCATCTTCCTCTCTAACGGCCCGGGCGACCCGGCACCGTGCGATTACGCTATCGACGCCATCAAGTCCTTCCTGGAAACCGACATCCCGGTATTCGGCATCTGCCTCGGCCATCAGCTGCTGGCGCTGGCGAGCGGTGCGAACACCGTCAAGATGAAGTTTGGCCACCACGGTGGTAACCACCCGGTGAAAGACATTGATAACAATACGGTGATGATTACCGCGCAGAACCACGGTTTCGCCGTCGATGAAGCCTCTATGCCGGCTAACCTGCGCGTGACGCACAAATCACTGTTCGATGGCACCCTGCAGGGTATCCACCGTACCGATAAGCCAGCGTTCAGCTTCCAGGGCCACCCGGAAGCCAGCCCGGGCCCGCACGACGCCGCGCCGCTGTTCGATCACTTCATCGAACTTATCGAGCAATACCGTAAGACCGCTAAATAATCAGGAGCCGAGAAGACCATGCCAAAACGTACAGACATAAAAAGCATCCTGATCCTTGGCGCTGGCCCGATCGTCATCGGCCAGGCCTGCGAATTCGACTACTCCGGCGCGCAGGCGTGTAAAGCGCTGCGCGAAGAGGGTTACCGCGTTATCCTGGTGAACTCTAACCCGGCGACCATCATGACCGACCCGGAAATGGCGGATGCCACCTACATCGAGCCGATTCACTGGGAAGTGGTACGTAAAATCATCGAAAAAGAGCGCCCGGACGCGGTGCTGCCAACCATGGGCGGCCAGACGGCGCTGAACTGCGCGCTGGAGCTGGAGCGTCAGGGCGTGCTGGCTGAATTTGGCGTCACCATGATTGGTGCGACCGCCGACGCGATTGATAAAGCAGAAGACCGTCGCCGCTTTGACGTGGCGATGAAGAAAATCGGCCTCGACACCGCGCGCTCCGGTATTGCGCATAACATGGAAGAGGCGCTGGCCGTTGCGGCTGAAGTGGGCTATCCGTGCATCATCCGTCCATCGTTCACCATGGGCGGCACCGGTGGCGGTATCGCCTACAACCGCGAAGAGTTCGAAGAGATTTGCGAGCGCGGTCTGGATCTCTCCCCAACCAAAGAGCTGCTGATTGATGAATCGCTGATTGGCTGGAAAGAGTACGAGATGGAAGTGGTGCGTGATAAAAACGACAACTGCATCATCGTCTGCTCCATCGAAAACTTCGATGCGATGGGTATCCACACCGGCGACTCCATCACCGTTGCGCCAGCCCAGACGCTGACCGACAAAGAGTATCAAATCATGCGTAACGCCTCGATGGCGGTACTGCGTGAAATCGGCGTGGAAACCGGCGGTTCTAACGTGCAGTTCTCGGTGAACCCGAAAACCGGCCGTCTGATTGTTATCGAAATGAACCCGCGCGTCTCCCGCTCCTCCGCGCTGGCCTCCAAAGCCACCGGCTTCCCGATTGCGAAAGTGGCGGCGAAGCTGGCAGTGGGTTACACCCTCGACGAGCTGATGAACGACATCACCGGTGGCCGCACGCCTGCGTCCTTCGAGCCGTCCATCGACTACGTTGTGACTAAAATTCCTCGCTTTAACTTCGAGAAATTCGCGGGCGCGAACGACCGTCTGACGACCCAGATGAAATCTGTGGGTGAAGTGATGGCGATTGGCCGCACGCAGCAGGAATCCCTGCAAAAAGCGCTGCGCGGTCTGGAAGTGGGCGCCACCGGCTTTGACCCGAAAGTGAGCCTGGACGACCCGGAAGCGCTGACCAAAATTCGCCGCGAGCTGAAAGACGCGGGCGCAGAGCGTATCTGGTACATCGCCGATGCCTTCCGCGCGGGCCTGTCCGTCGACGGCGTATTTAACCTGACCAACATTGACCGCTGGTTCCTGGTGCAGATTGAAGAGCTGGTGCGTCTGGAAGAGAAAGTGGCGGAGCTGGGTATCAACGGCCTGGACGCAGACTTTCTGCGCATGCTGAAGCGTAAAGGCTTCGCCGATGCGCGTCTGGCTAAGCTGGCCGGCGTGCGCGAAGCGGAAATCCGCAAGCTGCGCGACCAGTATGATCTGCACCCGGTTTACAAGCGCGTGGACACCTGCGCGGCCGAGTTCTCGACCGATACCGCGTACATGTACTCCACCTATGAAGACGAGTGCGAAGCGAACCCGTCCGTCGACCGCGACAAGATCATGGTGTTGGGCGGCGGTCCAAACCGTATCGGCCAGGGCATCGAGTTTGATTACTGCTGCGTACACGCCTCGCTGGCGCTGCGCGAAGACGGTTACGAGACCATCATGGTCAACTGTAACCCGGAAACCGTTTCTACCGACTACGACACCTCCGATCGCCTCTACTTCGAGCCGGTTACCCTTGAAGACGTGCTGGAAATCGTGCGCATCGAGAAGCCAAAAGGCGTTATCGTGCAGTACGGCGGTCAGACCCCGCTGAAGCTGGCGCGCGCGCTGGAAGCGGCAGGCGTACCGGTTATCGGCACCAGCCCGGACGCGATTGACCGCGCGGAAGACCGTGAGCGTTTCCAGCAGGCGGTTGACCGTCTCAAGCTGAAACAGCCGGCGAACGCCACCGTGACCGCCATTGAAATGGCCGTTGAGAAGGCGAAGGAGATTGGTTACCCGCTGGTGGTGCGCCCTTCCTACGTCCTGGGCGGCCGCGCGATGGAAATCGTCTACGACGAAGCCGACCTGCGTCGCTACTTCCAGACGGCGGTGAGCGTTTCCAACGATGCGCCAGTGCTGCTTGACCGCTTCCTCGACGACGCGGTTGAGGTGGACGTGGATGCCATCTGCGATGGCGAAATGGTGCTGATTGGCGGCATCATGGAGCACATCGAGCAGGCGGGCGTGCACTCCGGCGACTCCGCCTGTTCTCTGCCGGCCTACACGCTGAGCCAGGAAATTCAGGACGTGATGCGCCAGCAGGTGCAGAAGCTGGCCTTTGAGCTGCAGGTTCGCGGCCTGATGAACGTCCAGTTCGCGGTGAAAGACAACGAAGTTTATCTGATTGAAGTCAACCCGCGTGCGGCGCGTACCGTACCGTTCGTCTCTAAAGCGACCGGTATTCCGCTGGCGAAAGTGGCGGCGCGCGTAATGGCTGGCCAGACGCTGGCGCAGCAGGGCGTGACAAAAGAGATCATCCCGCCGTATTACTCGGTGAAAGAGGTGGTGCTGCCGTTCAACAAATTCCCGGGCGTTGACCCGCTGTTAGGGCCTGAAATGCGCTCAACCGGGGAAGTGATGGGCGTGGGCCGCACCTTCGCAGAAGCGTTTGCCAAGGCGCAGCTGGGCAGCAGCTCTACCATGAGAAAATCGGGCCGTGCGCTGCTCTCCGTTCGTGAAGGCGATAAAGAGCGCGTGGTTGACCTGGCCGCCAAGCTGCTGAAACAAGGCTTCGAGCTGGACGCGACCCACGGTACGGCGATTGTGCTGGGTGAAGCCGGTATTAACCCGCGTCTGGTGAACAAGGTGCATGAAGGTCGTCCGCACATTCAGGATCGTATCAAGAATGGCGAATATACCTACATCATCAACACCACCGCAGGACGCCAGGCGATTGAAGACTCCAAGCTGATTCGCCGCAGCGCGCTGCAATACAAAGTGCACTACGACACCACCCTGAACGGCGGTTTCGCAACAGCGATGGCGCTGAATGCGGATGCCACCGAAAAGGTGATTTCGGTGCAGGAAATGCACGCGCAGATTAGCAAGTAACCCCCATTGCCCGGTACCGTTCGGTTACCGGGCAATTTTCCCATCTTAAGAACCTTCTGGTTTTTCATCCGCTTTCAGTCAGTTAGCCTAAAATAGTTAGGTCGATAACGAAAATTCAACTGAGAGCAGGGGAAAACACCATGCAAAATAAATTACTGATCGCTTCCGTTCTGGCTGCCACCGCAATGTTTACCGTCGCGGGCTGTTCGTCCAATCAGGCCGTAAAAACCACCGATGGCAAAACGATTGTCACCGACGGGAAACCGCAGGTGGATGACGATACCGGCCTGGTGTCGTACAAAAACGCCGAAACCGGTCAAACTGAACAGATTAATCGCGACCAGGTGAAATCCATGGGCGAGCTGGATAACTAATTCAGAATTCTGACGTAAGCCCGTCAATAATATTCACTATTAGCCTGTTGAATTACTGACTACACTCTTTTGTTAAAAGAAGGCAGTAACAACAGGCTAATCAATGATTCTTATAATTTATGCCCATCCTTATCCGCAGCACTCGCATGCGAATAAGCGGATGCTTGAGCAGGCAAGGACGCTCGAAAACGTAGAGATACGTTCCCTCTATCAACTTTATCCCGATTTTAATATCGATATCGCCGCCGAACAGGAGGCGCTCACCCGTGCCGATCTGATTATCTGGCAACATCCTATGCAGTGGTACAGTACGCCCCCGCTCCTGAAACTGTGGATCGATAAGGTCTTCTCTCACGGCTGGGCGTATGGCCACAACGGCCATGCGCTAAAAGGCAAAAGTCTGATGTGGGCGGTCACTACGGGCGGAGGAGAAAGTCACTTTGATATCGGTTCCTTCCCGGGGTTTGACGTCCTGGCGCAGCCGCTGCAGGCTACGGCGCTTTACTGCGGGCTGAACTGGCTCCCGCCTTTTGCGATGCATTGCACCTTTGTTTGCGACGATGAAACGCTGCAGGCGCAGGCTCGCCATTATAAACAACGCTTACTCGAGTGGCAGGAGACGCACCATGGATAGCCATACGCTGATACAGGCGCTGATTTATCTCGGCGCGGCGGCGCTGATTGTGCCGGTGGCGGTACGTCTGGGGCTGGGGTCGGTTCTCGGCTACCTGATTGCGGGCTGCGTCATTGGGCCCTGGGGCTTTCGACTGGTAACGGATGCGGAGGCGATCCTCCATTTCGCTGAAATTGGCGTCGTGCTGATGCTGTTTGTGATTGGTCTGGAGCTGGATCCGCAGAGATTATGGAAACTTCGCGCCTCGGTATTTGGCGGAGGCGCGCTGCAGATGGTGGCCTGCGGCCTGCTGCTCGGTGGGTTCTGCATCCTGTTGGGCATGGACTGGAAAGTGGCGGAGCTTATCGGCATGACGCTGGCGCTCTCCTCGACGGCCATCGCAATGCAGGCAATGAACGAGCGAAATCTGACGGTCTCGCAGATGGGACGCAGCGCGTTCTCGGTGCTGCTGTTCCAGGATATCGCCGCTATTCCGCTGGTGGCGATGATCCCGCTGCTGGCGGCAAGCGGCTCGTCCACGACGCTGGGGGCATTTGCGCTGTCGGCATTAAAAGTCGTGGGGGCGCTGGCGCTGGTGGTCCTGCTTGGCCGCTACGTGACCCGCCCGTTACTGCGGTTTGTTGCCCGTTCAGGCCTGCGCGAAGTGTTCAGCGCCGTGGCGCTGTTCCTGGTGTTTGGCTTTGGTTTGCTGCTGGAGGAAGCCGGGCTGTCGATGGCGATGGGGGCGTTCCTTGCAGGCGTTCTGCTGGCGAGCTCTGAATATCGTCACGCCCTGGAAAGCGATATCGAGCCGTTCAAAGGGCTGCTGCTGGGGCTGTTTTTCATCGGCGTGGGGATGTCCGTCGACTTCGGCACGCTGGTCACGCACCCGCTGCGGATCGTCATCCTGCTCGTCGGTTTCCTGATCATTAAAATGGCGATGCTGTGGCTGATTGCGCGTCCATTGAAGGTGCCGAACAAGCAGCGCCGCTGGTTTGCCGTACTGCTGGGTCAGGGGAGCGAATTTGCATTCGTGGTCTTTGGTGCCGCGCAGATGGCAAACGTGCTCGATCCCGAGTGGGCGAAAGCGCTGACGCTGGCGGTCGCGCTGTCGATGGCGGCAACGCCTGTTCTACTGGTGGTGCTGACGCGTCTGGAAAAATCAGGCAGCGAGCAGGAGCGCGAAGCCGACGAGATCGATGAGGAGCAGCCGCGCGTCATCATCGCCGGATTTGGTCGCTACGGGCAGATCGTTGGCCGTCTGTTGCTGTCCAGCGGGGTGAAAATGGTGATTCTCGATCACGATCCTGACCATGTCGATACCCTGCGTAAATTTGATATGAAGGTGTTTTACGGCGATGCGACTCGCGTCGATCTGCTGGAATCCGCCGGGGCGGCAAAAGCTGAGGTATTGATTAACGCCATTGACGATCCTGAGACCAGCATGCAGATGGTGGAGCTGGTAAAAGAGCATTTTCCAGGGCTGACCATTATCTCCCGCGCGCGCGATGTGGATCATTACATCCGGCTGCGTCAGGCGGGCGTAGAGGCGCCGGAGCGTGAAACGTTCGAAGGCGCGCTGAAGTCTGGCCGCATGGCGCTGGAGAATCTGGGGCTCGGCGCGTATGAAGCGCGCGAACGTGCGGACCTGTTCCGCCGCTTTAACACCGGGATGGTGGAAGAGATGGCGGCGATGGCCGGCAGTACGGCCACGGAGCGTGCGGCGGTGTTTAAACGCACCAGCGCCATGCTGACGGAAATCATTAACGAGGACCGTAACCACCTGTCGCTGATCCAGCGCCATGGCTGGCAGGGCACGGAAGAGGGCAAACATACCGGCGATCCAGCTGACGAGCCCGAGAGTAAACCTTCCGCGTGAAGTGGAGTTGCCAGCAATAATAAAAAATTTCTGTATCTTTACTCTGCCGCCAGTCGACGAAAGATTAAGCTTTCCGTATAGTGGCGGCAATTTTTTGCATCCGGGAAATTTTCAATGATCAGTCTGATTGCAGCGCTGGCGGTGGACCGCGTTATCGGTATGGAAAATGCCATGCCGTGGAACCTGCCTGCCGATCTCGCATGGTTTAAACGTACTACGTTAAACAAGCCGGTAGTGATGGGCCGCCTGACCTGGGAGTCGATTGGTCGTCCATTGCCGGGCCGTAAGAATATCGTTATCAGTAGCCAGCCGGGCACTGACGATCGCGTCGAATGGGTTAAGTCCGTTGATGAAGCGATTGCCGCCTGCGGTGACGCCGAAGAGATCATGGTGATCGGCGGCGGCCGCGTGTATGAGCAGTTCCTGCCTAAGGCGCAGAAGCTGTATCTGACCCACATTGATGCGGAAGTGGAAGGGGACACCCATTTCCCGGATTACGATCCGGACGAGTGGGAATCGGTATTCAGCGAGTTCCACGACGCGGATGCACAGAACTCCCACAGCTACTGCTTCGAGATTCTGGAACGTCGTTAAGTGATGTCCCTCTCCCGCCCGGGAGAGGGAATGATTCAGGAGGCAACGGCCTCACTTCCCCCTAAGTCCAGCTGTCGGTTGGACGGCTGAACAAAGTAAGTTTTATCTTCCCAGCGTAAGCAGGTCAACTCTCCGCCCCAGCAGCATCCGGTATCCAGACCGTAGATCCCGTCCGGCGTGCCTTTTCCTTCCAGCGCAGCCCAGTGGCCAAAGACGACGTTGTACTCGCTTGTCACGGGTCCAGGAATGGCAAACCACGGTTTGAGCGGGGCAGGCGCGCTTTCCGGCGTCTCTTTGGAATACATGTCCAGCTGCCCGTTCGGGAAGCAGAAACGCATGCGCGTAAAAGCGTTGGTAATAAAGCGCAGGCGGGCCAGACCGCTGAGATCCTCGCTCCAGTGATTCGGCATATCGCCGTACATGGCATCAAGGAAGAAGGGGTACGAGTCGCTCGCCAGCACCGCCTCAACGTCACGCGCGCAGGTTTTAGCCGTCTCAAGATCCCATTGCGGGGTGATCCCGGCATGAGCCATGACCAGCTTTTTCTCCTCATCGACCTGCAGTAAAGGCTGGCGGCGCAGCCAGTTAATCAGGTCGTCCGCGTCTGGCGCATCCAGCAGGGGAGAGAGGCGATCTTTAGGTTTGTTGCGGCTGATCCCGGCAAATACGGCCAACAGGTGAAGATCGTGATTGCCCAGCACCATGCGCACGCTGTCGCCCAGAGATTTGACGAAACGTAAAACCTCAAGCGAGCCCGGACCACGCGCGACTAAATCGCCCGTCAGCCAGAGCGTGTCCTGTCCTGGCGTAAAGTCGACCTGTTTTAACAATGCGATCAGTTCATCGTAGCAACCGTGAACGTCGCCAATCAGATATGTAGACATTAGATTAATGAATGAGTGTGGTTACGGCGAGACGGAACACAGGAATAGCAACGCGGAACACATTGCCATCGACGTCGACCATTTCATAATGGCCTTGCATGGTACCCAGCGGCGTTTCAATGACCGCGCCGCTGGTGTACTGATACTCTTCGCCAGGGGCGATGTGGGGCTGTTCACCGACCACACCTTCACCCTGAACTTCAATTTCGCGGCCATTGCCGTTGGTGATAAGCCAGTAGCGCCCGCGCAGCTGCACGGGCATCCGCCCCAGATTGCGAATGGTCACGGTGTAAGCAAAGACAAAACGCTCTTCATCCGGCGAGGATTGCGATTCAACATAGACGCTTTGTACATGGACACATACGCGGGGCGAATCAATCATGGCTTAACTCTCCTTCGGCGGCGCATTTTCGCTGATGTAATTAGCCAGCTTGCAGTACTGCTCTACGGAAATGTTTTCCGCACGCATTGCCGGGTCGATCCCCAGCTCTGCTAACACCTCAACGGTAAACGAATTGCTCAGACTGTTACGGATCGTTTTACGGCGCTGGTTAAAGGCTTCCGTGGTGATGCGGCTCAGTACACGCAGATCTTTAACCGGATACGGTTTCGTTTTGTGCGGCACAAGGCGCACAACCGCAGAATCTACTTTCGGTGGCGGCGTGAACGCTGATGGCGGTACTTCGAGTACCGGGATCACGTTGCAGTAATATTGTGCCATCACGCTTAAACGACCATACGCTTTACTGTTCGGCCCTGCAACCAGACGGTTAACAACCTCTTTTTGCAACATGAAGTGCATGTCGGCAATGGCATCAGTATAGCTAAAGAGGTGGAACATTAGCGGCGTGGAGATGTTATACGGCAGGTTGCCGAACACGCGCAGCGGCTGGCCCATTTTTTCCGACAGTTCGCCAAAGTTCATGGTCATGGCATCCTGCTGATAGATGGTCAGCTTTGGTCCGAGGAACGGGTGCGTTTGCAGGCGTGCGGCCAGGTCGCGGTCCAGTTCGATAACGGTCAGCTCGTCGAGGCGTTCGCCTACCGGCTCGGTCAGTGCGGCAAGGCCCGGGCCGATTTCGACCATAGCCTGACCCTTCTGCGGATTAATAGCAGAGACGATGCTGTCGATCACGAACTGATCGTTGAGAAAGTTTTGCCCGAAGCGTTTACGGGCTAAGTGGCCCTGATGGACTCGATTAGTCATTGAGTATTAACAATCATTTTGATGGCGAGATTAAGCGCCGTAATAAAACTGCCGACATCCGCTTTCCCCTGGCCTGCCAGATCCAGCGCAGTGCCGTGGTCAACGGACGTTCGAATAAAGGGTAAACCGAGGGTGATATTCACCCCGCGGCCAAAGCCCTGGTATTTTAGCACGGGCAGACCCTGATCGTGGTACATCGCGAGGACGGCGTCGGCATTATCCAGGTATTTTGGCTGGAAAAGGGTGTCCGCAGGCAGCGGCCCGCTGAGATTCATCCCTTTGGCGCGCATTTCTTCAAGCACCGGAATAATGGTGTCGATCTCTTCGGTGCCCATGTGACCCCCTTCACCCGCGTGCGGATTCAGGCCGCAGACCAGCACATGCGGCTGCGGGATCCCGAATTTTGTCTGCAGATCGTGATGCAGGATCCCGATGATCTCCCGCAGCAGTTCCGGGGTGATGGCATCAGGAATGGCCTTGATCGGTAGATGGGTGGTCACGAGAGCAACGCGCATCGCTTCCGTCGCCAGCATCATCACCACTTTCGGGCTGTGCGAGCGCTCTTCGAAGAACTCCGTATGCCCGGTAAAAGGGATGCCCGCTTCGTTGATGACGCCCTTATGCACGGGGCCGGTGATCAGAGCGGCAAATTCGCCCTTCAGGCAACCGTCGCAGGCGCGGGCAAGGGTGTCCACGACGTAGTGGCCATTTTCCGTGCTGAGCTGGCCTGGAACAACGGGAGTACGAAGGGGAACAGAAAGAAGAGTGAGCGTACCGGCCTGCTGTGGTACGGGCTGTTGGCCTTCAACGTAAGGGATGAGCGTTAAGGGCAGACCGAGCAGATTCGCCCGGTCTTGTAACAGTGTTGCATCCGCGCAAACAACCAGTTCTACTGGCCAGCTGCGCTGGGCGAGCTGGACAACGAGGTCAGGCCCAATCCCGGCGGGTTCGCCGGGAGTGATAACAACACGATGCTGTTTCATTAGTTGCTCAGGACTTTCACGTAAGCACTGGCGCGCTGTTCCTGCATCCAGGTTGCCGCTTCTTCGGAGAACTTACGGTTAAACAGCATACGGTAGGCTCTGTCTTTCTGCGCCGCATCCGTTTTGTCCACGTTGCGGGTGTCCATCAGTTCGATCAGATGCCAGCCAAATGAAGAGTGAACCGGGGCACTGATCTGGCCTTTATTCAGCTTCATCAGCGCATCGCGGAAGGCAGGATCGTAAATGTCCGCAGCCGCCCAGCCCAGATCGCCGCCCTGGTTCGCAGAGCCAGGATCCTGAGAGAACTCTTTCGCTGCATTGGCAAACGACGTTTTACCGCTCTTAATATCTGCGGCAATTTGCTCCAGCTTCGCACGTGCCTGATCATCAGTCATGATCGGTGACGGCTTCAGCAGAATGTGGCGAGCGTGAACTTCAGTCACGGAGATATTCTGGCTCTGACCGCGCAGATCGTTCACTTTCAGAATGTGGAAGCCCACCCCTGAACGGATTGGACCGACGATATCGCCTTTCTTCGCCGTGCTCAGCGCCTGAGCAAAGATAGATGGCAGCTCCTGGATACGTCCCCAGCCCATCTGGCCGCCTTTCAGGGCCTGTTGGTCAGCAGAGTAGGTGATAGCCAGCTTGCCAAAGTCGCCGCCGTTACGCGCCTGGTCGACAATTGAACGTGCCTGACTTTCTGCTTCAGCAGCCTGATCTGACGTTGGGTTCTCTGGCAGTGGGATCAGAATGTGGCTCAGGTTCAGCTCTGTGCTCGCATCGTTCTGGTTGCCCACCTGTTTTGCCAGCGCATCCACTTCCTGAGGCAGGATGGTAACGCGGCGACGGACTTCATTATTACGCACTTCCGAGATCAGCATCTCTTTACGGATCTGGTTACGGTAGGTAGCGTAGCTGATGCCGTCATAGGCCAGACGGCTGCGCATCTGGTCCGGCGACATGTTGTTCTGCTTTGCAATGTTAGCGATAGCCTGATCGAGCTGCTCGTCAGTCACCTTCACACCCATTTTCTGACCCATCTGCAGGATAATCTGATCCATGATCAGACGCTCCAGGATCTGGTGGCGCAGCGTGGCGTCATCCGGAAGTTGCTGACCCGCTTCGCCCGAATTGAGCTTCACGGATTTCATCAGACCATCAACGTCACTTTCGAGCACGACGCCGTTGTTAACGACAGCGGCGACCTTATCAACAACCTGGGGGGCCGCGAAGCTGGTATTCGCAACCATAGCGACACCAAGCAGCAGCGTTTTCCAGTTCTTCATACTTTTTCCATTTCAATTAACCGCAAAGCGGATTACGTTGTAAATCAAGCACATTACAAAGAACTACTGTACGGCAGAATGTTCGAACGCAGCATCTGATGCGTGCCCAGGCCGTAGTTGGAGCTCAGGCCGCGCAGTTCGACATTAAAGCCAATCACGTTATCGTATTTGCTCTGATTGTTTACAGTGTCCCAGCCGTTAAGCTTACGCTCGTAACCGACGCGCAGCGCGTAACAGCAGGAGTTATATTGCAGACCTACCATCTGGTCCGCTGGCTTATTCGCGTTGGTGTCAAAGTAGTAAGCGCCTACGATTGACCAGCGGTCGGCGATAGGCCAGCTTGCTGCACCACCAACCTGCGAGATGCCGTCTTTATACTGTTCTGCGCCTGCATAAGAAGGCAATGTTGCCTGAATATATTCCGGGCTGGCATAACGATACGTCAACTGTACCATGCGGTCTTCATCGCGACGGTACTCAATAGCGGCACTGCTTGTGGCGATATTATCGAGGCGAGTGTCATATTGCACACCACCACGCAGGCCCCAACGGTCAGTCATGCGCCAGTACGTGTCTCCCGCCCATACCAGCGATCCCGTTTTGTTGTCTTTCTCCCACTGAATGTTGTCATCACCGGTACGTGACTCGGTGAAATAGTAGATTTGACCAACAGAAACGTTAAAACGTTCAACGGCGGCATCATCATAAACGCGTGTTGTGACGCCGGTCGTTAACTGGTTAGCGGATGCGATACGGTCCAGACCGCCGTAAGTACGATCGCGGAACAGGCCGCTGTAGTCAGACTGCAGTAAAGACGAGTCGTAGTTCTGAATCTTGCTCTGATCGCGGTACGGCACGTACAAATACTGCATACGCGGCTCAAGCGTCTGGGTATAACCATCCGCCAGCAGGCCCATATCACGCTCGAAGATCAGCTTCCCGTCCATTTTGAACTGCGGGAGCGTTCGGTTAACCGACTCTTCCAGATGCGCATTGTTCGTGGTGTTGTAATTATCAATATTTTTTTGCTGATAGTGCGTCGCCATCAGCTTGGCTTCGGTATTCAGGCTTGCCCAGTCGTTAGACCACGGCAGATTGATCGTCGGCTCCAGGTGAACACGCGTAGCTTCCGGCATGTCCGAATCCGTGTTCACGAAATGTACCGCCTGAGCGTAAACCCGGGTGTCGAATGGACCTACATTATTCTGATACCAGTTAACGTCCAGCTGCGGCTCTGCACCATAGGTAGGCGTGGACTGGTCAGAGAATACCTGGAACTGCTTGGTTGAGACGGTTGCATCAAAGTTCTGCACCGCATAGCCTACGCTGAACTTCTGCGTTGCATAGCCATCCGTGCTCGAACCGTATTTAGACGAGAAGTCGTTAAAATAAGATGAGTCGCTAACTTTGGTATAGTCAACGTTAAAGCGCCACACCTGATCCATCACTCCGGCATGCTGCCAGTAGAATAGCCAGCGGTGTTTATCGCCTTCTGTAGGGTGCTCATCCTGGAAGACCTTATCCGACGGCAGATAATCCAGCTCCATCAGGCCAGCACCGGCCTGAGTCAGATAGCGGAACTCGTTTTCCCACATGATGTTGCCGCGCTTGTGGATATAATGCGGCGTGATCGTGGCGTCCATGTTGGGCGCGATGTTCCAGTAATACGGCAGGTAGAACTCAAAGTAGTTCGAGGTGCTGTATTTGGCATTCGGGATCAGGAAGCCCGAGCGACGCTTGTCACCCACGGGAAGCTGGAGATAAGGGCTGTAGAATACCGGCACCGGACCCAGCTTAAAGCGTGCGTTCCAGATCTCTGCGACCTGCTCTTCACGGTCATGGATAACTTCGCTCCCGACCACGCTCCAGGTATTTGAACCCGGCAGACATGATGTAAAGGAGCCATTCTCCAGAATCGTATAGCGGTTTTCACCGCGCTGTTTCATCAGGTCCGCTTTACCGCGTCCCTGGCGACCCACCATCTGGTAATCACCTTCCCAGACGTTAGTATCTTTGGTATTCAGGTTTGACCAGGCTTTCGGACCTTTCAGGATGACCTGATTGTCGTCATAGTGCACATTACCCAGCGCATCCACCGTTCGTACCGGCTCGACCGCGCCTTCCGGCTGCTTCTGGTGCAACTGCACTTCATCAGCCTGCAGGCGGCTATTGCCCTGGTTAATATCCACATTGCCCGTAAACGTGGCATTGTCAGGATAAGTACCTTTGGAGCTATCGGCAGTAATGGTTACCGGCAAGCTATTTGTATCGCCCTCCACCAGTGGGCGATTATAACTTGGGACGCCAAGCATACACTGCGAGGCGAGATCGGCCGCCAGCCCCTGTTGACTGTACAGGGCGGAGCCAATCATTGTGGCCAGGAGGGTGGGGATACGTTTTTTCATACGTTATATTTTATTGTTCCGTCATCAGTGGCTACGGCTTACAAACGCTCAGAGACTATCTTACTCATCAGCGCAGTACCAGCGTTAATCCTGCCCGTTTGCGCGCCAGAGTGTTAGGCTCGCTATCGAATGACGAGTATGATAAAGCAAATTATAGGCGATGTCCTTCAATTGACCGTGGCTTGAACACTGTGATGATGACGTTGCGTCGGCAGGGAATATGACTATCCGGGGAGTATATGCAGTATTGGGGTAAAATAATCGGCGTTGCGTTCGCCATCATCATGGGTGCCGGGTTCTGGGGAATTGTGCTTGGGCTTATCATTGGCCATATGTTTGATAAGGCACGCAGCCGCAAAATGGCCTGGTTTGCCAATCAGCGCGAGCGCCAGTCGCTCTTTTTCTCCACCACCTTTGAGGTCATGGGGCACTTAACCAAATCCAAAGGCCGCGTGACCGAAGCGGATATTCAAATTGCCAGCGTTTTTATGGATCGCATGAACCTGCATGGTGAGTCCCGCCTGGCGGCGCAGAATGCGTTTCGCATCGGTAAATCGGATAACTATCCGCTGCGTGAAAAGATGCGCCAGTTCCGTAGCATCTGCTTCGGACGTTTTGATTTAATTCGGATGTTTCTGGAAATCCAAATCCAGGCGGCGTTTGCCGACGGCTCGCTTCACCCCAATGAACGCGATGTCCTGTACGTTATTGCGGAAGAGCTGGGTATCTCCCGTATGCAGTTTGACCAGTTCCTGCGCATGATGCAGGGCGGTGCCCAGTTTGGCGGCGGCTATCACCAGCAGTCTTCCGGCGGTGCATGGCAGCAGGCGCAGCGTGGCCCGACGCTGGAAGATGCCTGCAACGTGCTTGGCGTGAAGCCCACGGACGATCAAACCACGATTAAACGTGCCTACCGTAAGCTGATGAGCGAGCATCATCCTGACAAACTGGTGGCGAAAGGCTTACCGCCGGAAATGATGGAGATGGCGAAGCAAAAAGCGCAGGAAATCCAGAAGGCGTACGAGCTCATTAAAGAGAAGAAAGGTTTCAAATAAGAAAAAGCCCGACAATGTCGGGCTTTTTTTTCAGAAGTCCACCGGGGCTTTAAACGTCATCGCGTTACCGAAAGTAGGGTGGGTGATGGTGAGCGTCTGCGCATGGAGCTGCAGGCGTGGCGCTAACGCCAGGGCCTCCGGCGGGGCGTAGAAGCGGTCACCCAGAATCGGGTGACCCAGCGCAAGCATATGCACGCGCAGCTGGTGTGAACGTCCGGTAATCGGCTTAAGCAGGACGCGCGCGGTGTTATCCGGCGCGTACTCCAGCACTTCATATTCGGTTTGCGCGGCCTTGCCGGTTTCATAACACACCTTCTGCTTTGGCCTGTTCGGCCAGTCGCAAATCAGCGGTAAATCCACCAGCCCTTCCGCCTGCGCCGGGTGGCCCCAGACGCGGGCAACATACTGCTTCTTCGGCTCGCGCTCGCGGAACTGACGCTTCAGCTCGCGCTCCGCTGCTTTATTCAGCGCCACCACAATCACGCCGCTGGTGGCCATGTCCAGGCGATGGACGGACTCGGCCTGCGGATAATCGCGCTGAATGCGCGTCATCACGCTGTCTTTGTGCTCATCCAGACGGCCCGGCACGGACAACAGGCCGCTCGGTTTATTGACCACCATAATGTGTTCATCCTGATACAGAATGACCAGCCAGGGATCCTGCGGCGGATTATACGGCTCCATCACCATCTTGCGCTCCGTTTACTGATGCGTCACAACGATAAGACGCAGGGCATCCAGACGCCAGCCTGCCTGATTCAGGCTTTCCAGCACCTGCTGACGGTTGCTTTCAATTGCCGCCAGTTCGTCGTCGCGGATGTTCGGGTTGACCGCTTTTAACGCTTCCAGACGGGACAGCTCGGCAGACAGTTTCTCGTCGGCTTCATTGCGCGCGGCGTCAATCAGGTCTCGGGCCGCTTTTTCGATCTGGATTTCGCCCTGCTGGAGAATGGCGTGCACGTCCTGCTGCACCGCGTTCACCAGCTTGCTGCCGGTATGGCGGTTCACCGCGCTCAGCTGGCGGTTGAAGCTTTCGAACTCCACCTGTCCTGCCAGGTTCGTACCGTTTTTATCCAGCAGCAAACGCACCGGCGTTGGCGGCAGGAAGCGGTTGAGCTGAAGCTGTTTCGGCGCCTGCGCTTCCACAACATAGATCAGCTCCAGCAGAAGCGTGCCTACGGGCAGCGCCTTGTTTTTCAACAGGGAGATGGTGCTGCTGCCGGTATCACCGGAGAGGATCAGATCCAGCCCGTTGCGGATCAGCGGGTGTTCCCAGGTGATGAACTGAGCATCTTCGCGGGACAGCGCCACGTCACGCTCGAAGGTGATGGTACAGCCATCTTCCGGCAGGCCCGGGAAATCGGGCACCAGCATGTGGTCTGACGGGGTTAACACGATCAGGTTCTCGCCACGATCGTCCTGGTTAATCCCGACAATGTCGAACAGGTTCATGGAGAAGCCGATCAGGCTGGTGTCGTCATCTTGTTCTTCAATGCTCTCGGCAAGCGCCTGCGCTTTTTCGCCACCGTTGGAGTGGATCTCCAGCAGGCGGTCGCGCCCCTGTTCAAGCTGCGCCTTCAGCGCTTCATGTTTCTCGCGGCAGGATTTAATCAGATCGTCAAAACCGTCGGTATTTTCCGGTGCGGCCAGGTAACCGATCAGATCGCCATGCACCTGGTCATAAATGGTGCGGCCCGTCGGGCAGGTATGCTCAAACGCATCCAGACCTTCGTGGAACCAGCGCACCAGCACGGACTGAGCGGTTTTTTCCAGGTACGGCACGTGGATCTGAATATCATGCGCCTGGCCGATACGATCCAGACGGCCGATACGCTGCTCCAGCAGATCCGGGTTGAACGGCAGATCGAACATCACCAGATTGCTGGCGAACTGGAAGTTACGCCCTTCAGAACCGATTTCGGAGCACAGCATCACCTGCGCGCCGCTGTCCTCTTCACTGAACCACGCCGCCGCGCGGTCGCGCTCGACGATGGACATGCCTTCGTGGAACACGGCGGCACGAATGCCTTCGCGCTCGCGCAGAACCTGTTCCAGCTGCAGCGCGGTGGCAGCTTTGGCGCAGATCACCAGCACTTTCTGGGAGCGGTGCGCGGTCAGGTAGCCCATCAGCCACTCCACGCGCGGGTCGAAGTTCCACCAGGTGCCGGTATCGCCTTCAAATTCCTGATAAATCTGTTCCGGGTAGAGCATGTCACGCGCGCGCTCTTCCTGAGTTTTGCGCGCGCCCATAATGCCGGAGACTTTAATCGCCGTCTGATACTGCGTCGGCAGCGGGAGCTTGATGGTGTGCAGTTCGCGTTTCGGGAACCCTTTCACGCCGTTACGGGTGTTGCGGAACAGCACGCGGCTGGTGCCGTGACGGTCCATCAGCATGTCGATCAGCTCTTTACGCGCGGATCCCGCATTCTCGCTGTCGCTGTTCGCGGCCTGCAGCAGCGGTTCGATCTCCTGCTCGCCAATCAGATCGCTCAGAGTGTTAAGTTCGTCGTTTGAGAGACGTTTACCCGCCAGCAGCAGCGCGACGGCATCCGCAACAGGACGGTAGTTGTTCTGCTCTTCCACGAACTGAGCGAAGTCGTGGAAACGGTTTGGATCGAGCAGGCGCAGACGGGCGAAGTGACTTTCCAGACCGAGCTGCTCCGGCGTTGCGGTCAGCAGCAGGACGCCGGGCACGCGCTCGGCAAGCTGTTCAATCGCCATATATTCGCGGCTTGGGGCATCTTCGCTCCACACCAGGTGGTGCGCTTCGTCGACGACCATCATGTCCCATTCGGCATCGCACAGATGCTCAAGGCGCTGCTTGCTGCGGCGCACGAAATCCAGCGAGCAGATCACCAGCTGTTCGGTTTCAAACGGGTTGTCCGCGTCGTGCTGCGCTTCGGCATAGCGCTCGTCGTCGAACAGGGAGAAGCGCAGGTTAAAGCGGCGCAGCATCTCCACCAGCCACTGGTGTTGCAGCGTTTCCGGCACGACAATCAGCACGCGCTCGGCAGCGCCGGAGAGCAGCTGCTGGTGCAGGATCATGCCCGCTTCGATGGTTTTACCCAGGCCCACTTCGTCGGCAAGCAGCACGCGGGGCGCATGGCGACGGCCCACGTCATGGGCGATATTCAGCTGGTGGGGGATCAGGCTGGTGCGCTGACCGCGCAGGCCGCTCCACGGCATGCGGTACTGTTCGCTCTGGAACTTACGCGCGCGGTAGCGCAGGGAGAAGCGATCCATACGGTCGATTTGCCCGGCAAACAGGCGGTCCTGCGGCTTGCTGAACACCAGTTTGCTGTCGAGCAGCACTTCACGCAGGATGACGTTCGTCTCTTCGGTATCAAGACGCGTTCCGATGTAGGCGAGCAGTCCATTCTCTTCTTTTACGTCTTCAACCTTTAGCTGCCAGCCTTCGTGGCTGGTCACGGTGTCGCCCGGATTGAACATTACGCGGGTCACAGGGGAGTCATTGCGGGCGTACAGGCGGTTTTCACCGGTAGCAGGGAAGAGGAGGGTAACCATGCGCGCATCGACGGCAACGACGGTTCCTAATCCAAGTTCGCTTTCTGTATCGCTGATCCAGCGTTGACCAAGTGTAAAAGGCATAGTTGTTCGGCTCTAATCTTTAATTGCAGGCAATAGTTCGACCCCCGTCAAAAAAGACGGTCATCGAAAAATGGGTCCGGGAATGGAAAGGGCGCTATGGTACTGGATGGCAGCCATTTCGTCACGCGTCAAAATAGGCCAAGTTGCCCTGTCACAAGTGTAGCAAAATCGTCGTCGATGAACGGTAAAATTCCCTCCGCAACCGGCTGAAGCTGGCGGGTCAGGTAGTGATCGTAATCGAGAGGCGACTGCTGGTAATCAACGGGCTCCGGCCCGTTCGTTGTCCAGACGTATTTTATCGTCCCCCGGTTCTGATACTGCGGCGCGCGGCCCCGGCGTACATTCTCTTCGTCCGCCAGGCGCGCGGCGCGCACGTGGGGCGGGACGTTGCGCTGGTACTCCGCCAGCGGGCGGCGCAGGCGCTTGCGATACACCAGCTGGTCATCCAGCTCGCCGGCCATCAGGCTGGCGATGGTTTCGCGGATGTAGTCCTGATAGGGCTCGTTGCGGAAGATCCGCAGATAGAGCGTCTGCTGGAACTGCTGGGCCAGCGGCGTCCAGTCAGTGCGCACCGTCTCCAGGCCTTTAAAGACCATTCTCTGCTTTTCACCCTCCTGGATCAGCCCGGCGTAGCGCTTCTTGCTGCCCTGGTCGGTTCCGCGGATGGTGGGCATTAAAAAACGGGCAAAATGGGTTTCAAATTCCAGTTCTAATGCGCTGGTTAACCGCTCTTTTTGCAAATGCTCCTGCCACCAGTCGTTTACGAAGGCCACCAGTTCTTTGCCGATTCGTGAGGCGTCGTCTTCTGAATGTGCGCCCTTAAGCCACACAAAGGTTGAATCCGTGTCGCCGTAGATAACGTCATAGCCCCGGGATTCAATCAGCGCTTTGGTCTGACGCATGATGTCGTGCCCGCGCATGGTGATGGACGACGCCAGACGCGGATCGAAGAAGCGGCAGGCGCTGGTACCCAGCACGCCGTAGAAAGCGTTCATAATAATTTTCAGGGCCTGCGAGAGCGGCTTGTTGCCATGACGTTTTGCCTCGTCGCGGCCGTGCCAGATGTTCCCCACAATCTCCGGCAGACAGTGTTTTTCGCGCGAGAAGCGTGCTCCGAGAAAACCTTCGGTGCTGTGCGCGTCGTCTGGCTGCGCCATCCCCTCCACCAGCCCCACCGGGTCAATAAGGAAAGTGCGGATAATTGACGGGTAGAGGCTTTTGTAGTCCAGCACCAGAACCGAATCATACAGTCCTGGGCGGGAGTCCATCACGTAGCCGCCGGGGCTGGCCTGCGGCGGTACGTCCCCGAGGTTGGGCGCAACATAGCCCGCACGGTGCATTCGTGGGAAATAGAGGTGGCTAAAAGCGGCTACCGAGCCGCCGTGCCTGTCAGCCGCGAGGCCATTTACCGTCGCGCGCTCCAGCAGGAACGGCATGATCTCGGTTTTGTGGAATATCTGCGTCACCAGCTCGCAGTCTTTCAGGTTATAGGTGGCGAGCGCCGGTTTGTCTTCGTTGAAGCGCCGGTCAATCTCGTCCATGCGGTCCCACGGATTGTCGATGGATTTGCCTTCACCGAGCAATTCCTGCGCTACCGCTTCCAGAGAGAAGGAGGAGAAATTCCAGAACGCGGATTTCAGCGCCTCGATGCCGTCGATAATCAGGCGGCCGTTGGCCTGCGCAAAGAACACGCCGTTCTTAAAGCCGTGCTCGCGCCACTCCAGCTCCGTATTTCCGCGCCCGAGCATCAGTGGGATGCGATACCGCTCTGCGTGTTTTTGCAGCACGCGCAGGTCAAACTGCACCACGTTCCAGCCGATCAGCACGTCCGGGTCGTGCTCGGCAAACCACTGGTTAAGCTTCTCCAGCAGCTGCGGTCGGCTGTTGACGTACTCAAGCTGAAAATCGAGCGCGGACGCATCGCCGTTCGGCGGTCCGAGCATATAGACAACCCGCTGCCCGCAGCCTTCCAGGCCGATGCAGTACAGTTCGCCGTGGCGGGTGGTTTCGATATCCAGGGAAACCCACTTTAGCGGGGGGCGATAATGCGGATTAGGCTTCAGGCGAGCGTTGATAAGGGTGCCGTTTTGCTCAGCGCCGTCAACCCAGACGGGGGCGGTAATAAACCGCTCCATCAGAAAGCGTTCCGGCGGACGAATGTCCGCTTCGTAGAGCGTCACGCCCGCTTCGCGCAGCAGTTTTTCGTAGCGCATCAGCTGGCGATGGGCGCGGCAGTAAAGGCCATACACCGGCTGACGATGGAAATCTTTTAGCTCAAGAGGCGTGAGGCGCCAGCCGTTCTCATCGCGCAGCAGTTGTTTTACCTTCTCGACGTAATGTTCAGGGATAAACGCCACGGATTCCTGAGGAGGAAGCGTAACGTGCAGCGGGCCGTTATCTGTCGCCAGCCAGAACGCAACCTCGGTGCCCTGAGGGGTATCCCGCCAGTGTCGGGTCAGTAAAAAGCCTTCTTGCGCCTGTGCCACGCCGTTATCCCAAAAACAAAACCAGGCCTGATTATAGCCTGGTTGAAGGTTTTATGCTGGGGATATATACAGTTTATTGTCCGTAATAGGCCTTCGCGCCGTGCTTGCGCAGGTAGTGTTTATCCAGCAGGGTTTGCTGCATATCCGGCAACTGCGGTGCCAGCTGGCGGCAAAAGATCCCCATGTAGGCGATTTCCTCCAGTACTATTGCGTTATGCACCGCGTCTTGCGCGTTTTTACCCCAGGCAAACGGGCCGTGGGAATGCACCAGTACGCCGGGCATTTGCGCCGCGTCGATCCCCTGTTTTTCAAAGGTTTCGACGATCACGTTCCCGGTTTCCCATTCGTACTCACCGTTAATCTCCGCATCGGTCATCAGACGCGTGCAGGGAATGGTGCCGTAAAAGTAGTCCGCGTGGGTGGTGCCGGTGGCCGGAATGGACTGGCCCGCCTGCGCCCAGATGGTCGCGTGACGCGAGTGGGTATGCACGATGCCGCCGATAGTCGGGAAGGACTGATACAGCAGACGGTGGGTGGGCGTATCGGATGACGGTTTTTTGTTACCTTCCACCACTTCACCCGTTTCGATGCTGACCACGACCATATCCTCTGCGGTCATCACCGTGTAATCCACGCCCGAAGGCTTGATCACGAATACCCCTTTATCCCGGTCAACGGCGCTGACGTTGCCCCAGGTCAGGGTCACCAGGTTATGTTTTGGCAGCGCCAGGTTGGCTTCAAGTACCTGACGTTTGAGATCTTCTAACATCGTTGTCTCCCTGCCCGGCGAGCGCAGCGCCACCGGGCATTACGTACTTAGCGTTTTGAACCGTAATAGACTTCGTTCCAGCGCAGCGCGTCTTTAAAGGCTGGCAGACGGGTGTCGTTATCAATCACGGTCAGCTCGATATCGTGCAGCTCGGCAAACTGGCGCATATCGTTCAGGTCCAGCGCGTGGCTGAAGACGGTGTGGTGCGCGCCACCCGCCAGGATCCACGCCTCTGACGCGGTTGGCAGGTCCGGCTGCGCTTTCCACAGGGCATTGGCGACCGGCAGCTTCGGCAGAGAGTGCGGGGTTTCAACCGCATCGACGCAGTTCACCAGCAGGCGGAAGCGGTCGCCGAGGTCGATCAGGCTGGCGTTGATGGCCGGACCGGTACGGGTGTTGAAAATCAGACGGGCCGGATCCGCTTTGCCGCCGATGCCGAGGTACTGCACGTCAAGGATCGGTTTCTCTTCAACCGCGATGGAGGGACACACTTCCAGCATGTGCGAACCGAGCACCAGATCGTTGCCGTTCTCGAAGTGGTAGGTGTAGTCCTCCATAAAGGAGGTGCCGCCCTGCAGACCGGTCGACATCACCTTCATGATGCGAAGCAGAGCGGCAGTTTTCCAGTCGCCTTCACCCGCAAAGCCGTAGCCCTGCTGCATCAGACGTTGTACGGCCAGACCCGGCAGCTGTTTAAGGCCGTGCAGGTCTTCAAATGTAGTGGTAAAGGCGTGGAAGCCGCCCTGTTCCAGAAAACGCTTCATGCCCAGCTCAATGCGTGCGGCATCCAGCACGTTCTGGCGCTTGTCGCCGTTGATTTGCGCCGCAGGCGTCAGGCGGTAGCTGCTTTCGTACTCGTCCACCAGCGCGCTCACGTCGCCGTCGCTGATGTCATTCACCACCTGCACCAGGTCGCCCACCGCCCAGGTATTCACGGAGAAGCCGAACTTGATCTGCGCGGCCACTTTATCGCCGTCGGTCACCGCCACTTCACGCATGTTGTCGCCGAAACGCACCACTTTCAGGTGGCGGGTATCCTGCTTAGAGACCGCCTGACGCATCCAGGAGCCGATACGCTGTTGCGCCTTGCCGTCCTGCCAGTGGCCGGTGACCACAGCGTGCTGCTGGCGCATGCGCGCGCCGATGAAGCCAAACTCGCGGCCGCCGTGCGCGGTCTGGTTCAGGTTCATGAAGTCCATGTCGATGCTGTCCCACGGCAGGGAGGCATTGAACTGAGTGTGGAACTGCAGCAGCGGTTTGTTGAGGATTGCCAGGCCGTTGATCCACATTTTGGCCGGTGAGAAGGTGTGCAGCCACACGACCAGGCCGGCGCATTTGTCGTCGTAGTTGGCGTCACGGCAGATATTGGTGATTTCGTCCGGCGTCGTACCCAGCGGCTTCAGCACCAGTTTGCACGGCAGTTTGGCTTCCGCGTTCAGCGCGTTAACCACGTGCTCCGCGTGTTTCGTTACCTGCTGCAGCGCTTCCGGTCCGTACAGATGCTGGCTGCCAATCACAAACCACACTTCATAATTATTAAAAATGGTCATCATCGTGTCCTTAATGGGTCAGGGTTGCCGTAGTGTCCGCGGTGCTTTTGGCCGGGGCGGCGACAGGGAGATAGTGAAGCTCGGCGCTTTTTGCCCATTGCTGGTAGCGCTGATAAAGCTGTTCAAAGCGTTGTGCCTGCTGGACACGCGGCTGGAGCGTGTTTTCGACGGCGCTTGCCATGTGCTGCTGCGCGGTCGGGATATCCGCATGAACGCCTGCGGCCACGGCAGCGAAAATCGCGGCGCCCAGCGCGCAGCACTGATCGGAGGCCACAATCTGCAGCGGACGGTTCAGCACGTCGCAGCAGGCCTGCATAATCACCGGGTTTTTACGGGCGATACCGCCCAGCGCCATCACGTTGTTCACGTCGATGCCCTGTTCGGTGAAGCACTCCATAATGGCGCGCGCGCCGAACGCGGTGGCGGCAATCAGACCGCCGAACAGCGCCGGGGCATCGGTCGCCAGGTTGAGATCGGTAATCACCCCCTTCAGGCGCTGGTTGGCAAACGGCGTGCGGCGACCGTTAAACCAGTCCAGCACCACCGGCAGGTGGTCGAGAGACGGATTTTTTTCCCAGGCTTCGGTGAGCTGCGGCAGGAGCTGTTTTTTGCTCGCGGTAATCTGCGTTTTCAGTTCAGGATGCGCGGCAGCCAGCTGATCCAGCGGCCAGCCGAGCACCCGGCCAAACCAGGCGTAGATATCGCCAAACGCGGACTGACCGGCTTCGAGGCCGATAAAATCTGGCACCACGCTGCCGTCAACCTGGCCGCAGATCCCTTTCACCGCGCGGTCGCCGACGCTGGCTTTATCTGCCGTCAGAATGTCGCAGGTGGAGGTGCCAATCACTTTCACCAGCGTGTTAGGCTGCGCACCCGCGCCCACGGCACCCATGTGGCAGTCGAACGCGCCGCCGGAAATGGTCACGCTTTGCGGCAGGCCGAGACGCGTCGCCCACTCTTCGCAGAGCGTGCCGACCGGAATATCGGCGGTGAAGGTGTCGGTAAAGAGCGGGTATTTCAGGTTTTTGTTGATGATCGGGTCAAGTTCATCGAAGAACGCAGCCGGAGGAAGACCGCCCCAGCCTTCATGCCACAGGGATTTATGCCCGGCGCTGCAGCGGCCGCGGCGGATATCCTGCGGGCGAGTGGTGCCGGAGAGCAGGGCGGGAACCCAGTCGCACAGCTCAATCCAGGATGCTGCGGCTTGTGCGACCGAAGCGTCCGCGCGGGTAATGTGCAGGATTTTGGCCCAGAACCATTCGCTGGAGTAGATGCCGCCGATGTAGCGCGAGTAGTCGGTTTTGCCCGGCTGATGGCATAAGCGGGTGATGGCTTCCGCCTCTTCCACGGCAGTATGGTCTTTCCAAAGCACGAACATGGCGTTCGGGTTGTCGGCAAACTCCGGGCGCAGCGCCAGCACGCGGCCTTCAGCGTCCACCGGAGCTGGTGTTGAACCGGTGCTGTCGACGCCAATCCCCACGACGTCGGCCCGCTGGGCGTCAGTCAGTTCAGCCAGCACGGTTTTGATCGCCGCTTCCATCGATTCAATGTAATCGCGCGGGTGGTGACGGAACTGGTTGTTTGGCGCATCGCAGTAGCGCCCCTCTTGCCAGCGCGGATACCACTCAACGCTGGTTGCTATCTCCTGGCCAGTCGTACAGTCCACTGCCAGCGCGCGAACCGAGTCGCTGCCAAAATCGAGGCCAATTGCAATTGCCATGGTGTTGCTCCATCCGAAACAGGTATGGAAGAACATTAGAGACTGGGGATAAAAATCGTCAGGCAGGATCCGCTAATCTTATGGACTAAATTGCTGTTACGACGGAAAGTGTGACGCCGTGCAAATATTCAATGTGGACATTTCTGCCGCACTTATAGACACTTTTGTTACTGCTTCTCTGCCCGTGTCGGCAGAAAAATCAGGGGAAAAGGCTGAAACATGGCGGACGTAAAAGAGGCGTGATGCTTTTTGGATCTTTTCGCAGGCCATTTTTATACTGCTTTTAACGATATGGACAAATGGTTTCCTTCAGGACCCTTGGGAGAACTGAATCTATGGCCGAACCGCAAAACGATCCCCTGCTGCCGGGATACTCATTTAACGCCCATCTGGTGGCGGGGCTGACGCCAATTGAGGCCGAGGGGTATCTCGATTTTTACGTCGATCGACCGCTCGGCATGAAAGGGTATATTCTGAACCTGACCGTACGCGGGGAAGGGGTGATCAAAAACGGCGATCGGCAGTTTGTTTGCCGCCCGGGCGATATGCTGCTGTTCCCGCCGGGGGAGATCCACCACTACGGGCGTCACCCGGACGCCAAAGAGTGGTATCACCAGTGGGTCTATTTCCGCCCGCGCGCCTACTGGCAGGAGTGGCTCTCATGGCCGGCTATTTTCGCGCAAACCGGTTTTTATCGTCCGGATGAGGCGCATCTGGCGCAGTTTCGTGAACTGTTCGCACAAATTATTGAGGCGGGGCAGGCGGGCGGGCGCTATGCCGAACTGCTGGCGATCAACCTGCTTGAGCAGGTGCTGCTGCGCCGCATGGAGGCGATCAACGAGTCGCTTAACCCGCCGCTGGATAACCGCGTCCGCGACGCCTGCCAGTACATCAGCGACCATCTGGCCGACAGCCAGTTTGATATCGCCAGCGTTGCCCAGCACGTCTGTCTTTCGCCGTCCCGCCTGTCACACCTGTTCCGCCAGCAGCTTGGCGTTAGCGTGCTGAGCTGGCGTGAGGATCAGCGCATCAGCCAGGCAAAGCTGTTGCTCAGCACCACCCGGATGCCTATCGCGACCGTCGGACGCAACGTGGGCTTTGAAGATCAGCTCTATTTCTCTCGCGTGTTTAAGAAGTGCACCGGCGCCAGTCCCAGTGAATTCCGCGCGGGATGTGAATAAACGGTAAACATTCAGGTGAACTTCAGGAGCATCCTGTAAACTATTCAGACAATTGATGCCTTGACGCGGTGCGGGGCGCTAAGCAGAATCGCTGATTCGTTTTCTGACCGGAATAGTTATGCAGGCATTGCTGGAACACTTTATTACCCAGTCCGTTATGTACTCGCTCATCGCCGTGGCGCTGGTGGCGTTTCTGGAATCGCTGGCGCTGGTTGGGCTGATCCTGCCTGGCACCGTGATGATGGCGGGGCTTGGGGCGCTGATCGGCAGCGGTGAGGTCAATTTCTGGCAGGCGTGGCTGGCCGGGATTATCGGCTGCCTGCTGGGGGACTGGATCTCCTTCTGGCTGGGCTGGCGCTTTAAGAAGCCGCTGCACCGCTGGTCGTTCATGAAAAAGAACAAAGCGCTGCTGGATAAAACCGAACATGCGCTGCACCAGCACAGCATGTTCACCATTCTGGTAGGCCGCTTTGTCGGGCCAACGCGTCCGCTGGTGCCGATGGTGGCGGGGATGCTGGATCTGCCCGTCGCAAAATTCGTGGTGCCGAACATTATCGGCTGCGTATTCTGGCCGCCGTTTTACTTCCTGCCGGGGATCCTCGCGGGTGCGGCCATTGATATCCCTGACGGTATGCAAAGCGGTGAGTTCAAGTGGCTGCTGCTGGGAACGGCGGTACTGCTGTGGCTGGCGGCCTGGCTCTGCTGGCGGCTATGGCGCAGCGCGAAAGCCAGCGTCGATCGCCTGACGCGCTATCTCCCGCGCGCGCGCCTGCTCTGGCTGGCCCCGCTGACGCTGGGCGTGGCGGTGGTGGCGCTGGTCGCGCTGATTCGTCACCCGCTGATGCCGGTGTACGGCGAGATCCTGCTGAAGGTGGTGAGCCGTTAAGGTGTTTTCCCTCTCCCCGTGGGAGAGGGCCAGGGTGAGGGCGTCAGACCGCACGAATGCCTAACAATGAAGACGCCTCCGCGTTACCACTCAGAAGTTCTTGTGTTTCTCCATCCCACAAAATCCGTCCCTCCGCGATCACTACCGATCGCGGCGCAATGCGTGCGGCATCTTCAATGCTGTGCGAAACCATCAGCATCGTGATCTGCTGGCGCTGGCAAACCTCTTCCACCAGCGAGAGCATCTCCTGGCGCAGGGCCGGGTCGAGTGCCGAGAAGGGTTCGTCGAGCAGCAGCAGCGGCTGCTCGCGCACCAGACAACGTGCCAGCGCCACGCGCTGACGCTGGCCGCCGGAAAGCTCACCGGGCAGTCTGGAAATCAACGCGGACAGGCCCATTTGTTCGGCAATTGCCTCCAGCTTCTGACGCTGCGCAGCATTGAGTTTTAACCCCGGATCGATTCCCAGCGCGATGTTCTGCCACACCGTAAGGTGATTAAACAGATTGTTTTCCTGAAACAGCATCGACACCGGGCGCTTAGACGGCGGAGCGTAGGTATACTCGCCATTATCTATGAATATCGACCCGCTGACAGGCTGCAAAAAACCGGCAATCAAATTTAGCAGGGTACTTTTACCGGCCCCGCTTGGGCCAAGCACCGCAATTCGCTCTCCCTGACGAACGGAGAGGGTAAAACGCATCGGCAGATGCTGGTAAAGCCATGTTACATCAGTCAGTTTTAACATCACGCCCCGGGATTTTTTCGATAACGGTAAATAACGCAAAGCACAGCACCAGCAGTAAAAGTGCCGTGACCGCGCCGTCCTGGCTGCGATAGGAGCCAATTTGCTGATAAAGCCAGAACGGCAGCGTGCGGAAATCCTCGTTGCCAAAGAGGGCCACCACGCCAAAATCCCCAATCGACAGCACGCAGGCGAAGGCCATCGCCTGGGCGAGCGGCCGCTTCAGGGCGCGTAGTTCGACCACTTTCAGCCGCCGCCAGCCCATAATGCCAAGGGACTGGCACAGGGCGCTGTACCGGCTGTTAACATCCCGCATCGGGTTTTCCAGCACCTTCAGCGCGTACGGTATGGCCATTAAGGCGTTGGTAAAAATGACGATGCCGTCGGCGCTTTCCGGCAGGCCGATGGTGCTGTTAAACAGTAAAAAGAAGCCGGTCGCCAGCACAATGCCCGGCATCGCCAGGATCAGCATGCCCGTCAGTTCCAGCGCGTGTCCGGCTTTACGGGCATGTCGCGCGTACAGCTCGCGGCTGCTCCAGAGCAGCATCATGGTCAGCGTCACGCAGATTAGCCCGGCTGCCAGCGCGATACGCAATGAGGTCCATGTGGCTTGCCACAGGACCGGCTGTTGAAGTACCGATACCACATTCCTGTTGAGGCCATCGGCGATCACGGCCAGCAGCGGCGGCAGCAGAAGCAGGAGCGCCAGCGCGATCAGCATCACGTCCGAGATGCGGCTGTGCAGGCTGTCCTGCGGATCGCGCCAGCCGGAAAGGTTATTGCTTCCTGCGGGGATCGCTTTGCTCAGCCGCTGGCTGAGTAACACCAGCGCCAGGCAGCACACCATCTGTACGATCGCCAGCAACGCGGCGCGGCCCGGATCGTAGTCGTAGCTTAATGCCTGATAGATCGCCAGCTCAATGGTGGTGGCCTGCGGGCCGCCGCCGAGAGAAAGCACGGTCGCAAAGCTGGCGAAACAGAGCATAAAGATCAGCGCGGCCACCGGGGCAATCTGGCGTCGCAGCCACGGCCATTCGACAAAGCGGAAGAATGACCATCCGCGCATGCCGAGCTGGGCCGCAATCTGGCGCTGCTCGCCGGGTATGTTCTCCAGCGCCTGCAAAAAGAGGCGCGTCGCCATCGGCATATTGAAGAAAATGTGTGCCAGCAGGATGCCCTTCAGCCCGTAGGGAGAGAAGGTCCATTCCAGGCCTAAAGACGCGAAGAGCGAGGCCAGCCAGCCCTGGCGACCGTATACGCTCAGAATGCCAAAAACGGCCACCAGCACGGGCAGGATCAGCGTCATGGCGCACAGGCGCAGCAGGGCCAGCCTGCCGGGGAAACGTCTGCGATAGAGGGCACGCGCAAGAAAAATGGCCGGGATGACTGACAGCAGCGCGGAGAGAAACGCCTGCCAGAAGGAGAAACGGATAACGTGCCAGAGATAGCTATCGTGCCAGAGCGCGAGCAGATCGCTCTCTGGCGCGTTAAACCACAGCGCCAGAAACGCTCCCAGACTGACGACCACCATCAGTATGGCGGCAATCAGTCCGGGAACTAACCAGCCGGGGATCAGCGGCTGACGGCGCGTTGCCATTCGCTTATCCATGCGGCACGCTGAGCGGCAACCTGCTGCGGCGTAAATTCCAGCGCGGTCTGCGGTTTGTTCAGCTGCTCAAAGCCTGCCGGCAGCGCCGCGTCGGTAACCGGGTACATCCAGTTGCCCGTCGGAATGGCGTTCTGGAATGCCGGGGAGACCATAAATTTCAGGAATTTTTCGGCCAGTTCCGGCTGCTTACTGGCAGCGGTCCGCGCCGCCACTTCCACCTGGAGATAATGCCCTTCGGCAAAGTTCGCGGCGGCGTAGTTGTCTTTCTTCTCGGCAATAATATGATAGGCCGGAGAGGTGGTGTAGCTCAGCACCAGATCGCTTTCGCCTTTCAGGAACAGGCCGTAGGCTTCGCTCCAGCCTTTAGTGACCGTAACGGTTTTCGCAGCCAGCTTTTGCCAGGCCTCCGGCGTTTTGTCGCCGTAGACTTTCTGCATCCACAGCAGCAGCCCCAGGCCCGGCGTGCTGGTGCGCGGATCTTCGTATATCACGCGCCATTTCTGGTCGCTTTCGACCAGCTCTTTCAGGCTCTTCGGCGGGTTCTTCAGCTTGTTTTTATCGTAGACGAACGCAAAGTAGCCGTAATCGAAGGGAACGAAGGTGTCGTTTTTCCAGCCGCCCGGCACGTTGACGGTATCTGCCGCTACGCCGCTTTTGGCAAACAGTCTGGTTTGCGTGGCGGCTTCCAGCAGGTTGTTATCCAGCCCGAGCACCACGTCGGCCTTGCTGTTTTTGCCTTCCATGCGCAGGCGGTTAAGCAGCGACACGCCATCTTCCAGCGCCACGAACTTCAGCTCGCAGTTGCAGTCGGCTTCAAAGGCTTTTTTAACCACCGGGCCGGGGCCCCAGTCGGCGGAGAAGGAGTCGTAGGTATAGACCGTCAGAACAGGCTTAGCAAAAACAGGCAGCGCAACCAGCGCCAGCAGAGGAAGAACGTTTTTTAACACTTTGCACCTCAGGGTTGAGTGGCAAAGGATTTTGAGAAACAGCCTCAAATCCCTTCGCCGGCGTTATCCGGATCAGGTTCGACGGGTATTATCTCAGCGCACATCTGTGATGCAGCACCCCGTTGAGAACGGCGCTATTGTAATGATTTGGTGAATATTACGAAAGCGTTATGGCTCCGGCGGCGCAAACCAGGCGGATTTAAAATCAAACCAGCCCAGGGTATTCATCCGCAGGCCGCGCATGCTGCGCTGTCCCTGGATCAGTAGCCAGTGGTGGATCAACGGTACGATGGTCTGCCCGGCCAGGAGCTCCTGGCACCACGCGGCCAGATCCATCTCTCCTGCCCGCCACTTCGCGGCGTCCTGCTGCCAGTCCCGGCTGATGCAGTGCTGAATGAGAGGCACTTCATACAGGTGTGAAAATAGCGAGAAATCCAGCGGCAGCGTAAAGTTGGCGCTGTTGAGCCAGATATCGCTGACCACATCCCCGCGGTGCCACTCATCATAGTCCACTTCCTGTATCGCCAGCGTCACGCCCTCGGTTGCCAGCAGCTTACTCATGATCCTTGCGATAAACCGATGCTCAATGTGATCGCGATAGTAGCTGAGGGTGATGGTCTCCAGCCCGGCAGGTTTCTCGCTACGGACCGGCTGTGCATGATGCCAGCGCGGAAGCAGGCCATAGGCCGGAAACCACCAGGTCTGGTATTGCTCTTCAGCGTGATAAATCAGGTTAGCCGGGGCCAGAATATGGCTGATCCACTTGCGGACATCGTGGTTTGCTCCGCGGTGGCTGCGGCTGTCAAAAAGAAGATAGTAGCAGCCCTCCTCCAGGCGACTCTCGAACGCCTTTTCGCTGGTTGTGGGCCCCTCCAGGGTGAGGCCTGCGCTCAGTTCTTCGTTGAGGTCCGGTAACACCCAGACGTTCACTTCGTCGATCAGCGCCCGATAGCCAAAATAGTCATCAAAGGCGCGGATCTTCAACTGATTGCTGTTATTGCGCGTAACGGAGTAGGGGCCTGTACCGATCGGCTGGCTGGAAAAATTGTTCAGGGATCGCCACTCGGCAGGCAGGATCATCGAGGGCACGTAGCCCAGCAGCCACGGAAGCCATCTGTCCGGCTGGGACAGCTCAATATCCAGCGTCCAGGCCGTTGGGGAGTGGATCCGCGTGATATGCGAATAGAGCGGCAGCGTGCGGGCGCGCTCTAAAGAAGCGATGACGTCACGCATCTCCAGCTCGCGGCCATGGTGGAAGTGAATGCCCGGGCGTAAAAAGAAACGCCAGTGCAGGGGGGAAAGCTGCTGCCAGTGGTGCGCGATATCCGCTTCCAGTTCCCCGTTTTCCTCATTTATTTTCGTCAGACCGCTGAATATCTGCCGGGCCATGTGGGTTTCAGAACGTCGTAATGCCGTGCCGGGCAGCAGATTTTTCATTGGGCGGTAGTAAAGCACCCGCAGAATGTGGCGTCCCTGACGAAAGCTGCGTCCCAGGTGTGAGACTAGCATCTGGCGCACGGCGGCCTTGTCACCCACCAGCTGGACCAGCTGATCGATGCGGTCCTGCTCCAGCAGATCCTCCGCCCGCTGCTGCTGCAGCGCCAGGCCGGTATACAGGAAGGTCAAGCGTGAGCGCTTGCCGCGTCCCGCCTCGGCCTCCCAGCTTAGCCAGCCCTGCTGCTGCATAGTGTTGAGTAACGTGCGCATATGGCGGCGTGAGCAGTTGAGGAGTTCTGCCAGCTCGTTAAGCGTGGTCTCCTGCGATTGACCCTCGCAGCACTGCCACAGGCGAATGAATTGTTGTTGCAGTCGACCGGATGGCATAAAAGAGGAACTCCTGACAAAAAATCAGCAATTTATTAATCCCTATATTAAGCCAATAATGCTTCCTGATGAAGTGAGGAGGTAAATTATGAAGAGGTCTACCGCACGTCAGTTTTATCAGCACTATTTTTCAGCGACAAAGGGAGTGTCCTGGCTGGCCCGCCAGTGCGCAGAGCAGCGGCTGAGAATCCTGGAAGATCTGATGCAGTGGGACGTTACGAAACCGACCTCTTCTCGCTAACTCGCCTCGATCATGTGTGACTGAGTATTGGTGTTTATCACCCGCCAGCAAAATGTTTTTGCTGGCTTTTTTCGTTTATTCTTTCACCCAATTTCGATTCGCTTTCACAAGGACTTGCGCATGCTGTGGTTGATGACGATGGGGCGCCGCCTGAATGGCGTGTACGCTGCTTTTATGCTGGTGGCCTTCATGATGGGCGTGGCCGGTGCGCTACAGGCACCGACGCTGAGCCTGTTTCTCAGCCGCGAGGTGGGGGCGCAGCCGTTTTGGGTGGGCCTGTTTTATACCGTTAACGCGATTGCCGGGATCCTCGTTAGCCTGGGGCTGGCGAAACGATCCGACAGCCAGGGCGATCGCCGCAGGCTGATCCTCTTTTGCTGCGCCATGGCCGTGGGCAACGCGCTGCTTTTTGCCTTTAACCGTCATTACCTGACGCTCATCACCTGCGGCGTGCTGCTGGCCTCTCTGGCGAACACCGCCATGCCGCAGCTCTTCGCGCTGGCCCGTGAATACGCCGACAGCTCGGCGCGAGAGGTAGTGATGTTCAGCTCGGTGATGCGCGCACAGCTCTCGCTGGCGTGGGTCATCGGCCCGCCGCTGGCCTTCATGTTGGCGCTGAACTATGGCTTTACGGTCATGTTTTCTATCGCGGCAGGCATTTTTATTATCAGCCTGGCTCTGATTGCCTTTGCGCTGCCGTCTGTCGCCCGGGTTGAGCAGACGACGGATAAGCCCATCACTCAGGTGAGCGGCTGGCAGGATAAAAACGTGCGGATGCTGTTTATCGCCTCCACGCTGATGTGGACCTGCAACACCATATACATTATTGATATGCCGCTGTGGATCAGCAGCGATCTAGGCCTACCGGACAAGCTTGCGGGGATCTTAATGGGGACCGCCGCCGGGTTGGAAATTCCGGCGATGATTCTGGCGGGGTATTACGTTAAGCGCTTCGGAAAGCGTCGAATGATGATCGTTGCCGTGGCGGCTGGGGTGCTGTTCTACGCGGGGCTGCTCCTTTTCCATTCGCGTGAAGCGTTGCTGGCGCTGCAGCTGTTTAATGCCGTGTTTATTGGCATCGTTGCCGGGATCGGCATGCTCTGGTTCCAGGATCTCATGCCCGGCCGCGCCGGCTCTGCGACTACGCTTTTTACCAACAGTATTTCGACGGGCGTTATTCTGGCGGGAGTGATTCAGGGCGCGCTGGCGCAAAGTTATGGTCATGCCTCGGTTTACTGGATGATTGCGGCGATTTCGGTGGTAACGCTTGGGCTGACCTGCCGGGTCAAGGATGTTTGATTCTGGAAGGCGGCTTCACGAAATGAAACGATTTTCTGACAGATACAGAGAAGGCGCATAGAGTGCGTGACGGGTGCTTGAGGCTGTTTGCCTCAGGCTTTCGCAAGAGGCAAACAGTGGAGAGTCCCACATCAAAAAACTGATGGGGAGACAAACTTCACAACGATCATTGCGAGGTTAGTCTCTTCATTGCCGAAAAGCAATAAGGAGGCTGGAATGCCAAAACGTACTCTGCTGTTAGGTTTGTTTCTGATCTGTACGACGCTATTGATCTTCACCTGGATGGTGCGTGATTCGCTGTGTGAGTTGCACTTCAGACAGGAGAAAACAGAGCTGGCGGCAGTGTTGGCTTACGAAGCGAAACGTTAGCGGTATTGGCGGGGGAAGTGTCCCCGCCTCTCCAGAGTGGTTGAGCCTCAACGCACCCTTATCAATGGCCCGCGCCCTGCGGGCCATTGCCTTTAGCCCATAAACGCAGGCTGTTTTTTCTCGTACGCTGAGATGGCGTCCTCGTGCTGGAGCGTCAGGCCAATGCTGTCCAGACCGTTCAACATGCAGTGGCGACGGAAGGCATCAATGCTGAAGCTGTAGGTCTTATCCCCGGCTTTCACCACTTCCGCTTCCAGATCCACCTCAAACGCCATCCCCGGATTTGCCTTAACCAGCGCGAACAGTTCATCGACCTGCTCGTCGCTCAGCGTCACCGGCAGCAACTGGTTGTTGAAGCTGTTGCCGTAGAAGATATCCGCGAAGCTCGGGGCGATAACCACCTTAAAGCCGTAGTCGGTCAGCGCCCAGGGCGCGTGTTCACGCGACGATCCGCAGCCAAAGTTTTCCCGCGCCAGCAGAATCGACGCGCCTTTGTATTCCGGAAAGTTCAGGACGAACTCCGGGTTGGGCACTTCGCCTTTATCGTCCAGAAAACGCCAGTCGTTGAACAGGTGTGCGCCAAAACCGGTGCGGGTCACTTTCTGCAAAAACTGCTTCGGAATGATCGCGTCCGTATCGACGTTAGCGGCGTCCAGCGGGACAACACGGCCCGTATGTTGGGTAAATTTCTCTGCCATGATTGTCTCCTTATTTCAGGCTGCGAATATCGGCGAAATGGCCGGTGACTGCCGCAGCGGCGGCCATTGCCGGGCTGACCAGGTGGGTGCGTCCACCCCGGCCCTGACGGCCTTCAAAATTACGGTTGCTGGTGGAGGCGCAGCGCTCGCCCGGATTCAGACGGTCGTTGTTCATCGCCAGACACATTGAGCAGCCCGGCAGACGCCATTCGAAGCCTGCTTCGATAAAGATCTTATCCAGTCCTTCCGCTTCCGCCTGGGCTTTCACCGGACCGGAGCCTGGAACCACCAGCGCCTGCACGCCCGGCGCCACTTTGCGACCTTTGGCAATCTCTGCCGCCGCGCGTAAATCCTCGATACGGGAGTTGGTGCAGGAGCCGATGAACACCTTATCAATGTTCACGTCGGTCAGCGGTACGCCGGGTTTCAGCCCCATATAGGCCAGCGCTTTTTCCGCGCTGGCGCGTTCGACCGGATCGGCGAAGGAAGCCGGGTCAGGAATGCTGTCGTTGACGGAGATGACCTGGCCAGGATTGGTACCCCAGGTGACTTGCGGCGCAATCTCTTCCGCCTGCAGCGTGACAACGGTATCAAAGGTGGCACCGTCGTCAGTTTTCAGGGTTTTCCAGTACGCGACCGCGTCGTCAAAATCCTGACCTTTCGGCGCGTGCAGACGGCCTTTCACATAGTTGAAGGTGGTTTCGTCCGGTGCGACCAGGCCTGCTTTAGCACCCATCTCAATCGCCATGTTGCACAGGGTCATGCGACCTTCCATGCTCAGCGCCTGAATGGCTTCACCGCAGAATTCCACCACGTGACCGGTACCGCCTGCGCTGCCGGTTTTGCCGATAATCGCCAGCACGATATCTTTCGCGGTGATACCCGGCGCGGCTTTGCCCTTCACCTCAATCTTCATGGTTTTGGCGCGGCCCTGTTTCAGAGTCTGCGTCGCCAGAACGTGCTCAACCTCCGATGTGCCGATGCCGAACGCCAGCGCGCCAAACGCGCCGTGGGTCGCGGTATGGGAGTCGCCGCAGACGATGGTCATGCCCGGCAGCGTAATACCCTGCTCAGGTCCCATCACGTGGACGATGCCCTGATACGGGTGGTTCAGATCGTACAGCTCCACGCCAAATTCGTTGCAGTTCTTGATCAGCTCCTGCATCTGGATGCGCGCCATCTCGCCGGAAGCATTAATGTCTTTGGTCTGGGTGGAGACGTTGTGATCCATCGTGGCAAAGGTTTTACCCGGCTGGCGCACCGGACGCTTGTGCGCGCGCAGGCCGTCGAAGGCCTGTGGAGAGGTCACTTCGTGCACCAGGTGGCGGTCAATGTACAGCAGCGGGGTTTCGTTTGGCGCCTCGTAGACAACGTGCGCATCAAACAATTTTTCATATAACGTCTTGGCCATGATTACACCCCTTCAGCGACATAGCGGGCAATGATGTCGCCCATTTCATCAGTACTGACTGCTGCCGTGCCGCGCGCTAAGTCACCGGTACGGACGCCTTCTTCTAACGCCCGATTAATGGCGTTTTCAATTGCGGTTGCTGCGTCGCCTGCATCGAGGCTGTAGCGCAGCAGCAGAGCCAGAGAGAGGATCTGCGCAATCGGGTTCGCAATGTTCTTGCCTGCGATATCCGGCGCGGAACCGCCCGCCGGTTCGTACAGGCCAAAGCTTTCTTCATTCAGGCTGGCGGATGGCAGCATGCCCATAGAGCCGGTGATCATCGCGCACTCGTCAGACAAAATATCGCCGAACAGGTTGGAGCAGAGCAGCACGTCAAACTGGGACGGATCCTTAATCAGCTGCATGGTCGCGTTGTCGATGTACATATGCGACAGCTCAACGTCCGGGTACTGCTTAGCGACTTCACTGACGATCTCGCGCCACAAAATGGACGACTGCAGCACGTTCGCTTTATCAATGGAGGTCACCTTATGGCGGCGCTTGCGTGCAGATTCAAAGGCGATATGGGCGATACGTTCAATTTCGAAACGGTGGTACACCTCGGTATCAAACGCTTTCTCATGCTGACCGCTGCCTTCGCGACCTTTTGGCTGACCGAAGTAGATCCCGCCCGTCAGCTCACGCACGCACAGGATGTCGAAACCGTTGGCCGCGATATCCGCGCGCAGCGGACAAAACTCTTCCAGCCCCTGATACAGCTTAGCCGGACGCAGGTTACTGAACAGCTTAAAATGTTTACGCAGCGGCAGGAGCGCGCCGCGCTCTGGCTGCTCTGCCGGCGGCAGGTGTTCCCATTTTGGGCCACCGACGGAGCCAAACAGCACGGCATCGGCATTTTCGCAGCCTTCAACGGTGGCTTTCGGCAATGGCGTTCCGTGGTTATCAATCGCAATACCGCCCACGTCGTAGTGGCTGGTGGTAATTTTCATCGCAAAACGCGAGCGAACGGCTTCCAGTACTTTCAGCGCCTGTGCCATCACTTCCGGACCAATACCGTCACCCGGCAACACAGCAATATGGTAGTTCTTCGACATTACACGGTTTCCTTGTTGTTCTCTTTATTCTGAGCTTTGCGTTGCAACTCTTTTTCGACTTCAGCGGCGCGCCAGATGTTGTTCAGGACGTGCACCATCGCTTTCGCGGAGGATTCGACAATATCCGTCGCCAGGCCCACACCGTGGAAACGGCGGCCATTATAGTTGACGACGATATCCACCTGACCCAGCGCGTCTTTACCGTGCCCTTTCGCCGTCAGGTCGTATTTCACCAGCTCTACGTCGTACTCGGTAACGCGGTTGATCGCCTGATAGATGGCATCCACAGGGCCGTTACCGTTGGCGGCTTCCGCTTTGATTTCATCACCGCAGGCCAGCTTGACCGAGGCGGTAGCGATGTCGCTGGAGCCGGACTGCACGTTGAAGTAGTCCAGACGGAAGTGCTCTGGCTCTTCCTGCTGCTTGTTGATGAAGGCCAGCGCTTCCAGGTCGTAATCGAATACCTGGCCTTTCTTGTCGGCCAGCTTCAGGAACGCGTCGTACAGCTGATCCATGTTGTAATCGCTGTCCTGATAGCCCATCTCTTCCATCCGGTGTTTCACTGCCGCACGACCGGAACGGGAGGTCAGGTTCAGCTGAACCTGGTTCAGGCCGATGGATTCCGGAGTCATGATTTCGTAGTTTTCACGGTTTTTCAGCACGCCGTCCTGGTGAATACCGGAGGAGTGGGCGAAAGCGCCGGTTCCAACAATCGCCTTGTTAGCCGGGATCGGCATGTTGCAAATCTGGCTGACGGTCTGACTGGTGCGCCAGATTTCATTGTGATTGATGCGGGTGTGCACGTTCATGATGTCTTTGCGCACCTTGATCGCCATGATCACTTCTTCCAGTGAACAGTTGCCCGCGCGTTCACCGATACCGTTCATTGCACCTTCTACCTGACGTGCACCGGCGTGCACCGCAGCGATGGCATTGCCTACGGCCAGGCCCAAATCATCATGGGTATGTACTGAGATGATTGCTTTATCAATGTTAGGTACGCGCTCATACAGGCCGGTAATGATGTTGGAGAACTCAAACGGCATGGTATAGCCGACGGTGTCCGGGATGTTGATGGTTTTAGCGCCCGCGTTGATGGCGGCTTCGACTACGCGCGCCAGGTCTTCAATCGGCGTACGGCCCGCATCTTCACAGGAGAATTCAACGTCATCGGTGTAGTTGCGTGCGCGCTTAACCATGTATACCGCGCGTTCAATGACCTCATCCAGCGTGCTGCGCAACTTGGTTGCGATGTGCATTGGTGAGGTTGCAATAAAGGTATGAATACGGAAGGCTTCGGCCACCTTCAGCGACTCAGCCGCAACGTCGATGTCTTTCTCTACGCAGCGCGCCAGACCGCACACGCGGCTGTTTTTAATGGTGCGGGCGATAGTCTGTACGGATTCAAAATCACCCGGAGAGGAGACGGGGAAACCGACCTCCATCACGTCGACGCCCATACGCTCGAGAGCCAGCGCAATCTGCAGTTTTTCTTTTACACTCAGGCTTGCCTGTAATGCCTGTTCACCGTCACGTAAAGTAGTATCGAAAATAATGACTTGCTGGCTCATGGGTTAGGTCCTTGTCAGTCTTAGGGCGCCTTGCTACGAGCATAAAAAAACCCGCGCAGTGGCGCGGGTTTTTAGTCTTACTGGTGACGATTCAACGCTGAATTTCGCCCGCCAGTCTACCGCGCACAGTGGATGCGTTTAGTAGTAGTAGACCGATGAAACGAATGGTGCGTGTCATGAATCGTGCTCCGTTAAATTCAATATGCTTTTAGTGGTACTGGATACCGCTGTGCATGTCAACCCCTGATGGTAAAAACGGCCCCAGAAGGCTAAACAGAGAGGGTGTGTTGTTTAGCTTATTGTGCTGGGTTTTTGATTTTTAACTTAACTAATTGTCTATTTTTGGACTTAAAAAACATTTGCAGAAACGAATAAACATAACGGGTATTTTTCAGGTGACGCAGTCCTCACAAATGCTTTCTCTTTAAACCGTTTTACTATCATCGAGTTATCTTTTTTGAGAGAACTTTTTCTCCCTTCAAATAGAATCATTGATAACAGATTGTTAACTTAATTCTGCTCAATGTCGATAACAGTTTAATTATACTTAAGTCATCCTTAACTGGATGGTTATTGTATATTGATTTGGTTTATGGTTTCATTCAAACACTAAAGTTAAGCATATCCTTTGTGCCGTTTTGTATTATAGCATTATTAGATAATCTTTATATATTCCGATTTTTAAACAATTTTCTTTCGCTGGTCGTATCTGCATGGTAAATCATATTTTTCGAAATTATTACAGTGCGTTGGCGAAGGGAGTGTAGCGTGACAGTGGAGTCAGAAGTGCCAGAAAATAATATTAAACAACCACAGATTACTGATGGAATTAAACCACAGTTACGCACGGTGGATCTTAATCTACTGACGGTGTTTGATGCTGTCATGCAGGAGCAGAATATCACGCGTGCGGCACAAGCCCTGGGGATGTCACAGCCTGCCGTAAGTAATGCCGTTGCCAGGCTTAAGGTTATGTTCAACGACGAATTGTTTGTTCGTTATGGAAGAGGCATCCAGCCTACAGCGCGGGCTTTCCAGCTTTTCGGCTCCATCCGCCAGGCGCTGCAGCTGGTGCAAAATGAGCTGCCGGGCTCTGGCTTTGAACCCTTAAGCAGTGAGCGAGTATTCCATCTCTGCGTCTGCAGTCCATTAGATAATTATCTGACGTCAATTATTTATAATAAAGTTGAAGAGATCGCACCTAATATTAATCTCGTCTTTAAATCGTCCTTAAATCAAAACACCGAACACCAGTTACGTTACCAGGAAATCGAATTCGTCCTGGGTTATGAAGAATTCCGCCGTCCTGAATTTTCCTGTGTACCGCTGTTTAAAGATGAAATGGTGCTGGTTGCCAGCAAAAAACATCCACGACTGAATGCGCCGTTACGAGAAAGTGACGTTTATAGCGAACAGCATGCCGTTGTTGCGCTCGACAGATATGCCTCCTTTAGCCTGCCCTGGTACGACACTGCGGAGAAACAGGCGAGCGTGGCTTATCAGGGGATGGCCATGGTCAGCGTGTTAAACGTCGTTTCCCAGACGCAGCTGGTGGCAATTGCCCCACGCTGGCTGGCAGAAGAGTTCTCTGGCGCGTTAAATCTGCAAATTTTGCCTCTGCCGCTCAAGCTAAATAGCCGCACCTGCTATCTCTCCTGGCATGAAGCTGCTGGACGGGATAAAGGACATCAGTGGATGGAAGAGCTACTTATTAGCATCTGCCGTCGGTAATCGAGTCAGGATAAATTGCATCTTTGCATGTGATTTATCCTGGTTTTGTTTCTTTTATTAATATTTTGTTCTGTTGCGTATTTTATCTGGCGCCTGCCAGGCCCGTAAAAATAGATGATTTTCTACATCGCCGCGCTTTTCAGCGATGATTTATCATCTCATCCCCTAATTTCAGATGAATTAACCATATCCTCTGACAATGTCTGTTTTTTCTGCTTTCACGGCCTCTTCTCTCTCCTGGTTTGCGAATTGCCTGCCTCATAACGAGCGGTTAAGGTAAGTATCACTCTGCAAAATAGAAGACGGGTTCATCCCGATCGCAAGACGGTGCGGAAATGAATTCGGCGGTCCGTCTATAACAAAATGCCTGGAGGCAAAGCATGGAGATGTTGTCTGGCGCGGAAATGGTCGTCCGGTCGCTGATCGATCAGGGCGTAAAGCAAGTGTTCGGCTATCCTGGCGGCGCGGTCCTCGATATTTATGACGCACTGCATACGGTAGGGGGTATTGACCATGTGCTGGTACGCCATGAGCAGGCGGCGGTACATATGGCCGATGGCCTGGCGCGTGCGACGGGTGAAGTGGGCGTGGTCCTGGTCACGTCGGGGCCCGGTGCGACAAACGCCATTACCGGCATTGCGACCGCGTACATGGACTCTATTCCACTGGTGATCCTTTCCGGACAGGTCGCGACATCACTGATTGGCTATGATGCGTTTCAGGAGTGCGACATGGTCGGGATTTCGCGTCCCGTCGTGAAGCACAGCTTCCTGGTCAAGCAAACCGAAGACATTCCTGGCATTCTGAAGAAGGCGTTCTGGCTGGCGGCAAGCGGGCGCCCGGGGCCGGTGGTGGTCGATCTCCCTAAAGATATCCTGAACCCGGCAAACAAGCTGCCTTATGTCTGGCCGGAATCGGTGAGCATGCGCTCTTACAACCCAACAACGCAGGGCCACAAAGGTCAGATCAAACGCGCGCTGCAAACGCTGCTGGCCGCTAAAAAACCGGTGGTCTATGTCGGTGGCGGGGCCGTCAATTCAGCGAGTGAGGCACAGCTTCGTGAACTGGTTGAAAAGCTCAATCTTCCTGTTGCGTCATCGCTGATGGGACTCGGAGCGTTTCCCGCCACCCACCGTCAGGCGCTCGGCATGTTGGGTATGCACGGTACCTATGAAGCCAACATGACGATGCATCATTCTGACGTCATCTTTGCCGTCGGCGTGCGTTTTGACGATCGTACGACCAACAACCTGGCGAAGTATTGCCCGAACGCCACCGTGCTGCACATTGATATCGATCCGACGTCAATTTCAAAAACGGTGTCGGCTGATGTACCTATCGTCGGCGACGCGCGACAGGTCCTTGAACAAATGCTGGATCTGCTGGCGCTGGAAAACACAGCGCAACCGCTAGATGAAATCCGTGACTGGTGGCAGCAAATTGAGCAATGGCGCGCGCGGCAGTGTCTGAAATATGACACCCAAAGCGAGCATATTAAGCCGCAGGCGGTCATCGAAACGGTATGGCGACTGACGAAAGGCGACGCGTATGTGACCTCTGACGTGGGCCAGCATCAAATGTTTGCCGCCCTCTATTATCCGTTTGATAAACCGCGTCACTGGATCAACTCGGGAGGTTTAGGCACGATGGGCTTTGGCCTGCCTGCCGCGCTGGGCGTGAAGCTGGCGCTGCCAAATGAAACCGTCGTCTGCGTGACCGGAGACGGCAGTATTCAGATGAACATTCAGGAACTTTCCACCGCGCTGCAATATGAGCTGCCGGTACTGGTGCTCAACCTTAATAACGGCTATCTCGGTATGGTGAAGCAGTGGCAGGATATGATCTACTCGGGCCGCCACTCTCAGTCATATATGAAATCGCTGCCGGATTTTGTTCGTCTTGCTGAAGCTTACGGTCATATAGGGATGCGGGTGACCGATCCGGCTGAACTGGAAACGAAGCTCGCCGAAGCGCTTGAGCACGTTAAAAACAACCGCCTCGTCTTTATGGATGTCATCGTTGATGGAACCGAGCACGTTTATCCGATGCATATTCGCGGCGGCGGTATGGACGAGATGTGGTTAAGCAAAACGGAGAGAACCTGATATGCGCCGGATATTATCGGTATTACTGGAAAACGAGTCTGGCGCACTGTCGCGCGTCATTGGGCTTTTTGCGCAGCGTGGCTATAACATTGAAAGCCTGACCGTGGCGCCAACGGACGATCCGACGCTGTCGCGTATGACGATTCAGACCGTTGGCGATGCCAAGGTAATTGAGCAGATCGAGAAACAGCTGCATAAGCTGGTCGATGTGCTGCGCGTAAGCGAGCTAGGGCAGGGCGCTTACGTTGAGCGTGAGGTCATGCTGGTAAAAATACAGGCCAGCGGTTACGGGCGCGAAGAGGTCAAACGCAATGCGGATATCTTCCGCGGGCAGATCATCGACGTCACGCCTTCTCTTTATACGGTTCAACTGGTCGGAACCAGTGACAAGCTGGACGCTTTCCTGGCATCCGTGCGGGATGTAGCAAAAATTGTTGAGGTGGCAAGATCGGGGATCGTTGGTCTGTCACGCGGCGAGAAAATCATGCGGTAGTTGTTAAAAAGGTTCGCCTCTTTCAGCCCGGTCACCAAAGCCGGGCTTTTTTTTGCGTAATCAGCCGACAACGCAGATAAAAGCGGTTGCCGCGAAGGCTTTTCTGCGTTTAGATGTTAAAAGATTTAACCATAACCTTGACAGGGCCATGGACTCTTTTCTTTTTTTAAGGGGCAATTGTGAAACTGGATGAAATCGCCCGGCTAGCCGGCGTGTCACGAACAACGGCCAGCTATGTGATTAACGGCAAAGCAAAGCAGTACCGCGTCAGCGATAAGACCGTTGAAAAAGTTATGGCGGTGGTTCGTGAGCATAACTACCATCCGAATGCTGTCGCTGCCGGTCTGCGTGCCGGGCGCACCCGCTCTATTGGTCTGGTGATCCCGGATCTGGAAAACACCAGCTATACCCGTATCGCCAACTATCTCGAACGTCAGGCCCGCCAGCGCGGTTACCAGCTGCTGATAGCCTGTTCTGAAGACCAGCCCGATAACGAGATGCGCTGCATTGAACATCTGCTCCAGCGTCAGGTCGATGCCATCATCGTCTCGACCTCCTTACCGCCGGAGCATCCGTTTTACCAGCGCTGGGCGAACGATCCGTTCCCCATCGTGGCGCTGGACCGCGCGCTCGATCGTGAGCATTTCACAAGCGTAGTGGGTGCCGATCAGGATGACGCGGAAATGCTGGCCGCTGAGTTGAGAACCTTCCCCGCTGAAACGGTGCTGTATCTTGGCGCGCTGCCCGAGCTTTCCGTAAGCTTCCTGCGTGAGCAAGGGTTCAGAACCGCCTGGAAAGACGATCCGCGTGAAGTCCACTATCTCTATGCCAACAGCTATGAACGCGAAGCCGCTGCGCAGCTGTTCGAAAAATGGCTGGAGACGCACCCGATGCCCCAGGCGCTGTTCACCACGTCATTTGCCCTTCTGCAGGGGGTAATGGATGTCACCTTGCGTCGTGAAGGCAAGCTTCCCTCTGACCTGGCGATCGCCACGTTTGGGGATAACGAGCTTCTCGATTTCCTTCAGTGCCCGGTGCTGGCGGTGGCCCAGCGTCACCGAGATGTAGCGGAACGCGTCCTGGAGATTGTTCTGGCGAGCCTGGATGAGCCGCGCAAACCGAAGCCGGGTCTGACGCGTATCAAACGTAATCTCTATCATCGCGGAATTTTGAGTCGCCATAAATGAAATGACGGGGCGGCGAAAAACCGCCCCTTTTTACTGGAATAATTCGCCGAGTTAATTCCCGCAGTGAAATTAGGATAATTCTTGGGAGATCCTAATCTACTATTTTTCTTAATTCATTTTGCCGTTTAAAATGGTCCTTAAAGAATCATGAAGCGATTTTTAAAAGCCTCTCTTTGTATTACTTTGTTACAAACCCTCTTCGGTCGATGAATATTCAGACGTTTTTCCTTCCCCTCGACAGGCCAGCAACGCAACCGCCGCTTCCACCGACCGATTGAGTGAATCTGGCGCTGTTATCCCCTGACAATCTGTCATAAAATGCTGCCCGCGTCGCAAACTGACACTTTATATTTATCTGCGATGATATTGAGTGAGCCTTAACGCTAGTGTGCATATTCGGTTTTTTTCTTACAAATATTCATAACGTTAATTTGCCTCGCCAGTTGTGCAGTTATTAACCAGGACTGTTTATCTCTGTAAATAGAGGGCTTTCGGGTCTCTACAGGGAGAGTCCTGGCTTGACAAGCTTTTCCCTCGCTCCGTAAACTCCTTTAGGTGGGAATTTGTGGGTTAAAGTGGTGAGGAGGGGTGAGACTGGCATGTTCCGTGGAGCTACGTTAGTCAATCTCGACAGCAAAGGGCGTTTATCGGTCCCAACCCGATACCGCGACCAGCTGATTGAGAATGCTTCGGGTCAAATGGTTTGCACCATTGACATCAACTCCCCCTGCCTGTTGCTTTACCCCTTACCTGAATGGGAAATCATTGAGCAAAAGCTGTCGCGACTGTCGAGCATGAACCCGCAAGAGCGCCGCGTGCAGCGGCTGTTATTGGGACATGCCAGTGAGTGTCAGATGGATAGCGCCGGGCGATTACTGATTGCGCCCGTGCTGCGGCAACATGCCGGTCTGACCAAAGAAGTGATGCTGGTCGGGCAGTTCAACAAGTTTGAACTGTGGGACGAAACGACCTGGTATCAACAGGTCAAGGAAGATATCGACGCTGAGCAGTCTGATTCCGCAACTTTATCGGAACGGCTGCAGGACTTGTCTCTATAAATATGATGGAAAATTATAAACATAAAACGGTGTTACTGGACGAGGCCGTGAACGGCCTGAATATTCGTCCGGATGGCATCTACATTGATGGCACGTTTGGTCGCGGTGGTCACTCGCGTTTGATCCTCTCCCAGCTTGGAGAGGAAGGGCGACTGCTGGCAATCGATCGCGATCCGCAGGCGATTGCCGTGGCACAGACCATCAATGACCCACGCTTTTCCATCGTGCATGGACCTTTTTCTGCGCTCGCGGATTACGTGGCCGAGCGCGGTCTCACGGGCAAGATCGACGGGATTCTTCTCGATCTTGGCGTATCTTCACCCCAGCTTGATGATGCAGAACGCGGCTTCTCCTTTATGCGCGACGGTCCGCTGGACATGCGTATGGACCCGACGCGCGGCCAGTCTGCCGCCGAATGGCTGCAGACCGCTGACGAAGCAGATATTGCCTGGGTGATCAAAACCTTCGGCGAAGAACGTTTTGGCAAGCGCATTGCGCGCGCCATCGTTGAGCGCAACCGCGTTGAGCCAATGACCCGCACCAAAGAGCTGGCCGAAGTGATCGCGGCGGCGACGCCGGTGAAGGATAAGCACAAACATCCCGCGACCCGTACCTTCCAGGCGGTTCGCATCTGGGTAAACAGTGAACTGGAGGAAATAGAGCTGGCGCTAAAAAGCTCGCTCGACGTGCTGGCCCCGGGTGGGCGGTTATCCATCATCAGCTTCCATTCGCTGGAAGACCGCATTGTAAAACGCTTCATGCGTGAACAGAGCCGCGGTCCTCAGGTTCCAGCGGGGCTGCCGATGACGGAAGAACAACTCAGGAAGCTGGGGGGCCGTCAGTTGCGAGCATTAGGCAAGTTGATGCCGGGCGAAGAAGAGGTGGCAGAGAATCCACGTGCCCGTAGTTCAGTGCTGCGAGTTGCAGAGAGGACGAACGCATGATCGGCAGAGTGACAGAAACCCTAAGCAAAGTTAAGGGATCGTTAGGAAGCAACGAGCGCCATGCCTTGCCTGGCGTGATCGGCGACGATCTTTTGCGATTCGGGAAACTGCCACTCTGCCTGTTCATTTGCATCATTGTTACGGCAGTTACGGTGGTGACCACAGCTCACCATACACGTTTATTGACTGCGCAACGCGAGCAGCTGGTGCTGGAACGCGATGCGCTGGATATTGAATGGCGAAATCTGATCCTTGAAGAAAACGCGCTCGGCGATCACAGCCGAGTTGAACGGATCGCAACGGAAAAGCTGCAACTGCAGCATGTTGATCCTTCCCAGGAAAATATCGTAGTACAAAAATAAGGGAACACGCGACGCATGAAAGCAGCGGCAAAAACGCTTAAACCAAAACGTCAGGAAGAACAGGCCAACTTCATCAGTTGGCGTTTTGCGTTGCTTTGCGGCTGCATTTTACTGGCGCTGGGTTTCCTGCTGGGACGCGTGGCGTGGTTGCAAATCATCGCCCCTGACATGCTGGTACGCCAGGGAGATATGCGCTCCCTTCGCGTTCAGGAAGTGTCGACTTCTCGCGGAATGATCACTGACCGTTCAGGTCGCCCGCTGGCGGTGAGCGTGCCGGTGAAAGCGATTTGGGCCGACCCGAAAGAGCTGCACGACGCCGGTGGCATCACGCTTGATAACCGCTGGAAAGCGCTTTCAGATGCGCTCAAAATGCCGCTGGATCAGCTAGCCTCCCGCGTCAACGCGAACCCGAAAGGGCGTTTTATCTATCTGGCGCGCCAGGTTAACCCTGACATGGCGGACTACATTCGAAAACTGAAGCTGCCGGGCATTCATCTGCGCGAAGAATCCCGTCGTTACTATCCGTCCGGCGAAGTAACCGCTCACCTCATCGGCTTCACCAACGTCGACAGCCAGGGGATTGAAGGCGTTGAAAAAAGCTTCGATAAGTGGCTCACCGGCCAGCCTGGCGAGCGAATTGTGCGTAAGGACCGCTACGGGCGCGTCATTGAAGATATCTCCTCTACGGACAGCCAGGCGGCGCACAACCTGGCTCTGAGTATCGACGAGCGCCTGCAGGCGCTGGTCTACCGCGAGCTGAACAACGCCGTGGCGTTTAACAAGGCAGAATCCGGCAGCGCCGTGCTGGTGGATGTCAGCACCGGAGAAGTGCTGGCCATGGCCAACAGTCCTTCCTACAACCCGAACAACTTTACCGGCACCGCAAAAGATGCGATGCGTAACCGGGCGATTACCGACGTGTTCGAACCCGGCTCCACGGTGAAACCGATGGTGGTGATGACGGCGCTTCAGCGCGGTATCGTCAATGAAAACACGGTCCTGAACACGATCCCTTACCGTATTAACGGCCACGAGATTAAAGACGTGGCGCGCTACAGCGAATTGACCCTGACCGGGGTGTTACAGAAGTCGAGTAACGTCGGTGTTTCAAAGCTGGCGTTAGCGATGCCGTCCTCAGCGTTAGTAGAGACTTACTCACGTTTTGGACTTGGAAAGGCGACCAATTTGGGGTTGGTCGGAGAACGCAGTGGCTTATATCCTCAAAAACAACGGTGGTCTGACATAGAGAGGGCCACCTTCTCTTTCGGCTACGGGCTAATGGTAACCCCGTTACAGTTAGCGCGAGTCTACGCAACGATTGGCAGCTACGGCGTCTATCGCCCGCTGTCCATCACCAAAGTTGATCCACCGGTTCCGGGCGAGCGTATCTTCCCGGAATCCATCGTTCGTACCGTTGTGCACATGATGGAAAGCGTGGCGCTGCCGGGCGGCGGCGGCGTGAAGGCGGCCATCAAAGGTTATCGCATCGCCATTAAAACCGGTACGGCGAAAAAGGTGGGGCCAGACGGCCGCTACATCAACAAATACATTGCCTATACCGCAGGCGTTGCGCCTGCAAGCAATCCGCGTTTTGCGCTGGTGGTCGTGATTAACGATCCACAGGCGGGTAAATACTACGGCGGCGCCGTTTCCGCGCCTGTGTTTGGCGCCATCATGGGCGGCGTGTTACGCACCATGAACGTTGAACCAGATGCGCTGGCGACGGGCGAAAAAAGTGAATTTGTAATTAATCAAGGCGAGGGTACAGGTGGCAGATCGTAATTTGCGCGACCTTCTCGCTCCGTGGGTGCCAAATGCACCGGAGCGAGCACTGCGAGAGATGGTACTGGACAGCCGCGTTGCTGCTTCTGGCGATCTTTTTGTGGCGGTGGTTGGTCATCAGGCGGACGGGCGTCGTTATATCCCGCAGGCGATTGCGCAAGGTGTGGCTGCCATTATTGCTGAGGCTAAAGACGAGGCAACCGACGGTGAGATCCGTGAAATGCACGGGGTGCCGGTTATCTATCTCAGCCAGTTGAATGAGCGTCTCTCTGCACTGGCGGGACGTTTTTATCACGAACCTTCCGACCAACTGCGTCTGGTTGGCGTGACGGGCACGAACGGAAAAACCACCACCACGCAGCTGATGGCGCAGTGGGCTCAGCTGCTGGGTGAAACCGGCGCGGTGATGGGGACCGTGGGTAACGGCCTGCTGGGCAAAGTGAGCCCGACGGAAAACACCACCGGTTCTGCGGTTGATGTACAGCACGTGCTTGCCGGTCTGGCAGGGCAAGGGGCAACCTTTGCCGCGATGGAAGTTTCTTCGCACGGCCTGGTACAGCACCGCGTCGCGGCACTGAAGTTTGCTGCTTCAGTGTTCACCAACCTGAGCCGCGATCACCTTGATTATCATGGTGATATGGAACACTACGAAGCCGCCAAATGGCTGCTGTTCTCTACTCACCATTACGGCCAGGCCATTATCAACGCCGACGACGAAGTGGGCCGCCGCTGGCTTGCGAAGCTGCCAGACGCGGTAGCGGTGTCGATGGAAGACCATATCAATCCGAACTGCCACGGCCGCTGGCTGAAGGCCGTTGACGTTAACTATCACGACAGTGGCGCGACGATCCGCTTTGCCTCTTCCCGGGGTGAAGGTGAAATTGAAAGCCGCCTGATGGGGGCGTTCAACGTCAGCAACCTGCTGCTGGCGCTGGCAACGCTGCTGGCGCTGGGTTATCCGATGGCGGAACTGCTGAAAACGTCAGCGCGTCTCCAGCCGGTTTGCGGCCGTATGGAAGTGTTTAGCGCGCCGGGCAAACCGACCGTGGTTGTCGATTATGCCCACACGCCGGATGCGCTGGAAAAAGCGCTGGAAGCGGCACGCCTGCACTGCACCGGTAAACTCTGGTGCGTCTTCGGCTGCGGTGGCGATCGCGACAAAGGTAAACGTCCCCTGATGGGTGCCATTGCGGAGCAGTTCGCGGACATTCCTGTGGTCACCGATGACAATCCGCGTACCGAAGAGCCGCGCGCCATCATCAACGACATTCTGGCGGGTATGCTGGACGCCGGTCGCGCCCGTGTGGTGGAAGGCCGCGCGGAAGCCGTGACAAACACCATCATGCAGGCAAAAGAAAATGATGTCGTTCTGCTGGCCGGTAAAGGTCATGAAGACTATCAGATTGTTGGCAATCGTCGTCTGGACTACTCCGACCGCGTAACGGCAGCGCGTCTGCTGGGAGTCGTCGCATGATTAGCATCACCTTAAGCCAGGCCGCTGCGGTACTGCACGGCGAGCTGCTGGGCCAGGATCTGACTATTGACGCGGTCACCACCGACACCCGTAAAGTGACCGCGGGCTGTCTTTTTGTAGCGCTGAAAGGCGAACGTTTTGACGCGCATGATTTTGCCGGACAGGCCAAAGAAAACGGGGCTGGCGCGCTGCTGGTCAGCCGCAGGCTGGATATCGATTTACCGCAGATAGTGGTGAGCGATACGCGTCTCGCGTTCGGTGAACTGGCCGCCTGGGTTCGTCAGCAGGTGCCTGCTCGCGTTGTCGCGCTGACCGGGTCATCGGGCAAAACGTCAGTGAAAGAGATGACGGCGGCCATCCTCAGCCAGTGCGGTAATACGCTTTATACCGCAGGCAACCTCAATAATGACATCGGCGTGCCGATGACATTACTTCGCCTGACCAAAGAGCATGAGTTTGCGGTGATCGAGTTAGGGGCAAACCACCAGGGCGAAATCGCCTGGACCGTGAGCCTGACTCGCCCGGAAGCGGCGCTGGTGAATAACCTTGCAGCAGCGCATCTGGAAGGCTTTGGCTCGCTGGAAGGCGTGGCGAAAGCGAAAGGCGAAATCTACACCGGTCTGCCTGCTGACGGCATTGCCATTCTCAATGCCGACAACAACGACTGGCTGAACTGGCAGAGCATCATTGGCTCGCGTAAAACCTGGCGCTTCTCGCCGAACGCGGCCAACAGTGACTTTACCGCGACCAATATCCATGTGACGTCGCACGGTACGGAATTCACGCTTGCTACCCCAACGGGTGACGTAGACGTGCTGTTACCGCTGCCGGGACGCCATAACATCGCCAATGCGCTGGCGGCAGCGGCCTTGTCGACGGCGGTGGGAGCGTCACACGAGGCGATTAAAACCGGGCTGGCGAATTTGAAAGCCGTGCCGGGACGCCTGTACCCGATCCCGCTTGCAGAAAACAAATTACTGCTGGATGACTCCTACAACGCGAACGTCGGCTCAATGACGGCGGCGGTGCAGGTGCTATCTGAAATGCCGGGCTACCGCGTCATGGTGGTTGGCGACATGGCGGAGCTGGGCGATGAAAGCGAAGCCTGTCATACCCAGGTGGGTGAAGCGGCGAAAGCGGCGGGACTGGACTGCGTGCTGAGCGCAGGAAAACTGAGCCAGGCGATTAGCCATGCCAGCGGCGTTGGCGAACATTTTGCCGACAAAGCCGCGTTGATTGAGCGCCTTAAGGCATTAATTACAGAAAAACAAATTGTGACAGTGTTAGTGAAAGGTTCACGTAGTGCCGCCATGGAAGAGGTTGTGCACGCATTACAGGAGAACGGGACATGTTAGTTTGGCTGGCCGAACATTTGGTCAAATATTATTCAGGCTTTAACGTCTTTTCATATCTGACGTTTCGCGCCATCGTCAGCCTGCTGACTGCGCTGTTCATCTCGTTGTGGATGGGCCCGCGCATGATTGCCCGTCTGCAAAAACTCTCTTTCGGCCAGGTCGTACGTAACGACGGTCCGGAGTCGCACTTCAGCAAGCGCGGTACGCCGACGATGGGCGGGATCATGATCCTGACCGCGATCGTCGTTTCCGTACTGCTGTGGGCCTATCCGTCTAACCCGTACGTCTGGTGCGTGCTGACCGTACTGGTGGGCTACGGCATTATCGGGTTTGTGGATGATTACCGTAAAGTCGTCCGCAAAGACACGAAGGGCCTGATTGCCCGCTGGAAGTATTTCTGGATGTCAGTGATTGCGCTGGGCGTTGCCTTCGCGCTGTATCTGGCAGGAAAAGATACGCCCGCCACCGAACTGGTGGTGCCGTTCTTTAAAGACGTGATGCCGCAGTTGGGGCTGTTCTACATCCTGCTGGCCTACTTTGTAATTGTTGGTACCGGTAACGCCGTTAACCTGACCGATGGCCTGGATGGTCTGGCGATTATGCCAACCGTCTTCGTGGCTGCTGGTTTTGCGCTGGTGGCGTGGGCGACCGGTAACATGAACTTTGCGAACTACCTGCACATCCCTTATCTGCGTCACGCGGGTGAGCTGGTGATCGTCTGTACGGCGATAGTCGGCGCGGGGCTGGGCTTCCTCTGGTTCAACACTTATCCGGCGCAGGTCTTTATGGGTGACGTCGGTTCTCTGGCTTTGGGCGGTGCGCTCGGCATTATCGCCGTGCTGCTGCGTCAGGAGTTCCTGCTGGTGATCATGGGCGGCGTGTTTGTGGTTGAAACCCTGTCGGTGATTTTGCAGGTCGGCTCCTTCAAGCTGCGCGGTCAGCGCATCTTCCGTATGGCGCCGATCCACCACCACTATGAACTGAAAGGCTGGCCGGAGCCGCGCGTGATTGTGCGCTTCTGGATTATTTCGCTGATGCTGGTGCTGATTGGCCTGGCAACGCTGAAGGTACGTTAATCATGGCAGATTACCAGGGTAAAAAAGTCGTTATCATCGGGTTAGGCCTCACTGGCCTCTCCTGCGTGGACTTTTTCCTTGCGCGCGGCGTGACGCCGCGTGTGATGGATACGCGTGTCTCTCCGCCGGGTCTGGACAAACTGCCGGAACAGGTTGAACGTCACCTTGGTGGTCTGAATGATGACTGGCTGCTGGCAGCCGATCTGATTGTCGCCAGCCCGGGTATGGCGCTGGCGCACCCTTCACTGAGCGCAGCTGCGGATGCGGGCGTTGAGATTGTCGGCGATATCGAGCTGTTCTGCCGCGAAGCGCAGGCGCCGGTTATCGCGATCACCGGTTCTAACGGCAAAAGCACCGTCACTACCCTGGTGGGTGAAATGGCGAAAGCCGCAGGCATGAACGTAGGAGTAGGCGGCAATATCGGTCTGCCCGCGCTGATGCTGCTGGACAAAGGCTGCGAGCTGTACGTTCTGGAACTTTCCAGCTTCCAGCTTGAAACCACCTCCAGTCTGCATGCGGCGGCGGCAACGATCCTCAACGTGACGGAAGATCATATGGATCGATATCCATTTGGTCTGCAACAGTATCGCGCGGCCAAGCTGCGTGTTTACGAAAATGCCAAAGTTTGCGTGGTTAACGCCGACGACGCGCTGACCATGCCGGTGCGCGGCGCGGACGAGCGCTGCATCAGCTTTGGTATCACCATGGGTGATTATCATCTGAACCGCCAGCTGGGCGAAACCTGGCTGCGCGTGAAAGGTGAAAAAGTGCTGAACGTGAGGGAGATGAAGCTTTCCGGCCAGCACAACTACACCAATGCCCTGGCGGCGCTGGCGCTGGCAGATGCCGTAGGGCTGCCGCGCTCTTCCAGCCTGAAAGCGTTGACCACGTTTTCCGGCCTGGCACACCGTTTCCAGCTGGCGCTGGAGCATAACGGCGTTCGCTGGATTAACGACTCCAAAGCGACCAACGTGGGAAGCACGGAGGCCGCGCTGAACGGTCTGCACGTTGACGGCACCCTGCATCTTCTGTTGGGTGGCGACGGCAAATCCGCTGATTTCTCCTCCCTGAAACAGTACCTCACCGGCGATAACATCCGCCTGTACTGCTTTGGCCGTGACGGTAGCGAGCTGGCCGAACTACGCCCGGAAGTTGCTGAGCAAACTGAAACGATGGAACAGGCGATGCGCCTGATTGCCCCGCGCGTGCAGCCTGGCGACATGGTTCTACTCTCCCCGGCGTGCGCCAGCCTCGATCAGTTTAAGAATTTCGAACAGCGTGGCGATGTCTTTACCCGCCTTGCGAAGGAGTTAGGCTGATGCGTTTATCTCTCCCTCGCCTGAAAATGCCGCGCCTGCCAGGATTTGGAATTCTGGTGTGGCTGTTTGCGGCGCTGAAAGGCTGGGTGATGGCTTCACGGGATAAAGATTCCGATAGCCTGATTATGTACGACCGCACCCTGTTCTGGCTGACGCTGGGGCTGGCGGCGATCGGATTTATCATGGTGACCTCAGCCTCTATGCCCGTTGGACAGCGTCTGGCGAACGATCCCTTCCTGTTCGCCAAGCGTGACGGGCTGTACATCATTCTGGCGTTCTGCCTGGCGCTGGTAACGCTTCGTCTGCCGATGGCGTTCTGGCAGCGCCACAGTACCGCGATGCTGATCGCCTCCATTATCATGCTGCTGATCGTGCTGGTTGTCGGGAGCTCCGTTAACGGGGCATCACGCTGGATCGCCTTCGGCCCGCTGCGTATTCAGCCTGCGGAGTTCACCAAGCTTTCGTTATTCTGCTACCTGGCAAACTACCTGGTGCGAAAAGTCGATGAGGTGCGTAACAACCTTCGCGGCTTCTTAAAGCCGATGGGCGTCATTCTGGTGCTGGCGATCCTGCTGCTGGCGCAGCCTGACCTCGGGACCGTTGTCGTACTGTTTGTCACCACGCTGGCGATGCTGTTCCTGGCAGGGGCCAAGCTGTGGCAGTTCATCGCCATCATCGGGATGGGGATTTCAGCGGTGGTGCTGCTGATCCTCGCCGAGCCTTACCGTATCCGCCGCGTGACCTCGTTCTGGAACCCGTGGGAAGATCCGTTCGGTAGCGGTTACCAGCTGACGCAGTCGCTGATGGCGTTTGGCCGCGGTGAAGTCTGGGGGCAAGGCCTGGGCAACTCGGTGCAGAAACTGGAGTATTTACCGGAGGCGCACACCGACTTTATCTTCTCCATTATTGGGGAAGAACTGGGTTATATCGGTGTGGTATTAGCGCTTTTAATGGTATTCTTCGTCGCTTTCCGCGCCATGTCGATTGGCCGAAAAGCGCTGGAGATTGATCACCGCTTCTCAGGCTTCTTAGCCTGCTCAATTGGTATCTGGTTTAGCTTCCAGGCGCTGGTTAACGTCGGGGCCGCAGCGGGTATGCTGCCGACCAAAGGTCTGACGTTGCCGCTGATCAGCTATGGTGGTTCGAGCCTGTTGATCATGTCGACGGCCATTATGTTTTTGTTACGCATAGATTATGAGACGCGTCTGGAGAAAGCCCAGGCGTTTACACGAGGTTCACGATGAATCAACCGAAGCGGTTAATGGTGATGGCAGGCGGTACCGGTGGACACGTGTTCCCGGGGCTGGCGGTTGCGCACCATTTAATGGAGCAGGGCTGGCAGGTACGCTGGCTGGGAACCGCAGACCGCATGGAAGCCGACCTGGTACCGAAGCACGGTATTGAGATCGACTTTATTCGTATTTCCGGCCTGCGAGGCAAAGGCCTCAAGGCCATGCTGCTGGCGCCGGTGCGTATTTTTAACGCCTGGCGTCAGGCGCGCACCATCATGAAGCGCTTTAAGCCCGATGTGGTGCTGGGTATGGGCGGCTATGTTTCTGGTCCCGGCGGGCTGGCCGCGTGGTCGTTAGGCATTCCCGTTGTTCTGCACGAGCAGAACGGTATTGCCGGTCTGACCAACAAGTGGCTGGCGAAAATCGCCACCAAAGTGATGCAGGCGTTTCCCGGTGCGTTTCCGAAAGCGGACGTGGTGGGTAACCCGGTGCGCGTCGACGTGCTGGCGCTGCCTCTACCGGATGCCCGCCTGGCGGGACGTGAAGGCCCGGTTCGTGTTTTGGTCGTTGGTGGTTCTCAGGGTGCGCGCATTCTGAATCAGACAATGCCGCAGGTGGCGGCAAAGCTGGGTGATGCCGTGACTATCTGGCACCAAAGCGGTAAAGGCGCTCAGCAGACCGTTGAGCAGGCGTACGCTGATGAAGGCCAGCCGCAGCATAAAGTGACGGAATTTATTGACGATATGGCCGCAGCCTATGCCTGGGCCGATGTCGTGGTCTGCCGCTCTGGCGCGCTGACGGTGAGCGAAATCGCCGCCGCCGGCTTGCCAGCGCTGTTCGTGCCGTTCCAGCACAAAGACCGACAGCAGTACTGGAACGCGCTGCCGCTTGAGAAAGCCGGCGCGGCGAAAATTTTTGAGCAGCCACACTTTACCGCCGATGCGGTCGCCACCACCCTGGCGGGCTGGAACAGAGACGCACTGCTGGAGATGGCGCAGCGCGCGCGCGCTGCCGCTATCCCGGATGCGACAGAACGGGTGGCAAAAGAAGTGAGTCTGGCAGCCCAGGCTTAACCCTCGCAGCGCGTGTTGCGCTGCACGAATTTTAAGTAGTCGATGGCGTTTAGAGAATGAATACACAACAACTGGCAAAACTGCGTTCAATCGTGCCCGAGATGCGTCGCGTCCGGCACATTCACTTTGTTGGCATCGGTGGTGCCGGCATGGGCGGTATTGCCGAAGTGTTAGCTAACGAAGGTTATCAGATCAGCGGGTCCGACCTGGCGCCAAACCCTGTCACGCAGCAGCTTGCGTCGCTTGGGGCGACTATCTATTTCAACCATCGCCCGGAAAACGTGCGCGATGCAAGCGTGGTGGTGGTATCGAGCGCCATCTCCTCTGACAATCCGGAAATCGTTGCCGCGCACGAAGCGCGCATTCCAGTGATCCGCCGCGCAGAAATGCTGGCGGAACTGATGCGGTTCCGTCATGGCATTGCAATTGCCGGTACCCACGGTAAAACCACGACCACGGCGATGGTTTCCAGCATTTATGCGGAAGCGGGTCTCGATCCGACGTTTGTCAATGGCGGTCTGGTGAAAGCCGCAGGCGTCCATGCGCGTCTGGGCCACAGCCGTTATCTGATTGCGGAAGCGGATGAGAGCGACGCGTCGTTCCTGCACCTGCAGCCGATGGTGGCGATTGTCACCAATATCGAAGCTGACCATATGGATACCTACCAGGGCGACTTCGAAAACTTAAAGCAGACCTTCATCAACTTCCTGCACAACCTGCCGTTTTATGGTCGCGCGGTGATGTGCGTGGACGACCCGGTGATCCGCGAGCTGCTGCCGCGCGTCGGTCGTCAAATCACCACCTACGGCTTCAGCGAAGACGCTGACGTCCGCGTGGAAGAGTACAAACAGATTGGTGCGCAGGGGCATTTCACTCTGGCGCGTCAGGACAAAGAGCTACTGCACGTCACGCTGAATGCGCCAGGGCGCCATAACGCACTTAACGCCGCAGCGGCAGTGGCTGTTGCGACGGAAGAAGGCATTGATGATGAGGCGATCCTGCGCGCGCTGGAAAGCTTCCAGGGGACGGGGCGTCGCTTCGACTTCCTCGGCGAGTTCCCGCTGGATGCGGTGAATGGTAAGCCAGGTACCGCGATGCTGGTGGACGACTACGGTCACCATCCGACGGAAGTGGACGCGACCATTAAAGCCGCACGCGCGGGCTGGCCGGAGAAGAATCTGGTGATGATCTTCCAGCCGCACCGCTTCACGCGTACCCGCGATCTGTATGACGATTTCGCCAGCGTGCTGTCACAGGTGGATACCCTGCTGATGCTGGATGTTTACGCCGCCGGCGAAACGCCAATTCCAGGCGCAGACAGCCGTTCCCTGTGTCGTACCATCCGCGGGCGCGGTAAAGTTGACCCTATTCTGGTTTCTGACCCGGCACAGGTGGCGGAGATTCTGGCACCGGTCCTGACCGGTAACGATCTCATCCTGATTCAGGGTGCGGGAAATATCGGCAAGATCGCCCGTACCTTAGCTGAAATCAAACTGAAGCCGCAAACCCAGGAGGATGAGCATCATGGCTGATAAGATTGCAGTCCTCTCTGGCGGCAACTCCGCCGAGCGCGAGGTTTCTCTGAATTCCGGCGCTGCCGTGCTGGCGGGTCTGCGTGAAGGCGGCGTAAACGCACATATTGTCGATCCAAAAGAGGTCGACGTGACGCAATTAAAAGCGATGGGCTTCGATAAGGTCTTTATCGCGTTACATGGTCGTGGCGGTGAAGACGGAACCCTGCAAGGGCTTCTGGAGCTGATCGGCCTGCCTTACACCGGCAGCGGCGTGATGGCATCCGCCATATCTATGGATAAACTGCGCAGTAAGTTACTCTGGCAGGGAGCGGGTTTACCCGTTGCGCCGTGGGTGGCGCTGACGCGCGGCGAATTTGAATTGGGCCTGTCGGACAGCGTTAATACACGCATTGCGGCACTGGGCTTACCGGTTATTGTAAAGCCGAGCAGGGAAGGGTCGAGCGTCGGGATGTCAAAGGTCGATAAAGCTGAAGATTTAACATCTGCTTTAGCGCTGGCATTTCAACACGATGAAGAAGTTCTGATTGAAAAATGGCTCAGCGGGCCGGAATTTACCGTCGCGATGCTTGGCGAAGAAATTTTACCGTCAATTCGCATCCAACCCGCCGGAGTCTTCTATGATTATGAGGCGAAGTATCTCTCTGATGAGACGCAATATTTCTGCCCTTGTGGTCTTGAAGCAGAGCGCGAAGCCGAATTACAGTCCCTGGTGCTTAAAGCCTGGAATGTTTTGGGCTGCAGCGGCTGGGGACGCATTGATGTGATGCAGGACAATGACGGGCAGTTTTATCTGCTGGAAGCCAATACCTCACCGGGAATGACCAGCCACAGCCTTGTGCCGATGGCGGCGCGTCAGGCGGGAATGAGCTTCTCGCAGTTAGTCGTACGTATTCTGGACCAGGCGGGCTGATATGTCTCAGGCTGCATTGAACACGCGCAACCGCGATGACGAAGAAGAATACACTTCTTCACGCCGGAGTAATGGAACGCGTCTTGCAGGGATAATTTTCCTGCTCGGGGTGCTGTGCACCGTGTTTATCAGCGGCTGGATGGTGCTGGGCTGGATGGAAGACGCACAGCGGTTGCCGCTGTCAAAGCTGGTGGTGACCGGCGAGCGTCACTACACGCGTAACGATGATATTCGCCAGTCTATTCTGGCGCTGGGATCGCCCGGCACCTTTATGACGCAGGACGTCAATATTATCCAGAGCCAGATTGAACGTCTGCCATGGATAAAACAGGCGAGTGTCAGAAAACAATGGCCTGATGAATTGAAGATTCATCTGGTTGAATATGTGCCCATTGCGCGTTGGAATGATCAGCACATGGTTGACGTAGATGGAAATTCCTTCAGCGTCCCGAGCGATCGTGTCAACAAGCAAAATTTACCGATGTTGTATGGCCCTGAAGGCAGCGAAAACGAAGTATTGCAGGGTTTTCGTGAAATGGGGCAGGTGCTGGCGAAGGACAGGTTTACGTTAAAAGATGCTGCGATGACGGCGCGCCGCTCCTGGCAGCTGACGTTGACGAACGGCATTAAGCTCAACCTGGGACGCGGCGACACAATGAAACGTCTTGCGCGTTTTGTAGAACTTTACCCGGTTTTACAACAGCAGGCGCAGGCGGACGGCAAACGGATAAGCTACGTTGATTTGCGCTATGACTCAGGCGCAGCAGTCGGTTGGGAGCCGGCTCCGGTCGAGGAACCTAATCAGCAACAGAATCAGGCACAGGTACAGGCAGAACAACAATGATCAAGGCGACGGACAGAAAACTGGTAGTTGGACTGGAGATTGGCACCGCGAAGGTTGCCGCTTTAGTAGGGGAAGTTCTGCCCGACGGTATGGTCAATATCATTGGCGTGGGCAGTTGCCCGTCCCGTGGTATGGATAAAGGTGGGGTAAACGACCTTGAGTCGGTGGTGAAATGCGTACAGCGCGCCATCGATCAGGCTGAATTGATGGCAGATTGCCAGATTTCTTCTGTCTATCTGGCCCTTTCTGGTAAGCACATTAGCTGCCAGAACGAAATCGGTATGGTGCCGATTTCCGAAGAAGAAGTGACGCAGGAAGACGTTGAAAACGTTGTGCATACGGCGAAGTCCGTGCGCGTTCGCGATGAGCATCGCGTGCTGCACGTGATCCCGCAGGAATATGCGATTGACTACCAGGAAGGGATCAAGAACCCGGTTGGTCTGTCTGGCGTGCGTATGCAGGCAAAAGTGCACCTGATCACATGTCACAACGATATGGCGAAGAACATCGTAAAAGCCGTTGAACGTTGTGGCCTGAAAGTTGACCAACTTATTTTCGCCGGTCTGGCGGCAAGTTATTCCGTGCTGACCGAAGACGAACGTGAACTGGGTGTCTGTGTGGTGGATATCGGTGGTGGTACAATGGACATGGCCGTGTATACCGGCGGTGCGCTGCGCCACACCAAAGTGATCCCTTACGCAGGGAACGTTGTGACCAGCGATATTGCTTACGCTTTTGGTACGCCACCGAGCGATGCAGAAGCGATTAAAGTACGCCACGGCTGTGCGCTGGGGTCTATCGTTGGTAAAGATGAGAGCGTTGAGGTGCCGAGCGTGGGCGGACGTCCGCCGCGTAGCCTGCAGCGCCAGACGTTGGCAGAGGTAATTGAGCCGCGCTATACCGAGCTGCTCAATCTGGTCAACGAAGAGATTTTACAGCTTCAGGAACAGCTTCGTCAGCAGGGTGTTAAGCATCATCTTGCGGCGGGGATTGTATTAACCGGCGGTGCAGCGCAAATTGAAGGTCTTGCGGCCTGCGCTCAGCGCGTGTTCCATACGCAGGTGCGTATTGGTGCGCCGCTGAATATTACCGGTTTAACGGATTATGCTCAGGAGCCGTACTATTCAACGGCTGTGGGCCTGCTTCACTACGGGAAGGAATCTCATCTCAGTGGTGAAGCAGAAGTGGAAAAACGCGTCTCAGTGGGGTCGTGGGTCAAACGACTGAACAACTGGCTGCGAAAAGAGTTTTAATTTTTTAAAGAGACCGGAGAGAATTAGCGGTCTCGGGCGACAGGCACAACGGAGAGAGAAATTATGTTTGAACCTATGGAACTGACCAACGACGCGGTGATTAAAGTCATCGGCGTCGGTGGCGGCGGCGGTAACGCCGTAGAGCATATGGTGCGTGAACGCATTGAAGGTGTTGAATTCTTCGCAGTTAACACCGATGCGCAGGCACTGCGTAAAACGGCAGTTGGCCAGACTATCCAGATCGGCGGTGGCATCACTAAAGGGCTGGGCGCTGGGGCTAACCCGGAAGTCGGTCGCAACGCGGCTGAAGAAGATCGTGAAGCCCTGCGTGCTGCACTGGAAGGTGCGGACATGGTCTTCATCGCAGCAGGCATGGGCGGCGGTACCGGTACCGGTGCAGCACCTGTTGTCGCTGAAGTAGCTAAAGATTTAGGTATCCTGACCGTTGCTGTCGTGACCAAGCCTTTCAATTTTGAAGGCAAGAAGCGTATGGCCTTCGCGGAGCAGGGTATCACCGAACTGTCCAAGCATGTGGACTCGCTGATCACCATCCCGAACGACAAGCTGCTGAAAGTTCTGGGTCGTGGTATCTCCCTGCTGGACGCCTTCGGCGCAGCAAACGACGTGCTGAAAGGCGCGGTCCAGGGTATCGCAGAACTGATTACCCGTCCTGGCCTGATGAACGTTGACTTTGCAGACGTTCGCACCGTGATGTCCGAAATGGGCTACGCGATGATGGGCTCTGGCGTGGCGAGCGGCGAAGACCGTGCGGAAGAAGCGGCTGAAATGGCTATCTCTTCTCCACTGCTGGAAGATATCGATCTGTCCGGTGCGCGCGGCGTGCTGGTCAACATTACCGCTGGCTTTGACCTGCGTCTGGATGAGTTCGAAACCGTGGGTAATACCATCCGCGCGTTCGCCTCTGACAACGCGACCGTGGTAATCGGTACTTCCCTTGACCCGGAAATGAATGACGAGCTGCGTGTTACCGTTGTTGCGACCGGTATCGGTATGGACAAGCGTCCTGAGATCACCCTCGTGACCAACAAGCAGACTCAGCAACCGGTAATGGATCGTTACCAGCAGCACGGTATGTCTCCTCTGACTCAGGAGCAAAAACCGGCTGCGAAAGTGGTAAACGACCCAACGCCGCAAACGGCAAAAGAGCCAGATTATCTGGACATCCCGGCGTTCCTGCGTAAGCAAGCTGACTAAGAATTGGCTGGAATTTGGGGATTTGCGCTCTTTGTGCTAAACTGGCCCACCGTTAGTGATATACACTCTCGGTTGGATAGTTAATTTGGCGAGATTATACGATGATCAAACAAAGGACACTTAAACGTATCGTTCAGGCGACGGGTGTCGGTTTACATACCGGCAAGAAAGTCACACTGACGTTACGCCCTGCGCCGGCCAATACCGGGGTCATCTATCGTCGCACCGACTTGAATCCACCGGTAGATTTTCCGGCCGATGCCAAATCTGTGCGTGATACAATGCTCTGTACTTGTCTGGTGAACGAGCATGACGTGCGGATTTCTACCGTAGAGCACCTGAACGCCGCCCTGGCGGGTCTGGGTATCGACAACATTATTGTTGAAGTCGATGCGCCAGAAATCCCGATTATGGATGGTAGTGCTGCGCCGTTCGTTTATCTGTTGCTGGATGCCGGCATCGAAGAACTGAACTGTGCGAAGAAATTTGTTCGCATCAAAGAGACCGTTCGCGTCGAAGATGGCGACAAGTGGGCTGAATTCAAACCGTACAATGGTTTCTCGTTGGACTTTACCATCGACTTTAACCATCCGGCGATTGACTCCAGCACTCAGCGCTACGCGATGAACTTCTCTGCTGATGCGTTTATGCGCCAGATCAGCCGCGCACGTACGTTTGGCTTCATGCGTGATATCGAATATCTGCAGTCCCGCGGCCTGTGCCTGGGCGGCAGCTTCGATTGTGCCATCGTTGTTGACGATTATCGCGTACTGAACGAAGACGGCCTGCGTTTTGAAGATGAATTCGTTCGTCACAAAATGCTGGATGCGATCGGCGACCTGTTCATGTGTGGTCACAACATCATTGGTGCATTTACCGCGTTCAAATCCGGTCATGCACTGAACAACAAATTGTTGCAGGCCGTCCTGGCAAAACAGGAAGCCTGGGAATATGTGACCTTTGAAGACGAAGCGGAACTGCCGCTGGCGTTCAAAGCACCGACTATGGTCCTGGCGTAACGGTTAACGCCGTTTCGTAAGAAAAGCGACTGGTTCACCTGGTACTCTCTCCGACCAGGGAAGCCAGTCGTTTTTATTTCTGCCCTTCTTTGATTTGCCCCTCTACTCCCTGGCCATTGTCGGGTGCCGAATAACGGTGTGTTCGCTGCATTATTGACCGTTTTTACCTGCTGCAAGGTGTCATTCCTGCTGCTGCGTATTGGCTTTAGTGGTAATATCTGGGCGCTAAAAAAGAATAATTGAACTCAGCCTGCACTGGCGGGCGAATGTGGTGGAGCAAGTGAGCGGAATACTGACGCGCTGGCGACAATTTGGCAGACGTTACTTCTGGCCGCATCTCTTATTAGGGATGGTCGCGGCAAGTTTCGGCTTGCCTGCGCTCAGCAACAGTGCGGAAGCGGCGACGCCAGCACGTTCCACGACAACTAAACACGATCTCTCGACGCGGGTTAACTTTACTAATCTCGCGTGGCTTGAAGCCAGCCGTCGTCCTAATTTCTCCGTTGATTACTGGCAGCAGCACGCCATCCGCACGGTTATTCGTCATCTGTCGTTCGCGATGGCGCCGCAGACGATGCCTGTTGCTGAAGAGTCGCTGCCGGTTCAGGCTCAGCATCTTGCCCTGCTCGATACGCTTAATGCGCTTCTGACGCAGGATAACCAGCCGCCCGTGACCGTGAGTCAGACGGCGCAAACCTGGTTTGTTCCTCCTGTATCATTCTCCGTTTCGACATGGATTAGCCAGGTTCACGGCATCCGTGCCGGGCCTCAACGCCTCAGCTAAATTAACTTTTTTCAATACCTTAATTTATCTGCCCGTCTGGGGCGTTTGAGAATTTATTATGCTAATCAAATTATTAACCAAAGTTTTTGGTAGTCGTAACGATCGTACCCTGCGCCGTATGCGCAAAGCTGTAAACATCATCAACGGTATGGAACCGGCGATGGAGAAGCTCTCTGATGATGAGCTGAAGGCGAAAACCGCGGAGTTCCGCGCGCGTCTGGAAAAAGGCGAAACCTTAGAGAGCCTGATCCCGGAAGCTTTCGCCGTTGTGCGTGAAGCGAGTAAACGTGTGTTCGGCATGCGTCACTTCGACGTTCAATTGCTGGGCGGTATGGTGCTTAACGAACGCTGCATCGCGGAAATGCGTACCGGTGAAGGTAAAACCCTGACCGCAACGCTGCCGGCTTACCTGAATGCCCTGACCGGTAAGGGTGTTCACGTCGTTACCGTCAACGACTATCTGGCCCAGCGTGATGCCGAAAACAACCGTCCGCTGTTCGAATTCCTCGGCATGACCGTCGGCATCAACATGTCCGGACTGCCGGCACCCGCCAAGCGCGAAGCCTACAACGCGGACATCACCTACGGCACCAACAACGAATACGGCTTCGACTACCTGCGCGACAACATGGCGTTCAGCCCGGAAGAGCGCGTCCAGCGTAAGCTGCACTATGCGCTGGTGGATGAGGTTGACTCCATTCTGATCGATGAAGCGCGTACCCCGCTGATCATCTCCGGCCCGGCCGAAGACAGCTCTGACATGTACCGTAAAGTCGACAAAATCATTCCACACCTGCTGCGTCAGGAGAAAGAAGACTCCGATACCTTCCAGGGGGAAGGCCACTTCTCCGTAGATGAAAAAGCGCGCCAGGTGAACCTGACCGAACGCGGTCTGGTGAAAATCGAAGAGCTGCTGGTGGCTGAAGGCATTATGGAAGAAGGTGAGTCTCTGTACTCTCCGAGCAACATCATGCTGATGCACCACGTGACCGCCGCGCTGCGCGCCCACGCGCTGTTCACCCGCGACGTTGACTACATCGTGAAAGACGGTGAAGTCATCATTGTCGATGAACACACCGGCCGTACCATGCAGGGGCGTCGCTGGTCCGATGGCCTGCACCAGGCGGTGGAAGCGAAAGAAGGCGTGGATATCCAGAACGAAAACCAGACGCTGGCCTCAATCACCTTCCAGAACTACTTCCGTCTGTATGAGAAGCTGGCGGGGATGACCGGTACCGCAGATACCGAAGCGTTTGAATTCAGCTCCATCTACAAGCTGGATACCGTGGTTGTGCCAACCAACCGTCCGATGATCCGTAAGGATATGCCGGACCTGGTGTACATGACCGAAGCGGAAAAAATTCAGGCGATCATCGAAGATATTCGCGACCGTACTGCCAATGGTCAGCCGGTTCTGGTGGGGACCATCTCCATCGAGAAATCCGAGGTGGTTTCCAATGAGCTGACCAAAGCAGGCATCAAGCACAACGTTCTGAACGCCAAGTTCCACGCTAAAGAAGCGGACATTGTTGCTCAGGCGGGCTATCCGGCAGCCGTGACCATCGCCACCAACATGGCGGGTCGTGGTACCGATATTATGCTCGGCGGTAGCTGGCAGGCTGAAGTCGCAGAGCTGGAAAACCCAACGCCAGAGCAGATCGAGCAGATCAAAGCCGACTGGCAGGTGCGTCACGACGCGGTGCTGGCATCCGGTGGTCTGCACATCATCGGTACCGAGCGTCACGAATCTCGTCGTATCGACAACCAGCTGCGTGGCCGTGCGGGCCGTCAGGGTGATGCCGGTTCTTCCCGCTTCTACCTGTCTATGGAAGATGCGCTGATGCGTATTTTCGCCTCCGACCGCGTGTCCGGCATGATGCGTAAGCTGGGCATGAAGCCTGGTGAAGCCATTGAGCACCCATGGGTGACTAAAGCGATCGCTAACGCCCAGCGTAAAGTGGAAAGCCGCAACTTCGATATTCGTAAGCAGCTGCTGGAATATGATGACGTGGCCAACGATCAGCGTCGCGCGATCTACACCCAGCGTAACGAACTGCTGGACGTGTCCGACGTGAGCGAAACCATCAACAGCATCCGCGAAGATGTGTTCAAAGCCACCATCGACGCGCATATTCCACCGCAGTCTCTGGAAGAGATGTGGGACGTTGAAGGCCTGCAGGAACGTCTGAAAAACGACTTCGATCTCGATCTGCCAATCAAAGAGTGGCTGGATAAAGAGCCTGAGCTGCATGAAGAGACCCTGCGCGAACGTATCTTTGAAACCGCGCTGGAGGTTTATAAGCGTAAGGAAGAAGTGGTTGGCGCTGAGATGATGCGTCACTTCGAAAAAGGCGTGATGCTGCAGACGCTGGACTCCCTGTGGAAAGAGCACCTGGCGGCGATGGACTACCTGCGTCAGGGTATCCACCTGCGCGGCTATGCGCAGAAAGATCCGAAGCAGGAGTACAAGCGTGAATCCTTCTCCATGTTTGCCTCTATGCTGGAGTCACTGAAGTACGAAGTGATCAGCACCCTGAGCAAGGTTCAGGTGCGCATGCCGGAAGAAGTGGAAGCGATGGAGCAGCAGCGTCGTGAAGAAGCTGAGCGTCTGGCGCAGATGCAGCAGCTGAGCCACCAGACTGACGAAAGCGAAGCCGCAGCAGCGATCGCCGCGCAGACCGGCGATCGTAAAGTCGGTCGTAACGATCCGTGCCCGTGTGGTTCCGGTAAAAAATACAAGGCGTGCCACGGCCGCCTGAGCTAAGAACATAACTAACTGAAAAGGCGCAGATATCTGCGCCTTTTTTATGGAAGTGACGCTATGAAAATACTGCAAATTGCCGTCGGGATTATTCGCAACCCGCAAAATCAAATCTTCATCACCCAGCGCGCTGCTGACGCCCATATGGCGAACAAGTGGGAGTTTCCTGGCGGGAAAATCGAATCAGGAGAAACACCGGAAGAGGCGCTGGTGCGTGAGCTGCAGGAAGAGGTGGGGATTACCCCGCTTGGCGCCACGCTGTTCGATAAGCTGGAGTATCAGTTTCCCGACAGGCACATCACGCTGTGGTTCTGGCTGGTGGAAAGCTGGGAAGGTGAACCCTGGGGAAAAGAGGGACAGCCGGGTAACTGGGTGGAACTTCAGGTCAGTGATGCCGACAAATTCCCGCCAGCCAATGAGCCTGTGATCCGCCGCTTAGCGACAAACATGTAGGCCTGCCGAACGAATCGCCAGCAGGCTTTGAACGTTACTGCTGGCTTTCGCTCCAGTCATCGCTATCCGAGAGGTCGCCTTCGCTCGGAATTCGTTTCTCTTCCGCCGCCCATTCGCCCAGATCAATGAGCTGACAGCGCTTGCAGCAGAACGGGCGAAACGGACTCACTTCTCCCCAGACGACAGTTTTCCCACAGGTTGGGCAGTTTACGGTGGTGACGTCAGACATTGGCACTCCTTAACAACAGGCCAGTTCAAAATCGAGGCGTTCCGGCACGGTGCCATTTTCACTGTCCAGCGGCATAAAGCGGATCGCGAAACGGCTTTTATGCCCGGAAATTTGTGGATAAAGCTGCTCGCCAAGCGACAAATTTAGACGCAGAAGATCGGCGTCGTCGCCATTGTCCTGATAAAAACCGTTGAGACTGGTTTGCTTGCGGAACGGGGCAGAGTTACGCACAAGATCGAGGATCAGCGATAGCGTCTGATTCATCGGCTCCAGGCTACCCAGCCAGCTGTTTACCTGGCGATCGCGCTGTTCCTGCGGCATATGCAGCCACATATGCAGCGTTGGCAGATCAAAGCTACAGCAACCGCCCGGTATGCTCAGGCGCTGGCGCACCAGCGCTATCAAACGGTCTTCTCGTAAATATTGCCCAACGCGCGGCGCGGCCATCAGCGTCGTGCTGCTGTTTTTCAACTGCTGGCGTAAGGCGTCAATTCGACTTTGATCCACGCCCGGTACTTCGGCCCAGGCCTGTAATTTACGCTGCTGGCGCTCCAGCTCTTTCAACAGCTCCGTGCGGACATCGCCACGTTCAATCACATCCAGCAGATCGCCTACGTTGCGAAAGAAGTGCAACGCCGTGGCATGATCGTTAACAGGCAGATGTTGTGAAAGCTGTTGGATGAGAAATTCAATGCGCAGCCAGGTACGCATTTTTTCATTGAGCGGGTGCTCAAAAAGGATGTGAGTTGACATTATGGTTTTTCCTGTGCAACGGCCTGCGCGGCGAAGGTTAGATACTGCTCGTGCAGGCGGGCAACATCCGATGCAATGGCATCTGGTGCGCCGTTATTATCAATAACATCATCCGCAACGGCAAGGCGCTGAGCGCGAGTGGCCTGAGCGGCAAGAATTTGTTCAGCATGTTCACGCGAGACGTGGTCGCGCGTCATGGTTCGCTGGATTTGCGTCTCGGGTGTGACATCAATCACCAATACCCGATTGGCTTTCTTATGCAGCTGATTTTCTACCAGGAGCGGAACCACCCACAGGACATAGGGCGAGCGGGCTGCGACTATCTGACGCTGAGTTTCCTGGTGGATAATGGGGTGGAGCAGGGCATTAAGCCAGGCTTTTTCCGCAGAATCGGAAAAAATATATTCGCGAAGCTGACGGCGGTTCAGTGTGCCATCGGCATTGATGATTGCCTGACCGAAATGGTCGGCGATGGCCTTTAGCGCGGGTGTATTGGGCTCTACCACCTGACGGGCAATAATATCAGCATCAATAATCGCGATGCCGAGACGAGAAAACGCGTCCGCAACGGTACTTTTGCCACTACCGATGCCGCCGGTTACTGCGACGATATACCCCATTAAATCAAATCCTGGGAATTATTCATTATGGAAATCAGTTGCTTAAAAAACAAACGTGCGACAGTAATTGTTTGATTCTCTTTACCGGCTTTTTACCAGGTAAATTTATAGGATTGTAGCGTAAAAAAAGAGAATTTCGCAGTCTTGCGGAGCAGGTATTAGTGCGTATGATAGCGTCACTGGAGTTGTGCTTTTAACATATTTGCCTCTAACCCCAGGAATCCGCACATGCGTATCGAAGAAGATCTGAAGTTAGGTTTCAAAGACGTTCTTATCCGCCCTAAACGCTCTACACTGAAAAGTCGCTCAGACGTTGAACTCGAACGTCAATTCACCTTTAAACACTCCGGTCAGACCTGGTCTGGCGTGCCAATCATTGCTGCCAACATGGATACAGTCGGTACCTTTGAGATGGCAACGGCGCTGGCTCAGTTCGATATTCTTACTGCAGTCCACAAGCACTACACTCCTGAAGAGTGGAATGCGTTTGTTGCGTCCGCCTCTGCTGACGTGGTGAAGCACGTGATGGTTTCCACCGGTACTTCCGACGCCGATTTCGAGAAAACCAAACAGATCCTGAATGCTAACCCGGCGCTTAGCTTCGTTTGTATTGATGTGGCGAACGGTTACTCCGAGCACTTCGTGCAGTTCGTCAGCAAGGCGCGCGAAGCCTGGCCGACCAAAACTATCATTGCGGGCAACGTGGTGACCGGTGAAATGTGTGAAGAGCTGATCCTTTCTGGTGCCGACATCGTGAAAGTAGGCATTGGCCCGGGCTCCGTATGCACCACGCGCGTGAAGACCGGAGTTGGTTATCCGCAGCTTTCCGCGGTCATTGAATGTGCCGACGCGGCGCACGGCCTGGGCGGCCAGATCATTAGCGACGGCGGTTGCACCATGCCGGGCGATGTCGCAAAGGCCTTTGGCGGCGGCGCGGACTTCGTGATGCTCGGCGGTATGCTGGCAGGCCACGAAGAGAGCGGCGGCACCGTGGTGGAAGAGAACGGCGAGAAATTCATGCTGTTCTACGGTATGAGCTCTGAATCCGCGATGACCCGCCACGTCGGTGGCGTGGCAAAATACCGTGCGGCAGAAGGCAAAACCGTGAAGCTGCCTCTGCGCGGCCCGGTTGAAAACACCGCGCGCGACATCCTGGGCGGCCTGCGTTCAGCCTGTACCTACGTGGGTGCATCCCGCCTGAAAGAGCTGACGAAACGCACAACGTTTATTCGCGTTCAGGAGCAGGAAAACCGCGTTTTCAATAGCCTGTAATGGCTTTCGCTGGCGCATGCTCGTGCGCCAGCGCTACTGCACTACCCCGCGCTCATCGCATCACCCAGATGGAAAATCGGCAGATACATTGCCACCACCAGCGTGCCGATGATAACCCCCGTAACAACCAGGAGCAGTGGCTCCAGAAGCGCCGCCAGGTTGTCTGCCCGTTGAAAGGTCTGTTCCGTGTGATGGCGAGCAAGGTTTGCCAGCATGACGTCCAGCGAACCTGACATCTCGCCGGTTCGTAAAAGCTGAATACAGAGCGGGGTAAACATTGCCGCCTTCTGAAAGGACGACCAGACGGGGAGACCTTTTTCAATGTTCTCGCGTATGCTGCGGAGTATTCCCTGCCAGTACCGGCTTTCAACAGTCTCTTCTGCACTTTCAAGCCCCTGTAAGAATGCAATGCCCGCCTGCTGCGTGAGCGACAACACGGTGAAGATCTGCCCCAGTTTTTGCCCTCTCGCCAGCGCGCCCATTACGGGGAAACTCAGCAGAATACGCTGCCAGCGAGGATGGTGTCGCAGAGGCCAGGCTGCGGTTACGGGAACAAGCAGCATCGCGAACAGCGCAAGGGCATATGACTGCATAAACGCGGCTATCCCCATAACAATTCGCGTCAGCGCCGGAAGCGGGGTATTAAAGGTTTTGTAGATCGCGGCAAATTCGGGCAAAACCAGGGTGACCATTGCCAGCACGACGAGCACGGCCAGCGTCAGGACGATCGCCGGGTAGCGCAGCGCTTTTTTCACCTTCGCGCTGAGCTGCTGCTGCGCTTTTTGCTGTTCTGCAAGCTCTCGGCAGCACGCTTCAAGCTTCCCCGTTAGCTCTCCGATTTTCACCATTGAGATATGCAGTGGGCTAAAGACCGCTGGCCACCGTTTGAGCGCCTCAGAAAAAGGACAGCCTTCACTGAGTTCATCGGCAACGTTTTGCAGTAGCCCCCGCCACGGTTCTACTGGATGTTGGTCTGCCAGCATTTGCAGACTATGCGCGAGCGTCAGCCCGGCCTGCAGGAGCGTTGCGAGCTGACGAAACATCTCGTAGCAGTGATGTGGACGCCAGCGGTGCCTTTGAGCGCATCGGGTCAGGGCCAGAGGATGGAGGTCGTTACGCATCAGCCTGGTGAAGGCTGCGTTGCGGTCGGTGGCCCAGAGTACCCCGTTTCGGGGTTCTCCTTCAGCGGAGAGTGCTCGCCAGCGCCAGAGTTGATTAGCAGCCATCGGGCATACCCAGAACACGCACTAACTCTTCAAGCGTGGTCATCCCTTGTTCAACGGCCATGCAGCCGTGTTCAAACAGCGAGATGAGTCCAGCCTGTCGGGCGCTGGCTTCAATCACCTCGGTGCCTGCCCCGCTGGCAATAGCCTGGCGCAGGGGATTATCGATCGCAAGTACTTCAAAAATGGCCACGCGCCCGTAAAAACCGTGATAACAACGATCGCAGCCTGCAGGTTGCCAGCGAGGAAGTTGCCGCGGCCAAACCGAGCGCGGCAGGTCCGTATGCTCCCCTGTTTTATGTCGGCAGTGCGGGCAAAGGCGCCGAACCAGCCGCTGGGCAATTACCATCGAGAGCGCGGAAGAGATCATCCAGCGCGCCATGCCCATCTGCTCCAGACGAATGAGGGTTTCCGTCGTCGAGTTGGTGTGCAGCGTCGACAATACCAGATGCCCGGTCTGCGCGGCTTTGATGGCAATTTCTGCCGTTTCACCATCGCGAATTTCCCCGACCATAATGATGTCCGGATCCTGACGGAGCAGCGCTCTCAGTACGCTCTGGAATGTTAAGCCCGCGCGGGGGTTAACCTGCGTCTGATTTAACCCCGCAAGCGGGATCTCGATGGGATCCTCCACGCTGCAGATGTTGACGTCAGGGGTGTTACGCGCCTGCAGCGCGCTGTAAAGCGTTACGGTTTTGCCGCTGCCCGTCGGGCCGGTGACCAGAATTAGCCCCTGAGGCTGGTGGAGTACCTCATTAAAACAGGCCAGCTGTTTAGCGCTCATGCCAAGCGCGTTCGGTTCCAGCGCCTGCTGAACCTGATGTAGCAAACGCAGCACAATTTTCTCACCGCCGTTGCAGGGAAGCGTGGCGATACGAAACGAGACCGGCTCGTTTGTCAGCTCAATCGTAAACTGACCGTCCTGCGGCAAGCGTCGTTCCGCAATATCCAGATTACCCAGCACTTTTAACCGGGCGCTGAGCATCGTCGCCAGCGCGGCGGAAAGGGGAGGCTGCGGATAAAGTACCCCGTCGATACGTAAGCGGATCTGGCACGCGTGCTCCATTGGTTCGATATGGATGTCAGACGCGCGCTGGTTTACTGCCTGCTGCAGCGTATGGTTGAGGATGTCCACCGCGGAGTGGGGTTGCGAAACGACGGGCAGATGCGATTGCGCGGTTAACTGCCGGTGCTTTTCCATGCGTTCAGCGCTCCAGCATTCGATATCAATCCGCTTCTGGGTCGCGAAGCGCAGGGCCTCCATCAGTTCAGGCGCGGGGGTTCCCACGACGGCGATGCTAATCATGTCGCTGTCGCTGGTGAGCAGCAGGGCATGGTGGCGAAGACAAAGCGCCACGAGTTGATCGGTGTTCATTATCCGCTCCTTAGTTAGTGTCGAAGCGGAAGACGTCTTCGCAGGCCTGCTTAAGCGCGCTGTCAGCACTGATATTGCAGTCACGCGTCCAGCCCGTCATACCGTTGCCGTTGCTCCACTGCGGCGTCATGGTTACCGTCAGCCCGTTCAGGCTCTCCTGGCCTGTTAAGGTCACGATCCCTTTCGCCACGCTCATTTCTGAAACGTAACGCGTCGTGGCAGGAGAGGGAATACCGTTACTGCCGGCATCGCAGCTCTCCACGCCGCCGCGATCGAGCGCGCAAAGCTCAATGGCAGTGCGATAGGGAACGAAAGTTTGCAGCATATCGGTGAGGGCTGCTTTACGCAGGTAGTTCTGATAGGCGGGAACGCCGATGGCGCTCAGAATCGCAATGATGCCAATGACCACCATCAGCTCAATGAGTGTGAATCCTTGTTGTCTGTCCATATCTGCTCCTTATGCAAAGTGGCGCTACTTTGTCAGCGGGACAGGGCAGAAACGAGGGGCAAAAAAGAGAACGAGAAAGGAGCTTCAGAGAATTCATTCCGTGTTGCAGAGAAGGACAATGGATTTGCGAGCGAGGCTGAAATTCCCCTCTCCGGGCAGAGAGGGGAGCGTGCGTTATTTGAAGCGCATTGAGAGATCGAGGGCGCGAACGTGCTTGGTCAGCGCGCCAACGGAGATGTAATCCACGCCGGTTTCGGCGAACTCACGGATCGTCTCGAAAGTGACGTTTCCGGACACTTCAAGCTGGGCCCGGCCGTTGGTCAGTTTCACCGCCTCGCGCATCTGCTCCGTCTCGAAGTTATCGAGCATGATGATATCGGCCCCGGCCTTGATCGCCTGCTCCAGCTCTTCCAGGCTTTCAACTTCCACCTCAACCGGCACATCCGGATGCAGCCAGAAGGCCTTTTCCACCGCCTGACGCACGGAGCCAGAAGCGATAATGTGGTTCTCTTTAATCAGGAAAGCATCGGATAAGCCCAGACGATGGTTTGCGCCGCCGCCGCAGAGCACCGCGTACTTCAGCGCAGTGCGCAGGCCCGGCAGCGTTTTGCGGGTATCAAGCAGCTGGGTACGGGTGCCGGCCAGCAGGTCAACGTAGCGGCGCACTTCACTGGCGACGCCAGAGAGCGTTTGGACAAAATTGAGCGCGGTACGCTCGCCGGTCAGTAATACGCGGGAAGGACCGTCCAGCTCGAACAGCGGCTGATTGGCGGTCACTGCATCACCATCATCAACGTGCCATGTCACCTGTACATCGTCACCCGCCAGCTGAGTAAAGACCTCTTCAACCCAACGCTTGCCGCAGAAAACGCCCTCCTCACGGGTGATAATGACCGCGTGCGAGCGTGTCTCTTTTGGCAACAATTGTGCGGTAATATCTTTATCGGCGTTAACGTCACCCCCCAGGTCTTCTTTCAACGCATGGGCGACGCTTGCCGGAATATCCATATTAATACGTTCCAGAAGCGCTTCACGTCGGTGGTCGGGGTTGTAGCGGCGAGGCGGCATGATAAAACTCCAAATTGGTAACGAATCATAATATTGAAACATGCTACTCTGAACCGAGTCATTGCACCATACAGAAGGAGTTCCAGCATGTTGTTAGAAAACGGATGGCTGGTGGATGCGCGGCATGTGCCCTCGCCGCACCACGATTGCCGCCCGGAGGATGAAAAGCCCACACTGCTGGTGGTTCATAATATTAGCCTCCCGCCGGGTGAGTTTGGCGGCCCGTGGATCGATGCGTTATTCACGGGAACGATAGATCCCAATGCTCATCCCTTCTTCGCTGAGATTGCGCATCTGCGCGTGTCGGCTCACTGCCTGATTCGCCGTGATGGTGAGGTGGTTCAGTATGTTCCTTTTGATAAGCGCGCCTGGCATGCTGGGGTATCGATGTATCACGGGCGCGAACGGTGCAACGATTTCTCGATTGGGATTGAGCTGGAAGGCACGGACATTACCCCCTACACCGATGCCCAGTATCATCAGCTGGTTGCTATTACCCACACGCTTATCGGACTCTACCCGGCAATCGCCGACAATATTACCGGGCACAGCGATATCGCTCCGGCGAGAAAAACCGATCCCGGCCCGGCATTTGACTGGTCGCGGTTTCGCGCCATGCTTGCCGCGTCGTCAGAATAAGGAGATACCATGACGTTGTTTACCATGCTGCTGGTTATCATCGCTGAACGCCTGTTCAAGCTCGGCGAGCACTGGCAACTGGATCACCGGCTGGAGGTGTTATTCCGCCGCATCAAGCACTTTTCCATGCTGCGCACGCTGCTGATGATGGCGGGCGTCATGCTTATTACCTTCCTGCTGCTGCGCTCGCTGTACGGACTCTTTTTCAACGTGCCGCTGCTGGTGGTGTGGATCCTGCTCGGCGTGCTGTGCATTGGTGCGGGCAAGGTGCGTTTGCACTATCACGCCTACCTGAAAGCCGCCTCCCGTGACGATGCCCACGCGCGCGGCGCGATGGCGAGCGAGCTGACGATGATCCACGGCGTGCCGCCGGACTGCGACGAGCGCGAGTTCCTGCGCGAGCTGCAAAACGCGCTGCTGTGGATTAACTTCCGCTACTACCTTGCTCCGCTGTTCTGGTTTGTGGTGGGCGGCCCGTGGGGGCCGGTACTGCTGATGGGCTATTCGTTCCTGCGCGCCTGGCAGACCTGGCTTGCCCGTTATCTGACGCCGCATGAGCGTTTGCTGTCCGGCATTGATGCCATCCTGCACGTGCTCGACTGGCTCCCGGTGCGTCTGGTGGGCGTGGTGTACGCCTTAATTGGGCACGGTGAAAAAGCGCTGCCCGCATGGTTCGCTTCTCTTGGGGACCGCCATACGTCCCAGTACCAGGTGTTGACGCGCCTGGCGCAGTTCTCGCTGGCGCGCGAACCGCATACCGACAAGATCGAAACGCCAAAAGCCGCCGTCTCCATGGCGAAGAAAACCTCGTTTGTGGTGGTGGTGATTGTGGCGCTGCTGACGATTTACGGCACGCTGGTGTAACCCAGCGCGCCGCAGACGCTATAACGTATCCGCAGGCGGGATGCCGAAATCAGGCATCCCGTTTTCGTCCCAGCGGACAAGCTTCAGGCGAGTATGACGGTTCGGATCGTAAAGCGGATCGCCTTCAATTTCGGTGTAATTTCTTGCGTGGTACACCAATACATCTTCCCCTTCCGGCGTTTGCGTAAAGCTGTTGTGGCCTGGCCCGTACTGGCGGTTCTCGTAGCTGGTGACGAAAACCGGGCGAGGGGATTTGTGCCAGTTTGCCGGGTTTTGCGGATCGGCGTTCAGGTCTATCCACAGTAACCCCATGCAGTAGTTCTCATCGGTGGCGCTGGCGGAGTAGCTGATAAACAGCTTATCGCCGTGAACCAGCACCGCCGGACCTTCGTTGACCCAGAAACCACGGCATTCCCAGTCGTATTCTGGCTTGCTGAGCATTACCGGCTCGCCTTTCAGCGTCCACGGGTTCTCCATTTCACACAGATAGAGGTTAGAGTTACCGGAAATATCCGGGGCTTTTTGCGCCCACAGGTACCAGCGTTTGCCCTGATGAACAAAGGTGGTGGCGTCCAGGGCGAAGGTGTCGAACGGGGTGTTGATTTGCCCTTTCTCGATCCAGGTACCGCTGAGCGGATCGCGGTCCGCACACTCAATCGCAAACATGCGGTGCTGGAACATCCCGAGCGCGTCGAGCGCCTGGGTGTGCGTCGCGGCAAAATAGATGTACCACTTTCCGTCAATGTGGTGCAGTTCTGGCGCCCAGATTAGCTGGCTCATCGGGCCGGTCTCGGGTTTACGCCAGACCACCACTTCTTCAGCGCCGCGTAGTCCTTCCAGCGAGTCCGCGCGGCGGATCGCCAGCCTGTCGTACTGCGGCACGGAGGCAATAAAATAGTACTGTCCCTCATGGCGTAAAATGTACGGGTCGGCGCGTTGTTCGATAAACGGGTTTGGCCAGTTATGCATGCGGCTTTCCTTATTTAGTCTCAGCGGCTTTGAGTTCCTGATAGTCGTTCAGTTCGCGGTAGTTGGTGCGACGCTTTTCCAGATCGGCCTGGATCTGCTTCATGGTTTCGCGGTCCACCTTCAGCAGACGTACCACCCCAGCGGTAATTAAGTATCCAATGCCCGGAATGACGGTAAAGAGCAGCACGATCCCGTTGATGGCGTCCGCGCTTTGCGCTTTTGCGCCCGCGTCATAACCGTACCAGGAGAGCAGGAAGCCGACCATCGCCCCGGCAATCGCCAGGCCAAGTTTCAGGAAGAAGATGTTACCCGAGAAGCTGATCCCGGTGATGCGCTTCCCGGTTTTCCATTCGCCGTAGTCGTCCACGTCAGCCATCAGCGACCAGTGCAGCGGAGACGGGATCTGGTGCAGGATGTTAAGCAGGAAATAGAGCACCACGATGGTAACGGTGGCTTTCGGGTCGAAGAAATAGAAGGCGCAGGAGAATGCCGCCAGCACGATATTGGTCCAGAAGAAGACCTTCAGCTTACACCAGCGGTCGGTCAGCACTTTCGCCAGCACGCTGCCAAGCATCATGCCGACAACGCCCAGGCTGATAAACAGCGTGGCGAAGTGGGTGCTCTGGCCCATCACCCAGGTGACGTAATACATGGTCGCCGCCATGCGGATAAAGCCCGGGCAGACGTTGCACAGCGTGAGCAGCAAAATGCGCACCCACTGGTCGTTTTTCCACACGTCTTTCAGGTCGTTTTTCAGCTCGTCGTTGGTCTGCACTGCCGGACGCACGCGCTCGCGCACGGTGGCGAAGCAGAACAGGAACATACAGGTACCAATCAGCGCCAGGACGGTCATCGCCATCTGGTAGCCTTTGGCTTTGTTATCCCCGCCAAACCAGTCGGCCATCGGCAGCAGCGTTAAGGAGAGCAGCAGCGTGGCGATGCCGACCAGCACAAAGCGATACGACTGGCAGGCCACGCGCTCTTTTGGATCGTTGGTGATCACTCCACCTAACGAGCAGTAAGGGATGTTGATGGCCGTATAGGTTAACGAGAGCAGGAAGTAGGTGACAAACGCATAGATAACTTTGCTGTTATAGCTCCACTCCGGGGTGGTGAACATCAGAATGCTGAACAGCGCGTAGGGGAACGCAATCCACAGCAGCCATGGACGAAACCGACCATATTTACTGCGGGTACGGTCGGCAATCGCCCCCATGATCGGGTCCGTTACGGCGTCAATCACGCGGACGGACAGCAGCAGCACGCCGACCAGCGCAGGCGCCAGGCCAAAAATATCCGTATAGAAATAGTTAACAAACAGCATGATGGCGCCGAAGATGATGTTGCATCCCGCGTCGCCCATCCCATAGCCGATCTTTTCTTTTACTGACAGTTTGTTGTTATCCATCGACAGCTCTCCGGTTTACGGTATGGGGAGAATTATTCGCTGGCAAAGGAATATATGCGTTGCAGTATCAGGGCGGTGATATGGATAAATGTGCTGTTGGCGTGAAAGTGTGAAGGAGGTAACAACGCGCGGCACCCGCAAAAGCAGGTGCCGCGGCGAGAGGTTTAGTGCGCCTTCATGGCATTACGGCTTTTCTGGCTGAAGAGATAGCCAACGCCAAGGATCGCAATCCAGACCGGGATCAGGTAGACGGAAATCGCCATGCCCGGCGTGATCAGCATGATCACCAGCACGGCCGCCATAAACAGCAGGCAAATCCAGTTACCCAGCGGATAGAGCAGGGCAGGGAAGCGCGTGGTGACGCCCTGCTGCTGTTTCGCGCGGCGGAACTTCATGTGCGCCAGGCTGATCATCGCCCAGTTGATAACCAGAGCAGAGACTACCAGCGCCATCAGCAGGCCAAACGCCGATTCCGGTGCCATGTAGTTAATCAGCACGCACAGCGCGGTCACGATGGCTGAAACAATGATGGTATTCACCGGCACGCCGCGTTTATCCACGTTGAGCAGCATCTTCGGCGCGTTGCCCTGCTGGGCCAGGCCGAACAGCATACGGCTGTTGCAGTATACGCAGCTGTTGTAAACGGAGAGCGCTGCGGTCAGCACCACGATGTTCAGGGCGTTGGCGACAAAGGTATCGCCCAGCTCGTGGAAGATGAGAACAAACGGGCTGGTGTCAGCGGTCACGCGCGTCCACGGCAGCAGGGAGAGCAGCACGGCCAGTGAGCCCACATAGAAGATCAGAATACGGTAGATAACCTGATTTGTGGCTTTCGGGATGCTTTGCTCCGGGTTATCGGCTTCGGCAGCGGTAATACCCACCAGCTCCAGGCCGCCGAAGGAGAACATAATGATTGCCATCATCATCACCAGACCGGTCATGCCGTGAGGCAGGAAGCCGCCCTGTTCCCAGAGGTTACGCACGGTAGCCTGCGGGCCGCCGTTGCCGCTGAACAGCAGCCAGCCACCGAAGATGATCATCGCCACAACGGCAATGACTTTGATAATGGCAAACCAGAACTCCATCTCGCCGAACACTTTTACGTTGGTCAGGTTAATGGCGTTGATAATCACGAAGAAGGCTGCAGCAGACGCCCATGTGGGGATCTCCGGATACCAGAACTGAATGTACTTCCCGACGGCGGTCAGCTCGGCCATAGCAACCAGAACGTACAGCACCCAGTAGTTCCAGCCGGAGGCGAAGCCCGCAAAGCTGCCCCAGTATTTATAGGCAAAGTGGCTGAACGAGCCTGCGACCGGCTCTTCAACGACCATTTCGCCAAGCTGGCGCATGATCAAAAAAGCAATGAAACCCGCAATCGCGTAACCCAAAATAATACCCGGACCGGCTGACTGGATAACGGATGCGCTGCCCAGAAACAGGCCGGTACCAATCGCACCGCCCAGTGCGATGAGCTGTATATGGCGGTTTTTAAGTCCGCGCTTTAGCTGATCGCCGTGCTGTTGAGCTTCCATTTGAAACCTCGTGTGTGGTTGTTATGTTCACGCTGTGCGTGTGTAATTATGAAAGTCCATATTCTGTATTTATTTCTTTACGGTTAAACAAACCGAAAAAAGCGGAGATGACTTCCGTAAGCGCCAGAATAGTGGTAAGCGCCTGCGAATGCACCTGCTTTATGAAGGGATGCTGACGACTTGAATAAAAAGAAAGCATTTGTAAATCGGCCCGCTTATTCTTCCTAACCCAACCTATAGAATAGAAATGCTTCTTAAGTGGGCGAATTTTCATTATTTGCCATGTTGAATCGCTTCAGATTGCAAAACCCCTCGTTTCATTATGGTTAAAACTCCCTCTTTGGGAGTAATCAACTCATTTGTGCAAAGTTACATTTCTGAAACGTTATTTCTGTAAGGTTGTTAAAATGTGCAGGGTTTACTGATTTCAATCAAAACCAATATGGACAGAAGGTGAATACTTTGTTACTTTAGCGATACGAACTAGAAATTGGTAAGACCAATTGACTCCGGGCAAAAAGGCGTAAGACAGGGAATATGGCCTACAGCAAAATTCGCCAACCAAAACTATCTGATGTGATTGAGCAGCAGCTGGAGTTTTTAATCCTCGAAGGGACCCTGCGCCCGGGTGAAAAACTTCCGCCAGAACGCGAGCTGGCAAAACAGTTCGACGTTTCACGTCCCTCTCTGCGTGAGGCGATTCAACGCCTCGAAGCAAAGGGCTTGCTGCTTCGTCGCCAGGGCGGCGGAACCTTTGTGCAAAACAGCCTGTGGCAGAGCTTCAGCGATCCGCTGGTAGAACTTCTCTCTGACCACCCAGAATCCCAGTTTGACCTGCTTGAGACCCGTCACGCGCTTGAAGGTATTGCGGCCTATTACGCCGCCCTTCGCAGCACTGATGAAGATCGCGTGCGTATCCGCGAACTGCATCAGGCCATTGAACGGGCACAGCAGTCCGGCGATTTAGACGCCGAGTCCAGCGCCGTTGTCCAGTATCAAATCGCCGTCACCGAAGCGGCACACAACGTGGTGCTCCTCCATCTGCTACGCTGCATGGAGCCGATGCTGGCCCAGAACGTTCGTCAGAATTTTGAATTGTTGTATGCCCGTCGGGAGATGCTCCCGCTGGTAAGCAACCATCGCACCCGAGTATTCGAGGCGATAATGGCCGGGGAGCCGGAGCAGGCGCGCGAAGCGTCGCACCGTCACCTGGCTTTCATTGAGGAAATCTTGCTGGACCGCAGCCGTGAACAATCGCGTCGCGAACGTTCATTACGCCGCATACAGCAACGAAAGGATTAAGCGCCAGGTACTTTTAGAGCGCGGCAACTAAACGCAGAACCTGTCTTATTGTGTTCTTGCCCAAGAGCACAATGGGACAGGTTCCAGACAAATCAACGTATTAGATAGATAAGGAATACCCCCATGTCAGAACGTCTCCAAAATGACGTGGATCCGATCGAAACTCGCGACTGGCTACAGGCGATCGAATCGGTCATCCGTGAAGAAGGTGTTGAGCGCGCTCAGTATCTGATTGATCAGCTGCTTTCTGAAGCTCGCAAAGGCGGCGTGAAGGTTGCTTCAGGTGCAGGGGCTAGCAACTACGTAAACACGATTGCCGTTGAAGACGAACCGGAATACCCGGGCAATCTGGATCTGGAACGTCGTATCCGTTCTGCAATCCGCTGGAACGCCATCATGACCGTTCTGCGCGCGTCCAAGAAAGACCTGGAACTGGGTGGCCACATGGCGTCCTTCCAGTCTTCTGCGACCGTTTACGAAGTGTGCTTCAACCACTTCTTCCGTGCAGCGAACGAGAAAGACGGCGGCGATCTGGTGTACTTCCAGGGCCACATCTCTCCGGGCATCTATGCACGTGCATTCCTGGAAGGTCGTCTGACTGAAGAACAGATGAACAACTTCCGTCAGGAAGTTCACGGTAAAGGTCTGTCTTCTTATCCGCACCCTAAACTGATGCCTGAATTCTGGCAGTTCCCGACCGTATCTATGGGTCTGGGCCCAATCGGTGCGATCTACCAGGCTAAATTCCTGAAGTATCTGGAACACCGTGGTCTGAAAGATACCTCTGAGCAGACCGTTTACGCCTTCCTGGGCGACGGCGAAATGGATGAGCCAGAATCTAAAGGTGCGATCACCATCGCAACCCGTGAGAAGCTGGACAACCTGTGCTTCATCATCAACTGTAACCTGCAGCGTCTGGATGGTCCGGTAACCGGTAACGGCAAGATCATCAACGAACTGGAAGGCATCTTCGCAGGTGCTGGCTGGAACGTGATCAAAGTCATGTGGGGTTCCCGTTGGGACGAACTGCTGCGTAAAGACACCAGCGGTAAACTGATCCAGCTGATGAACGAAACCGTTGACGGCGATTATCAGACCTTCAAATCCAAAGACGGTGCCTACGTGCGTGAGCACTTCTTCGGTAAATACCCTGAAACCGCAGCGCTGGTTGCCGACTGGACTGATGAGCAGATCTGGGCCCTGAACCGCGGTGGTCACGATCCGAAGAAAATCTACGCTGCACTGAAAAAAGCGCGTGAAACCAAAGGTAAAGCGACTGTAATCCTGGCCCACACCATCAAAGGTTACGGCATGGGTGATACCGCAGAAGGTAAAAACATCGCTCACCAGGTTAAGAAAATGAACATGGACGGCGTGCGCTATATCCGCGACCGTTTCAACGTTCCAGTGACCGATGAGCAGGTAGAAAACCTGTCTTACATCACCTTCCCGGAAGGCTCTGAAGAGTACAAGTACCTGCACGAACGTCGTCAGGCGCTGAAAGGCTACCTGCCAGCTCGTCAGCCTAACTTCACCGAGAAGCTGGAACTGCCGGCGCTGGAAGACTTCTCTCAGCTGCTGGAAGAGCAGAACAAAGAGATCTCTACCACCATCGCTTTCGTTCGTGCCCTGAACGTGATGCTGAAGAACAAGTCGATCAAAGATCGCCTGGTGCCAATCATCGCCGACGAAGCGCGTACTTTCGGTATGGAAGGTCTGTTCCGTCAGATCGGTATTTACAGCCCGAACGGCCAGCAGTACACCCCGCAGGACCGTGAGCAGGTTGCATACTACAAAGAAGACGAGAAAGGTCAGATTCTGCAGGAAGGTATCAACGAGCTGGGCGCAGGCGCATCCTGGCTGGCTGCTGCGACCTCTTACAGCACCAACAACCTGCCGATGATTCCGTTCTACATCTACTACTCCATGTTCGGGTTCCAGCGTATCGGTGACCTGTGCTGGCAGGCAGGCGACCAGCAGGCTCGCGGCTTCCTGATCGGTGGTACTTCCGGTCGTACGACCCTGAACGGTGAAGGTCTGCAGCACGAAGATGGCCACAGCCACATTCAGTCTCTGACTATTCCTAACTGTATCTCTTACGACCCGTCTTACGCGTACGAAGTTGCTGTCATCATGCATGACGGTCTGCAGCGCATGTACGGTGAAGCGCAAGAGAACATTTACTACTACATCACCACCCTGAACGAAAACTACCACATGCCGGCAATGCCAGCAGGTGCCGAGGAAGGTATCCGTAAAGGTATCTACAAACTCGAAACCATTGAAGGTAGCAAAGGTAAAGTTCAGCTGCTGGGCTCCGGTTCTATCCTGCGTCACGTTCGTGAAGCAGCGCAGATCCTGGCGAAAGACTACGGTGTCGGTTCCGACGTTTACTCTGTGACTTCCTTCACCGAACTGGCGCGTGATGGCCAGGATTGTGAGCGCTGGAACATGCTGCACCCAATGGAAACCCCACGCGTACCGTACATCGCTCAGGTGATGAACGACGCGCCAGCGGTGGCGTCTACTGACTATATGAAACTGTTCGCTGAGCAGGTTCGTACTTACGTTCCAGCTGATGATTATCGCGTTCTGGGTACTGACGGCTTCGGTCGTTCTGACAGCCGCGAAAACCTGCGTCACCACTTCGAAGTTGATGCTTCTTACGTGGTTGTAGCAGCACTGGGCGAACTGGCTAAACGTGGCGAAATCGATAAGAAAGTGGTTGCGGACGCAATTACCAAATTCAACATCGATGCAGAAAAAGTTAACCCGCGTCTGGCGTAAGAGGTAAAAGAATAATGGCTATCGAAATCAATGTACCGGACATCGGGGCTGATGAAGTTGAAATCACCGAGATCCTGGTCAAAGTGGGCGACAAAGTTGAAGCTGAACAGTCGCTGATCACCGTAGAAGGCGACAAAGCCTCTATGGAAGTCCCGTCTCCTCAGGCTGGCATCGTTAAGGAGATCAAAGTCTCCGTTGGCGATAAAACCGAGACTGGCAAACTGATCATGATTTTCGATTCCGCCGACGGTGCAGCAGCAGCTGCACCTGCGCAGGAAGAGAAGAAAGAAGCCGCTCCGGCCGCCGCTGCTCCAGCAGCTGCCGCAGCAGCGAAAGAAGTGAACGTGCCTGACATCGGCGGTGACGAAGTTGAAGTCACTGAAATCCTGGTGAAAGTGGGCGATACCGTTGCGGCCGAGCAGTCACTGATCACCGTAGAAGGCGACAAAGCCTCTATGGAAGTACCAGCGCCATTCGCCGGTACCGTAAAAGAGATCAAGATCAACACCGGCGATAAAGTGTCTACCGGGTCGCTTATCATGATCTTCGAAGTGGCGGGTGCTGCACCTGCTGCCGCGCCTGCACAGGCCGCTGCTCCGGCTCCGGCCGCAGCACCAGCCGCTGCTGGCGGCGCGAAAGATGTTAACGTACCGGACATCGGCGGTGACGAAGTTGAAGTCACCGAAGTGATGGTAAAAGTGGGCGACAAAGTTGCCGCTGAACAGTCACTGATCACCGTTGAAGGCGACAAGGCTTCCATGGAAGTGCCTGCGCCGTTCGCGGGTACCGTTAAAGAGATCAAAATCAGCACTGGCGACAAAGTGTCTACCGGCTCCCTGATCATGGTCTTCGAAGTGGAAGGCGCTGCGCCTGCCGCAGCTCCGGCTGCCGCGGCTGCTCCAGCACCGGCTGCTGCACCGGCTCAGGCTGCTAAACCAGCCGCTGCCCCTGCTGCAAAAGCAGAAAAATCAGAGTTCGCTGAAAACGACGCTTACGTCCACGCGACTCCGCTGATTCGTCGCCTGGCGCGCGAATTCGGTGTGAACCTGGCGAAAGTGAAAGGGACCGGCCGTAAGGGTCGTATCCTGCGCGAAGACGTTCAGGCTTACGTGAAAGACGCGGTGAAACGCGCCGAAGCTGCACCTGCGGCAGCCGCTGGCGGCGGTATCCCGGGCATGCTGCCATGGCCGAAAGTGGACTTCAGCAAGTTCGGCGAAATCGAAGAAGTGGAACTGGGCCGTATCCAGAAAATCTCTGGTGCGAACCTGAGCCGTAACTGGGTGATGATCCCGCACGTTACCCACTTCGACAAAACCGATATCACCGATCTGGAAGCGTTCCGTAAACAGCAGAACGCCGAAGCCGAGAAGCGTAAGCTGGACGTGAAATTCACCCCAGTGGTCTTCATCATGAAAGCCGTTGCCGCTGCTCTGGAGCAGATGCCACGCTTCAACAGCTCCCTGTCTGAAGACGGCCAGAAGCTGACGCTGAAGAAATACATCAATATCGGTGTTGCGGTAGATACGCCAAATGGTCTGGTTGTTCCGGTCTTCAAGGACGTGAACAAGAAGAGCATTACCGAGCTGTCTCGTGAACTGACCACCATCTCCAAGAAAGCGCGTGATGGTAAGCTGACTGCCGGCGAAATGCAGGGCGGCTGCTTCACTATCTCCAGCATCGGCGGCCTGGGTACCACCCACTTCGCGCCGATTGTTAACGCGCCGGAAGTGGCTATCCTCGGTGTGTCCAAGTCCGCGATGGAGCCGGTGTGGAATGGCAAAGAGTTCGTGCCGCGTCTGATGATGCCAATCTCTCTGTCCTTCGACCACCGCGTGATCGACGGGGCTGATGGTGCGCGTTTCATCACCATCATCAACAACATGCTGAGCGACATTCGCCGCCTGGTGATGTAATCGAAAAGCCGGCCAGTCGGCCGGCTTTTTTCTGATAATCTCATGGTGTTTATGAGGTTATTGGTGAAAGCGACAATTCGTGAGCCGTTTGTTGTTTCAAAATTGTTAACAATTTTGTAAACTGCGGGCGGATAGAACGACCCGGTGGACGACGGGTATAAACTAAGAGGTCATGATGAGCACAGAAATCAAAACTCAGGTCGTAGTACTTGGGGCAGGCCCGGCAGGTTACTCCGCAGCATTTCGTGCAGCGGATTTAGGTCTGGAAACCGTCATCGTAGAACGTTACAGCACCCTCGGCGGTGTTTGTCTGAACGTCGGCTGTATCCCTTCTAAAGCGCTGCTGCACGTAGCGAAAGTTATCGAAGAAGCCAAAGCGCTGGCTGAACACGGTATCGTCTTCGGCGAGCCAAAAACCGATATCGACAAAATCCGTACCTGGAAAGAGAAAGTTATCACTCAGCTGACCGGCGGTCTGGCGGGTATGGCCAAAGGCCGTAAGGTCAAAGTGGTTAACGGTCTGGGTAAATTCACCGGTGCGAACACCCTGGAAGTGGAAGGCGAAAACGGCAAAACCGTTATCAACTTCGACAACGCGATCATCGCGGCAGGCTCTCGCCCAATCGAACTGCCATTCATTCCACATGAAGATCCACGCGTGTGGGATTCCACTGATGCCCTGGAGCTGAAAACCGTTCCTAAGCGTCTGCTGGTTATGGGCGGCGGTATCATCGGTCTGGAAATGGGGACCGTGTACCATGCGCTGGGTTCAGACATTGACGTGGTTGAAATGTTCGACCAGGTTATCCCGGCAGCTGACAAAGACATCGTTAAAGTCTTCACCAAGCGCATCAGCAAGAAATTCAACCTGATGCTGGAAACCAAAGTGACTGCCGTTGAAGCGAAAGAAGACGGTATTTACGTTTCCATGGAAGGCAAAAAAGCCCCATCCGAACCACAGCGTTACGACGCCGTGCTGGTGGCTATCGGTCGTGTACCGAACGGTAAAAACCTCGACGCGGGCAAAGCTGGCGTGGAAGTGGACGACCGTGGCTTCATCCGCGTTGACAAACAGCTGCGCACCAACGTGCCGCACATCTTTGCTATCGGCGACATCGTCGGTCAGCCTATGCTGGCGCACAAAGGCGTTCACGAAGGTCACGTTGCCGCTGAAGTTATCGCCGGCATGAAGCACTACTTCGATCCGAAAGTGATCCCATCTATCGCGTACACCGAGCCAGAAGTTGCATGGGTCGGTCTGACCGAGAAAGAAGCGAAAGAGAAAGGCATCAGCTACGAAACCGCCACCTTCCCGTGGGCTGCTTCTGGCCGTGCTATCGCGTCCGACTGCGCAGACGGTATGACCAAACTGATCTTCGACAAAGAGACTCACCGCGTTATCGGTGGTGCAATTGTCGGCACCAACGGCGGTGAGCTGCTGGGTGAAATCGGTCTGGCTATCGAAATGGGCTGTGACGCGGAAGACATCGCGCTGACCATCCACGCGCACCCGACTCTGCACGAGTCCGTGGGCCTGGCGGCAGAAGTGTTTGAAGGTAGCATCACTGACCTGCCAAACGCGAAAGCGAAGAAGAAATAAGTTTTGTTGTGATTGCTAAGCGCCTCCTTCGGAGGCGTTTTTTTTAATTCTATTCTTAGTTATTAATATATAATTAAATATTCAGCCTTCCTTAAACGGTTATTTATTAGGTAAATATTTTAGAGTTCTCCATTGATTATTATTATATAAAATTCATATCAATATCGTTTGGGAAAATATTCTAAAAATTGATTTGCCGGTTTGACATAATATTTAAAGGGTATATAACTATTTCGGAGGTATATTTTCAATAAAAGGATGTATTATGAATAGTTATGTTTCAATATCTGATATTCGTGATTTAAAAGTTATGGGAGCCAGAACGCAATTAGGAAATGCCTGGGCAAGTTCAACACACAAACTGATTGCGCTTGATAAAGAGACTCTACTGCCCGTGAGCGTTGACTGGTGGTATGAGGATGAATCCACACCTCGCCATACTGGCCCCATTTTTACCGATACACGTCCCGACGTGCGACTGCTGGCAAACTCTGATATCTATCGTCTGGGTGACGTTATTAATATCAGCAATATTGGTGGTTCAGGTGGCGCATTGGCCGCTATTAAAAATGATGGTGTTGTTGAAGCGTGGGGTATGCCAGAAAGCGGTGGTACTTCTCCGACCAGCGATCGTAATCATAATGTTAGGGCTATTTACGGTGGGCGAGAAATTTCTGCCGCCATTAACTCTAATGGACAGGTTTTTACCTGGTCTGTTGATGGTAATAATCCTCTGCCGGATCACATTGCAGCACTGACCGACATAGTAGCTATTAAAGTAGCTGAATATGGGTTTGATAGCGGAAGCAATTCTTATCTTGCGTTGCGGGCTAACAATCAGGTAGTGCAGTGGACAGACGGTGCGCCTCGTGACGATTTTCCGAAAGATATTGCTGAACGCAAGGATTTCGTCGCTATCCAGACTACGGAATATGCCTTTGCAGGAATCACCCAAAATGGTCACGTGATCGCATGGGGGGATGGTGCATACGGAGGCGAGTTGCCGATTCATTTAAAAGAAGTTAACGATGTTATCGCATTACACAGTAATACTGGTACATTTGTGGCGCTCAGGGCTACAGGCAATATTTTTGCATGGGGAAGTGCTAAATACGGTGCTGATATACCAGACAATATAGCAAACCTGTCGGACATTGTTTCTATACATAGCACTGATACAACTTTCATTGCTTTGAGAAAAAATGGTAGTGTGGTTTTTTGGGGACAATCGTATTACTTAAGCGAGCTGCCACAAGAAATTGCGTGTCTGACTAATATTATCGATGTTCAGGCTGCTATTAATGGCAGCTATGCATTTTTAACATCAGATGGAGACGTATACTGCTGGGGGCATGTCGCTAATCGTATGCCCCAAAATGTAACAAATGTAGTTTCTCTGACAGGTGGTGCCTGGAATGCATTTGCGGCGCTTCGTCGTGATGGCACTGTATTAGCCTGGGGAGATAAATACGAAGGCGGAGATACTACCTCGATAGCTCATGAATTATACAATATTCGCGCTATCTATTCGTGTGGCTATCGCTTTATCGCGTTGCGTGATGATGATCAAGTCTTTGAGTGGGGCGAAGAGGCAAGAACCGACATTTCAAAAATGCCGGCAAACTTACAAGGCAATATCACCTATAGCTTCGTTAAATAAAATTTGAATTAAAAGTGACCGCTGCCCAGCACTTTCGCCGGGCAGTGATTAAGGCGTTACCTTTTGCCAAGGATTTTCTGATGTAAACTGCCCGATTGCCTGCACTGCATCTTCCGTTTCCTTTCCAAGATCTCGCTGATAGACTCGATCGTCTTGGTTAATTACAAAGCTCATTATCCCCGTCTGACCGTAGCTCACAGGCCAGGCAACCATGGCAAAGCCATTTTTATCCGGCAGGATGCGGAAGCGATAGCCATGGTAACCCGCACCCGGCTCTTTCGGACTGAACGCCGGACCAAGCGGGCTTGGCGCTTCGCCGGGCGAGACGGGCCAGTACAGACCGTCCTTCTTCCCTTCAGAGCTGACAATCTTCTCCGCGTATTTCTGGTTCATCGCAAAATAGCTTTGCTGCGCATCCACGTAGGCATGCAGAGCTTCAATGGCGGCGAGTTCGTTGCGCCCAATTTCGCGGGTCAGGATCTCCTCGGCGCCTTCTTTGATGTCAAACTGCCAGCCGGAGGCGGTTTTGATCACCGGAATGGGAAGTTGCCAGCCGCTGTCTCCGACAACCAGATGCGCTTTATCGCCTTCGACAATGGTGTTATGACTGACTTTCCAGTCGCGCAGAAAGCGATCGACTGCGTCAGGATCAACGCCTTCAGGGGGCAGGAAGTCGCGCCAGTTCTTACCGAGCAGGTTGCTCATCGCGCTTTCGTTTTGATCGCGGATGGCGCTTTCCAGCGCATTGGTAGCCTGTTCTGGTGAGCTGAAGGATTGCTGCGCCATGACGGTCGCCGAGACCATGAACAACACCATTCCACTGAGTAATTTACGTTTCATGTCGGCTCCCTTAGCGATGACGGGATTCACGGTGTTCAGCACGTCCAGCCGCTGCCGGGCGTAGCTGCTGCTGACGAGCGGCGAGGTGTCTGCTTTGCGCGCCACGCTGCTGCTGCGCCTGCCAGTTGGCGGAACGGCTGTCGTTGCCGCTCAGTGCATTAGCCCGGAGCTGACTGTTTCGCTGCTGGAAGGGACGTTGCTGAGAAGGCTGAACCCGTTGCTCTTGTCTCTGCGCGGTGGTCTGGCGGTTTTCTCGCTGCTGCGTGGTGGCCCGCTTCGCCGTCTGCGGTTTGGTGTCATAGCCACGGTAGTTATTGCGCTGAGAAATCTGTTTCAGCTGTTCACTTGAGGCCTGTCGCTGCGCCGCTTTCGTGCCCGGGCGAGCAGTCTGTGGGAAGGTTTTACCTGTCGATTTCTCCATCTGGCTCAGCGCCGCCTGACGCTGGCTATCGCGATTAACCGGTTGTTGCGTTGCACTAAGCCCCGTGGCCGTGTTGGTGGAGTGGAAACGCGTGTTGAGCTGGTTTGTCGGGTAGGGGACACCTTCCCGATAGGCCGGGTTGTGCTGCCAGGTACGGTTGGCGTCCGTCAGACGTTGTCCGCTGATTTTATTGAAGTTCTCAACGTTAATATTGATGTTGTTATCACCGTTGCGGTTGTAGCCGCCGTGATTATCCCAGTCACCGTCATGATGATGGTCCCAGTCATCGTCATCATCCCAGTCGATGTTGCTGAAGATAGCATAAGTTGTGGCGACACCCAGGCTGAAACCTAAGCCGTTGACGAAGCTATTGCCAAACTGCTCCCCGGGTGACGGCGGGAGATAGGTTGGCGGATAGGCGGTATTAGGCCAGGTCCCGTAAACCGTATTGGGATTATAGGTGGGGACGTAAACCACCTGCGGGTCGGCAGATTCAATTTTGATCACCGTCGGGGCCGGTGCGGACGTGGTGGTTGACGTTGACTCGGTGGTGCTGGTTTTTGCCGGTGCGGGTTTCGTCACCGTGGTGACCGTCTGCTGAGGCGTAGATTGCAAGGCGCCGGTCTTCTGCGCCAGCGCACGCAGGCGTTGAACGGAATCCATTACATCTTTCGGCTGCGCGAGAAACGCATCGCCCAGATTTTGTACCCACGGCGGATTCTCTCCCATCAGCGACATAAGCTGAGGAAACGCGACCAGGGATTTTACGCTGGGATCCCAGGGCTGGCTGGCAACGGCCTGAATCGCGGCGTCCCCTTCCATTTTGGGGTTGTCTTTGGACCACTGCGCCGCTTGAATCACGTTGGCCGGGTAGGTCGAGGCCATCAAGATTTGTGACAGCAGGGCATCCGGGTAGAGCGCGATGGGGGCAACCCACTGATCGATTTGCGCGGCAGTGTAGGTTGGCGCGACGACAGGGGCCGGCTGGGCTGCGGTAGGCGCTGACGGTGGTTGCGCGACGGGGGCTGGCGCAACGGGTTCCGTTGCACGACTTTTGACAAACATGACGCCTGAGGCGGCAAACAGCCCGGCACTGCACAGAAGGACAAGCAGATGTGGCTTAAAGGGCAACTTCATAAAATGACTCCAACGAGACAGGCGCTGTGCCGTGAGGCGTTACGGTTGGCGTGAGTATTATTCACCCGTCTTTTACTGTTTTGACTTTTATTGGGAAGCGTCCGGTACGTCCGGATAAAGAGTGTGAGTATTTATTACACAATTATATGCGATGCGGGAAAAGGCGCCGGGAATTCAGAAGGCCGCTCTTGCGAGCGGTCAGCAGCTAGTTGCCGAGGTTGACGACAAACAGCACCGTGATGTCGGATATGTTCCAGCCACCGTGCAGCGCGGTAAGCAGTAAACCAATCGCAACGATCAGCGCAGTGATTCGCATCTCCATTGCGTACGTTCCTGTACAAGCTACGCGGGTTCCTTCTTCACCGGAAAAGGCAGAACCAGGCAAATGAGTACATTGCCGCGTAGGTTACGGAACTGCTTCCGGGCCCGGTGACTGGTTGCTACACCAGCGAAGCAGGCCGGGGGCAACAGTATTACAGCCGAAATGGACTGAAAAGAGGTGAAATGCAGTTTCATCCTTTTACATTCGAAACTGGATGGCGGCTCGTAAACACAAAACATGTGCTTGCGGATCTGCATACTCAGGAGCATTATTCATGCCGAGTGCATTGCCGCAAATCTGCCAACCCGGTGTGCTACCACCGCAAGGCAACAAAATAACCGCTATCAGGCGGTTTTTTTGTCCCCAAAATTCACCTCTCCTCCCCGCTACACCATGCTTAACGATTCAGCAAACTTTTTAATGTTGCTTTTTTGTAAACGGATTAACACTGTGCAGAAATCCTGCTATGCTGCCCGACGCGGTATCGGGCATTTACCCTACAAACTGCTGTCTCACAGGAGCGTGAAGAGAACGCCCGCCGCATATGACAATGAGAGCGAGGAGAACCGTCGTGCTAGAAGAATACCGTAAGCACGTAGCAGAACGTGCCGCCGAGGGAATTGTACCCAAACCTTTAGATGCAACCCAAATGGCCGCGCTCGTCGAGCTGCTGAAGAACCCGCCTAAGGGCGAAGAAGAATTCCTGTTAGATCTGTTGATCAACCGCGTACCGCCTGGCGTAGATGAAGCTGCCTACGTAAAAGCCGGATTCCTTGCTGCTATCGCCAAAGGCGAAGCCACCTCCCCACTGGTTACTCCTGAAAAAGCCATTGAACTGCTCGGCACCATGCAGGGTGGTTACAACATTCATCCGCTGATTGACGCGCTGGATAACGACAAGCTGGCACCGATTGCCGCTAAAGCGCTCTCTTCCACGCTGCTGATGTTCGATAACTTCTACGACGTAGAAGAAAAAGCCAAAGCGGGCAACGTCTATGCGAAGCAGGTGATGCAGTCCTGGGCCGATGCCGAATGGTTCCTGAACCGCCCTGCGCTGGCGGAAAAAATTACCGTGACCGTCTTTAAGGTGACCGGTGAAACCAACACCGATGACCTGTCTCCGGCACCGGACGCGTGGTCTCGTCCTGATATCCCGCTGCACGCTCTGGCGATGCTGAAAAACGCCCGTGAAGGCATTGAGCCAGATCAGCCGGGCGTGGTGGGCCCGATCAAACAGATCGAAGCGCTGCAACAAAAAGGTTTCCCGCTGGCCTACGTCGGTGATGTTGTGGGTACCGGTTCTTCCCGTAAATCCGCCACCAACTCCGTACTGTGGTTCATGGGCGACGACATTCCGCACGTGCCTAACAAGTGCGGCGGCGGCCTGTGCCTCGGCGGCAAAATTGCGCCAATCTTCTTCAACACCATGGAAGATGCGGGCGCGCTGCCAATTGAAGTGGATGTTTCTAACCTGAACATGGGCGACGTGATTGACGTCTACCCGTATAAAGGCGAAGTGCGCAACCATGAAACCAACGAGCTGCTGGCAAGCTTCGAACTGAAAACCGACGTGCTGATTGACGAAGTGCGTGCCGGTGGCCGTATTCCGCTGATCATCGGGCGTGGCCTGACCACCAAAGCGCGTGAAGCGCTGGGTCTGCCGCACTCCGACGTTTTCCGTCACGCGAAAGACGTGGCAGAAAGCAACCGCGGCTTCTCGCTGGCACAGAAAATGGTGGGTCGTGCCTGCGGCGTCGCCGGTATTCGCCCTGGCGCATACTGCGAGCCGAAGATGACCTCCGTGGGCTCTCAGGACACCACTGGCCCAATGACCCGTGACGAACTGAAAGACCTGGCGTGCCTGGGCTTCTCTTCTGACCTGGTGATGCAGTCCTTCTGCCACACGGCGGCCTATCCGAAGCCGGTTGACGTGACCACGCACCACACGCTGCCAGACTTCATCATGAACCGCGGCGGTGTTTCTCTGCGTCCGGGTGACGGCGTCATCCACTCCTGGCTGAACCGTATGCTGCTGCCGGATACCGTGGGTACCGGCGGTGACTCCCATACCCGTTTCCCAATCGGTATCTCCTTCCCGGCGGGCTCCGGCCTGGTGGCGTTTGCTGCAGCGACCGGCGTAATGCCGCTGGACATGCCTGAATCCGTGCTGGTGCGCTTCAAGGGCAAAATGCAGCCGGGCATCACTCTGCGCGACCTGGTTCACGCGATCCCGCTGTATGCCATCAAACAGGGCCTGCTGACCGTTGAGAAGAAAGGCAAGAAAAACATCTTCTCTGGCCGTATCCTGGAAATTGAAGGTCTGCCGGATCTGAAAGTGGAGCAGGCGTTCGAGCTGACCGACGCCTCCGCCGAGCGTTCTGCGGCTGGCTGTACCATCAAGCTGAACAAAGAGCCGATCATTGAGTATCTGACTTCCAACATCGTGCTGCTGAAGTGGATGATTGCAGAAGGCTACGGCGATCGTCGTACGCTGGAGCGTCGTATTCAGGGCATGGAGAAATGGCTGGCGGATCCGCAGCTGCTGGAAGCTGACGCAGACGCAGAGTACGCGGCGGTGATCGACATCGATCTGGCGGATATCAAAGAGCCAATCCTCTGTGCACCGAACGATCCGGACGATGCGCGTCTGCTCTCTGACGTGCAGGGCGATAAGATCGACGAAGTGTTTATCGGCTCCTGCATGACCAACATCGGCCACTTCCGTGCTGCCGGTAAGCTGCTGGATACCCACAAAGGCCAGCTGCCGACCCGCCTGTGGGTGGCTCCGCCAACCCGTATGGACGCGGCTCAGTTGACCGAAGAGGGTTACTACAGCGTGTTCGGTAAGAGCGGGGCGCGTATCGAAATCCCTGGCTGCTCCCTGTGTATGGGTAACCAGGCGCGCGTGGCCGACGGTGCGACGGTGGTTTCCACCTCTACCCGTAACTTCCCGAACCGTTTAGGTACTGGTGCGAACGTCTACCTGGCCTCTGCGGAGCTGGCGGCGGTTGCGGCGCTGATTGGCAAACTGCCAACGCCGGAAGAGTACCAGACCTTCGTGGCGCAGGTGGATAAGACGGCGGTGGATACCTATCGCTATCTGAACTTCGACCAGCTTTCTCAGTACACCGAGAAGGCTGACGGGGTTATCTTCCAGACGGCGGTATAAACAGCAAAACCGTCTCTACGAGACGGTTTTTAGTGTTTGCACCCTCTCCCGTGGGAGAGGGACGGGGTGAGGGCATCAGGCCGCAGGGTCTTGCTCTCACCTTTTTATTTTCATTCCTCCCACCTCTCCCGCTTTTTTTCTTTCCCTCTGCTGCGATAATTACCCTAATGGCTTTGCAGAGGAAAACGCTATGGATTACGAATTTTTGCGCGACATCACCGGCGTGGTGAAAGTGCGCATGTCGATGGGGCACGAAGCCGTTGGACACTGGTTTAACGAAGAGGTGAAAGAAAATCTCGCCCTTCTTGATGAAGTCGAACAGGCGGCAAATACGGTGAAAGGCAGCGAGCGCTCCTGGCAACGCGCCGGGCATGAGTACACCCTGTGGATGGACGGCGAAGAGGTGATGGTGCGCGCCAACCAGCTTGAGTTTTCAGGGGATGAGATGGAAGAGGGGATGAGCTACTACGACGAAGAGAGCCTGTCGCTGTGCGGCGTGGAAGACTTCCTGCAGGTAGTGAATGCCTACCGTGAGTTTATGAAACAGAAGTAACTCACCGAAGCATCCTTGCTCCGGGCAACACTTACACGGCCGGAATATTGCGGCCGTAGTAGATTTCGCGCATCTCTTTCCAGAGCAGGTCGGTGATGACCTTGCGCTCTTCTTCACTTAAATCTTCCGGCTTCGTGTGGAACATGTAGTGCTTAAGGTCGAACTCCTTAAGCATCATCTTGGTATGGAAGATGTTTTCCTGGTACACGTTCACGTCCATCATGTCATACAGCGATTTCATGTCCTCGGACATAAAGTTCTGAATGGAGTTGATCTCGTGGTCGATGAAGTGCTTCATACCGTTGATATCACGGGTAAAACCGCGCACGCGATAATCAATCGTGACGATGTCCGATTCCAGCTGGTGGATTAAATAGTTCAGCGCGTTCAGCGGGGAAATCACGCCGCAGGTCGACACTTCAATATCGGCGCGGAACGTGCACAGCCCGCCTTCCGGGTGGCTTTCCGGGTAGGTGTGAACGCAGATATGGCTTTTGTCGAGGTGGGCGACGACCACTTCCGGCAGCGGACCCGGGTGTTCAGTTTTGTCGATAAGCTGCGGGTCGACCGGCTCTTCGCTGACCAGAATGGTGACGCTGGCACCCTGGGGCTCATAATCCTGTCGGGCGATGTTCAGAATATTGGCACCGATGATCGAGCAGGTTTCTGACAGGATCTCGGTCAGACGGTTGGCGTTGTAGAGTTCATCGATATAGGCGATGTAACCATCGCGTTCTTCCGCTGTTTTGGCATAGCAGATATCGTAAATACAAAAACTCAGGCTTTTAGTCAGGTTGTTAAAGCCATGTAGTTTAAGCTTTTTCAATTAGCTCACCCCCTTAGTGGATAATGCGTCTTGCAGGTACTGCGGCAGAGCAAACGCTGCGGTATGAATAGCCGGATTGTAGTAGCGGCACGTGAGCCCGGCCTGATGGAAGCGGGCCTGGATAATTTCGGTAGAGAGATGACGCAGCACGTCGTTATCCGTTGCCCATGCAAAGGTCATGATCCCGCCGTAGTACGTCGGAATTGCCGCCTGATAGAAGCTGACGTCACCGAAATAGGTGCTGAGCTTGCGATGGCTGTCGAGGGCTTCGTCCTGCTGCAGGAAGCAGACACCGTTTTGTGCGACGAAGATCCCGCCCGGGTTCAGGCAGCGCTTGCAGCCTTCGTAGAACGAGGAGGTAAACAGCGACGCGCCGGGGCCGATGGGGTCGGTGCAGTCAGAGATAATCACGTCGAAGGTCTGCGTGGTCTGGTTAACAAAGTTAACGCCGTCGTCGATAACCAGATTAAAGCGCGGATCGTCATAGCTGCCGGCATTATGGTTGGGCAGGTACTGGCGGCAGAAAGAGACCACGCCCGCATCGATCTCAACCATGGTGATGGTTTCAATGGAACGATGACGTGAAACCTCGCGCAGCATTGCGCCGTCGCCGCCGCCGATAATCAGAACATGCTTCGCGTGTCCGTGGGCCAGCAGCGGAACGTGGGTCATCATCTCATGATAGATAAACTCGTCGCGCTCGGTCGTTTGCACTACGCCATCCAGGGCCATCACGCGGCCAAAGGCGGCGTTTTCGAAGATGATCAGATCCTGGTGATCCGTTTTCTCATGATAGAGCACGTTATCAACGGCAAAGTACTGACCAAACTGGTCATGCAGTGTTTCATGCCACAACGTGTGGTCGGCCATACGCGGACTCCTCCTTTGTTAACATCCGTAACGCTCACAAAAAATGAGCGAAACATGATAGCTAACTATAACCGTGGTTGCACGGGTATAGGTTGAACAGGGGGCGTCGGGAAGGTTATTTCACGTAGGCGAGCAGGCTGAGCGAATCGCGGGCCAGCGCTTTGCATTTTTTAGCCGTGGGAATGCCAATACCGCTCAAGTCACGGTAGCTGTCTTCACCGAGCGCCTTCATGTCAAAGCTGTCGTAATTGCTGAGATCCCACTGGTTCTGCTGGGCGAAAAAGACCAGCGCGCGGCGAATTTGCCCGTTGGGTAAATTCTGGTAGCCACAATCATTTTTCAGGAATACAAAAACCGCCGTTAAATCGGCCATATCTTCCGCTTCATTTTCACTGAGCGCATAGCTGTTCGCACACATTGCCATCAGGCTTCCGAACAAAATTGTCCTGAAAAACGTCTTCATTGCTTCTACCACTTCTTCACGGAAAATTAACGTTAGCACACTTGATGCCAGTGCGACGATCTTTATTATTGCCGCTTTACTTGACCTTCCGGTAAGGGGAGGGTTTATGCTCAAAAGATCGCCTGCTGGAAATAAGGAAATGAACATGCAACGTCGTGATTTTTTAAAATATTCCGCTGTGCTGGGGGTTGCCAGCGCATTACCACTCTGGAGCCGCGCGGTTTTTGCGACTGAAAGGCCTGCCTTACCCATTCCTGACTTACTGACCGCAGACGCCCGTAGCCGTATTCAGCTCGTTGTTCAGGCCGGTAAAACCTCCTTCGGTGGGCACAGCGCCACAACCTGGGGCTACAACGGCAATCTGCTCGGCCCGGCACTTCAGTTACGCAAAGGGAAAGCGGTGACGGTGGATATCCACAATACGCTTGCCGAGGAGACCACGCTGCACTGGCACGGGCTGGAAGTCCCGGGCGAAGTGGATGGTGGTCCCCAGGGTGTTATCAAGCCTGGGGGGAAACGCAGCGTAACCTTTACCCCTGACCAGCGGGCGGCAACCTGCTGGTTCCACCCGCATCAGCACGGCAAAACGGGCCATCAGGTGGCAATGGGGCTGGCCGGACTGGTGTTGATTGAGGATGACGAAAGCCGTCTCCTGCGCCTGCCGAAACAGTGGGGTATCGACGATGTGCCGGTGATTGTGCAGGACAAAAAATTCAGCGCTGACGGGCAGATTGACTACCAGCTGGACGTGATGAGCGCGGCGGTCGGCTGGTTTGGCGATACGCTGCTGGCCAACGGTGCGATCTATCCGCAGCACGCCGCCCCGAAAGGCTGGCTGCGCCTGCGCTTGCTTAACGGCTGTAACGCCCGCTCGTTGAACTTCGCCACCAGCGATAAGCGCCCGCTTTACGTGGTGGCAAGCGATGGCGGCCTGCTGCCGGAACCGGTAAAAGTGAGCGAGCTGCCGATGCTGATGGGCGAACGCTTCGAAGTGCTGGTGGACATCAGCGACGGCAAGCCGTTTGACCTGGTAACGCTGCCTGTCAGCCAGATGGGGATGGCAGTGGCGCCGTTTGATAAACCGCATCCGGTGCTGCGCATTCAGCCGCTACAGGTCACGGCCTCCGGTATGCTGCCGGACACCTTAGCCACGCTGCCAGCTCTCCCGTCGCTGGATGGGCTCACGCAGCGTAAGCTTCAGCTCTCCATGGACCCGATGCTTGACATGATGGGCATGCAGGCGCTGATGAAAAAGTATGGCAATCAGGCCATGGCGGGAATGCACCACGGCCAGATGATGGGCCACATGAATATGGACCACGGCAAAATGGGCGGTATGGATCACGGCGGTCACGGGTTCGATTTCCACAACGCCAACAAGATCAACGGCAAAGCGTTCGATATGAACACACCGATGTTTGCCGCCACGAAGGGGCAGTTTGAGCGCTGGGTGGTTTCAGGGGAAGGGGACATGATGCTGCACCCGTTCCATATCCACGGCACGCAGTTCCGCATTCTGTCTGAGAACGGCAAAGCGCCGGAAGCGCATCGAGCAGGCTGGAAAGATACGGTGAGAGTGGAAGGCGGCGTCAGCGAGGTGCTGGTGAAGTTCGACCACGAAGCGCCTGAAGAGTTTGCCTATATGGCGCACTGTCATCTGCTGGAGCATGAAGATACGGGGATGATGCTCGGTTTTACCGTATAAAAAAAAGCCGGGTGGCGGCTTCGCCTTACCCGGCCTGCATTGCTAAAAACGGCAACTTTCGTTGCCGTTTTGCTTTTATTTGCCTTCGTCCGGCAATGCATACGCGACAATATAGTCGCCCATCTTCGTACCAAACGAACCGTGACCACCCGCAGAAATGACAACGTACTGCTTGCCATTCACTTCATAGGTCATCGGCGTTGCCTGTCCACCGGCCGGCAGACGGCCTTGCCACAGTTTTTCACCGTTGGTCATGTTATACGCGCGCAGGTAGTTATCTGCGGTTGCCGCGATGAACAGCACGTTACCAGCGGTGGAGATTGGACCACCCAGCATTGGCATACCCATATTGAACGGCACCGGAACCGGCATCGGGAACGGCATGCTGTCCTGTGGGGTACCAATACGTTTTTTCCAGACGATCTGGTTGGTTTTCAGATCCAGACCGGAGATGTAACCCCAGGCAGGCTGTTTACACGGCAGACCAAACGGAGACAGGAACGGGTTCAGGGTAACGCCAAACGGTACGCCATACTGCGGCTGGATACCGGCTTCGGTCCCGCTGCCTTTCGCGTCTTTCGGCTGCTCCATCGGGTTACCCGGACCGCGTGGGATCAGACGGGAAACGAACGGCAGCGCCATTGGGTTGGCAATCGCCACCTGACGGTTAGGGTCGACGGAAATACCGCCCCACTCAAACATTCCCAGGTTGCCCGGGAAGACCAGCGTACCTTGCTCAGACGGCGGCGTGAAGATGCCTTCATAGCGCAGCTGATGGAACATCACGCGGCACACCAGCTGGTCAAACATGGTGGCACCCCACATGTCTGCACCGCTGAGGTCTTTCTTCGGACGGAAGCTCAGGTCAGAGAACGGCTGGGTTTTGCTGACGTAGTCGCCTTTGGCCGCACCCTGCGGAACCGGTTTTTCCGGGGCAGGCACAACCAGCTTACCGTTGCTGCGATCCAGCACGAAGATGTTGCCGGTTTTAGCCGGAGCGTAAATGACCGGTACGGTTTTACCGTTAACGGTAATGTCCGCCAGCGTCGGCTGGGACGGCATATCCATATCCCACAGATCGTGGTGAACGGTCTGGTAGCTCCACGCCAGCTTACCGGTGGTTGCGTTCAGCGCCAGGATAGCGCTCGCATAACGTTCCTGCTCCGGCGTGCGGTTACCGCCCCAGATATCCGGCGTGGATACGCCCATCGGCAGGTAGACCAGGTCCAGCTTCGCGTCATACGCGGCTGGTGCCCAGGAGTTCGGCGAGTTGAAGGTAAAGGTGTGCTCGTCAGACGGGATCGCGTTTGGATCTTTCGCGCCCGGGTCGAAAGCCCACAGCAGTTTACCGGTGTTCACGTCGAAACCACGGATAACGCCGGAGGTTTCACGCGTAGAGAAGTTATCCGTTACCGAACCGGCAATCACGATGGTTTTATCGGTGATGATTGGCGGGGAGGTTGGCTCATACAGACCCGGCGTGGTGTCCGGCATGTTGGTCTGCAGGTTCAGAATGCCTTTGTTGGCGAAGGTTTCGCACAGCTTGCCGGTCTCAGCGTTGATGGCAAACAGACGGCCATCGTTCACCGGCAGCATAATGCGGCGAGGACAGTCGGCAATGACTTCCGGGCTGGCATTATCGGCGCGCGCTTCGTGGTAAGAGACGCCGCGACAGGTCACGTGCTGGAACGACGGATTGGAGTTCAGCTGTGGATCAAAGTGCCATTTCTCTTTACCGGTGGCCGCGTCAAGCGCGAACAGACGCTGGTGCGCCGTACACAGGTAGAGCATGTTGCCCACTTTAATCGGGGTCACTTCGTTGGTCAGCTCGCCCGGATCGTTCGGCATTTTCAGGTCGCCGGTACGGAATACCCAGGCTTCCTTCAGGTTCTTAACGTTGTCCGCGTTGATCTGCTTCAGCGGGGAGTAACGTTGACCTTCCTGGTTACGGCCATAAGCAGGCCAGTCACCGTCAGCGACCTGCGAGATAGCTGCCGCAGGCGTGGACTCCGCGTTCAGCGTACCGTTGATCTCCTGCGGGTCGTTAAAGCCAGCCCAGGTGAGAATGCCGCCGCTGATTAACAGAGCCACCAGCAGGGCTGCAACGGCACCGCTGGAAGGGACAATCAGGCGGCGCCAGACAAACGGCAGGATCAGCCAGATACCGAAGAAGACCAGGATGTCGCTGCGCGGCGTCAGGGCCCAGAAATCGAAACCGACTTCCCAGACGCCCCAGATCATGGTGGCAAGAAGGAGGGCGGCATACAGCCACAGTGCGGATTGTTTTCTACGCCAGAGCAGGACGGTTACGCCAAGCATAACCAGGCCCGCAATCGGGTAGTACCAGGAGCCGCCGATCGCGACCAGCCAGACGCCACCGATTAACAGGTACAGGCCGCAGAAGGCGGCGAATAGCGCTGTTAGTGTCACCAGTAGACGCGGCTGTTTAGTGTTTGTTTCAGCCATAGAAAGTGTACTCGTCAGTTTTTGTTAATAATTTGCTAGCAACTAATTATAGGTGTTAACAAGTGTGATCGGAATCACAATATTTGCTTTTTATAACTCATACGCCAGGCTTATCCATTTACTGATATAATGGCTGGCTTGCGTATCGATGCCGGAGCAAGATTCATCCGCATTGAAAGATTTTCATCAAAATCATTTGGTTAGTAATATGAAACATACTGTTGAAGTGATGATCCCGGAAGCCGAGATCAAAGCGCGTATCGCCGAACTGGGTCGTCAAATCACCGAGCATTACAAGGACAGCGGCAGCGAAATGGTGCTGGTTGGTCTGCTGCGCGGTTCTTTCATGTTCATGGCAGACCTGTGCCGTGAAGTGCAGGTACCGCACGAGGTCGATTTTATGACCGCTTCCAGCTACGGCAGCGGCATGTCCACAACCCGTGATGTGAAAATCCTGAAAGATCTGGATGAAGATATTCGTGGCAAAGATGTGTTGATCGTTGAGGACATTATCGACTCCGGCAACACCCTTTCAAAGGTGCGCGAGATCCTGAGCCTGCGCGAGCCGAAATCGCTGGCGATTTGTACGCTGCTGGATAAACCGGAGCGTCGTGAAGTGCAGGTGCCGGTAGAGTTTGTCGGTTTCTCCATCCCGGACGAGTTCGTGGTGGGTTACGGCATTGATTACGCGCAGCGTTATCGTCATCTGCCGTATGTTGGGAAAGTGGTATTGCTGGACGAGTAATTGCGGGCTGATGCCCTCACTCCGACCCTCTCCCACGGGGAGAGGGCGAAAACCCCCGGCTTTATTTATGGTTCACATGCTTAAGCTTGAGGTTGGCAATCCCCGAACGGTAACGCTGCTCCAGCGTTTCGCGGTTGGTGGCGGTGACTTCCAGATTGCGCAGCAGGCCATCGTGAATACCGTACGCCCAGCCGTGGATTGATACCTTCTGCCCGCGTTTCCACGCCGACTGCATGATGGTCGAATGCCCAAGGTTATATACCTGCTCCATCACGTTCAGCTCGCACAGCGTGTCCATGCGTCGCTCCTGCGGCATTTCGCCGAGCAGTGAACTATGTTTGAACCAGATATCGCGGATGTGCAGCAGCCAGTTATCAATTAAACCCAGTTCCGGGTTTTCAACCGCCGCCTGCACGCCGCCGCAGCCGTAGTGGCCGCAAATAATGATGTGCTCGACTTCCAGGACGTCAACGGCATATTGAACCACGGAAAGGCAGTTGAGATCGGTATGAATCACCAGGTTGGCGACGTTGCGGTGAACAAACAGTTCGCCGGGCTCAAGGCCGGTCAGGCGCTCGGCAGGTACGCGGCTGTCTGAACAGCCAATCCAGAGAAAGCGCGGGTTCTGGGCTTGTGCGAGTTTTCCAAAAAATCCGGGGTCTTCCTCCACCAGCATTTTTGACCATAGTGCATTGTTGCTAATGAGTGTATCTATGTCGTTCATGGAGGTTAGCGACCTGTAACCAAGTAATTGCGTTGCGCTACTATAGGGTAACCCGACTTTTAATGAAACCACACAACGTGTGTAAGAACTGAAGGTAAGTTAAATTCATGGCAATTGCACTGGAGCTTGAGCAGCTTAAAAAAACCTATCCGGGTGGCGTTCAGGCGCTACGCGGGATAGACCTAAAAGTAGAGGCCGGGGATTTTTACGCGCTTCTGGGGCCGAACGGGGCGGGGAAATCCACCACCATCGGGATCATCAGCTCGCTGGTGAATAAAACGTCCGGACGGGTGAGCGTCTTTGGTTACGACCTGCAAAAAGATGTGGTAAACGCCAAGCGCCAGCTGGGGCTGGTACCGCAGGAGTTCAACTTCAACCCGTTTGAGACGGTGCAGCAGATTGTCGTTAACCAGGCGGGTTATTACGGCGTTGAGCGTAAAGAGGCGCTTGAGCGTAGCGAAAAGTACCTGAAACAGCTCGATCTGTGGGAAAAGCGTAATGAACGTGCGCGGATGTTGTCCGGGGGGATGAAGCGCCGCCTGATGATTGCCCGCGCGCTGATGCACGAGCCGAAGCTGCTGATCCTTGATGAACCCACCGCAGGCGTGGATATCGAACTGCGTCGTTCTATGTGGGGTTTCCTAAAGGATCTTAACGACAAAGGCACCACCATCATTTTGACCACCCACTACCTTGAAGAAGCAGAGATGCTGTGCCGCAACATCGGCATCATTCAGCACGGCGAGCTGGTGGAGAACACCTCGATGAAGGATCTGCTCTCCAAGCTGAAATCCGAAACGTTTATTCTCGATCTGGCGGCAAAAAGCCCGCTACCGAAGCTTGAAGGATACCAGTATCGCCTGGTTGATACCTCAACGCTGGAAGTGGAAGTGCTGCGCGAGCAGGGGATCAACAGCGTGTTCTCCCAGCTGAGCGCGCAGGGGATTCAGGTTTTAAGCATGCGTAACAAAGCGAACCGACTGGAAGAGCTGTTTGTCTCTCTGGTGCAGGATAAACAAGGAGACAAGGCATGACGCATCTTTATTGGGTCGCGCTGAAAAGTATCTGGGCGAAAGAGATTAACCGCTTTATGCGTATCTGGGTGCAAACCCTGGTACCGCCGGTCATCACCATGACGCTCTATTTCATCATCTTCGGCAACCTGATTGGTTCCCGCATTGGTGAGATGCACGGTTTTACCTATATGCAGTTTATCGTGCCGGGCCTGATTATGATGGCGGTGATCACCAACGCCTACGCAAACGTGGCCTCGTCGTTCTTCAGCGCTAAGTTCCAACGCAATATTGAAGAGTTGCTGGTGGCGCCGGTGCCAACGCACGTCATCATAGCCGGTTACGTGGGCGGCGGCGTGGCGCGCGGGCTGTGCGTGGGCATCCTGGTGACGGCGATTTCGCTGTTCTTCGTGCCGTTCCAGGTGCACTCGTGGCTGTTCGTGGCGCTGACTCTGCTGCTGACGGCAATTCTGTTCTCGCTGGCCGGTCTGCTGAACGCGGTGTTCGCTAAAACGTTTGACGACATCAGCCTGATCCCGACCTTTGTGCTGACGCCGCTGACCTATCTCGGCGGGGTGTTCTACTCCCTGACGCTGCTGCCGCCGTTCTGGCAGGCACTGTCGCATCTGAACCCGATCGTCTACATGATCAGCGGCTTCCGCTTTGGCTTCCTCGGCATTACCGATGTTCCGCTGTTTACCACGGTGGCGGTGCTGGTGGTATTCATCATCGCCTTCTACCTGCTGTGCTGGTATCTGATCCAGCGCGGGCGCGGTCTGCGTAGTTAACCCTCTGCCCGGCGACGCTCTGGTTGCCGGGCACTTTCTTTGACGGTTATCACCGTAAGCAAACCTTCACTCCGCTAAACTACTTGCCTGCTAAGGAGAGAGTTATGCTGGGATGGGTGATCACCTGCCACGATGAACGAGCGCAGGACATGCTGGATACGCTTGAGGCCAAATTTGGCCCGCTGGCGCAATGCCGGGTGGTTAACTACTGGCGCGGGTTGAGCACCAACATGCTCAGCCGGATGATGTGCGATGCCCTGCATGAAACGGATACCGGTGATGGGGTGATTTTTCTTACCGATAAATCCGGCGCGGCGCCTTACCGCGCGGCCGCTTTGCTGAGCCACAAGCATGATAATTGTGAAGTGATCTCCGGTATCAGCCTGCCTTTACTCGAAGCCCTCTATCCGCTTCGCGCCTCATTGAGCAGCGCAGAGTTTCGGCACGCTATCGTGGCGGAGGGCCAGCCGGAGGTGAGCAGCCTGTGGCACCAGCAGCAGAAAAACCCGCCTTTCGTTCTGCTTCACGATCTGTATAAGCATTAAACATTGGTATTGATGTCGCTTTTGCTACAATGGCGACTGATTTCCCGTGTCGATTTATATCCTATGTTCATGCGCGTGTTCTTTCTCCTTTTGCTGCTGGTTTCCGGCGGGGCGTCTGCCAGCCTGATAAGTCAGCAAGGGCTTCCTGCTCAATATATGCAAACCACTGAGGATGCTGCCATCTGGGCTCAGGTAGGTAACTCTGTGGTTAATGTGGGCAATATTCGCGCAGGGCAGATCATCGCGGTCTTTCCCGCGGCGGCGGATTATTACGAATTTCGCTTCGGGTTCGGTACCGGCTTTATTGATAAAGACCACCTTGAGAAAGTGCAGGGTAAGCAACGCGTTGAGGACAGCCTGGGCGACCTGAACAAGCCGCTCAGTAACCAGAACCTCATCACCTGGAAAGATACGCCCGTCTATAACGCGCCCAGCAACGGAAGCGCGCCCTTTGGTACTCTGAGCGCCAACCTGCGTTATCCCATTCTGAACAAACTTAAAGACCGTCTGAATCAGACCTGGTATCAGATCCGCATCGGCAACCGCCTGGCGTGGATAAGCAGCCTGGACGCGCAGGAAGATAACGGCATTCCGGTTCTGACCTATCACCATATCCTGCGCGATGAGGAGAACACCCGTTTTCGTCATACCTCCACCACCACCAGCGTGCGCGCGTTCAGCAACCAGATGACCTGGCTTCGCGACCAGGGGTACACCACGCTGACGATGTATCAGCTGGAAGGCTACGTGCGCAACAAGATGAACCTGCCCGCGAAGGCGGTGGTGATTACCTTTGACGACGGCCTGAAGTCGGTGAGCCGTTACGCGTATCCTGTGCTGAAAGAGTATGGCTTCAACGCGACGGCGTTTATCATTTCGTCACGTATTAAAGGCCATCCGCAGAAGTGGGATCCGAAATCGCTGCAGTTTATGAGTGTTCAGGAAATTAAGGGCATTCAGGATGTGTTCGACATTCAGTCGCACACTCACTTCCTGCACCGCGTGGACGGGTATAAACACCCGATCTTACTGAGCCGCAGCTATCACGTGATCCTGTTTGATTTTGAGCGTTCTCGTCGCGCGCTGTCACAGTTCAACCCGCGTGTGCTCTACCTTTCTTATCCCTTTGGCGGCTATGACAATAAGGCGATCAAGGCGGCGAATGATGCCGGTTTCCATCTGGCCGTGACCACGGTGAAGGGGAAGGTGAAGCCGGGGGATAATCCGTTCTTACTGAAACGACTCTATATCTTAAGAACGGATTCGCTGGAGACGATGTCGCGGCTGATCAGCAATCAGCCGCAGGGATAAGCTATTCGTAGGTGATCTGCAACGTGCCGATGGCGCTGAACGTTCCTGAAGTGACTTTTTCTGTACCAGATTTAACTAACTGAGCCGTGAGAGACTCGCTAAATGACGGGATGATGGTGTTCCCTTTTGTCGCATAGTTGTTAGTTGAATTAGGCACCGCCAGGCTGTTGTCCGGCCACTTCAGCAACACGCCCACGCCTTTTGCCGCATTCGACGATGCGGTGTTCGCGAGTAAAGAGCCATCAGTCCCGGTTGTCTTGCTGGTGGTCAACTTCATCGTAATTTTGCGTGTGTTGGTGCAATTCCCTGACACGGTAGCAGAGACTTTTTGCGTGTTATCGTTCTCGACATCGGAAACATCATACTCCCCCAGATCTACGCTTTTAGGAGCCGTAAGAGTGCAGGTCGGTTTTTCAACAGGAACATTGAAGGCCATATCGGGTATCGTGATTAACGGACGTGGATGGTCACTTTCATCTGAGCTCCAGGGGTTACCTACGACAATATTGCCAATATTCCCGGCCACTGGACCAATCTGTGTGACGCTTGCGGGCACGCCAGCATATGAGGGTAATTGATAAAATTCCATACGGGCATACCACCATACTGCTTTAACCAGATCCGAATTATCCCCCTGATTGGCCGTTTCTACGTAACTTCCTGTAGTCGAAGGGAAAAAGGCATTAAAAGCGTTGTTGGTCGGGTACATGGCCAGCGTATAGGCGATCCCCGTTACGTTAGTTTTAAAGAGTGCTTTACCGTCCACGCCACCGACGACCAGTGTACTGTCCGTTTTCTGATAGACGCGCTCGCCATCTTTACCCATTGAGCACCAGGAGTAGAGGCCCGGAGTCACCTGCAAATCAATAAGGCCGCTTATTTTTGTTGGCGCGCTGACGCTCTCCAGGGGAACGATCTTGGGCTTTGCACCTTTGACATCCGAAATAGGCTGAACACTGTAACCATTAAATTTGCATTCATACAAATCGGCCGATGCAGAGAAACTTATTGCAAGAATTGACAAAGCAAGGCCTGCACCTTTTATGAAGAAATGACTTGTTCCGGCTCCTGCTATATAACACATTCAAAAATTCCTTATATCCGATGCTTGGTATATTTTAATTGTAAGTAACGCTGACCAGCACGCTTGTGGTAACTTTCCCCGCGCTGACAATCCCTGTGTCTTGATAACGGGCATAGAAATTATAATTTGTTAAATACTGGCTTTCGGTTTGGTTAGATACATCAAAAATAACATCTGACGTTCCTGACGCATTGACCACATTGGTATTGTCTTTTTCTGAGAAAATAACAACGCCGACGTTCTCTGCTCCTCCCCCAGAGGCGGGAATTTCATTGGCGAACACCTGTTGAGAGCTTCCGATAACTATCCCACTTTGAGGTTTAAACTCAAAATGCAGGGTTTTTGCCAGTCCAGATTCACTTTCCGCACAGCTTTTCAGCTGAATTTCGAAGCGAGTTCCCCCAGCTGCGTCACCGGGTTGTAGCCGTGGGCTGCCGTCGGAGTTATAAAACCAACCTTTGCCAACGATCGGTAAAATAACTTTGCCATCATTCGGAATACTTACCTGACACGTATTGTTGATGATGTTTGCCGTCAAATCCATCTCCAGGCTCGAGGCAAAACCTGCTGCGGGAAACCCCAGACAGCAGGCGAGCCATAACATCGCACTTCTAAAGTTTAAGCGGGAGTGGAACATCCTGTTTAAGCTATCAGTCTTAATAAACATTATTGATAGGTCACGATAAAAGTCACAGGGGCGCTGACCGAACCAGTGGTCACGTCAGAAATGGTTTTATCTTTAGCAATAACGATGCGCGCATCCATTTCAAATTTTCCCGCCCCGTTAGACAGGTTGACGATAGAAGTTGGGGCCGTGGCGCAGTTCAGCAGGGAACCTGAGTCGACAGAACCTTTCCAGATTTCAAAACCAACGTTATGCCCAGCTGCATATGAGTTCCCATTTTTGGCATTGCCAGTACAGGACCCGCCAGCACCCGGCGTGGCTTGAACGGAGGCATTTTTGACCCCGGCACAGTTAGTGAACGCGATTTTGAATGCCCCTGTTCGGTTCTGGCTCACCAGATCGGACTTAAATACATCGCCAAACGGCAAAATGCTAATAGGAGCCCCGCTCGCATCCTGAATCTCGGCATTACAGGTTCCGGCTTCAATGGTGGACGTAAAGGTGGCCTGAACGCTCGTCGTACCCGTAATGGCGCTCAAACAAACGGAAGGCAGGATGGCAGTCATCGCAAACACCAGTGATGTCATTTTCTTTTTCATATTAACGCTCCGTATTGCGCCAGTTATTCATAGGTGAAATTAAACGTAGCGATACCGCTAAAGTTGCCGGTCATGCCTTGCCCGCTTGCAGTTTCCACCAGCGTCGCCAGGAGTTGAACTTCGCCAGCACTTATTTCTCCGCTCGACCAGACGAGGCGCTGAGTATCAGTGGATGAATTAATGACAAAAGGGGCATCCGGAGTGGCGGTGCGGGAAATCGCCACGCCAATATTTTCTGCGCTGCCCTCACCGGAGAGTGAATTTTTAATTGCCGTATTCAGTGGGCTGGCACTACCACTAATGGTCGTGTTCAGCTTTGTCAGACTCGAAGGGCATGAGACCATTTTGAGTTTAAAATTTGTTGTTGCTTTGGCATTTTTGAGGATGATGTAATCCAGGCGTACCTTGCCGTCGGTGCCAATGGGAATAACGTTGCTGGAGCCATCACCGCTGCCACCTTCAATTTTCATATCGCAGGTGGTGTCACGGATATTAGCGGTAAAGGTAATATCGAGATTATCGGCGTATGTTCCGAGCGACAGCGCCATCAGACTCGAACTTAATACCCATAATCCTGTTTTTTTCCCAGGTTTAAAAAGCATGCTCTAACTCCTTTTATAATACTGTGATGCGGCAGGTCTGGCCTGTCAGCAGCGTTGTTGGTCCAATCTTTTTCGCATTGGGCGGAATCTGATAGGAGACAGTACAGGATGTGCCGGACTCACTTCCCCAGACGATTTTTAACAACCCTTTATCTTCAATTCCGCGAATCCAGGCTTGCCCGGCCTGACCTACGCTACCTACGGATACGCCTTGCTCAGTTTGAACATCGGCACCAAGCGGAATAAACCCACCGTCGTCACGCGTCAGTTCCATTAACACTGAACGCCCTTGATCGGTCTCAAAATTAACCAGCACAACGGCACCGCTACGAGGGACAGTAGTGGAACGGGTATTTTTCACTTCAACGTCAGAGCGCATATCGCTGATATCAAGACCGACGTTGTTTTCACGGTAGGCAGACAGATAGGGCATAAGGGCATAGCCTGAAGAGCCAATTTCACCGTTACCGATGGAGACTCGGGCACCTTCTGCTCCCTCAGCTTTAATCAGCGCAAGCGTATCGCTTTCGCTAATGCTGCCAGGGGCGAGTGTTATGCCACCAGAGTGCAGAATCATCCCGCCGCTATAGCTGGCGGAATATTGTCGGCTATCATCATCGGATGCGGAGACGGAAAGACTCACCGGTCCATGCGGGCCGTTATAACTCCCGTAACCGCTTAGCTGATTTAACGTATCGTCGTTACGCGTGGTGCTTTCGGTGATGCTGTAACTGAACCGGTTATCTTCGGTGTTGCCGTTGGCGCTGGCGTTAAAACTTCCACCGCCTTTTAGATCGCTGCCGATGCCCGTGGTGAGGGATGAGAACCCGCCTGCACGCTTGCCGTTACCCATCAGCGTGTCGAAAGGAATTGTGAGGCTCAGATAGACACTATCATCTTTTTCCCCGAACTCGTTGTAGGTGCGCTGCACGGAGAGGCTGTAACTTCCCCAGCTTAACGATTGACTGTGGCCAACCGAGTACTGCGCTGATGAGCTGCTTTCATTCCAGTAGTCCTGCCAGGTGGAGTTGACATACAGCGATCCCAAATCAAGGCCGTTAAAGGCCAACGGCTGGCTGATGTTCACCTGGATCTGGTTCTTCATGCGCTGGAAAGTCTGGTACACATCGCTGTTATCACGGTCAGGGTTAAGCTCCCTGTCACGGTATTTGATCTCGTTGGTCAAGGAAGCTGCATCGCTCAGGCTGAGATAGTCAGATGTCGAAAACCGGTATGCTGCTACGTTGAAAGAGGTATTCGTGGCTTCCATGAGTTTGCTGTAGGAGATACGATAACTCTCACCCTTAAGATGCCGTAAGCCGTCGATCCGGGCATCAGAATGCGTGACATCAAAGGCGAATGCGCCAATGCGGGTGTTCATAGCCAAACCCACCAATGCGGCGTAAAAATCGCTATCGGTGTACTCCAGACCCGCATAACCTGTGAAGGTATTGGTTAATCCATAATAGCCCGTGGCGTAACCTACCTTTGGCTTGTCACGTAAGTTATCGTCACGCAGTTCACCCACGCCGACATCCCATCGGGAGTAGCCCGGGCGCAGCATTTGCGCGACCGAGGAATACGCGACCGAGAAGGAACGTTTGCTGCCATCCGCTTCTTCTACAGTGACGATAAGATCGCTGCCATAACCCGTCGTACTGAGATCTGAGATTTCAAAGGGCCCCGGCGGGACGGAGGTTTCGTAAATCGTGTTTCCGCTCTGGGCGATCGTGACTTTGGCGTTGCTGTTTGCCACACCCCGAATCACCGGCGCATAAGTCGATATGCCATTAGGAAGCATACGATCATCGTTATATAAACGCGCCCCGCGCAGACTAATGGAATCGAAAGCATCTCCACGGGTGTAGGAGTCTCCCGCGATAAACTGTGCTTTCAGCGGCGTGATATCACGCTGGAGATAAATGTCCTGGCTGGCGTAATGGGTACCGGAATCCCGATCCCAGTTCAGATTACCTCGTGCCCGGAGCCGCCACGGGCCCAGGTTTGCTCCATAGCGCAACCCTGCGTAGGCCGTATCGGTGCTGTAATCAGACGTGTCCGCATGCCAGCCGTTAAGATCCCAGGAGAGCATCGCCGCCGGGATCCCGTCTTCCCAAAGTGAAGGATCGACAAATCCCGCCGGGCGCTGAATGACGAAAGCCTGGGGAATAGAAAGGTCCAACTCCTGCGTGGAAGGATCGTAAGCCACACGTGAGCCGGGATAGGCGTCTGACACAGAGATGCACGTATCTTCGGAATCATCCCCTGCTGGTTTAAGTTGCTCGGTTGCTACATTTGTCTGGGTGAGCAGTTTACGCGTGATGCAGGGCGTGGCGCGCGGTGTACCATTCTCCTTAAACACAAGATCCGTGGTAATGGAAGGTTTCCCGTTAATAACCACCTTCACCTTATACGTCCCGGCAAGAACAGGGTTGCCTTTTGAAAAACGGCTGACATCAATTGATGTACCGGTGTTATAAAGAAACTGATCGTTAAACTGCACGTCTTCTTCTTTATTATTTTCAGCAGCAAATGCACAAAACGGCAATACCGCACTTATCGATAAACATAGTAGTGAACGTTTAAACCGCATGATGTACTCTGTCCCAGAGTTAAGCTAATTATAGTTATTCCGAATGATACGAGGCGGATAAATAATCAATTCTGTATGGATTCATACTTATCAATTCCACCGAAATCATTGATGGCTTGCCAGGTGATTTTGTTATACCCCAAGGTGTTATGATTTTTTACGTTCATAGTCTGGCTTGAGAATGGCTCAATATAATGCGTTTCAATATCGTAGCTTTTAGCACCAGCAATAAGCGTTGCCCCCGCCAGTGATACATAATACGGTGAATCATTCTTCGCACTTAAAACGATATTTTGACCTTGACGGGTTTCAGTCCATTTAAGATTTTTAGCCGCATCTGTCGGTTCTCCTTTCAAACCTGTAGGCCGGAAAAAGAGTTTTATGCGGGTACGGAATGCCAGCTGAAGCATGCTTTGCGTATCGCTTTCCTTTGCCTTTGGCGGAACTTCCAGAACGTTAAACCAGAACATGGATTCTTTATCTTTTGGCAATGACTGACCAAGCCAGGTGATTCTGACCGTTTGCCCTTTTTGCGGTTCTACACGCGATACAGGAGGCGTGACAATAAAGGGAAGTTTCAGCTCTTGAGGATTAGTGGTATCTCTTCCGTCATCGAGCCAGGTTTGTACCAGTAAAGGTCTGGTGCCACGGTTATCCATAGACACCGTTACGTCTTTTGCCGATTCTGGATAAATGACACGGGTGCCGGAAATCACAATATCTGCACTGGCGTTAAGAGCAAAAACGCTCACCGAGGCCAGCAGCAGGGCTTTTAATCCGCTCTTAATATTCAGTAAGTACATGTCTACTCTCAAATAATACGAAAAAATGTGCCCGGCTGGGCACATTAACAGGACGAATAAAATTATTCGTAGCTCATGGTGAAGTAAGCGTTGGCGCTAACTTTACCTGACTGCACAGGGCTAGTATCTTTCACCCAGTTGGAGCCAGGGACATAAGCAACACGGTAGAACAGTTTACCGGAGCCGGCTTTCAGGTCTGTTTTCTGCGTATTATTGTCAGGCTGGCCTACCATAATACGAGATGAAACGGTTGGGGCATTGTTAAACAGGGCAAGTGCAACGTTGGTTGCAGAGCCTTGTACGTTAGCATCGGGTTCAATAGTACCGTTCGCAATAGCGCCCATATTTTTTGACATGAAGCTTGCAGAGGCATTCTTTAATGTCTCAGGGCAATTGGTGAGCAGCAGTTCAAAGTTTTTGGAACCGACGCCAGTATCAATAGTTGTGGATTCAACTTCAGATTTTTTAACGACGGGTAAGGTAATAGTAATATTGTTTTGTGATTCACCATTAGAGGTGGAAATATTACATGTTGTGTCTGTTACCGCACCATCAAAGGTGATTAAACCAAGATCCGTATCTGCGATTGCTGAAAAAGAACCTACTGCAAACAAAGCTACAGCTGAAGCTAATAACGTTTTTTTTAACATAATTGAAATTCCATTTAAAAAACATTGTAATGATTTAATACAAGCAAAATGATGATAGGGATCTCTGTATACGTTGGGTATTTAGAATTACTAAAAGTTATAATTAGAAAAAATTAAAGATTGATAAGTCATTGAAAAAGATCTTGAAAATGATCTCAAAAAAAACACTGGGGATTATTTTTTATTGCGTTGATGTGGTATTGGCAGGCTTGGATTATTAATGGCATTGATCATTTCCCATTCGAATATAACTGAGGGGAATGTTTATTTGAGAAAGGAGACGCGAAAAGAGAGGTGAAAATAAGAGAAATGAGTAAAGAGATGCTATTTACATAATTCAGAATGATGTGTTTTTTCCTGTTAAGGAGCGGATCCAGAGGGTTCCGCTCCTTGTTAGAATCAGGCAACCTGAACCGGAATTGCCTTTGCGGTGCGCTTCATTTCATTGTCGCCTTCGAAGTAGGCCACTTTAGGCTGCCAGCGGCGGGCCTCTTCGTCAGACATCATCACGAAGCTGGCGATGATCACAATGTCGCCCACGTCCGCACAGTGCGCCGCAGCGCCGTTAACGGAGATGATTTTAGAACCGCGCTCGGCGGCAATCGCATAAGTAGAGAAGCGTTTACCGTTGTTCACGTTCCAGATATCAATCGCTTCGTTTTCAAGGATACCCGCCGCGTCGAGAAAATCCTGGTCAATGGCGCAGGAGCCTTCATAGTGCAGGTCGGCCTGCGTGACTTTCACACGGTGAAGCTTACCTTGCAGCATTTTGCGAATCATTACGTTTACCTTTAATTATCAAGGGTGAAGAACTACGCCAGCTCAACCACTTTATTGTCAATCAGGCGTGCCTGGCCGAGCCATGCCGCCACCAGGATGACTGCGCGCTTGCTGTTCTGGGTTAATTCCAGCAGCGTATCAGCATCACGAATTTGTACGTCGTCAGCACGAAGGCCCTTATCGTTAAGCGCCTGCTCGGCAAGAGCAATAATCTCTTCTGCTGTTAACTCTTTTGCCAGCATCTGCTCTGCCATGGTGTTCATAACCTTGCTCAGGCCCGGCGCGATTTTACGCTGTTCGGCGGTCAGGTAACCATTCCGCGAGCTGAGCGCCAGACCGTCTTTCGCACGCACAATCGGTACGCCGACGATCTCAATATCGTAACCCATGTCAGCAACCATCTTGCGGATCAGCGCCAGCTGCTGGAAATCTTTCTCACCGAAGCAGGCAACGTCCGGCTGCACCAGGTTAAATAGCTTGCTGACGATGGTGGAGACGCCGCGGAAGTGGCCCGGACGGCTTGCTCCTTCCAGCATGGTGGAAATGCCCGGGACGTCAACGTAGGTCGCCTCTTCGGTACCCTGCGGGTAAACGTCCGCAGGTGCAGGTGAGAAGACGATATCCGCGTGGCGTTTTTTGAGCTTCTCGCAATCTTCCTGCAGAGTGCGCGGATAGCGTGCCAGATCGTCGGCGCGGTCGAACTGCATGGGGTTCACGAAGATACTGACCACCACGATATCTGCTCGCGCACGGGCTTCGTCGACGAGCTTCATGTGGCCGTCATGCAGATTGCCCATGGTCGGGACCAGTGCGATACGTTTACCTTCCTGACGCGCGCGGCGGATATGCTGGCGAAGCAGCGGCAGGGTTTCAATGATTAGCACAACGAGACTCCTTAATGGAAACTGTGTTCTTCACCCGGGTAAACACCGGATTCAACGTCGGCAATATACTGCCTGACCGCAGCGCGCATGTCGCCCGCTTCAGTGAGGAAATTTTTGGCAAATTTCGGGATATGCCCGCCAGTAATACCAAAGGCGTCGTGCATCACCAGAATCTGACCGTCGGTCACGTTGCCTGCACCAATACCAATCACCGGAATGGAGAGTGCGTCGGTGATGCGTTTCGCCAGCTCAACCGGCACGCACTCCAGCACCAGCAGCTGTGCGCCAGCGGCTTCCAGCGTCAGGGCATCCTCAAACAGCGTCTGCGCTGCGTCGCCGCGGCCCTGCACCTTATACCCGCCAAAGATGTTGACGGACTGCGGGGTCAGGCCCAAATGACCACACACCGGCACGGCGCGTTCGGTGAGCATTTTCACCGTCTCCACCAGCCAGGCGCCGCCTTCAATTTTGACCATGTTAGCGCCAGCGCGCATCACTGCCGCCGCGTTTTCAAATGCCTGCTCTGGCGTGGCATAGGCCATAAACGGCAGGTCGGAAAGCAGAAGGCAGCCTGGCGCACCGCGGCGTACCGCACGGGTGTGATATGCAATATCTTCGACCGTGACCGGCAGGGTGGAATCATGTCCTTGTACCGTCATCCCTAACGAATCTCCGACCAGCATGACGTTGATACCCTCTTCGGCAAACAGTTTGGCGAAGCTGTAGTCATACGCGGTGATGGTGGCGAAGCGTTTTTTTTCCTGTTTGCATTTCTGCAGTAAGGAGATGGTGGTTGGTTTCATACTGTTTCCTGATAGCCCAAAAGCGAATCTTTGCGCATTCTAACAGTAACATTCGAGGGAACAATGATTTTAGGCAACCGATTAACCACAATTATTCTGGGGTCAACCGGTGAGGGAAGAGGATCACCAGCGAGCGGGTCTTTCCGCGTTCAGGTTGTCCAGAACGGCCTTGAGCGGGATGCCTTCCGGGAAGGTGAGATCGGGCGCCACTTCAAAGAGCGGCCAGAGCATAAAGCCACGATTTTTCATGTCGTAATGCGGTACGGTGAGGCGTTCAGTGTTAATCACCTCATGGCCGAACAGCATAATATCGAGATCAAGCGTGCGCGGCCCCCAGCGTTCGGCTTTGCGTACGCGCCCCTGCTGCAGTTCGATGCGCTGAGTGTTGTCCAGCAGCGTTTCGGCATCGAGGGATGTTTCCAGCACCACGGCGGCGTTCAGATAATCAGGCTGATCCTGCGGACCTAGCGGCGGCGTGCGGTAAAAGGAGGAGACCGCCACGATACGGCTTTGCGGGATCTCACCCAGCGCCTGTACGGCAGCATTCACCTGCTCCAGCGGAGAGGCTAAATTGCTGCCGATGGCGATATACGCAAGGGTCATGCTGTCCCTTCACGACGCGGTGCGCGTTTGCGCGGACGACGATGACGGCGACGCGGGGCAGGTTCTTCATCCAGCCCGGTCAGCATATCTTTCTGCTCCGGCGGGGCGGAAACCTGGAATTCGGCCCACCACTGCGCCAGGCGCTGTAGCTCCTGATTGCGTTCAGTTTCCGCACGCAGCGACAGCAGGTCGAAGGCGGCGCGGAACTTTGGATGCTCCATCAGCTTCCAGGCACGTTTGCCCTGACGGCGGGACATGCGCAGCTGAAGCTGCCAGATGTCGCGCACCAGCGTGGTAATACGTTTTGGGATAGCCAGCGTGCGGCACCCTTCGTCCAATACATCGTTCGCGGCCAGCGCGAAGGCATCGTAATAGGCGAGGCCGCTCTCCTGGGTGATTCTTTGAGCCGTTTCCAGCAGCGGGTACCAGAACATTGCCGCAAACAGGAATGCCGGGTTCACGCGCATATCGTTATGGATGCGGGTGTCGGTATTTTTCAGTACCTGCGCAATCATCCGCTCCATTGGGCTGTCGCCGTTCTCGGTGAAGTAACGGGTAATGGTCGGGAACAGTGGCTGGAACAGGTTGTATTCGCGCAGCAGATTGTAGGTTTCGAACCCGTAGCCGGCCTGCAGCAGCTTCAGCGCCTCTTCAAACAGGCGGGCAGGCGGCACGTCGTTAATCAGCGTCGCCAGACGCGGGATCGGCTCTGCGGTTTCCGGGCTGATGCGCATGTTCAGCTTGGCGGCAAAACGCACGGCGCGCAGCATGCGAACCGGATCTTCGCGATAGCGGGTTTCCGGCGTGCCGATCAGGCGGATCAGACCCTCTTTCAGGTCCTGCATGCCGCCGACGTAATCACGCACGGTGAAATCCGCCACGCTGTAATAAAGGCTGTTGATGGTGAAGTCGCGACGCTGGGCATCTTCTTCGATAGAGCCGAAGATATTGTCGCGCAGCAGCATACCGTTCTGGCCGCGCTGTGACGTGGTGCGGTCGGATGCACCCGCTTCGTGGTGGCCGCGGAAGGTCGCCACTTCGATGATTTCCGGCCCAAACATCACGTGAGCCAGACGGAAACGGCGGCCAACGAGACGGCAGTTGCGGAATAATTTACGCACCTGCTCGGGCGTGGCGCTGGTCGTCACGTCGAAATCTTTCGGTTTTTTGCCCAGCAGTAAATCACGCACCCCACCGCCAACGAGATAGGCCTCGTAGCCCGCTTTATTCAGACGATAGAGTACCTTGAGGGCATTTTCACTGATATCTTTGCGGGAAATATTGTGCTGCTCACGCGGAATAACCGACATGTGTGGCTGTGCAATAGCGTCGTTCGCCATGCTCTCTTCGCGGCTTAGCACTTTACGGCAAAAATTAGCGACTCGGGTAAAAATGGTACACCTCGTAGTGTGTTTTGTTATGAAAAAAGCGGCTAATCATAGCTCAGCGCAACGCATTTGAGAATGCTGGATTTTTGGCACTGCCGCGAGCGTCCAGTTGGCAATGGCTATTTTCAGCAATTCGTCAATGCGCAGATCCTGCCATTCGTTGGTTACATTCTGGTTGAGAAATCGCAGCGCGTCGATCAAAACAGGACGCGGATCGCCGTCTGGCAGGGCCGGGGCGTGGTTCTGCTTGGAGAGCTTAACGCCCTGCGCATTGACCGCCAGCGGCAGATGAATGTAATCCGGCGCCGTCCAGCCAAACTGATGATAAAGCGAGATTTGCCGTACGGTCGGTTCGACCAGGTCCGCCCCGCGCACAATTTCCGTCACGCCCTGGAAATGATCGTCGACGACCACCGCCAGGTTATACGCAAACAGACCATCACGACGGTGAATAATAAAATCTTCACATGCCAGACGTTCATCCGCCCTAATCTCACCGGAGAGCCGATCGTGGAAGCGGGTGACGGGCGCGCGCTGTAGCAAGCGTACGGCGGCATTTTCCGCGGGAAGATTCAGCGTGCGGCAGTGGCCGTCATACACACCTCCCACGCTCTGGATACGCGCGCGGGTGCAGGTGCAGTTATAGGAGAGCCCCTGAGCGCTGAGCCAGGCCAGACGTTCCCGATAAGCCTCATGACGTTGTGACTGCCACAGAACGTCGCCGTCCCAGTGAAGACCGTAATGTTCCAGCTGACGCAGAATGGTGTCTGCAGCACCGGGAACTTCACGCGGAGGGTCAATATCTTCGATGCGGACGAGCCATTTACCCTGACTGGCGCGAGCCTGCAGGTAGCTGCCAAGCGCGGCAATTAATGAGCCGAAGTGTAATTCACCGGAAGGAGATGGCGCAAAGCGCCCGATATAGTGTGATTCAGACATATCAACAGTAACAAGGCGGGAGAGACTCCCGCCTTTGAAGTGTATAAACAGCGCTGGCGTTAGCCGGCCATCTGTTTTTCGCGGATTTCGGCCAGCGTTTTACAGTCGATGCACAGATCGGCGGTTGGACGCGCTTCCAGGCGACGAATACCGATTTCAACACCGCAGGATTCGCAGTAGCCAAAATCTTCGTCTTCGACTTTTTTCAGCGTTTTCTCGATCTTTTTGATCAGCTTGCGTTCGCGGTCACGGTTACGCAGTTCGAGGCTGAACTCTTCTTCCTGAGCGGCACGGTCTACCGGATCCGGGAAGTTAGCAGCTTCATCCTGCATATGCGAAACGGTGCGATCCACTTCATCCCTGAGTTGATTACGCCATGCTTCAAGAATACGCTTGAAGTGCGACAGCTGGGCTTCGTTCATATACTCTTCGCCCGGCTTCTCTTGATACGGCTCCACCCCAGCGATGGCGAGAATACTCAGGGACGATGTTTTACGGTTTTGCCCTTCTTGCATGTTGCTTCTCCTTAACACGCACTATCGATCCCCGTGTTGGGGGAAAAATCAGGTCGCTATAAATAGCAGATGCTTTTCCGTATGGCAATTATCTAAACGTAACACTTGACAAGCCTGTGAGGAAAAGCGTATTTGCGCACGCGGCCAGAACACTTATTCATCAATCGTCTAATCCCTTATAAGACAATGGGAAGAGACGATCTCAGAGTCATATTATCGGCAGAAAGTTCCGCTTTATAAGCTAAAACCTCTACCCCCTGCTTTTGTGCCTCATTCAACAGTTGTGCGTATTTAGGATCGATATGGCGGGCAGGGGAAAACCGTTCAATCGCTGTATGCAACACCGCAAACAGCAATACGGCGCGTTTGCCCGCCGCCGCAACACTCATTAGCTCTCGCAGATGCTTCTGCCCGCGTAGCGTTACCGCATCCGGAAAGAAGCCGTTTTCCTGTTCCGCTAACGTCACTGATTTTACTTCAATATAGCACTCAGGACGGCCTTCCGCCTGTAACATGAAGTCAATTCTGCTGCCTTCATCGCCGTATTTCACTTCTGTTTTATGCGTACCGTAACCCACCAGTTCGGGAATGGCTCCATTCGTCAGCGCTTCCTTAACCAGCTGATTTGCACGCAGAGTATTAACACAAATAAACGCCCCGTTTTGCGTTTCGGTTATTTCCCAGGTATGGGGATATTTGCGTTTAGTATTTTCTGAAGTGGAATACCAGACCGTGTCACCCGGTGCGGCGCAACCGGTCATGGCGCCGGTGTTGGGGCAGTGCAGGGTGAGCTCTTCGCCTTCTGGCGTCACCACGTCGGCGAGGAAGCGTTTGTAGCGTTGGATCAGCGTGGCGGACTGGAGTGCAGGACTAAACTTCATCGGAATTCCTTGTGGTGTCGCCCAACGTCCAGCGCTGTAGCGGCCTGTAGCGGGTGCGTCCCCGTGCAAAGACGGATTCATAAAGCGCGAATTCATTAACCGGAAAAGCCCAGTGAAAACCCGGCGGCGGAATGGCAACGGCCTGACCGGCATCGCGCAGCAGCGTGACGTGCGGATGAAACGGCTGCGGGCTCTGGTAACAGCCGCTGCGCGCTGCCTGCGCGCGCAACATATTGGCGAGCTGTAACAACCCGCGCGGCGGCTGGCGCGTACCCAGCCAGACCACGCGCGAACGCAGCCACTGACCCGCATCGTCAAGGTGCAGCGTAAACGCCGGCTGGACAATACGCCCGGCCATGGCGGCTAATGCCCGCTGTTTTTCGGCGCTCACGTCACCCAAAAAGGCCAGCGTCAGGTGCAGGTTTGCCGCCGCAACGGGTCGGCCCGCTTCCGGTGGAAAATGTTCCGCGCGCCAGCGAACGATTTGCCGCTGAAGGGGGGTGGGCAATTCAATGGCAAAAAACAGCCGTTTCGACTCAGACATACGGGGGACTCGGTAATGATATGCGCCGATGCTACAATGTACGCCGACTAATGTTAACCCTCTGGAGCTGTTAGTGTCCTCATTGCCGGTCGCCGTCGTTCTTCCTGAGCTTCTCGCTGCCTTACAACATGCCCCGCAGGTTTTGCTTAACGCGCCTACGGGGGCGGGTAAATCTACCTGGCTGCCGCTGCAGATCCTTAAAGAGGGGAAGATTGCCGGGAAAATTATCCTGCTGGAGCCGCGCAGGCTGGCCGCGCGCAACGTGGCGCAGCGCCTGGCGGAACTGCTGAATGAAAAACCGGGTGAAACGGTAGGCTACCGGATGCGCGCCGAAACCTGCGTCGGCCCGTCCACGCAGCTTGAGGTGGTCACCGAGGGCATTCTTACCCGCATGCTGCAAAACGACCCGGAGTTGAACGGCGTCGGGCTGGTGATCCTGGATGAATTCCACGAGCGCAGCCTGCAGGCCGATCTGGCCCTCGCGCTGTTGCTCGATGTTCAGCAGGGGCTGCGCGACGATCTGCGGCTGCTGATTATGTCGGCGACGCTGGATAACGAGCGGCTACGACAGGCATTACCCGATGCGCCGGTCATCAGCTCAGAAGGACGGGCATTTCCTGTTGAGCGTCGCTATCAGCCGCTTCCTGCCCATCAGCGCTTTGACGAAGCGGTAGCTATTGCCACTGCTGACCTGCTTCGCCAGGCGCCCGGCTCGCTGCTGCTGTTTTTGCCCGGCGTGGGGGAGATTCAGCGCGTGCAGGAGCGGCTGGCCTCCAGGGTGGGCAGTGACGTACTGCTTTGCCCGCTCTATGGCGCCCTGTCGTTGACCGAGCAGCGTAAAGCCATCCTTCCCGCCCCGGCGGGGCAGCGTAAAGTCGTGCTGGCAACCAACATTGCCGAAACCAGTTTAACCATCGAAGGCATTCGCCTGGTGGTGGATAGCGCGCAGGAGAGGGTGGCGAGCTTTGATCCGCGCACCGGGCTGACTAAATTGCTGACACAACGCATCAGCCAGGCGTCAATGGTGCAGCGCGCGGGCCGTGCGGGGCGTCTTGAGCCGGGTATTAGCCTGCATTTGACCAGCGCGGAGCAGGCTGAACGCGCGGCACAGCAAAGCACGCCGGAGATTTTACAAAGCGATCTCTCCGGGCTGGTGATGGATCTCCTGCTTTGGGGCTGCCCGGATCCTGAACAGCTCACCTGGCTTAATCCGCCGCCTGTCGTGAATCTCGCCGCCGCGCGCAGCCTGCTCACCCAGCTTGGCGCGCTGGAAGGTGAACGTCTGACGGCGCGCGGTCAGAAAATGGCGGCGCTGGGCAACGATCCGCGTCTGGCGGCGATGCTGGTGGCCGCGCAGGGCGAAGATGAAATTGCCACAGCGGCGAAACTGGCGGCTATTCTTGAGGAGCCGCCGCGCGGAGGCAGCAGCGATCTGGGGCAGGCGTTTTCGCGCAATCAGGGAAACTGGCAGCAGCGGACGCAGCAGCTGTGCAAACGCCTGAACTGCCGGGGCGGTTCACCTGACGGCGATAAGATTGCCTCCCTTCTGGCGCTGGCCTTCCCGGACCGGATTGCGCGCCGCCGCGGGCTGGATGGACGCTACCAGCTGGCAAACGGCATGGGGGCGATGCTGGACAGCGATGATGCCCTGACGCGACATGAATGGCTGATCGCGCCGCTCCTGCTTCAGGGCAGCCAGTCTCCTGATGCCCGTATTTTACAGGCGATTGCCGTGGACATAGATGCCCTGACGCGTACCTGCCCGCAGCTGCTCCAGCAATCGGACATCGTGGAATGGGATGACGCTCAGGGGACGCTAAAGGCGTTTCGGCGTAGTCAGATTGGCAAACTGATCCTCGGGACGAAACCGCTGGCGAAGCCGTCGGAAGAAGAGTTACACCAGGCAATGCTGAACGGTATTCGGGAAAAGGGCCTTAACGTCCTGAACTGGACGCCGGAAGCTGAACAGTATCGCATTCGTCTGCACTGCGCCGCGAAGTGGCTACCGGAATACGGCTGGCCCGCGGTGGATGATGAGACGCTGCTCGCGACGCTTGAGCAGTGGCTGCTGCCGCAAATGAGCGGCGTGCACTCTCTGCGCGCCCTTAAGGCGCTTGATGTTAAGACCGCGTTACAGAATTTACTGGACTGGTCATTACGTCAACGTCTGGATAGTGAGCTTCCTGGGCATTACACTGTGCCCACCGGGAGCCGGATTGCCATTCGTTATCATGAGGATAATCCTCCGGCGCTGGCGGTTCGGATGCAGGAGATGTTTGGTGAGGCAACCACGCCGTCTATTGCGGAAGGGCGGGTGCCGTTGGTGCTTGAGCTGCTCTCGCCTGCGCATCGTCCGTTGCAGATCACCCGCGATCTGGGGGCGTTCTGGGCGGGAAGCTACCGTGAAGTGCAGAAAGAGATGAAAGGGCGCTACCCCAAACACGTATGGCCGGACGATCCGGCGAATACGGCGCCGACGCGGCGGACGAAGAAATATTCGTAGTAGGGAAAGTGCGGCCTGATGCCCTCACCCCGGCCCTCTCCCACGGAGAGAGGGAGAAAACCAATTTTGAGAGATTTCTTCTTTCACAGGCCTGTGGAAGAAAAGAAAATCTGGCCTTTGCGCCTGAAAGTTGCGGAGAAAAAGCATGGCGGGGAATGACCGCGAGCCAATAGGACGTAAGGGAAAACCCGCGCGTCCGGCGAAAGAAAAGGTAAGCCGTCGTCGCCTCAGAGATGAGGAGTATGACGATGACTATGAAGACGATTATGAGGATGAAGAACCCATGCCGCGTAAAGGAAAAGGCAAAGGGCGTAAGCCTCGTGGGAAGCGCGGCTGGTTCTGGCTGCTGCTGAAGCTGTTCATTGTTTTTGTTGTGCTGATCGCGATTTACGGCGTTTATCTGGATCAGAAGATCCGCAGCCGTATCGACGGGAAAGTCTGGCAATTGCCGGCGGCAGTGTATGGTCGCATGGTGAACCTTGAGCCGGACATGTCCATCAGCAAGAACGAGATGGTGAAACTGCTGCAAGCTACGCAGTATCGTCAGGTTACGAAAATGACCCGCCCGGGCGAATTTACCGTCCAGGCGAAAAGCATTGAGATGATCCGCCGCCCGTTCGACTTCCCGGACAGCAAAGAGGGGCAGGTGCGCGCGCGTCTGACTTTTGACGGCGATCGGCTGGAAACCATTGAGAACATGGACAATAACCGCCAGTTCGGTTTCTTCCGTCTTGATCCGCGTCTGATCACCATGCTCTCGTCCGCCAATGGCGAACAGCGCCTGTTCGTGGCGCGTAACGGCTTCCCGGATCTGCTGGTGGATACCCTGCTGGCAACCGAAGACCGCCATTTCTACGAGCACGACGGTATCAGTCTCTACTCCATCGGCCGTGCGGTGCTGGCGAACCTGACTGCGGGTCGTACCGTGCAGGGGGCGAGTACGCTTACCCAGCAGCTGGTGAAGAACCTGTTCCTCTCCAGCGAGCGTTCTTACTGGCGTAAAGCCAACGAAGCCTACATGGCCGTGCTGATGGATGCGCGCTACAGCAAGGATCGTATCCTTGAGCTGTACATGAACGAGGTGTACCTCGGCCAGAGCGGCGATAACGAGATCCGCGGCTTCCCGCTGGCGAGCCTGTACTACTTTGGCCGTCCGGTGGAAGAGCTCAGCCTTGACCAGCAGGCGCTGCTGGTGGGCATGGTGAAAGGGGCGTCCATTTATAACCCGTGGCGCAACCCGAAACTGGCGCTGGAGCGTCGTAACCTGGTACTGCGTCTGCTGCAACAGCAGCAGGTGATTGACCAGGAATTATACGACATGCTTAGCGCACGTCCGCTGGGCGTGCAGCCGCGCGGTGGGGTGATCTCTCCGCAGCCTGCTTTCATGCAGATGGTGCGCCAGGAGCTGCAAAGCAAGCTCGGTGATAAGGTCAAAGATCTCTCCGGCGTGAAGATCTTTACCACCTTTGACTCCGTGGCCCAGGACGCGGCAGAAAAAGCGGCGGTGGAAGGGATCCCGGTGCTGAAGAAGCAGCGCAAGCTCTCCGATCTGGAAACCGCGATGGTGGTGGTTGACCGTAACACCGGCGAAGTGCGCGCGATGGTGGGCGGCGCAGAGCCGCAGTATGCGGGCTACAACCGTGCCATGCAGGCGCGTCGTTCGATTGGCTCTCTGGCTAAACCAGCGACCTATCTCACCGCGCTGAGCCAGCCGAATTTGTATCGCCTGAACACCTGGATCGCCGATGCGCCAATCTCCCTGCGTCAGCCTAACGGCCAGGTCTGGTCACCGCAGAACGATGATAAACAGTTCAGCGGCCAGGTGATGCTGGTGGACGCGTTAACCCGCTCCATGAACGTACCTACGGTTAACCTCGGTATGGCGCTGGGCCTGCCGGCCATTGTCGACACCTGGCAGAAGCTGGGCGTACCGAAAGATCAGCTGCACCCTGTTCCGGCGATGATTCTGGGGGCGCTTAACCTGACGCCGATCGAAGTGGCGCAGGCGTTCCAGACCATTGCCAGCGGGGGTAACCGCGCACCGCTCTCTGCCCTGCGTTCGGTGATTGCCGAAGATGGCTCCGTGCTGTATCAGAGCTTCCCGCAGGCTGAACGTGCCGTTCCTGCGCAGGCGGCCTACATGACGCTGTGGACGATGCAGCAGGTTGTGCAGCGCGGTACCGGTCGTCAGTTGGGGGCGAAGTATCCTGGTCTGCATCTGGCGGGTAAAACCGGGACCACCAACAACAACGTCGATACCTGGTTTGCCGGTATTGATGGCCGTGAAGTGGTGATCACCTGGGTAGGTCGTGACAACAACCAGCCGACCAAACTTTACGGGGCGAGCGGGGCGATGTCGATTTACCAGCGCTACTTGGCGAACCAGTCACCTGTGCCGCTGAACCTGGTCGCGCCGGAAGATATCGTCGATATGGGCGTGGATGGTTCCGGGAACTTTATCTGCGGCGGCGGGATGCGAACCCTCCCGGTCTGGACGACCAACCCGGACTCACTGTGCCAGCAGAGCCAGCCTGAACAGCCAACGGGCAACCCGTTCGATCAATCTTCTCAGCCGCAGCAGCCGCAGCAACAACCGGCCCAGCAGCAGAACGAGAAGAAAGACAGTGATGGCGTGGCCGGCTGGATCAAGGATATGTTTGGTGGGAATTAATTAATTCCCTGAATAAAAAGCCGCTTTAATATAAAGCGGCTTTTTTGTTTTTTACATTCTGCAATTTTTAAAAATATTAAATATCTAATTTAGAATTTTTAAGTTCTCATTTTTTTCATCTAAAACATGCATTTGAAATCTTCTACATGTTGCGTAACTTTATCCTCTCTGGACACAATGAAGAATAATCTGATGTAATTGCCATAAGAAATTCACTGGCTCATAGGATATTCCTATTTAGTCAGTCATGTGTAACATGCTGGATAACATTTCGACTCAAAGTATTTGTAGTGCGAATGGATGCCACAATTGTCAAATATAAGGATATTTTTCATGAACAAAAAAATTGTCTCTACATTTTTAGCCGGAAGCGTTATGGCCGCGCTGTCTCTGCCTGTATTTGCATCAAACGATTCCGGTACGGTGAACTTCGCCGGAAAAATTGTTGCCGATACCTGTGAAATTAACGTTGATGGCACAGGGACTAACGCTTCCACCGTCACTTTCGCAGATACCTATCCTTCGGATTTTGGTGCTGACGGTACGGTTGGCACCTCAAAAGCCTTTAAGATTGAAGTGAAAAAATGTGACCCGCTGGTCGCTAAACTGAACCTCAAGTTTAGCGGCACGACAACAGACGCCGCTAACAAGCGCTTGAAGAACGATCTGTCTGGCGCAGGCAATGCGACCAACGTTGGCATCATCGTCAGCAATGAGAACGGCGCTAAAGGCGATGTTGTTTTCGACGGTTCAGTACCGGATACGGGTACCGATGTGAATAACGACGCGACCGGGGCAACGGCTTCTGTCTTTAACTACACCGCGAAAGTGATTCAGGTGGGGGATACCGCGCCAACCGCGGGCCATTACTCCTCCTCTGCAACATTCGAGGTTGTCTATCGCTAAGCAATGACGGGCAGCCTGAACGGCTGCCTTTTTGGAACATTGTATGAAGACTTTATTTAAATTGTTATGTGGTTGTTTAATTATTTCCTGCTGTTCAGTACAGGCAAGTGTTGTTCTCGGTGGTACGCGAATTATTTATCCATCGAATAAATCAGAAGTTCAGATAGCACTTAAAAATAAAGATCCGCATACACGTTATCTGGTGCAAAGCTGGGTCAGTTACCCCAATGATGCGAAAGCGCCATTTATTATTACTCCTCCTGTTTACAAATTGCAGGAAAATCGTCAAACCCTTTTGCACGTTATTTTTACCGGCGATAAAAAAAGCCTGCCCGCAGACCGGGAATCTCTGTTTCTGGCAAACGTTAAATCCGTATCGGCACTCTCGCCGGAGCTGAAAGAGAAAAACACGCTGCAATTTGCGATGAAAACGCGCCTGAAGCTTTTCTGGCGTCCGGCTCAGCTGAAGGAAAGCGATGCCCTGGAAGCCTACGCAAAAATCACATTCCAGCGTCAGGGCGACACGCTAATTGCAAACAACCCGACCCCGTTTTACGTCTCGTTTGGCGAGCTGGCCGTTGGTGGGAAAAGTGTTCCGGTGAAAGAGACCAAAACCACGCCAGGCGCCATTTCAATGATGGTGGCTCCGTTCAGCGAGCAGCGTTTCGCGTTACCGAATTCAGCAAAGGGCGCGGTGACCTGGACGGCAATCAATGATTTCGGTGGGCAAACCCCACAGCGCAAGCAGGCTCTTTAAATTATCATGTTGGTATTTTATGTCGTCATCTCTGCTTCACAAACAGGTACTGTACGGGATCGCGCTGACGCTGCTCGCCGCGATCCAGCCTGCAAGTGCTGATGACGAATTTAACCTGCGGATCCTTGAGCTGGATACGCCCCTCGAAAATACCTCTACATTAAAAAACTTCATTAACGATAACGGGCTACTTGCCGGAAGCTACCTTACGACTGTTATGTGGGATCGGGACGTTGTGGATAAACGTCCCATCGCTTTCGTGCTGTCTGACGATAAACAGCGCCTGCTGCCGGAGCTGACGAAAGCGGATCTGCGCGATTACGGCGTGAAAGTCGACACGATCCCGGACTTAAAAGATCTGGATGACGGCGCTTACGTCCGCGATATCTCCCATTTCATTGAAAATGCCCGTTACGAATACAATCAGGATGACCAGACCCTGAAGCTGGTCATCCCGCAGGCGTATCGTGTCCATGCTGCCGCTGGCGCGATACATCCAAAATTCTGGGATGACGGCGCGCCTGCCGCCTGGACAAGCTATCAACTCAGCGGTTCTCAGCAGCACTACAGTTCGGGCAAAACCTCTTCGACCTGGCTTGGCCTGGAGTCGGGGATTAACCTTGGGGCGTGGCGGCTGCGGAATAACAGCACCTGGAGCGACGCTTCCGGCTGGGAGGGCATTGCCAGCACGTTACAACGCGACATCAAAACGCTGAAAAGCCAGCTTGAGATTGGTCAGACATATACCAATGGTGAACTTTTTGACAGCGTCCAGATGACCGGCGTGAAGCTGGAAACGGATACTTCTATGCTGCCTGTTAGTCAGCAGGGCTTTGCGCCCGTCGTGCGCGGTATTGCCAATAGCGATGCGAAAGTCACTATCAAGCAAAACGGCTACACCATCTATCAGACAAACGTCTCATCCGGGCCGTTCGAGATCCGCGATTTAAGCCAGGTAACATCCGGAGCCGATCTGGAAGTGACTGTCGAAGAGGCGGACGGCAGCGAGCATAGCTTCATCCAGGCCAGCGCGTCGGTGCCGGTGTTACAGCGGGAAGGCGGCTTTAAGTATTCGCTGGCCGCAGGGCGCTATCGCGGTAATGAAGGTGAAGACGAACCCACCTTTGCGCAAGGCACAGCCATCTATGGTCTGCCTTACGGCGTCACGGCGTATACCGGCGCGCTGGGTTCATCACTGTATCACGCGCTGCTGCTGGGGCTCGGTGCCGATCTGGGGCATTTCGGCTCCGCTTCTGTCGACCTCACGGCCGCGCGTACCGCGTTTGATGACGGGCGTGACGATGCCAGTGGTTTATCCTGGCGGGCGCAGTATTCAAAAGATATTCCCGATACGGATACCACCATCACGCTTGCCAGCTATCGCTACTCCACATCGGGGTTCTATACCTTTCAGGAAGCTATCGATCAGCGTGACAGCGAAATCGATGACGGCATTTATACCTACCGCAGAACTAATAACCGCCGTAGCCGCATGCAGCTCAACCTTTCCCAGCGGGTTTCTGACTGGGGCTCGGCCTATCTCAACGGCTATCAGCAGGACTACTGGGATATGGACGGCCATGAGCGTAGCGTCAGCGCGGGGTTCAGCTCCAGCTGGCGCGACATCACCTGGTCGATAAGTTACAACCTGACCCGCACGCCAGATGCCGATACCGACCGGCAAATGGCGTTGACGGTCAACATTCCGTTATCAAAGTGGCTGCCGAATTCCTGGGCAACCTACAGTGCCAATACCTCCAGTGGCGGATTTGTCTCGCATCAGGTTGGGCTTGGCGGTACCGCGCTGGAGGACAATAAGCTGAGCTACAACCTCCAGCAGACCTATGCCAACCAGGATACGAGTTACGGCGGCAGCCTGTCCGGGCGTTATCGCGAGGCTTCCGGTGAGGTAGGGATGGGGTACAGCTACGGTGGTAACAATCGGCAGTGGAACTACAGCGCTCAGGGGTCAATCGTTGCTCACGAGCATGGCGTGACGCTGGGGCAACCCGTACGCGACGCCTTCGCCATTGTGCACATTAAAGATGGTGATAACGTCAAAGTGCAAAACGGGCGCGGCATCACGACGGACCGTTTTGGTAACGCGATTGTTCCTTCTCTGACGGCCTATCGGCACAACATCATCACCGTGAATACGCAGGATCGGGAAGATATTGATATCGACGCGGCAACGCTGGATCTCGTGCCGACGAAAGGGGCGGCAGTGCCGGCCACGTTCGACGCGCGCGTGGGACGACGCGCGCTGGTGACCTTGCTCTACGCGGGTAAGCCCGTGCCGTTTGGTGCCCTGGTGGCGCTGGACAACACCACGGCCATCGTGGGCGATGATGGGGAGGTTTACCTGACAGGGCTGTCCGGCAAAACAACGTTTAGCGTGCAGTGGGGAGAAGAGCGCGATCGGCAGTGTCACGGGGCACTGGATCTTCCCTCGCACAGCGCGGCAGGGATCGTGAAAGCCACGGTCAACTGCCTTAACTGAGGTATCTCATGAACCTACGACGTATCGTTAACACATTTCTGCCACCGGTACTGCTTGTGCTGGCGGGGGCATTTTGCCATTCAGCCCGGGCAGATTGTACCTTCAACGGCAGCGCTGACGCGGATGCCGTGGTGACGTTTCAGCTTCCCCCGGTCATTATTGTCGCCCCCGACACGCCCGTCGGCACCGTGCTTTATGACGCCAGCGTCGAGAGTAAAGCGGTAACGGTGGATTGTAGCGGTGACGCGCAAATTCGACGCGGGTATTTGTACCTCACGGATGCGGATGCGCGCGAAGGTGTGATGAGCGGGGTTTATCAGACCAACGTGCCTGGTATTGGCATCCGCGCGGCGTCGTCGACCGAACGGCTTCCCGGTTACACTGAACAGGATTTAGTCCGGCCCATGCAATTTCTGGGATCGATCCACGGCTCTTCGACAAGTACATCTGTATTTCGCGCCGCTGCCCAGCTGGTCGTCACGGGCGCTATCCAGGAGGGCGATCTTGATACCTCACGGTTAACCTCAATGGATATCCTGGGCAACGCGCCGATCGGTGAAATGCGCTTCTCTCCCACCACTATTCGCATCACCACAAACACCTGTAACCTGGTCGATCGCAACATCTATGTGCCGCTGAAAACGGTCAATACCCTGGACTTTAGCGGCCAATACTCTGACATCCTCACGGACGGCAGCTTTAAGATTGAGATCACCGACTGCGCGGCAGGCACAAAGGTGGATTATCAGTTTACCAGCGCGGGATCAACGGGCGTCACGAACGGCAATATTTTGGGGATCGCCTCCGGAGATTCCGCCGCTGAAGGCGTCGGCATTCAGATCCTTGACCAGAATGATACTGTACTGCAGTTCGATCGGAACTATACGGCGATAACCGGCACGCAGGACAACGTTCCTGTCGAGATCCCACTCAAGGCTCGCTACGTCAGGACGGGGGAGATAAAAGCCGGCAAAGTCGATTCTGTCGCGACGTTCGAGCTCTTTTACCGTTGATTCATCCTGCCCGCTCTGGCGGGCTAAGGATCATTTCACTAACTTCGTTAACCCTCTCTTTTCATCTGGTTAATTCTTAAACCCTTAAATCTTGTAGGGCCGCTTACTGCTTGCTATGCAACCAGCGTTTCGCATATTATTCTGCGGTCATAATAATAATTCTCGTTTACGTTATCATTCACTTTTCCATCAGAGATAAACATGGCGCTTTCCAATACTGCTCAGCCAATTAACACGTCGCTGCGTAAAGTCGCGGTTGTCGTAGCCACAGCGGTTGCCGGCATGTCTGCATTTGCTCACGCTGCCGAAACCCCGAAAAAAGAAGATACTATTACCGTTACCGCTGCACCTGCTGCACAGGAAAGTGCCTGGGGACCTGCTGCGACTATCGCCGCTCGCCAATCTGCGACCGGTACCAAAACAGACACCCCAATTCAAAAGGTTCCACAGTCTATTTCTGTGGTAACTGCCGAAGAGATGGCGCTGCATCAGCCACGTTCGGTGAAAGAAGCCCTGAGCTACACGCCGGGCGTTGCGGTGGGTACCCGCGGTGCGTCCAATACTTACGACTACCTGGTTATTCGCGGTTTCGCGGCCGATGGCCAGAGCCAGAACAACTACCTCGACGGTATGAAGATGCAGGGCAACTTCTATAACGACGCGGTGATAGACCCTTATATGCTGGAGCGCGCTGAAATCATGCGCGGTCCGGTTTCCGTTCTGTACGGTAAAAGCAGCCCAGGCGGCCTGCTGAACATGGTAAGTAAGCGCCCAACAACCGAGCCGCTGAAAGAGATCCAGTTTAAAGTGGGTACCGACAGCCTGTTCCAGACAGGCTTTGACTTCAGCGATGCGATCGACGATGACGGTGTCTATTCATACCGCCTGACGGGCGTTGCGCGCTCGAACAATTCGCAGCAGGAAGATAAGGGCGAGCAGCGTTATGCCATCGCGCCATCCTTCTCCTGGCGTCCGGATGACAAAACCACCTTCACGTTCCTCTCCTACTTCCAGAACGAGCCTGAAACGGGCTACTACGGCTGGCTGCCAAAAGAGGGGACGGTTGACCCGCTGCCAAACGGCGATCGTCTGCCGACTAACTTCAATGAAGGCGCGAAGAACAACACCTATTCCCGTAACCAGAAAATGGTGGGATACAGCTTCGACCACGAATTCAACGATACTTTCACCGTGCGTCAGAATCTGCGCTTTGCCGAGAACAAAACCTCGCAAAACAGCGTTTACGGCTACGGCATGTGTTCCGATCCGCTCTATTCGAGTAATCCGGCATCCAGCCCTTGCGCGAGCATTCCTCAGTCACAATGGGGGCATACGCTGACTCGCCAGTATGTGATCGATGACGAGAAGCTGCAAAACTTCACCGTTGATACGCAGCTTCAGAGCAAGTTCGCGACGGGGGCTCTCGACCATACTCTGTTGACAGGCGTTGATTTCATGCGCATGCGTAATGACATTAACTCCTGGTTCGGCTACGCCGGCTCCGTTGCGCCATCCGATATTTACGATCTCGATCGTGGCGATTTCGATTTCGGTTCACACCCTGGACCATCTGGTGCTTACCAGGTGCTGAACAAGCAGAAGCAGACCGGCGTTTACGCTCAGGATCAGATCGAATGGGATAAAGTGCTGGTGACACTGGGCGGCCGTTACGATTGGGCCGATCAGGAGTCCTACAACCGCGTATTAAATACCACCGCCAAGCGTGATGATACTCAGTTCACCTGGCGTGGCGGCGTTAACTACCTGTTCGACAACGGGGTAACTCCTTATTTCAGCTACAGCGAATCCTTTGAACCGGCTTCCCTGACCGACGCTCAAGGTAAACCATTCTCACCGTCTAAAGGCAAACAGTACGAAGCGGGCGTGAAATACGTGCCTAACGATCGTCCGATTGTGATCACCGGTGCAGTGTATCAGCTGACCAAAACTAACAACCTGATGGCTGACCCAACTGGCTCACCCTTCTCCGTTGAAGGTGGTGAGATCCGCGCCCGTGGCGTAGAGCTGGAAGCCAAAGCGGCGCTCTCTGCAAGCGTGAACGTTGTCGGTTCTTATACCTATACCGATGCGGAATACACCACCGACACCAACTACAAAGGCAACACGCCGGCGCAGGTGCCAAAACATATGGCATCCCTGTGGGGTGATTACACGATGTTTGACGGCCCACTGTCTGGCCTGACGCTGGGTACCGGCGTGCGTTATACCGGCTCCAGCAAAGGTGACCCGGCGAATAGCTTCACTGTTGGAAGCTATACACTGGTTGATGCACTGGTCAGATACGATCTGGCGCGTGTAGGCATGGCCGGATCAAACGTCGCGCTGCACGTGAACAACCTGTTCGATCGTGAGTACGTTGCCAGCTGCTTCAACACCTACGGTTGCTTCTGGGGTGCTGAACGCCAGGTTGTCGCCACTGCGACCTTCCGCTTCTAACCTCTTTATGGGCACGGTTCGCCGTGCCCTTTTTATTTAAGTTGGCTGACATGCAGGATAATAAAACGCAATCCGACACCACCTTTACGCTCAATAATCTCTCCTTTCGCGTACCCGGGCGCACCCTGCTGCATCCGCTCTCTCTGACGTTCCCTGCCGGTAAAGTGACGGGCCTGATTGGCCACAACGGTTCCGGTAAATCCACGCTGCTCAAGATGCTGGGACGCCACCAGCCACCTTCTGAAGGGGATATTCTGCTGGACGATCGGCCGCTGGAGGGCTGGAGCAGTAAAGCCTTTGCCCGCAAGGTGGCCTACTTGCCGCAGCAGCTGCCGCAGGCGGAAGGGATGACGGTGCGTGAGCTGGTAGCGATTGGCCGCTATCCGTGGCACGGGGCGCTTGGCCGCTTCGGCGTCGCCGACCGGGAGAAAGTAGAAGAGGCGATTGCGCTGGTAGGGCTAAAACCGCTGGCGCATCGCCTGGTGGATAGTTTGTCCGGCGGTGAACGTCAGCGGGCGTGGATTGCGATGCTGGTGGCGCAGGACAGCCGCTGCCTGCTGCTGGATGAACCGACCTCGGCGCTGGATATCGCCCATCAGGTCGACGTGCTGGCGCTGGTGCATCGCTTAAGCCAGCAGCGCGGCCTGACGGTGATCGCTGTCCTGCACGATATCAACATGGCGGCGCGCTACTGTGACTACCTCGTCGCGCTGCGCGGCGGTGAAATGATCGCTCAGGGCACGCCGTCTGAGCTGATGCGCAGCGAAACGCTGGAACATATTTACGGTATTCCGATGGGTATTTTGCCTCACCCTGCCGGGGCTGCTCCCGTGAGCTTTGTCTACTGATGCTGGATTCAACATACATTAGCCGCCGTCGCCTGCTGACGGCCATGGCGCTCTCGCCGCTGCTGTTGAAGATGGCCCCGGCCCGCGCCGCCGCTATCGATCCGCACCGCATCGTGGCGCTGGAGTGGTTACCCGTCGAGCTGATGATGGCCCTGGGTATCACGCCCTACGGCGTGGCCGACATTCCCAACTACACCCTGTGGGTGAATGAGCCAAAACTGCCGGACTCGGTCATCGACATCGGTCTACGCACGGAGCCAAACCTTGAGCTTCTCACGCAGATGAAACCGTCTTATTTGTTCTGGTCTGCGGGGTATGGCCCGTCGGAAGAGATCATGGCGAAGATTGCGCCGGGACGAGGCTTTTCCTTTAGCGACGGTAAAAAGCCGCTGACCATGGCAAAAAATTCCATCCATGAGATGGCCCAGTTCCTCAACCGGGAAGCGGAAGCAAAACAGCATCTCGATGAGTTTGACGCGCTGATTGAGTCTCTTAAGCCGCGCTTTGCCCGCCGTGGCGATCGGCCTTTGCTGATGGTGACGCTGCTGGATGCCCGCCATATGCTGGTCTTTGGCAAGAACTGCCTGTTCCAGGAAGTGCTCGACAACTTCGGCATTCGCAACGCCTGGGAAGGCGAGATGACGTTCTGGGGAAGCACCGCCGTGGGCATCGACCGCCTGGCGGCGTTTCGCGACGTCGACGTGCTGTGCTTTGACCACGGCAACGAGCGTGAAATGCAAACCCTGATGGCGACCCCACTCTGGCAGGCGATGCCGTTCGTGCGCGAGCAGCGCTTCCTGCGCGCCCCTGCGGTATGGTTTTACGGCGCGACGCTGTCGGCAATGCACTTTGCCCGCGTGCTGGACAACGTGATGGGGGGCAAAGCATGAGTACGCGTATTGCCCGTTTCCCGGCGCTGCTGCTGGGGCTGATTTTTCTGGCGGCGCTGGCGCTAACCGGGTTCAACCTCTCCACGGCACTGCCGCGCGAGCAGTGGGCGGCCGCGTTTGCCGCTCCGGATATCGACAATATTCAGCAGATGTTGTTCCACTACAGCCTGCTGCCGCGTCTTAGCATCTCCCTGCTGGTCGGGGCGGGGCTGGGGCTGGTGGGCGTGCTGTTCCAGCAGGTGCTGCGTAACCCGCTGGCGGAGCCAACCACGCTGGGCGTGGCGACGGGTGCACAGCTGGGGATCACTATCACCACCCTCTGGACGCTGCCGGGGGCATTAACCTCGCAGTTTGCCGCGCTGGCAGGTGCCTGCGTCGTGGGCGCGCTGGTCTTTGGCGTGGCCTGGGGAAAACGTCTCTCGCCGGTCACGCTGATCCTCGCCGGGCTGGTCGTCAGCCTCTACTGCGGTGCGATCAACCAGCTGCTGGTGCTGTTTCACCACGACCAGCTGCAAAGCATGTTTATGTGGAGCACCGGCACGCTCACCCAGACCGACTGGAGTATCGTCCAGCGCCTGTGGCCACAATTGTTTGGCGGCGTGGTGCTCACGCTGCTGCTGCTTCGCCCGCTCACTCTGATGGGGCTGGATGATGGCGTGGCGCGCAACCTGGGGCTGGCGCTGTCGCTGGCTCGTCTGGCGGCGCTCACGCTGGCGATTGTGTTAAGCGCTCTGCTGGTTAACGCGGTTGGCATCATCGGGTTTATCGGCCTCTTTGCGCCGCTGCTCGCGAAAATGCTCGGGGCGCGTCGCCTTCTGGCACGTCTGCTGCTGGCGCCGCTGATCGGGGCGCTGATCCTCTGGCTTTCCGATCAGATCATTCTCTGGCTGGCGCGCGTCTGGATGGAAGTGTCTACCGGGTCGGCAACGGCGCTTATCGGTGCGCCGCTGCTGCTGTGGCTGCTCCCGCGTCTGCGCAGTATCAGCGCCCCAGCGATGGACGCGGGCGATAAGGTCTACGCTGAACGTCAGTCGGTGCTGTGGTTCAGCCTTGCTGGTCTGGCGGTGTTGCTTATCGCCTCGTTTGCCGCCCTCGCGTTTGGGCGCGATGCCGCAGGCTGGCACTGGGCAACGGGTGACTTACTCAACGAACTGCTGCAGTGGCGCTGGCCGCGTATTCTCTCCGCGCTGATTGCCGGGGTGATGCTGGCGGTGGCGGGCTGTATTATTCAGCGTCTGACCGGTAACCCGATGGCAAGCCCTGAAGTGCTGGGGATCAGCTCCGGCGCGGCCTTTGGCGTGGTGCTGATGCTCTTCCTGGTGCCGGGCAATGCGTTTGGCTGGCTGATGCCTGCCGGGAGTATCGGTGCGGCGGCCACGCTGATGATTATTCTGGTTGCCTCTGGCCGCGGCGGATTTTCTCCGCACCGCATGCTGCTGGCCGGTATGGCGCTCAGCACCGCCTTTACTATGCTGCTGATGATGCTGCAGGCGAGCGGCGATCCGCGCATGGCGAAGATCCTGACCTGGATTTCCGGCTCAACGTACAACGCCACCGCCAGCCAGGTTGCCTGGTCAGGGAGCGTTATGATCGTGCTGCTGGCGATGGTACCGCTGTGCCGTCGCTGGATGACCATTCTGCCGCTGGGGGGCGAAACCGCGCGTGCGGTTGGCTTAGCGCTGACGCCAACGCGCGTCGCGCTTCTTCTGCTGGCGGCGTGTCTGACGGCAACCGCCACCATGACCATCGGTCCACTAAGCTTTGTAGGGTTGATGGCGCCGCATATCGCCAGAATGATGGGTTTCCGACGGACGATGCCACATATTGTGATGTCGGCCCTGACGGGCGGGGTCATTCTGGTGTTTGCCGACTGGTGTGGAAGGATGGTGCTGTTCCCGTATCAGATCCCGGCGGGCCTGTTGTCGACCTTTATCGGTGCGCCTTACTTTATCTATCTGTTGAGAAAGCAGAGTCGGTAGTCAGGTGCGGCCTGATACCCTCTCCCACGGGGAGAGGGAGAACATCGTAGGCCGGGTAAGCGTTAGCGCCACCCGGCAATGCCCTTAAAGCTTCGCAAACACCTTACGCGCCGCGTCGATGGTGTTATTGATATCTTCTTCGCTGTGCGCCACGGACATAAAGCCCGCTTCGAACGCGGACGGTGCCAGGTACACGCCTTCTTCCAGCATCAGGTGGAAGAAGCGCTTGAAGCGTTCAACGTCGCACTTCACCACGTCCTGATAGCGGGTCACGGTTTTCGCATCGGTGAAGAAAATCCCGAACATGCCGCCCACGTGGTTAACAACCAGCGGAATTCCCGCTTCTTCTGCGGCTTCCAGCAGACCGTTTGCCAGCTGCGTGGTACGGTCCGTCAGGGTTTCATGAATACCCGGCTGCGCCACTTCGGTCAGACAGGCGAAGCCTGCAGCCATGGCAATTGGGTTACCGGAGAGCGTGCCCGCCTGGTAAACCGGGCCGGTTGGTGCCAGGGCTTCCATCACGTCCTTACGACCACCGAAAGCACCGACCGGCATGCCGCCGCCGATGATTTTGCCGAGGCAGGTCAGGTCCGGCTCAACCTCATAATAAGACTGGGCGCCCGCCAGTGCCACGCGGAAGCCGGTCATCACTTCATCGATGATCAGCAGCGCGCCGAACTCATCGCACAGCGCGCGCAGGCCCGGCAGGAAGTCAGGCTGCGGCGGGATGCAGTTCATATTGCCCGCAACCGGTTCAACGATAATGCAGGCGATCTCCTGCGGATACTGCTCGAACGCCGCGCGAACGGTGTTCAGATCGTTGTAGGTGCAGGTCAGGGTGTGTTTCGCGAAATCAGCAGGTACGCCAGGCGAGTTTGGCTGGCCGAGGGTCAGCGCGCCGGAGCCCGCTTTCACCAGCAGGCAGTCCGCATGGCCGTGGTAGCAGCCTTCGAATTTGATGATTTTGTCGCGACCAGTAAAGCCGCGCGCCAGACGGATGGCGCTCATGGTGGCTTCGGTACCGGAGTTCACCATACGCACCATGTCCATGGTCGGCACCAGTTCGGTAACCAGCTCCGCCATTTTCACTTCCATCTCGGTCGGCGCACCGAAGCTCAGGCCGCGCTGCGCGGCTTCGATGACCGCGTTACGAATGGCGGGATGGTTATGTCCGAGAACCATCGGCCCCCAGGAACCGACGTAATCGATATAGGCTTTGCCATCGACATCATACAGATACGCGCCGTCAGCACGTTCAATAAACAGCGGCGTGCCGCCCACGCCGGTAAAGGCGCGTACTGGCGAGTTCACGCCACCGGGGATTAGCTCGCGGGCTGCACTGTAGAGGTTTTCAGACTTGCTCATGGCGTCGTTCCTGGTTCGTATAAAATGATTAAGCACACTATTCTAAGTGATCCGCAGAAGGTTATGAAATTTTTAGCCTGTTAATGCTTTAAGATTTGTTAAGTATTTTTCAGGCGTCGCAGGGAAGGTCTCTGGTAAAATCTTCGCGGCTTTTTGTATGACGAATAAGAACAGGACATGAAATCAGATTCCCCGTCTTTCGAAGAACAACAGTTTACGCGCGTCCAGCACCGAATCAGCATTCGGCGGCTGCTCAATCGCGATAAAACGCCGCTGGCGATCCTGCTTGCTGCTGCCGTGGTGGGTACCCTTGCAGGGCTGGTTGGCGTGGCGTTTGAAAAAGCGGTTAATGCCGTACTCAACTGGCGAGTGGGTACCGTAGCCGGTTTTGCCGATCGCGAATGGCTGGTCTGGGTAGCGGCATTCGGCCTGTCTGCGCTGTTTGCCATGGTGGGGTATTTTCTGGTGCGTAAATTCGCCCCGGAGGCGGGCGGGTCTGGCATCCCGGAAATTGAAGGCGCGCTGGAGGAGCTGCGCCCGGTGCGCTGGTGGCGGGTGATCCCGGTTAAGTTTATTGGCGGCATGGGGACGCTGGGCGCAGGGATGGTGCTCGGCCGGGAAGGGCCAACGGTGCAGCTGGGGGGGAACGTCGGCCGCATGGTGGGCGATCTGTTCCGCATGCGCAGCGCCGAGGCGCGCCATACGCTGCTGGCTACCGGTGCAGCGGCGGGGCTTTCTGCGGCGTTTAACGCGCCGCTGGCCGGTATTTTGTTCATCATCGAAGAGATGCGCGCGCAGTTCCGCTACAACCTGATCTCCATTAAAGCGGTCTTTACCGGCGTCATTATGTCGAGCATCGTCTTTCGCATCTTTAATGGCGAAGGGGCGGTGATTGAAGTCGGTAAACTGACCAACGCACCGGTTAACACCCTGTGGCTATACCTGATCCTCGGCATGATTTTTGGTGTGGTGGGCCCGCTGTTTAACACCTTTATCTTACGCGCTCAGGATATGTTCCAGCGCGTTCACGGCGGCAATACCACGAAATGGGTGCTGATGGGCGGCCTGCTGGGCGGCATTTGTGGCGTGCTCGGCTTTATCGAACCGAATGCCGCGGGCGGCGGTTTCGGGCTGATTCCCATTGCCGCAGCCGGGAATTTCAGCGTGGGTTTGCTGCTGTTTATGTTTTTCTCCAGGGTCATTACGACGGTACTGTGCTTCTCCTCCGGCGCGCCCGGCGGGATTTTTGCCCCGATGCTGGCACTGGGAACGCTGCTCGGCACCGCGTTTGGTATGGCGGCTGAGGCAGGTTTCCCCGCTTACCACCTGGACGCCGGCACCTTTGCAGTGGCCGGGATGGGGGCGCTGCTGGCCGCGTCCCTGCGCGCGCCGTTAACCGGCATCGTGCTGGTGCTGGAGATGACGGATAATTACCAGCTCATTTTGCCAATGATCATTACCTGTCTCGGCGCGACACTATTAGCCCAATTCCTGGGTGGAAAACCGCTATACTCCACCATCCTCGCGCGTACCCTGGCAAAACAAGAGGCGGAGCGGGCCGCCACGCAGAATACTTGAATGAATTACCAGGGTATTAGATAATGACGAAAAGAATTGGGTGAATTTTACCCAATAGCAGTATTCATGGGAGCATAAGATGAGTGATGACGTAGCTGTGCCGCTGGAGTTTACCGAAGCAGCAGCCAATAAAGTGAAAACCCTGATTGCCGACGAAGACAATCCGGATCTGAAACTGCGTGTCTATATTACCGGTGGCGGCTGCAGCGGCTTCCAGTACGGTTTTACCTTTGACGATCAGGTGAACGACGGCGATATGACCATCGAGAAGCAAGGCGTCGCGCTGGTAGTTGACCCGATGAGCCTGCAGTATCTGGTGGGCGGTTCGGTGGATTACACCGAAGGTCTGGAAGGTTCGCGTTTTGTGGTGACCAACCCGAACGCAACAAGCACCTGCGGGTGTGGTTCTTCGTTCAGCATTTAAGCCTGAATGCGGATTGTAGGCCCGGTAAGCGAAGCGCCACCGGGCTTATAAACGACGCCTATCTTGAAGTTTCATCCAGCGCAAACGTCGGCAGCTTCAGGTGCCAGCGTATCGCCGCTAAACGTATCGCCAGCGTCACGATCATCCCCAGCATCGCGGCGTTTTCCAGCGGAATTGCAAAGGTGTAATACGCGGTCGCGTGGACAATGCCGCCCGCAATACAGGCCGTTGCGTAAATTTCAGTACGCAGGATCATCGGCACCTCACGCGCCAGAATGTCGCGAATGATGCCGCCGCCCACGCCGGTTAACACGCCCATGCAGATCGCCACCATCGGGCCGGTGCCCGCATTAAACGCCTTATTGACGCCAATACCGACAAACACGGCCAGACCGACGGCATCCAGCACCGGCAATATCCATTTGGGTAATCGGCGGGGCTGGCGAACCAGCACAATGGTCAACAGACAGGTGACCATCGCGACCACAAGATCGGTAGGATCTTTCACCCAAAACACCGGGCCATTCGCCAGCGCCATATCGCGGATTGTCCCGCCGCCAACGGCGGTCACCACGCCAAGCACCAGCACGCCAAACGGATCCATGCGTAGTTTTCCGGCGAGCAGGACGCCGGAGATAGCAAAAACGGCTGTACCAAGAATATCCAGCCAATAAACGAGCATCGTTAAATCCTCGAACAAATGTTAATGACCCTCTGCCAGGGCGGCACAGAGCTGTTTTGCGGCGAGGATAATACGCGGGCTGGCGCGTTCAAACCAGTCACCGTTGAGTGGGATCACCGGAATTTTTAGCTGGCTCTGCCAGAATTGTTTAATTTTAGGAATCTCGCTTGCATTTCCAACCACGACGATAGCCTGCGGCTGGCGCGCCAGGACCTGCTCACGGCTCACCTGAGGCCACGGTACCCGGCTGGCAGCAAAGATATTTTCACCGCCGCACACTTCCAGCACCTGGTTCTGAATTGAGCCTTTTCCGGTGGTAAACAGCGGCTGGCTGCCGAACTGCAGGAAGATGCGCTTTTTAACAGGCGTATCGTATTGGGCTTTCAGCGCGGCATAGTCGCTGAGCATCTGGTTCGCCGCACTCACGGCTTTTTGAGGCGCAGGGCTATAAGGGGCCAGGGCGCGCAGAGCCTGAGCGACCTGCTCAATACTTACCGCGTCAACCCACATGACCTTGATGCCAAGTGAGGTGAGCTGGTTAACCTGCCGCTCGGCGTTACCGCCGCGCCAGGCCAGCACGAGATCCGGCTTAAGCGCCACAATGCGCTCAAGATTCATCCCTTGCCAGGTTGCCACTTGTTCAATGCCGGCCGCCTGTGGGGGGTAATCTGAAAAGCTGCTGACGCCAACGGGGGTGATCCCGGCGGCAAACGCCAGTTCGGTGTTAGCGGGAGAGAGGGTAATCACACGCGGCGCGGCGAACAGCCACGCCGGTGCAAGCAGCAGCAGGGCGGCCAGCGCCCTGATAGACCGTTTAGCCACGCGCCAGGTTCTGCACCAGGCGTTCCACCATCACGGTGGACTGTTTTGCCGCAACGGCCAGGAACTCGTCGAAGCTGATGTGAGACTGCTGGTCTGCCACGTCAGAGATGGCGCGAACCACCACGAACGGTACGCTGAAATTGTGGCAAACGTGCGCAATCGCGGTCGCTTCCATCTCTACGGCAACCGCCTGCGGGAAGTTATGACGGATTTTCGCCAGACCGACCGAGCCATTGATGAACGCATCACCGCTGACAATCAGGCCGCGTACCGCGTTGAGATTGAGCTCAGCAATGCAGGCTTCAGCCGCCGCTATCAGTTTATCGTCAGCTTTAAACCCTGCCGGGCAGCCCGGAAGCTGGCCGTATTCGTAGCCGAACGCGGTGACGTCAGCATCGTGGTAACGCGCTTCGTCGGAGACAACGATATCGCCCACTTTCAGCGTCGGTGCCAGACCGCCTGCTGAGCCCGTGTTAATGATGACGTCCGGCTTGCAGCGCTCAAGCAGCAGGGTCGCACCCAGCGCAGCAGCCACTTTACCGATGCCTGATTTCAGCAGAGCCACCTCAACACCGTTCAACTGCCCGGTGTAGATCTCACAACCCCCGAGAGAGAGGGTCTGACGGTTCTCAATTTTGTCACGCAGGAGCGTAACTTCTTCTTCCATTGCACCAATAATGCCGATTTTCATAGATTTACTCGCGATGTGCCTTGTTAAGAGGCATAGTCTATCATGCGGTTAAGGGGAAACGCATTCTCACGCGGGGGAGCACATGTCACCAATCGATTTTCGTACCAAAATTAACTGGCACCGACGTTTCCGTTCGCCGCAGGGCGAAAAGAGCGAACATGAGATCCTGCGTATCTTCGAAAGCGATCGCGGCAGGATTATTAACTCGCCCGCCATCCGGCGTCTGCAGCAAAAGACCCAGGTATTCCCGCTGGAGCGTAACGCCGCGGTGCGCACGCGCTTAACTCACTCCATGGAAGTGCAGCAGGTCGGGCGTTATATTGCCAAAGAGATTTTAAGCCGCCTCAAAGAGCAGCGTTTACTGGAAACCTATGGCCTGGATGAGCTGACGGGGCCTTTCGAGAGCATCGTTGAGATGGCCTGCCTGATGCACGACATCGGCAACCCGCCTTTTGGCCACTTTGGCGAGGCGGCTATTAATGACTGGTTTAAACAACGGCTTTATCCGTCGGATGCGGCAAGCCAGCCACTCAGCGATGACCGCTGCATCGTGCGCGATTTATGCCTGCGTGAAGGCGAAGAAGGGCTGAACGATCTGCGCCGCAAAGTGCGCCAGGATCTCTGTCACTTTGAGGGCAACGCGCAGGGGATCCGGCTGGTGCACTCCCTGATGCGCATGAACCTGACCTGGGCGCAGGTTGGCTGCATTTTGAAATATACGCGTCCCGCGTGGTGGATGGGGGAGACGCCCGCATCTCACAGCTATTTAATGAAAAAACCGGGCTATTACCTTTCCGAAGAGGCCTATATAGAACGGCTGCGTAAAGAACTTTCCCTGACGCCAAACGGCCGATTCCCATTGACGTGGATTATGGAAGCCGCCGACGATATTTCCTATTGCGTGGCTGACCTGGAAGATGCCGTTGAGAAAAGAATATTCAGCGTCGAGGAGCTTTATCAGCATCTTTATGCGGCATGGGGAACCCATGAAAAAGGATCGCTGTTTGCGCAGGTTGTCGAAAATGCCTGGGAAAAATCGCGCTCAAATACGTTGAGCCGCAGTACGGAAGATCAGTTCTTTATGTATTTGCGGGTCAATACATTAAATAAACTGGTGCCGTATGCCGCCTCGCGCTTTATTGATAATTTGCCGCAAATCTTTAGCGGGGAATTCAATCATGCGCTGCTGGAAGATGACAGCAGTTTCAGCCAACTCCTTGAGCTTTATAAACATGTGGCGATGCGGCATGTGTTCAGCCATCCTGATGTCGAGCAGCTGGAACTGCAGGGATACCGTGTAATCAGCGGATTACTGGAAATTTATTCCCCGTTGCTTCAGCTCCCCGTCGAGGAGTTTAGCGAGCTGGTGGAAAAAGAACGCGTGCGGCGAATTCCTATCGAATCCCGGCTTTATCAAAAACTTTCTACCCGCCATCGGCTGGCGTATGTCGAAGCGATGGGTAAGCTGGATCGCCACGCTCTGGAATGGCCGGTGATGGAATATTATTATCGCTGCCGTCTAATCCAGGACTATATCAGCGGCATGACCGATTTGTATGCCTGGGATGAATACCGCAAGCTCATGGCAGTGGAATAATTCCGGAGTTTTGTAAAGAAGGCCAATAAATTTTTACCTTTTCCATAAACTTATGGCCGGAACTAAGCGGTATAAAATGAATCTGAGTTACACAGCAATTTTGCGTTACCTGTAAATCGAGATTGAGAAACATGAAAAAAACCACATTAGCAATGAGTGCACTGGCTCTGAGTTTAGGTTTAGCGCTGTCTCCTCTGACTGCTACTGCAGCTGAGACCGCGTCGTCGGCAGCAACCGCGCAGCAGATGCCAAGCCTGGCACCGATGCTCGAAAAAGTGATGCCATCGGTGGTGAGTATTAACGTTGAGGGCAGCACGACCGTCAATACGCCGCGCATGCCGCGTAACTTCCAGCAGTTCTTCGGTGACAATTCACCGTTCTGCCAGGACGGTTCGCCGTTCCAGAGTTCTCCGTTCTGTCAGGGCGGTGGCGCAGGGGATGACGGCCAGGGCGGCGGCCAGCAACAGAAATTCATGGCGCTTGGTTCCGGTGTGATTATTGATGCCGCAAAAGGCTACGTGGTCACCAACAACCACGTTGTGGATAACGCCAGCACCATTAAAGTTCAGCTGAGCGATGGTCGTAAATTCGATGCTAAAGTGGTGGGTAAAGATCCGCGCTCCGACATCGCGCTGATCCAGATTCAGGATCCGAAGAACCTGACGGCGATTAAAATTGCCGACTCCGATGCGCTGCGCGTGGGCGATTACACCGTCGCTATCGGTAACCCGTTCGGTCTGGGTGAAACCGTGACCTCGGGTATCGTCTCTGCGTTGGGCCGTAGTGGCCTGAATGCGGAAAACTATGAAAACTTCATCCAGACGGATGCGGCCATTAACCGTGGTAACTCCGGCGGTGCGCTGGTGAACCTGAACGGCGAGCTGATCGGTATCAACACCGCTATTCTGGCACCGGACGGCGGCAACATCGGGATCGGCTTTGCTATCCCGAGCAACATGGTGAAAAACCTGACTGCTCAGATGGTGCAGTACGGCCAGGTGAAACGCGGTGAGCTGGGTATTATGGGTACCGAGCTGAACTCCGAGCTGGCGAAAGCGATGAAGGTGGATGCGCAGCGCGGTGCGTTCGTCAGCCAGGTTATGCCGAACTCCTCTGCAGCGAAGGCGGGCATTAAAGCGGGTGATGTGATCACCTCTCTGAACGGTAAACCGATCAGTAGCTTTGCCGCCCTGCGTGCGGAAGTGGGCTCGATGCCAATTGGCAGCAAAGTGACCCTTGGCCTGCTGCGTGACGGCAAACCGGTTAACGTAAGCCTGGAGCTGCAGCAGAGCAGCCAGAATCAGGTGGACTCCAGCACCATCTTCAGCGGAATTGAAGGCGCAGAGATGAGTAACAAGGGCCAGGACAAAGGCGTGGTGGTGAACAACGTGAAAGCAAATTCACCTGCTGCCCGTATCGGCCTGAAAAAAGGCGATGTGATCATGGGAGCTAACCAGCAACCGGTGAAAAACATCGCTGAACTGCGCAAAATTCTCGACAGCAAACCGTCCGTGCTGGCGCTGAATATCCAGCGCGGTGACACCTCAATTTACCTGCTGATGCAGTAATTCTCTTAAGCCCCTGTACGCAGGGGCTTTCTCGTTTCTGTGACGCCTACCGCAACTCCATACTTCCCCCTCTCACTTTGTGCATTCGCACAATGCAGTCGCTGCTGAACTTCCCTATGCTTGAGCTCTGCTCACAGGAGGGTTACATGGCTGGCTGGCATCTTGATACCAAAATGGCGCAGGATATCGTGGCGCGCACCATGCGCATCATTGATACCAATATCAACGTAATGGATGCCCGCGGGCGCATTATTGGCAGCGGCGATCGCGAGCGTATTGGGGAATTGCACGAAGGAGCCCTGCTGGTGCTCTCTCAGGGCCGCGTGGTTGATATCGATGATGCGGTAGCAAAACACCTGCACGGCGTGCGTCAGGGGATCAACTTGCCGCTGCGTCTGGAAGGGGAAATTGTTGGCGTCATTGGCCTGACGGGCGAACCGGAATCCCTGCGTAAATACGGCGAGCTGGTCTGCATGACGGCGGAAATGATGCTGGAGCAGTCGCGCCTGATGCATCTGCTTGCCCAGGACAGTCGTTTACGTGAAGAGCTGGTGATGAACCTGATTCAGGCGGAAGAACATACGCCTGCACTCAGCGAATGGGCGCAGCGTCTGGGGATCGATCTGAACCAGCCGCGCGTGGTGGCGGTGATTGAGGTCGATAGCGGACAGCTTGGCGTAGACAGCGCGATGGCCGAGCTGCAGCAGCTGCAAAATGCGCTGGCGACGCCGGAGCGTGACAACCTGGTGGCGATCGTCTCGCTGACGGAAATGGTGGTACTCAAACCCGCGCTCAATGCGTTCGGCCGCTGGGATGCGGAAGATCATCGTCGTCGCGTGGAACTGCTGATTTCCCGTATGCAGGAGAACGGCCAGTTGCGTTTTCGCGTTGCCCTGGGCAATTACTTTACCGGGCCGGGCAGCATCGCCCGGTCCTGGCGTACCGCGCGCACCACCATGATGGTGGGCAAGCAGCGGATGCCGGAGAGCCGCAGTTATTTCTATCAGGATCTGATTCTGCCGGTGCTGCTCGACAGCCTGCGCGGCGGCTGGCAGGCCAATGAGCTGGCGCGGCCATTAGCGCGCCTGAAGGCGATGGACAACAATGGGTTGCTGCGCCGGACGCTGCAGGCGTGGTTTCGCCATAACGTGCAACCGCTGGCGACCTCAAAAGCGCTGTTTATTCACCGCAATACGCTTGAGTACCGGCTAAACCGGATCTCGGAGCTGACGGGGCTGGATTTGGGGAACTTTGACGACAGGCTGCTGCTCTATGTCGCGTTGCAGCTGGACGAACAGAGATGACTGAGTGCGGTCTGGTGCCCTCACCCCATCCCTCTCCCACGGGGAGAGGGCGCAAACACTAAAAACGGCAATCAGGGATTGCCGTTTTGCTTTTATTTCCGCGTTAATTTCTCAAGATCCGCTTCAATCTCGCTGATCTTGTTGGTGACAACGCTTTCAAGGTGACGCAGATCGTCGAGGATCTTACGCTTGAGATCGACTTCGGTGCGATCGCGCTGGCAAATCTGATCGAGTTCATCGATCACATAGCGCAGGTTAGGGCTGATTTCCTGCACCTCTTTGTACCCTTGTCCTACGCCGTCAGCGACGACGGTCTTACGCTGGCGTGGATATTTAAACTTCACGCTCTTGGCGAAAAACTCTCCTTTATCCTTGTGAAAATAGATTTTTAAAATGTCGTTGTTGGCTTCCTGGCGAAGGCTGTAACGATCGATTTCATCAGGATTGGTAATGCCCAGACTTTTCAGATTATCGTACATAGCGGTACCCTTATCTCAACATAACCTTTGAATAATTAATGAAAAAATTCCTTTTTGCCACCCTCATATACAAAAAAAGCGGGGTCGATCCTGATTACATTTCACTGAAATTACCGGGCAGGGAAGGTGCATTGCCCCCACTCGTTTATTGTTGTTTTTAACGACTACGTCAAGTGGAAATCAATTTAATACCAAAACCTGACGATCTGAGCGCTAGCGCAGTAAGGCGAGGGAGGCCAGCATTTCGCTTTCCGTGGTGGTAATTTCCTGTTCCAACAGTTCGTCGATCCGCTGTTTTTTGATTGCCTGATTGACGCCGAACAGATCGAGCTTATCCAGCAGGAACATCACCAGCGCCGTAATCACGGCGGTCAGGACCGATGAGAGTAAAATGGGAAGCGGTCCTGGTAGACCAAGGCTGCTGAGCCATGACTCAAGGCCAATAGCCGCAAAGACGGAAAGAGAACCTGCTACAAGCTTAAGAATGGCATCGCCTTTTTGGGCCATACTGCTGTGTTTATCCCTGAGGATCGGTGCCGTCTGCATCAGGACCTTAAAGCCTTCTTTTACCATCCGCATGATGTTTTTGAACACGCCAACGAAGCAGTTAACAATCCCTTCCAGCAGCATCGACACGAAATTTTTAATAAAACCGACGGCAACATCTTTTAATAAAACGACAGCGTTTTTGAGAATGTAATCTTTCATGCGACCAAGACGAATCGACAGAGCCTGCGAAAAATCGCTCGCACCTACGCCAGCTTCAATACCGTGCGTTAAACAGCTGCGCAGCTCATAGTAAAGAGGCTTGATAATGAAGAGAATGAGATCGCCCAGCGACTGATGACCTGATGCCTGGGCCGCATCTTTCGCCAGAACTTTTTGGACGTCGCGATCCTTGCGGATATTATCAAATACGGTTTCATTGGTTTTGGTATCCATCGTTTGCTGCGCGATGTCCATTTTCTCGACCATCACCTGCCGCGTTTTGATTTCCTCTTCTGTCAGCGGATGTGCGACATCTTTTTTCCCTTTTTTGACAACTACAAAGCCCTGATCGATCTCCTGCTGGAGTTCTTCGCGGGTTTTAGCGAACTTACCGGTTTTCTCGCCACGGTTGTTTTGCATGCTGGTAACAGCATAATTTTCGTCAATATTGAGAATATTTTTGATGTCATCAAGCTTCAGAGCCTTGTTGCTTTTGAGGTTGTTGCATACTTCGGCGCAGGAGACGACATGATCGACTTCGGCAGCCTGCTTCTGCTCTCCCTCGCTTTTCGCATGTTTTTTGTACTGGTAGATCGTGCCGTTACCATATTCATCCTCAGCGCGCAGATTACCGGAGAAATGGTTCTCTTTACGGGCCTTCATTTTTGCACCATCGCGCATGTTCAGAGAGTCGTTGTTGCGTGTCATTTCGCCGCCGTTAAACGACGATTGTTCAGAAAAACGGTCAATGTTTTGACGCTCGTTCAAGTGCTCGCTGTAGCTATCCAGCATAAAGGCATTTCTTTCGGGCGCTTCGTAACTGAACGCCCGGCACTCCTGGTACAGGCGGGACGGGGTAACACCTTGTCGGGTGCCGATATTGCAGGCGCGCATTGTGCCGTCGAGCAGGCTGAGAAACACGGGTTCGAGGATATTGTCGATGGCGCTGCCCGTTGAGATTACGTTCAGGCGGGCCATAACGTCGTCGTTGCTGACCGTCAGGTTGGCCCCCATGATCGCTTCGCGGTAAATGCTGCCGGTATCGCACCCCTTTATAAATGCAGCATCGACTTCTCCGGTCAGATGAGCTTTGATGGCGGACGCCGTCGCCACGGATTTTAGCGCAGGGGCATTCCGCACCTGTTGCAGCTTTTTCATTCTGGCGAGATGTGCATTAAGATTTGTCATCCGTCGTCCTCAGGCCGCAACCAGTAAGTTCCAGGAGGCCATAAAATCACTTTCGCTTTGTGTTCTTAGCTCATCCTGACTTGCCATCATGCCAACAATGAGGCTAAACCTCTCCAGGCTTTTCGCATCGTTAAGCTGATATTCATTTATAAGTGACCAAACCGTTGGCAGATTGGGCGGTGTTTCGACCATCTCGACGATCTTCTGCTGAACGGCTTGAGGTAACTTTTCCCGCGGAACAAGACCAGACACTGCATCATCCAGCAGGGCAATATTTTCCGCTGGGGTCTTGCCATTAGCCTTGATGCAGCATGTCCCCAGCGCATACGCCGCGAGGATAAAGTCATCCCGTTTACTGATATCGCGCATCTTGTCCGCCAGTTCAGTCTGGAGTTTTTTGATCTTTTCGGCATATTCAGCTTTTGCGATCTGCTGCCCTTCAGCAATCCCTTCGTCTTTGCCGTTATTTTTTCCCCATAAATACGTCCCGGCCAGAGTGACCAGACCTGCGATCCCCGCACCAATTATTTTGCCGTAATGACTCATTGCACGATTCCCGTTTATTGTCCGCAAGGCCAGATTATTATTTGCTGTTCACGAATAATATCGTTAATCCTGTTTTTCAACAAACCTATGTTTTAAAAGAAAAAATTTGCATTAAGTAACGAGGTGAACTTGCTTGTAAAGAGATTCATCATTGTTACTTCAGCTGAGAAAAGGCGAGCGAGACGGGTATTCAAAAGCGGGGAAATGAGGCAAAGTTATCGCACGAAAGCGTAGCCCGCGGGGATAATGACATGTCAGGACGCATTGATTATCAGATCGAAAAATACAGCTTTGGCGCCGCAGATGAGAGCCCAAGGCTCACGCACCAGTGGGCAGAAGTTGCCGCAGAGTGCCGCCAGCTAAAAGCGGGTGCGGAAGAGCGTTTACGTATTGCCTTACTGAACGTGGATTATGTCACCAGCTTCGAACTGCCGTTCCGACTGGTGCTGACCCGCGCCCCTCAGCTTATCGCCGGGCTGCGCGATGAGTTTCAGCTAAGCCAGAAGAACGTCATCTTTAACGGCAAGCGCTTTGGCTGCGTCTACAGCCTGAAAGCCGATCTCAATGCGATTCCTGAGGCTTTTCAGTACCGCATGAGCACCCGCATTCGGCGGATCGATCCCACCGGGCTTACTGCAGAGCCCTTCCGGCAGATCGCCAAAGAGGTAAAAGCGCCGCGTGAGCGACTGAAGCTGGCGCTGGAGTCGGGTCTGGCCGTGACGGCTCTCGACGGGCTTTTCTGGCTGGGGAGCCAGCGTATGGCGGCGGATATCGCAGGGTTGAGAAAAAAGGGAATGGCAATCGCCACTGCGGAAACGGACGTTTTTGATGATTATACCGGGACGCACAGGCGCGTCCCGGTTTATCAACGCGTCGGGGATTAGTCGATGGTGCGCAGCAGTTCGTTGATGCCCACTTTACCGCGGGTTTTCGCATCCACTTTCTTCACGATAACGGCACAGTACAGGCTGTATTTACCGTCTTTTGACGGCAGGTTACCGGAAACGACCACTGAGCCCGCCGGAACGCGACCGTAGTGCACTTCGCCGGTTTCGCGATCGTAAATACGGGTGCTCTGACCGATGTAAACGCCCATGGAGATCACAGAGCCTTCTTCCACGATCACGCCTTCAACCACTTCTGAACGCGCGCCGATGAAGCAGTTGTCTTCGATGATGGTTGGGTTAGCCTGCAGTGGCTCCAGAACGCCACCGATGCCAACGCCGCCGGACAGGTGAACGTTTTTACCGATCTGCGCGCAGGAACCGACGGTTGCCCAGGTATCGACCATGGTGCCTTCGTCAACGTACGCACCGATGTTCACATAGGATGGCATCAGCACGGTGTTACGTGCGATGAATGCGCCCTGACGAACTGCCGCTGGTGGGACTACGCGGAAGCCTTCTTTCTGGAAACGCGCTTCGTCGTAATCCGCGAATTTCATTGGCACTTTATCGAAGTAGCGGCTTTCTGCTCCGTCGATAACCTGGTTATCGTTGATGCGGAAAGAGAGCAGCACGGCCTTCTTCAGCCATTGATGAGTGACCCACTGACCGTCGATTTTTTCTGCCACGCGCAGGGCGCCGGAATCCAGCAGGGAAATAACCTGGTTTACCGCTTCACGGGTAACGGTATCCACATTTGCCGGAGTGATCTCGGCGCGACGCTCAAAAGCGGACTCAATAACGTTCTGTAACTGCTGCATTGTTTACTCTTTCCATTTCACTAAAAAACACGTCACCCTTTATCGTTTGGATTGAGGGCTGCTGTCAACCGTTGTTGCACTTCAAGCTGCAGGTCATTATTAAGGGCACGCCGGTCGGCGGTGGCGATTATAAATAAATCTTCTACTCGCTCGCCAATGGTTGTAATTCGGGCCCCATGAAGCGAAATTCCCAGATCGGCAAAAACTTGGCCGACGCGAGCAAGCAGCCCTGGCTGGTCGAGCGCGATCAGCTCCAGGAACGATTTACGGTCGGTGTGGGTCGGCAGGAAGTTGACCTCGGTATCGACGGTAAAGTGGCGTAACTTAGCCGGCTGACGGCGCGGCTGCGGTGGCTGCCAGCTGCGCTGCGTGATCGCCTGCTCCAGACCGAAGCGTATCCCTTCATGCCTGTCCGAGGACAGCGGGCTGCCGTCCGGCTCCAGCACAATAAAGGTATCCATCGCCATGCCGTCGCGGGTGGTAAAAATCTGCGCGTCGTGAACGCTCAGGTTACGCCTGTCCAGCTCGGCGCAGACGGCAGCAAACAGATAAGGCCGGTCCGGGCTCCAGATGAATATCTCCGTTCCGCCGCGCGTGGCCTGCGGGCTCAGCAGGATCATCGGTTGAGACAGATCGTGCTTCAGCAGGTGCCGCGCGTGCCAGGCAAGCTGGTTTGGGCTGTGGCGCACAAAATAGTTGGCACGGCAGCGGGCCCAAATCTGATGCAGCGCTTCTTCATCAATGTTATCCATCCGCAGCAGCGCCAGCGCCTGCAGCTGGTGATGACGCACGCGCTCGCGCATGTCCGGGGTGTTTTGCATCCCGCGTCGCAGCTGTTTTTCGGTGGCGAAGTACAGCTCGCGCAGCAGGCTCTGCTTCCAGCTGTTCCACAGGGTCTCGTTGGTGGCGCAAATATCGGCCACCGTCAGGCAGACCAGATAGCGCAGACGGTTTTCCGTTTGAACTTCTTCGGCGAACTGCTTAATAACCTCAGGGTCCTGAATATCGCGACGCTGGGCGGTGACCGACATCAGCAGGTGATGGCGCACCAGCCAGGCGACCAGCTGCGTTTCGCGCGAATTGAGACCGTGCAGTTCGGCAAATTTCAGCACGTCCTGCGCGCCCAGCACCGAGTGATCGCCGCCGCGGCCCTTAGCGATGTCGTGGAACAGGGCGGCAATCAGGATCAGTTCCGGATGGGTCAGGCGCGGCCACAGCTCCACGCACAGCGGGTGGCGGGAGCGCGTCTCTTCTTTGGCAAAGCTTTCCAGCTTGAGCATCACGCGGATGGTGTGTTCATCCACCGTGTAGGCGTGGAACAGATCGAACTGCATCTGCCCAACGATGTGCGACCACTGCGGCATATAGGCCCACAGCACGCTGTGACGGTGCATCGGCAGCAGCCCGCGGCTGACGGCACCCGGATGGCGGAGCATGCTCAGGAACAGCGAGCGCGCTTCCGGGATGTAACACAAAGGCTGCGTCAGATGGCGGCGCGCGTGGCGCAGATGGCGCAGGGTGGTGGAGTAGATCCCGGTGATGGTGCTGTTGCGCACCATGGTGTAGAACATCCGCAGGATCGCTTCCGGCTCACGGATAAACAGCGTTTCGTCGCGCAGATCGATAAGCGTGCCGCGCAGCTGGAATTCATCGTCAATCGGGCGCGGCTTTTCGTCGGCAGTCAGGGCCAGAATGGCCTCGTCGAACAGCTGCAACAGCATCTGGTTCAGCTCGGTGACCCGGCGGGTGACGCGGAAGAAATCCTTCATCATCTGCTCAACCGGCTCGTTGCCTTCGCCCTGATAGTTCAGCCGCTGCGCTACGCTGAGCTGACGGTCAAACAGCAGGCGGTTATCGTAGCGGGTAACTTCCAGATGCAGGGCAAAACGGATGCGCCACAGCAGGTGCAGACACTCGTTTAGCTCGTTACGCTCGGCCTCGGTCAGGAATCCAAAGCCGACCATCTCGTCCATCGAGGTGGCGCCAAAGTGGCGACGGGCGACCCACTGTAACGTGTGGATGTCGCGCAGGCCGCCGGGGCTGCTTTTAATATCGGGTTCAAGATTATAGCTGGTGCCGTGGTAGCGCTGGTGGCGCTGGTTTTGTTCCTCGACCTTGGCGGCGAAGAATTTCTCAGATGGCCAGAAGCCGTCGCTGAAAATATGCTTTTGCAGCTCCAGGAACAGCGCGACATCGCCAATCAGCAGGCGAGTTTCAATCAGGTTGGTGGCGACGGTCAGGTCCGATAGGCCCTCCAGCAGGCACTCTTCCAGGGTGCGCACGCTGTGGCCCACTTCAAGCTTGACGTCCCACAGCAGAGTCAGCAGCTCGCCTATTTTCTGCGCCTGTTCGTCCGGCAGCTTTTTGCGGCTCAGGATCAGCAGGTCGATATCGGAAAGCGGATGCAGCTCCCCGCGGCCATAGCCCCCGACGGCAACCAGCGCGACGTCGCTCACCTGCCCGAAACCGTAGTCGATCCACAGACGCTGCAGGAGCTGGTCGATAAATTCGGTGCGCGCTTCGATGAGCTGCTCGGCAGAGACGCCCGCGTCGAACGCGCTGCCCAGCCAGCGGTGGAAAACATCCATATGGGCTTTTATGTGCGCGCAGGTCAGCTCGTGCGGCGGCCAGACGCCCGGGTTATCGGGCTGGTCGGGGAGGGTGGGAAGTGCTGTGTTAGCATACTGTTCGGGTAATAGATTACTCATCGTGCGCCACCCATAAGAAAAAGCTATCGCCATTAAAAAAGCCGGCGTTTGCCGGCTTCTTATCACTCAATGTTCGTCAGTATCGCCGGGATGGTGTCATCCTTGCGCAACGTCATAATTTCGCAGCCGTTGTCCGTTACCACAATAGTATGCTCGTACTGGGCAGACAAGCTTCTGTCTTTGGTTTTCACCGTCCAGCCGTCTTTCATAGTGCGGATGCGGTAGTCACCCGCGTTGACCATTGGCTCAATGGTAAAGGTCATCCCTTTTTGCAGCACCACGCCGCCGTCATCGGCATCATAGTGCAGAACCTGCGGCTCTTCATGGAAGACGCGGCCAATGCCGTGACCGCAGTATTCGCGCACCACGGAGAAACCTTCCGCTTCCACGAATTTCTGAATTGCGGCACCGAGAGTGCGCAGGCGGATGCCCGGCTTAACCATTTTCAGCGCCAGGTACAGGCTCTCTTGCGTCACTTTGCACAGACGCTCGCCCAGAATCGTTGGTTTACCAACGATGAACATCTTCGATGTGTCACCGTGGTACTCGTCTTTAATGACGGTCACGTCGATGTTGACGATATCGCCATCTTTCAGCAGTTTTTCGTCGTCCGGAATACCGTGGCAAACCACTTCATTAATAGAGATGCAGACGGATTTCGGGAAACCGTGGTAGCCGAGACAGGCGGAAACCGCGTGCTGCTCGTTAACAATATAGTCATTACAGATGCGATCCAGTTCGCCGGTGCTGACGCCCGGCTTTACGAACGGCTCGATCATTTCCAGCACTTCCGCGGCCAGACGACCGGCGACGCGCATCTTTTCAATTTCTTCAGGTGTCTTAATAGAGATAGCCATGTAATCTGTCCATCGATGTCGATTTTTTCGACAATACTAGTCTAAGTGTCGTCAATGGTATCAGTCAGGCACGCCCCGTGCCAAATTGAGAATCATTAACAGCACACTCCGCCAACAACTGTTGGTTTCTGGTCGTGTTTTGTGGTATAAAGCGCGCCGGACTTCCGATCCATCTCAGATACACAGGCTGGACGGAAGCGACAAATCTCACTTTGTGTAACAACACACACGTATCGGCACATATTCCGGGGTGCCCTTCGGGGTCGGTAATATGGGATACGTGGAGGCATAACCCCAACTTTCAATATAGAGGTTTTAAAACATGGCAACTGTTTCCATGCGCGACATGCTCAAGGCTGGTGTTCACTTTGGTCACCAGACCCGTTACTGGAACCCGAAAATGAAGCCTTTCATCTTCGGCGCGCGTAACAAAGTTCACATCATCAACCTTGAGAAAACTGTACCAATGTTCAACGAAGCCCTGGCTGAGCTGAACAAGATCTCTTCCCGTAAAGGTAAGATTCTGTTCGTTGGTACTAAGCGCGCTGCAAGCGAAGCTGTGAAAGATGCTGCTAACAGCTGCGACCAGTTCTTCGTGAACCATCGCTGGTTGGGCGGCATGCTGACCAACTGGAAAACTGTTCGTCAGTCCATCAAGCGCCTGAAAGATCTGGAAACCCAGTCTCAGGACGGTACTTTCGACAAGCTGACTAAGAAAGAAGCGCTGATGCGCACTCGTGAACTGGACAAGCTGGAAAACAGCCTGGGCGGTATCAAAGATATGGGCGGCCTGCCAGACGCGCTGTTCGTAATCGATGCAGACCACGAGCACATCGCTATCAAAGAAGCTAACAACCTGGGTATCCCGGTATTCGCTATCGTTGATACCAACTCCGATCCGGACGGTGTTGACTTCGTTATCCCGGGTAACGACGACGCAATCCGTGCTGTTAGCCTGTACCTGAGCGCTGTAGCTGCTACCGTTCGTGAAGGCCGTTCCCAGGATCTGGCTTCTCAGGCGGAAGAAAGCTTCGTAGAAGCTGAATAATAAGGTTTTACCCCTTATTAGTACCGTGTATGAATAGGGGCCCATTATCGGCCCCTTTTTTCAATTTACACTGTTTGGCCTCCGGCCGGGCAGTTCACATCTCCCGAGGATTTAAGAATGGCTGAAATTACCGCATCCCTGGTAAAAGAGCTGCGCGAGCGTACTGGCGCAGGCATGATGGATTGCAAAAAAGCGCTGACTGAAGCGAACGGCGACATCGAGCTGGCAATCGAAAACATGCGTAAATCCGGTGCGATCAAAGCAGCTAAGAAAGCAGGCAACGTTGCTGCTGACGGCGTGATCATCACTAAAATCGACGGCACCTACGGCATCATTCTGGAAGTTAACTGCCAGACTGACTTCGTTGCTAAAGATGGCGGTTTCCAGGCATTTGCGAACAAAGTTCTGGACGCAGCTGTTGCTGGCAAAATCACTGACGTTGAAGTTCTGAAAGCACAGTTCGAAGAAGAACGTGTTGCGCTGGTTGCTAAAATCGGTGAGAACATCAACATCCGTCGCGTATCTTCCCTGGAAGGCGAAGTACTGGGTTCTTACCAGCACGGTGCACGTATCGGTGTTCTGGTTGCGGCTAAAGGCGCTGACGAAGAGCTGGTTAAACAGCTGGCAATGCACATCGCTGCAAGCAAACCAGAATTCGTTAAGCCAGAAGACGTGTCTGCTGAAGTGGTAGAGAAAGAGTACCAGGTTCAGCTGGACATCGCGATGCAGTCTGGTAAGCCAAAAGAAATCGCAGAGAAAATGGTTGAAGGCCGCATGAAGAAATTCACCGGCGAAGTTTCTCTGACTGGCCAGCCTTTCGTTATGGATCCAAGCAAGTCTGTTGCTCAGCTGCTGAAAGAGCACAACGCTGACGTAACTGGCTTCATCCGCTTCGAAGTGGGCGAAGGCATCGAGAAAGTTGAGACTGACTTCGCAGCAGAAGTTGCTGCAATGTCCAAGCAGTCTTAATGATTGAAAAGGAGCCGCCTGAGGGCGGCTTCTTTTTGTCACCCGTCACAGGAAATCAGACAGGCTCCAGTATCGCCGTGCTGATTTGCGGCATATTATGTCGCCAGAATTAACTCCCATCTTAATCGTTGACAGTCTCAGGAAAGAAACATGGCTACCAATGCAAAACCCGTGTACAAACGCATTCTGCTTAAGCTGAGTGGCGAAGCGCTGCAGGGATCGGAAGGCTTCGGTATTGACGCAAGCATCCTTGATCGCATGGCACAGGAAATCAAAGAACTGGTCGAACTGGGTATCCAGGTAGGCGTGGTCATTGGCGGTGGCAACCTTTTCCGTGGTGCTGGTCTGGCGAAAGCGGGGATGAACCGCGTTGTGGGCGACCACATGGGTATGCTGGCAACCGTGATGAATGGCCTGGCAATGCGTGATGCGCTCCATCGCGCCTACGTGAATGCCCGCCTGATGTCCGCGATTCCCCTGAATGGCGTTTGCGATAATTACAGCTGGGCAGAGGCCATCAGCCTGCTGCGCAACAACCGCGTGGTGATCCTCTCCGCCGGTACGGGTAACCCGTTCTTTACCACCGATTCCGCTGCCTGCCTGCGCGGTATCGAAATTGAAGCCGACGTGGTGCTGAAAGCGACCAAAGTAGACGGCGTGTTTACTGCCGACCCGGCAAAAGATCCTTCTGCGACCATGTACGATCAGCTGAGCTACAGCGAAGTGCTGGATAAAGAGCTGAAAGTGATGGATCTTGCCGCCTTCACGCTGGCTCGCGACCACAAACTGCCGATCCGAGTCTTCAACATGAACAAGCCTGGCGCACTGCGTCGCGTGGTCATGGGCGAAAAAGAAGGCACTTTGATCACGGAATAATTTCCGTCGACGATAAATACAGGTAAGATTCCGCTTTACTTTGTAGTGGTATCTTACCTGGACGCGCCTTTGGCGTTGTCATGAATTAAACGCGACTATACTTAGCACACCTGTAGCGCTGTGCTGGCGGATAGTCTGCCTGAGACAAGTTTTCAAGGATTCGTAACGTGATTAACGACATCAGAAAAGATGCTGAAGTACGCATGGACAAATGCGTAGAAGCGTTCAAAAACCAAATCAGCAAAATCCGTACTGGCCGTGCTTCCCCAAGCCTGCTGGATGGCATCATCGTAGAATACTACGGTACGCCAACCCCTCTGCGTCAGCTCGCGAGCGTGACGGTTGAAGATACCCGTACGCTGAAAATCAACGTCTTCGATCGCTCTATGAGCCCGGCCGTTGAGAAAGCGATCATGGCTTCTGACCTGGGGCTGAATCCAAGCTCAGCGGGTGCTGACATCCGCGTTCCGCTGCCTCCGCTGACGGAAGAGCGTCGTAAAGATCTCATCAAAGTGGTTCGCGGTGAAGCTGAGCAGGGTCGTGTTTCCGTGCGTAACGTGCGTCGCGATGCGAACGATAAAGTGAAAGCACTGCTGAAAGAAAAAGAGATCAGCGAAGATGACGATCGTCGTTCTCAGGACGACATTCAGAAAATGACCGACGCTGCCATCAAGAAAATTGATGCGGCGCTGGCAGAAAAAGAAGCGGAACTGATGCAGTTCTGATTTCTGTCGTACACTGATAAACGCCGTTCAGAGGGACTTCGGGTCTTGCTGGCGGCGTTTTGCTTTTATCTGGTCTAACTTTTTTCGGGCATCTCATGAAGCATTTAACACTCCTCGGCTCAACCGGTTCCATTGGTTGCAGTACTCTCGACGTCGTCCGCCATAATCCTGAACTTTACACCGTGACAGCGCTGGTGGCCGGTAAGAATGTGCAGCGTATGGTCGAGCAGTGCCTGGAGTTTATGCCCCGCTATGCGGTGATGGATGACGAAGAGGGCGCGCGCCTGCTAAAAGCCCAACTGCGTGAGAAGGGCAGCCGAACCGAGGTGCTGAGTGGCCAGCAGGCGGCCTGCGAGATGGCGGCGCTGGATGAGGTTGACCAGGTTATGGCGGCCATTGTCGGCGCAGCCGGGCTGCTGCCGACACTTGCTGCGATCGATGCCGGTAAAGATGTTTTGCTCGCCAATAAAGAGTCGCTGGTGACCTGCGGACGTCTGTTCATGGACGCGGTAAAACAGCGCGGGGCTCGTCTTTTACCGGTCGACAGCGAGCACAACGCCATTTTTCAGAGTTTACCGCAACCTTTTCAACAGAACCTGGGGTACGCTGACCTGGAGCAGAATGGCGTTGTGTCGATTCTGCTTACCGGGTCTGGTGGCCCGTTCCGTGAAACGCCACTCTCTGAACTGCGCGCAATGACGCCGGATCAGGCGTGCCGTCATCCGAACTGGTCAATGGGGCGTAAAATCTCCGTGGATTCTGCCACCATGATGAACAAAGGTCTGGAATACATTGAAGCGCGCTGGCTGTTTAATGCGTCGGCGAAACAGATGGAAGTACTGATCCACCCGCAGTCGGTGATTCACTCGATGGTGCGCTATCAGGATGGCAGCGTGCTGGCACAGCTCGGCGAGCCGGATATGCGTACGCCTATTGCTCATTCAATGGCATGGCCGAACCGGGTGAAATCCGGCGTGAAGCCGCTTGATTTCTGTAAGCTCAGTTCTCTGACGTTCAGTGAACCAGACTACGATCGTTATCCTTGTCTGAAGCTTGCAATGAACGCCTTTGACCAGGGGCAGGCGGCGACGACGGCACTGAATGCAGCCAATGAAATTACCGTTGACGCATTTCTGAATCAGCAGATCCGTTTTACCGATATCGCGTCCTTAAATTTATCGGTACTGGAAATGATGGATTTGCGCGAGCCACAAAGCGTGGAAGAGGTGCTGGCGGTGGATACAGCTGCTCGTGATATTGCGCGTAAACAGGTGACACGTCTCGCAAGCTGGTGATAAAGCAAGCACTAGTGGTCGTGCTATTTGTTAGCGTTGGGCTTCAGTGATATAGTCTGCGCCACCTGATCGCAGGAATTTGACTTTATGTGGTCAGGTAAGCCGTGGTTTGACACGGCTTTTTTATGTACAGGCTTAAGTATTCCTGAGTACCGTTAAATCCTTTCAGGGACAAAAAACGCGTTATGTTGTCTGCGAATCAACCAATAAGCGAAAACTTGCCAGCTCATGGCTGCCGTCATGTAGCAATCATTATGGATGGCAACGGGCGCTGGGCGAAAAGACAAGGGAAAATACGAGCCTTTGGGCATAAAGCGGGAGCGAAATCTGTTCGCCGCGCCGTCTCTTTTGCCGCCAATAACGGCATTGATGCGTTAACGCTCTATGCTTTTAGCAGTGAAAACTGGAATCGACCTCCGCAGGAAGTGACTGCGTTGATGGAATTGTTCGTGTGGGCGCTAGACAGCGAAGTAAAAAGCCTGCACCGCCACAACGTTCGCCTGCGCATCATTGGCGATACCAGTCGTTTTAACTCACGTTTGCAGGAGCGGATTCGTAAAGCAGAAGCGCTGACGGAAAATAATACCGGTCTGACGCTCAACGTTGCGGCGAATTACGGTGGACGCTGGGATATTATCCAGGGCGTTCGGCATCTGGCCGAACAGGTTCAGGAAGGGCTGTTGAGACCCGACCAGATTGATGAAGAGGCGCTGAGCAAGCAAATCTGCATGAATGAACTGGCACCTGTGGATTTGGTAATTAGGACAGGGGGGGAACATCGCATAAGTAACTTTCTGATATGGCAAATTGCCTATGCTGAACTTTACTTTACGGATGTTCTCTGGCCCGATTTTGATGAACAAGACTTTGAAGGTGCGCTGCATGCCTTTGCCAATCGAGAGCGTCGTTTCGGCGGCACCGAGCCAGGTGGCGACAAAGCCTGATGGGGGTAGCTTTTGCTGAAGTATCGCCTGATTTCCGCTTTTGTTTTAATACCCATTGTCATTGCGGCGCTGTTTTTACTGCCCCCGGTGGGATTCGCCATTGTCACGCTGGTAGTGTGCATGCTTGCCGCGTGGGAGTGGGGACAGTTTAGCGGCTTTACCTCGCGCAGCCAGCGAGTATGGCTTGCGGTACTCTGTGGCTTTATCCTGGCCATAATGCTGTTTACGTTGCCTGAATATCACCATGATATTCATCAACCGCTGGTTGCCGGCTCCTTGTGGATGTCGTTGGCCTGGTGGGTTGTTGCGCTGTTGCTGGTGCTTTTTTATCCAGGTTCGGCCGCAATCTGGCGTCATTCAAAAGTGCTGCGACTGATTTTTGGTTTGCTCACCATTGTTCCGTTTTTCTGGGGCATGGTCGCGCTGCGCGCCTGGCATTATGACGAAAACCACTACAGCGGTGCGATCTGGCTGCTTTATGTGATGATTCTCGTCTGGGGGGCTGACTCCGGGGCCTATATGTTTGGTAAACTGTTTGGCAAACATAAGCTGGCACCAAAAGTTTCGCCGGGGAAAACCTGGCAAGGCTTCATCGGCGGCTTGTTTACGGCAGCGATCATTTCCTGGGGCTATGGCGTCTGGGCAGATCTGGCCGTGGCACCATCAATACTGCTGGTGTGCTCGATTTTTGCTGCACTTGCCTCAGTGCTCGGTGATTTAACCGAAAGTATGTTTAAGCGTGAAGCAGGGATTAAGGACAGCGGACATCTTATTCCAGGGCATGGCGGTATACTGGATCGCATTGACAGCCTGACAGCGGCTGTTCCAGTATTTGCTTGCCTGCTTTTACTGGTATTCGGGACGATTTAACGGAAGGTTTTATGCTGAGCATTCTCTGGAATCTGGCGGCGTTCATTGTTGCACTGGGTGTACTGATTACCGTGCATGAATTTGGCCATTTCTGGGTTGCTCGCCGTTGTGGTGTGCGGGTAGAGCGATTCTCCATTGGTTTTGGCAAATCACTCTGGACGCGCACCGACCGTCACGGCACGGAATTTGTCATCGCTCTTATCCCGCTTGGCGGCTACGTCAAAATGCTCGACGAACGTGTTGAGCCTGTCGCTCCCGAACTGCGACACAGTGCGTTTAACAACAAAACCGTTGGACAACGCGCCGCTATCATCGCTGCCGGACCGGTAGCCAACTTCATCTTTGCGATTTTCGCTTACTGGCTGGTGTTTATCATCGGCGTCCCTGGCGTGCGTCCGGTAGTGGGGGATATTGCCCCTGACTCCATCGCGGCGAGTGCGCAAATTACCTCCGGGATGGAACTTAAAGCGATTGATGGCATCGAAACCCCTGATTGGGATGCCGTGCGACTGCAGCTGGTAGCCAAAATTGGCGATCCGCAGACAACTATCAGCGTATCGCCGTTTGGGTCAGACGCGCGTCAGGACAAAGTACTGGATTTACGCCACTGGCGTTTCGAGCCAGACAAAGAGGATCCCGTCGCTGCGCTGGGCATTCGTCCCCGCGGCGCGCAGATTGAGCCGGTATTAGCCGAAGTACAGGCAAATTCGGCGGCGAGCAAAGCGGGTTTGCAAGCTGGCGACAGGATCGTTAAAGTCGATGGTCAACCATTAACAGAGTGGATGACCTTTGTTACTCTGGTGCGCGATAATCCGGGGACGTCCCTCGCGCTGGAAGTTGAAAGGCAAGGCAGTCCGCTTTCGCTGACGCTGATCCCGGATACGAAGTCGGTCGGCAAAAAGGCAGAAGGGTTTGCAGGCGTTGTGCCAAAAGTGATCCCGCTGCCAGATGAGTACAAGACAATACGCCAGTATGGGCCGTTCAGCGCCATTCTTGAAGCCACGGATAAAACATGGCAACTGATGAAGCTGACGGTCAACATGTTGGGGAAATTGATAACCGGTGATGTGAAACTGAACAACCTCAGTGGGCCAATCTCGATTGCTCAGGGGGCTGGGATGTCAGCGGAGTTCGGGGTGATTTACTATCTCATGTTCCTCGCGCTTATTAGCGTGAACCTTGGGATTATCAACCTGTTCCCGCTTCCCGTTTTAGACGGGGGTCATCTGCTGTTTTTAGCGATTGAAAAGCTAAAAGGCGGGCCGGTATCCGAGCGAGTTCAAGACTTTAGTTATCGCATTGGCTCGATTTTGCTGGTGCTGTTAATGGGGCTTGCACTTTTCAATGATTTCTCTCGGTTGTAAGAGAGTTAGTTAGGAAGAACGCATAATAACGATGGCGATGAAAAAGTTGCTCATAGCGTCGCTGCTGTTTAGCAGCGCCACCGTATACGGTGCTGACGGGTTCGTAGTGAAAGATATTCATTTCGAAGGCCTTCAGCGTGTCGCCGTTGGTGCGGCCCTCCTCAGTATGCCTGTGCGCCCCGGCGATACGGTTAATGATGAAGATATCAGTAACACCATCCGTGCTCTGTTTGCCACCGGCAACTTCGAGGACGTCCGCGTCCTGCGCGATGGTGATACGCTGCTGGTACAGGTAAAAGAACGTCCAACGATCGCCAGTATCACTTTCTCCGGCAACAAGTCGGTGAAAGATGACATGCTCAAGCAAAACCTTGAAGCATCGGGTGTTCGTGTGGGTGAATCTCTGGACCGCACAACCCTTTCAGACATTGAAAAAGGTCTGGAAGACTTCTACTACAGCGTCGGTAAATACAGCGCCAGCGTGAAAGCGGTTGTCACTCCGCTCCCGCGTAACCGTGTTGACCTGAAGCTGGTCTTCCAGGAAGGTGTTTCTGCGAAGATCCAGCAGATCAACATCGTGGGTAACCACGCGTTCAGCACCGACGAACTGATCTCGACCTTCCAGCTGCGCGATGAAGTGCCGTGGTGGAACGTGGTTGGCGATCGTAAATACCAGAAACAGAAGCTGGCGGGCGACCTTGAAACCCTGCGCAGCTACTATCTGGATCGCGGTTATGCCCGCTTCAACATCGACTCGACTCAGGTCAGTCTGACTCCGGACAAGAAAGGTATCTACATTACGGTTAACATTACTGAAGGCGATCAGTACAAGCTTTCTGGTGTTGAAGTGAGTGGTAACCTGGCGGGGCATTCTGCTGAGATCGAATCGCTGACCAAAATTCAGCCGGGCGATCTGTACAGCGGATCCAAAGTCACCAAAATGGAAGACAGCATTAAGAAGCTGCTCGGCCGCTATGGTTATGCCTATCCGCGCGTACAAACTCAGCCGGAAATCAACGATGCGGATAAAACCGTTAAGCTGCACGTTAACGTTGATGCGGGTAACCGTTTCTACGTGCGTAAGATCCGCTTCGTAGGTAACGACACCTCCAAAGACTCCGTTCTGCGTCGTGAAATGCGTCAGATGGAAGGGGCGTGGCTGGGCAGCGACCTGGTCGACCAGGGTAAAGAGCGTCTGAACCGTCTGGGCTATTTTGAAACCGTAGATACTGAAACTCAGCGTGTACCGGGCAGCCCGGATCAGGTTGATGTCGTTTATAAAGTGAAAGAGCGTAACACCGGTAGCTTTAACTTCGGCGTGGGCTACGGCACGGAAAGCGGCGTGAGTTTCCAGGTAGGCGTCCAGCAGGATAACTGGCTGGGTACGGGTTACTCTGTTGGTATTAACGGTACCAAAAACGACTACCAGACCTACTCTGAGTTCTCCGTTACCAACCCATACTTCACCGTTGACGGTGTGAGCCTGGGCGGTCGTATCTTCTATAACGACTTTAAAGCGGATGATGCAGATCTGTCTTCCTACACCAACAAAAGTTACGGTGTGGACGGAACGCTTGGCTTCCCGGTTAACGAATACAATACCCTGCGAGCGGGCTTAGGTTACGTGCATAACGACCTGTCCAACATGCAGCCGCAGGTGGCGATGTGGCGTTATCTGGATTCCATCGGCCAGTCGGCGAGTACCTCCAGCGATGACAACGGTTTTGCTGCAGATGACTTCACCTTCAACTATGGCTGGACCTACAACCGTCTTGACCGCGGTTTCTTCCCAACGGAAGGCTCTCGCGTCAACCTGAACGGTAAGGTGACCATTCCTGGTTCCGATAACGAGTTCTACAAGGTGACGCTGGATACCGCGTCCTACTTCCCGATTGATGACGATCACAAGTGGGTGGTGCTGGGTCGTACCCGTTGGGGCTATGGTGACGGTATCGGCAGTAAAGAGTTGCCGTTCTATGAGAACTTCTACGCGGGTGGTTCAAGCACCGTGCGTGGCTTCCAGTCTAACAACATTGGTCCGAAAGCGGTTTATTACGGCGGTAATGATGAAGATAACTGCGCAAGCCGTGATCCAAAACAAGTATGTAGCTCTGATGATGCGGTAGGCGGTAACGCCATGGCCGTGGCCAGCCTGGAGTTCATCACCCCAACGCCATTTATCAGTGATAAATACGCGAATTCCGTCCGTACGTCCTTCTTCTGGGATGCGGGTACGGTGTGGGATACCAACTGGGAGAATACTGCCCAGATGCGCGCGGCTGGCGTTCCAGACTATAGCGATCCGGGCAATATTCGCATGTCTGCCGGTATCGCATTACAATGGATGTCACCGCTGGGGCCGTTGGTCTTCTCCTACGCCCAGCCGTTTAAGAAATACGATGGAGACAAAGCGGAGCAATTCCAGTTTAACATTGGTAAAACCTGGTAATAATCCGCTGCAATGGAATGCGTTGGCAGTGTAGCGCTGACAACCGGCGATCGGTAAAACGGTCGCCTTGCCACGCAAAGAACGGTACCTTCTGGTGCCAATGGGATGGTAAGGAGTTAATTGTGAAAAAGTGGTTATTAGCTGCAGGTCTCGGTTTAGCGATGGCAACTTCTGCTCAGGCAGCAGACAAAATCGCAATCGTCAACATGGGTAATTTGTTCCAGCAGGTCGCTCAGAAAACAGGTGTTTCTGCGACTCTGGAAAACGAATTCAAAGGCCGTGCGAGCGAACTGCAGCGTATGGAAGGCGATCTTCAGTCCAAAATGCAGCGTCTGCAGCGTGATGGTTCTACCATGAAAGCAAGCGATCGCAGCAAACTGGAAAAAGACGTTATGGCTCAGCGCCAGACCTTCTCCCAGAAAGCGCAGGCTTTCGAGCAGGATCGTCAGCGTCGTTCTAACGAAGAGCGTGGCAAGCTGGTGACTCGCATTCAGACTGCTGTTAAAGCAGTTGCTGCCGATCAGAGCATCGATCTGGTTGTTGATGCGAACGCCGTTGCTTTCAACAGCAGCGATGTTAAAGACATCACCGCTGATGTTCTGAAACAGGTTAAATAAGTAATGCCTTCAATTCGACTGGCTGATTTAGCTCAGCAGTTGGATGCAGAATTACACGGTGATGGCGATATCGTCATCACCGCTGTTGCGTCCATGCAATCTGCTAAAGCTGGCACGATTACCTTCATGGTAAGCCCTAAGTACCGTGAACAACTGGCTCAATGCCAGGCGTCAGCTGTTGTTCTGACGCAGGACGATCTTCCTTTTGCCACTGGAAGCGCGCTGGTAGTGAAAAATCCCTACCTGACGTATGCACGCATGGCTCAAATTCTTGATACCACGCCGCAGCCGGCGCAGAACATTGCTGCCAGTGCAGCGATTGATCCGACGGCTAAGCTGGGTAACAACGTGGCCGTTGGCGCGAATGCGGTTATTGAATCTGGCGTTGAGCTGGGCGATAACGTCGTCATTGGCCCTGGATGCTTTGTTGGGAAAAATACGAAAATCGGCGCTGGCACCCGTTTATGGGCCAATGTGTCCGTTTATCATGAAGTTGAAATCGGCGAAAATTGCCTCGTCCAGTCCAGTACCGTGATTGGTTCTGATGGCTTTGGTTACGCGAACGATCGCGGTAACTGGGTTAAGATCCCGCAGCTTGGTCGCGTTATTATTGGCGATCGCGTGGAGATCGGAGCCTGTACCACGATCGATCGTGGTGCACTCGACGACACTATCATTGGCAATGGTGTTATCATCGATAACCAGTGCCAGATTGCGCATAACGTTGTGATTGGCGACAATACCGCGGTTGCGGGGGGCGTCATCATGGCGGGCAGCCTGAAAATTGGTCGTTACTGCATGATTGGCGGCGCGAGCGTGATTAATGGCCATATGGAAATATGCGACAAGGTGACGGTGACGGGCATGGGCATGGTAATGCGTCCTATCACTGAACCTGGCGTCTATTCCTCCGGTATTCCGCTGCAACCCAACAAGGTATGGCGTAAAACAGCAGCTCTGGTGATGAACATTGATGATATGAGCAAGCGACTCAAGTCTCTTGAGCGTAAGATCGATCAACAAGACTAAACGTCACCCGTTTAACGCTATCTTTCCCGGCCTGTCGGCTTTCTAATAAACCGGCAGGCCGTGTTATTATTGTTATCAGTACATTTTGACAGGAAGAGTATTTTGACTACTGACACTCATACTCTGCATATTGAAGAGATTTTAGAACTTCTGCCGCACCGCTACCCGTTTTTGCTGGTAGACCGTGTGCTGGATTTTGAAGAAGGTCGTTTTCTGCGCGCAGTGAAAAATGTTTCCGTGAACGAGCCGTTCTTCCAGGGACACTTCCCGGGTAAGCCTATCTTCCCGGGTGTGTTGATTCTGGAAGCGATGGCTCAGGCTACCGGTATTCTGGCGTTTAAAAGCGTCGGTAAGCTGGAGCCGGGTGAACTGTATTACTTCGCAGGTATTGATGAAGCACGCTTCAAGCGTCCTGTCGTGCCTGGTGATCAGATGATCATGGAAGTCACTTTTGAAAAAACGCGTCGTGGCCTGACTCGCTTCAAAGGCGTAGCGCTGGTTGACGGCAAAGTTGTTTGCGAAGCGACGATGATGTGTGCTCGTAGCCGGGAGTCCTGATACGTGATTGATAAATCCGCCTTTATTCATCCTACCGCTATTGTGGAAACCGGTGCCATTATTGGCGCAAACGTCCACATTGGCCCGTTCTGTATTGTTGGACCCCATGTCGAAATTGGTGAGGGTACAGTACTGAAATCTCACGTTGTCGTGAATGGTCACACGACCATTGGCTGCAATAACGAGATCTATCAGTTCGCTTCCATCGGCGAAGTTAACCAGGATCTGAAATATGCTGGTGAGTCGACCCGTCTGGAAATTGGCGATCGTAACCGTATTCGCGAAAGCGTCACCATTCATCGTGGAACAGTGCAGGGTGGTGGGTTGACGAAGGTGGGCAGCGACAACCTGTTCATGGTGAATGCGCACATTGCGCACGACTGTGCCGTGGGCGATCGCTGTATTCTTGCCAACAACGCAACGCTGGCAGGACACGTATCGGTTGATGACTTCGCAATTATTGGCGGCATGACCGCAGTCCATCAGTTCTGCATCATTGGTGCACACGTGATGGTCGGCGGATGCTCCGGTGTGGCGCAGGACGTCCCGCCGTATGTGATTGCGCAGGGCAACCATGCCACGCCGTTTGGCGTGAACATCGAAGGCCTCAAGCGTCGTGGCTTTAGCCGCGAAGCGATTACTGCGATCCGCAACGCGTACAAGCTGCTGTACCGTAGCGGTAAAACGCTGGAAGAGGCGAAGCCGGAAATTGCCGAGCTGGCGAATAAGCATCCTGAAGTGAACGCGTTCATGGAGTTCTTTGACCGTTCCACGAGGGGTCTGATTCGTTAATGGTCGACAGTCGTCCGCTTACGATAGCCCTGGTCGCCGGAGAAACCTCCGGCGATATTCTTGGTGCAGGTCTCATCCGGGCGCTTAAGGCGCGCGTACCCAATGCTCGCTTTGTTGGCGTGGCAGGCCCGCTGATGCAGGCCGAAGGCTGTGAAGCCTGGTATGAAATGGAAGAGCTGGCCGTGATGGGCATCGTCGAGGTGCTGGGGCGCCTGCGACGCCTGCTGCATATTCGTGCCGATCTTACCCGCCGCTTTACCGAACTCAAACCCGATGTGTTTGTCGGTATCGATGCACCTGATTTCAACATTACCCTCGAAGGTAATCTGAAAAAGCAGGGCATCAAAACCATTCACTATGTCAGTCCGTCCGTCTGGGCATGGCGACAGAAACGCGTTTTCAAAATCGGACGGTCCACCCATCTGGTGCTGGCTTTCCTGCCTTTCGAAAAAGCGTTTTACGACAGATTTAATGTTCCGTGCCGTTTTATCGGTCATACCATGGCGGATGCGATGCCGCTGGATCCGGATAAATACGCGGCGCGCGACGTGCTGGGTATCCCGCATGATGTGCACTGTCTGGCGCTGCTGCCGGGCAGCCGTGGCGCAGAGGTCGAGATGCTGAGCGCTGATTTCCTGAAGACCGCGCAGATTCTTCGCCAGACCTATCCTGATCTTGAAGTGGTTGTGCCGCTGGTGAATGCCAAACGCCGCGAGCAGTTCGAGCGTATCAAAGCCGACGTTGCCCCGGATCTTCACGTTCGTCTTCTCGACGGGAAAGGGCGGGAAGCCATGTATGCAAGCGATGCCGCACTGCTGGCTTCCGGCACGGCAGCGCTGGAGTGTATGCTGGCGAAGTGCCCGATGGTGGTCGGTTATCGCATGAAGCCGTTTACCTTCTGGCTGGCAAAACGTCTGGTGAAAACGGATTATGTCTCCCTGCCAAACCTGCTTGCCGGGCGCGAGCTGGTTAAAGAGCTGTTGCAGGATGAGTGCCAGCCGCATGCGCTTGCGGATGCCCTGCTGCCGCTGCTGGCCAACGGCAAGACCAGCCACCAGATGCACGATACTTTCCGTGAACTGCATCAGCAGATCCGCTGTAATGCTGATGAGCAGGCGGCTGATGCAGTGCTGGAGTTAGCAAAATGATGGAATTTACTTATCCCCACACGCACCTCGTTGCCGGAGTGGATGAAGTCGGGCGCGGCCCGTTAGTCGGTGCCGTGGTGACCGCGGCGGTGATCCTCGATCCATCGCGCCCGATTATGGGTCTGAACGACTCAAAAAAACTCAGTGAGAAGCGCCGTCTGGCGCTGTTTGATGAAATTAAAGAGAAGGCGCTGGCCTGGAGCGTAGGGCGCGCAGAGCCGAATGAAATCGACGATCTGAATATTCTGCACGCCACGATGCTGGCAATGCAGCGAGCCGTTGCTGGCCTGAAGGTTGTGCCTGAATATGTGCTGATCGACGGTAACCGTTGCCCGGCGCTGCCGATGCCTTCGATGGCCGTCGTTAAAGGCGACAGCCGCGTCGCAGAGATCAGTGCAGCGTCTATTATTGCCAAAGTGACGCGCGACGCCGAAATGGCCGCGCTGGACCTCACTTATCCCGCGTATGGTTTCGCCCAGCATAAGGGATATCCAACGGCTTTCCATCTGGAAAAGCTGGCTGAACATGGCGCAACTGAACATCATCGGCGCAGCTTTGGCCCGGTGAAGCGCGCGCTGGGACTGGTGTCCTGAATCAAGACGCAAGCAATTAAGTAACGCGGGATCTGAAGATGGCTGAACCACGTTTCGTACACCTGCGGGTGCATAGCGACTACTCCATGATCGATGGGCTGGCAAAGACCGGGCCGCTGGTAAAAAAGGCGGCCTCGCTTGGCATGCCTGCGCTGGCGATCACCGATTTTACCAACCTGTGCGGCCTGGTGAAGTTCTACGGGACGGCGCATAGCGCGGGGATGAAGCCTATCGTCGGTGCGGATTTCCATGTGCAGAGCGATCTCATCGGCGATGAACTGACGCAAATCTCCGTGTTGGCGATGAACAATACGGGTTACCAAAACCTCACTCTGCTTATCTCAAAAGCCTATCAGCGCGGTTATGGGGCGCTGGGTCCGTGGATTGACAGGGAATGGCTGGCTGAGCTGAACGAAGGGCTGCTGCTGATCTCCGGCGGCCGCATGGGCGATGTCGGTAAATCCCTGCTGCGCGGTAACAGCGCGCTGGTGGATCAGTGCGTCTCGTTCTATGAAGAGTACTTCCCGAATCGTTACTATCTGGAGCTGATTCGCACCGGCCGCCAGGATGAAGAGAACTATCTGCACGCTGCTGTCGCGCTGGCAGAAGAGCGCGGCTTGCCCGTGGTGGCAACGAATGACGTGCGTTTCCTGGAGTCCGGCGATTTTGATGCGCATGAAATTCGCGTCGCTATCCACGATGGCTTCACCCTCGACGATCCAAAGCGTCCGCGGAACTACTCATCGCAGCAGTATATGCGCAGCGAAGAGGAGATGTGCGAGCTCTTCTCCGACATTCCGGAAGCGCTGGAAAACAGCGTAGAGATTGCCAAGCGCTGTAACGTGACCGTGCGCCTCGGCGAATACTTCCTGCCGCAGTTTCCGACCGGGGACATGACCACGGAAGATTTCCTGGTCATGAAATCGAAAGAAGGTCTGGAAGAGCGTCTCGAATTCCTGTTCCCGGATGAAGAAGAGCGTAAAAAACGTCGTCCGGAGTATGACGAACGCCTGGATATTGAACTCCAGGTGATTAACCAGATGGGCTTCCCGGGCTACTTCCTGATCGTAATGGAGTTTATCCAGTGGTCGAAGGATAACGGCGTGCCGGTAGGTCCGGGCCGTGGCTCGGGTGCGGGCTCACTGGTGGCGTATGCGCTGAAAATTACCGACCTCGATCCGCTGGAATTTGACCTGCTGTTCGAACGTTTCCTTAACCCGGAACGTGTTTCCATGCCCGACTTCGACGTCGACTTCTGCATGGAAAAACGCGACCAGGTGATTGAGCACGTGGCCGATATGTACGGTCGTGACGCGGTTTCGCAGATCATTACCTTCGGTACCATGGCGGCGAAAGCGGTTATCCGCGACGTGGGCCGCGTGCTGGGCCACCCGTACGGTTTTGTCGATCGTATTTCAAAGCTGGTGCCGCCCGATCCGGGCATGACGCTGGCAAAAGCCTTTGAAGCCGAACCTCAGCTGCCGGAAATCTACGAAGCTGATGAAGAGGTAAAAGCGCTGATCGACATGGCGCGTAAGCTTGAAGGCGTGACGCGTAACGCCGGTAAGCATGCGGGGGGGGTGGTTATCGCCCCGACCAAAATCACCGACTTTGCACCGCTCTACTGCGACGAAGCGGGCCAGCACCCGGTCACCCAGTTCGATAAAAACGACGTGGAATACGCCGGGCTGGTGAAGTTCGACTTCCTCGGCCTGCGCACGCTGACCATCATCAACTGGGCGCTGGAGATGATCAACGCCCGCCGCGAGAAGAACGGCGAGCCGCCGCTGGATATCGCGGCCATCCCGCTGGATGACAAGAAAAGTTTCGACATGCTGCAGCGCTCGGAGACGACAGCCGTCTTCCAGCTTGAATCCCGCGGCATGAAAGATCTGATTAAACGCCTGCAGCCCGACTGCTTCGAAGATATGATCGCGCTGGTGGCCCTGTTCCGTCCGGGCCCGCTGCAGTCAGGGATGGTGGATAACTTTATCGACCGTAAACACGGGCGCGAAGAGATTTCCTACCCGGACGTGCAGTGGCAGCATGAAAGCTTGAAGCCTGTGCTGGAGCCGACCTACGGCATCATCCTGTATCAGGAACAGGTCATGCAGATCGCCCAGGTACTTTCCGGCTATACCCTTGGCGGCGCGGACATGCTGCGTCGTGCGATGGGTAAGAAAAAGCCGGAAGAGATGGCCAAGCAGCGCTCCATCTTTGAAGATGGGGCGAAGAAAAACGGCGTCGATGGCGAACTGGCGATGAAAATCTTCGACCTGGTGGAGAAATTCGCCGGGTACGGATTTAACAAATCTCACTCCGCCGCCTATGCTTTGGTTTCTTATCAAACGCTGTGGCTCAAGGCCCACTATCCCGCTGAGTTTATGGCGGCGGTAATGACCGCCGATATGGACAACACCGAGAAGGTGGTTGGCCTGGTGGACGAGTGCTGGCGCATGGGGCTGAAGATCCTGCCGCCGGATATTAACTCGGGTCTGTACCATTTCCACGTTAACGATGACGGGGAAATCGTCTACGGGATCGGCGCGATTAAAGGCGTGGGTGAGGGGCCGATCGAGGCGATCATCGAAGCGCGTAATAACGGCGGCTATTTCCGTGAGCTGTTCGATCTGTGCGCCCGTACCGATACCAAAAAACTGAACCGCCGCGTGCTGGAAAAACTGATCATGTCCGGCGCGTTTGACAGGCTGGGTCCACACCGTGCCGCGCTGATGAACTCGCTCGGCGATGCGTTGAAGGCGGCCGATCAGCATGCGAAAGCGGAGGCCATTGGCCAGGCGGATATGTTCGGCGTGCTGGCGGAAGAGCCAGAGCAGATCGAGCAGTCCTATTCCAACTGCCAGCCGTGGCCAGAACAGGTAGTACTGGATGGAGAGCGGGAAACGTTAGGTCTGTACCTGACGGGGCACCCGATCAACCAGTATCTTAAAGAAATTGAGCGCTATGTCGGCGGCCACAGGCTTAAAGACATGCATCCGACAGAACGTGGTAAAATCACCACGGCTGCGGGGCTCGTGATTGCTGCAAGGGTAATGGTCACCAAGCGCGGCAATCGTATCGGCATCTGTACGTTAGATGACCGTTCCGGGCGTCTGGAGGTGATGTTGTTCACCGACGCGCTGGATAAATACCAGCAATTGCTGGAAAAAGACCGCATACTTATCGTCAGCGGACAGGTCAGCTTTGATGACTTCAGCGGGGGGCTTAAAATGACCGCCCGCGAAGTGATGGACATTGACGAAGCCCGGGAAAAATATGCTCGCGGGCTTGCTATCTCGCTGACGGACAGGCAAATTGATGACCAGCTTTTAAACCGACTCCGTCAGTCTCTGGAACCCCACCGCTCGGGGACCATTCCAGTACATCTCTACTATCAGAGGGCGGATGCACGTGCGCGGTTGCGCTTTGGTGCAACGTGGCGTGTCTCTCCGAGCGATCGTTTACTGAACGATCTCCGTGGCCTCATTGGTTCGGAGCAGGTGGAACTGGAGTTTGACTAATACAGGAATACTATGAGTCTGAATTTCCTTGATTTCGAACAGCCGATTGCTGAGCTGGAAGCGAAAATCGATTCTCTGACAGCGGTAAGCCGTCAGGATGAAAAACTGGATATTAACATCGACGAAGAAGTGCATCGTCTGCGCGAAAAAAGCGTAGAACTGACGCGCAAAATCTTTGCCGATCTCGGCGCATGGCAGATCGCCCAGCTGGCGCGTCACCCACAGCGTCCGTACACCCTGGATTATGTCCGCCTGGCGTTTGACGAGTTTGACGAACTGGCAGGCGACCGCGCATACGCTGACGATAAAGCTATCGTCGGCGGCATCGCGCGTCTGGATGGACGTCCGGTGATGATCATTGGTCATCAGAAAGGCCGTGAAACCAAAGAGAAGATCCGTCGTAACTTCGGTATGCCTGCACCAGAAGGTTACCGTAAAGCCCTGCGTCTGATGGAGATGGCTGAGCGTTTCAATATGCCAATCATCACCTTCATCGACACCCCGGGTGCATACCCAGGCGTAGGCGCGGAAGAGCGCGGCCAGTCTGAAGCTATCGCACGCAACCTGCGCGAGATGTCTCGCCTGAAGGTTCCGGTCATCTGTACCGTTATCGGTGAGGGTGGTTCTGGCGGTGCGCTGGCGATTGGCGTGGGCGATAAAGTGAATATGCTGCAGTACAGCACCTATTCCGTTATCTCCCCGGAAGGCTGTGCGTCCATTCTGTGGAAAAGCGCCGACAAAGCGCCGCTGGCCGCTGAAGCGATGGGCATCATTGCGCCGCGTCTGAAAGAGCTGAAGTTGATCGACACCGTTATCCCGGAACCGCTGGGCGGCGCGCATCGTAAGCCGGAAGTGATGGCTGCTTCCCTGAAAGCACAGCTGCTGGCCGACCTGGCCGATCTGGACGTCCTGAGCAAAGAAGACCTGCTCAACCGTCGTTACCAGCGTCTGATGACCTACGGTTACGCGTAAGCTTCACAATTATCTGAAAAGCCGCACATTGTTGCGGCTTTTTTTATACCTGCCGTTTACCTTAACTATGCTTATCTGATGTTTTTCAAGGAGGTAAACCATGAACATCATTGCCATCATGGGGCCACACGGCGTCTTTTATAAAGACGAGCCCATCAAGGAGCTGGAGCAAGCTCTTAAAGCGCGCGGATATCAGCTGATCTGGCCGCAAAACAGCGCCGATCTGCTGAAATTCATCGAACATAATCCGCGCATCTGTGGCGTGATATTCGACTGGGACGAATACGACATGGAGCTGTGCAGCGAGATCAACAGGCTGAATGAGTACCTTCCGCTCTACGCCTTTATCAACACTCACTCGACCATGGACGTCAGCGCGCACGATATGCGCATGGCGCTGTGGTTCTTCGAATACTCGCTCGGCGTGGCCGAGGACATTGCGACCCGCATTCAGCAGTACACCGGTGAATACCTGGATAACATCACGCCGCCGTTTACGCGCGCGCTGTTCACCTATGTGAAAGAGGGGAAATACACCTTCTGTACGCCGGGACACATGGCCGGAACGGCCTATCAAAAAAGCCCGGTGGGGTGTCTGTTCTATGATTTCTTCGGCGGCAACACCCTGAAAGCAGACGTGTCGATTTCAGTGACAGAACTGGGTTCTCTGCTGGATCACACCGGCCCGCATCTGGAAGCCGAAGAGTATATCGCCCGCACCTTTGGTGCCGAGCAGAGCTATATGGTGACCAACGGCACCTCGACGTCGAACAAAATCGTCGGGATGTACGCCGCGCCAACCGGAAGCACGTTGCTGATTGACCGTAACTGCCATAAATCGCTGGCGCACCTGCTGATGATGAGCGACGTCGTTCCGATCTGGCTGTCACCCACGCGTAACGCGCTCGGTATCCTCGGCGGCATTCCGCGCCGGGAGTTCACGCACCAGGCCATCGAAAGTAAGGTTGCGGCGATCCCCGACGCAAGCTGGCCTGTCCATGCGGTAATCACCAACTCCACCTATGACGGTCTGCTGTATAACACGAACTGGATCAAGCAGACGCTGGACGTACCGTCGATCCACTTCGATTCCGCGTGGGTGCCCTATACCAACTTCCACCCGATTTACTCGGGCAAAAGCGGGATGAGCGGCGAGCGCGTGCCGGGCAAGGTATTTTTCGAAACGCAGTCGACGCACAAAATGCTGGCCGCGTTTTCGCAGGCTTCGTTAATCCATATTAAAGGCGAGTACGACGAGGATACGTTTAACGAAGCCTTTATGATGCACACCACCACCTCACCGAGCTATCCGCTAGTGGCCTCTATCGAGACGGCGGCGGCGATGCTGCGCGGCAATCCGGGTAAACGCCTGATTAACCGCTCGGTGGAACGGGCGCTGCATTTCCGTAAAGAGGTCCAGCGGCTGAAGGATGAGGCCGACGGCTGGTTCTTCGATATCTGGCAGCCGGAAGAGATCGACGAGGCGGAGTGCTGGCCCGTCGCGCCGGGAGAGAGCTGGCACGGCTTCCGGGATGCCGATGCGGACCACATGTTTCTCGATCCTGTGAAGGTGACGATCCTGACGCCGGGCATGGACGAACAGGGCGTGATGGGCGAGGAGGGGATCCCTGCTGCACTGGTAGCGAAGTTCCTTGACGAGCGCGGCGTGGTGGTGGAAAAAACCGGTCCTTACAATCTGCTGTTCCTGTTCAGCATCGGGATCGATAAAACTCGGGCGATGGGTTTGCTCCGCGGGCTGATGGAGTTCAAGCGCGCCTACGATCTGAACCTGCGGGTGAAGAACATGCTGCCGGATCTCTACGCGGAAGATCCTGACTTCTATCGCAACATGCGTATTCAGGATCTGGCCCAGGGGATCCACCGGCTGATCCGTCAGCACGATCTGCCGCGCCTGATGCTACAGGCGTTTGACGTCCTGCCTGACATGAAGCTGACGCCGCACAAGGCCTGGCAGCGGCAGGTGAAAGGCGAAGTCGAAACCGTTGAGCTGGAAAATTTGGTCGGGCGGGTATCGGCCAACATGATCCTACCGTATCCGCCGGGCGTGCCGCTGCTGATGCCGGGTGAGATGATCACCGAGGAGAGCCGGGCGGTGCTCGATTTTCTGCTGATGCTCTGTTCGGTAGGACGTCACTATCCAGGCTTTGAAACGGATATCCACGGCGCGAAACGCGATGAAAACGGCGTGTACTGGGTGCGAGTCCTAAAATAAAGGTGACCGCTTGCCAGGTGTGGGTTTTCGGTTGTAACGTTCAGGCATCATAAAAAGGAGAAGCTATGCTGGGTTTAAAAGCGGTTCACCATATTGCGATTATCGCCACCGATTATGCGAAAAGTAAGGCCTTCTACTGCGACATTCTTGGGTTTACGCTCATGAGCGAGGCCTACCGCGAGGAGCGTGACTCCTGGAAGGGCGATCTCGCGCTAAAGGGGCAGTATGTGATTGAGCTGTTCTCTTTTCCTTTCCCGCCTTCACGTCCGTCCCGCCCGGAAGCCTGCGGCCTGCGTCATCTGGCTTTCAGCGTTGATGACCTTGATAGCGCAGTGAAACACCTGGAAGCGCACGGCGTGACGTGCGAGGCGATTCGCGTCGATCCGTTTACCAACAAGCGGTTTACCTTTTTTAACGACCCGGACGGCCTGCCGCTGGAGCTTTACCAGCAGTAATGTTTGTCCTGTGTGATAATGCCCGCTCAGTTCGGGCATTTTTTATGTGTAATTTCCTATGACCTTACCCGCTATCGCACAAGCCGTTTCACCGTACCGCCAGCTGCTGGTGGGGTTTAGCGGTGGCCTGGATTCCACCGTGTTGCTGCATCGCCTTAAGCTCTGGCGCGACCGGGACCCTGGCGTCCAGCTTCGGGCTATACATATCCACCACGGACTAAGCCGTCATGCAGAGGATTGGGTGGCGCACTGTGAAGCCTTGTGTGAGGCGTGGGCTATCCCGCTCATCGTTGAGCGCGTCACGCTTGCTGATGAAGGATTGGGTATTGAGGCGCAGGCGCGTAAAGCCCGCTATACCGCTTTTGCCGGCGTATTGCTGCCCGGCGAAGCGCTGGTCACGGCGCAGCATCTGGACGATCAGTGCGAAACCTTTTTGCTGGCGCTTAAGCGGGGCAGCGGACCCGCGGGGCTTTCCGCCATGCCGGCACGTTCTGATTTTGCCGGAACGCAATTATTGCGTCCGTTGCTTGGCGAGACACGCGCGTCGCTGGAAGCCTGGGCGCGAGAACATCAGCTGAGCTGGATCGAAGATGAGAGCAACCAGGACGACAGCTATGATCGTAACTTCCTGCGTCTGCGCGTCCTCCCGCTTTTAAGCGAGCGCTGGCCGCATTTCGCCGACGCGACGGCAAGAAGCGCTATGCTGTGTGCCGAACAGGAAAGCCTGCTGGATGAGTTACTCAGCGAGGAGCTGTCTGACCTCATTTCAGAAGACGGTGCGCTGGCAATTGCGCCTCTGGAGGCTATAAGCCCGGCGCATCGGGCCGCGCTGTTACGTCGCTGGCTCGCCACGCATCATGCTGCGATGCCGTCGCGGGCAATGCTTAGCCGTATCTGGGACGAAGTCGCGCAGGCGCGGGAAGATTCTTCCCCCTGCGTACACCTGAGTGGATATGAGGTCAGACGCTATAAAGGCAAACTCTGGTGGGTAAAATACTCCCCCTCGCTGACCGATGTGGTGCTTCACTGGACCTCACCAGAGGCACCGCTGATATTGCCCCAGGACGCGGGGAGTGTCTCTCTGATGCCGACTGGTCATGTGCGTCTGCCAAAGCCCGGAGAATCCGTCAGCGTGCGCTTTAAGGTTGGCGGCTTGCTGCATATCGTCGGACGCAACGGGGGACGGAAGCTGAAAAAGATATGGCAGGAGTACAACGTGCCGCCGTGGCTGCGCGACACCACGCCGCTGCTGTTCTACGGTGAAACGCTGATTGCTGCTGCAGGGGTGTTCATCACGGAAGAGGGGTGGACAGAAGAGGGTGCCAGCTTCGAGTGGCGGAAAGCGTAACGGGCAGCCCGGCTGCCCGTTAATGTCATCAGGATTCGCTCACCACGACGGTGCCGATTTGCGGGTGGCTGAAGCTGGCTATTTTGTCCAGACGCAGCTCGCGCGTCGCACCGGCATCTTCCACGACCAGGTATTCCACATTCTTGCGTGAAAGTAGATCGCTGGCCTTCGCCTTCAACACTTCGCCATCTTTTAGCTCCAGCGTCAGTATTAAATGATGCTGGCAGGCGAGTTCGAGGTTGTCATAGTCATCACAATTGATGGGTTGATAAGTATCATTCATCGACATAATCGCTCACCAGTAAATTCGCCGCAGCATACGCTGCTTTTTCCCTGACCGACTCTGAAAGGCTCTCATCAGAGGCCACTTCATTAAGCACCTTCAATACACAGCCCAACGCGTCCGGGACATACCCCAGATCTCCGCTGGCGATTTCCGCATACCGTTTGCGAATTAACTCACAATAATTATTCACATCCCCTCCCGCCAGCGCACTGACTTACTGTGAGATATCATTAAGCCTACGAAGATAAACTCGGTTTAGCAAGGTGACTATACCATACTCATTTAAGCAATATCAGCGCCTTGATAGCGGTGTATTTATTACTCGGTAACAGCCTTTTGCCTCCGTTTTCGCTACAATGTGCGGCTGATTCGAATGGAGTTCTCTCATGGCGCTGAAAGCGACAATTTATAAAGCAGTGGTCAACGTGGCCGATCTTGATCGCAACCAGTTTCTGGACGCGTCGCTTACGCTGGCACGCCACCCCTCCGAAACACAGGAGCGTATGATGCTGCGCCTGCTGGCGTGGATTAAGTATGCTGATGAACGTCTGCAGTTTACCCGTGGGTTGAGCGCGGAAGACGAGCCTGAAGCCTGGCTGCGCAACGACCATCTGGGGATCGATTTATGGATTGAACTCGGTCTGCCGGACGAGCGCAGGATTAAAAAGGCGTGTACTCAGTCTGCGGAAGTGGCGTTATTCGCCTATAACCAGCGCGCGGCGGAGATTTGGTGGCAGCAAAATAAGAATAAATGCGCGCAGTTTAAAAATCTCGCCGTCTGGTATCTGGATGATGAACAGCTGGCGCAGCTGAGCGAGTTCGCCAGCCGGACGATGGCGCTGCAGGCAACGATCCAGGACGGAGCCATCTGGCTTTCTGATTCTCAGAATAATCTGGAAATTCATCTGACAGCCTGGCAGCCTGCGTCATGATCGTCTTGTCCCGAAGCGTCAGTATCCCTGATAGCGAGCTGGAGATCGCCGCCATCCGTGCTCAGGGCGCGGGCGGGCAGCACGTCAACAAGGCGTCGACGGCTATCCATTTGCGTTTTGACATTCGGGCCTCAAGCCTGCCAGAGTATTATAAAGAAAGTCTGCTTGCCGCCAGCCATCACTTGATCACCAGCGATGGCGTGATTGTGATCAAAGCCCAGGAGTACCGCAGCCAGGAATTAAACCGGGAAGCGGCGCTAGCCAGGCTGGTGGCGGTCATCAAAGAGTTAACGGCAGTACAAAAAAGCCGCCGGGCAACGCGGCCAACCCGCGCATCGAAAGAGCGTCGGCTGTCCTCGAAAGCCCAAAAATCCACAGTGAAAGCATTACGCGGTAAAGTTCGTCGCCCGATGGAGTGACGAAAGGGAACACAATTTTCATAAGGAATTCATTGTGAAAAAAGCATTATTTTCAGCGCTGGCAGTGAGTACATTGTTTGCGCTTTTCGGGTGTAACAACCGTTATGAAACGCAGGTTTTGCAGCCAGCGCAGAATGAAGAGTTAAAGCCAATGCAGCAGAGCTGGCGCGGCGTATTGCCTTGCGCGGACTGCGAAGGCATTGAAACGTCACTGTTCCTGCAAAAAGACGGTACCTGGGTGATGAACCAGCGCTATCAGGGCGCGAAAGAACCTTCTTCATTTGCCACCTACGGGACATGGGCGCGTACGGCGGAGAAGCTGGTCCTGACGGATACCTCCGGTGACAAAACCTGGTTCCGCCCAAAAGGTGAGAACATGGAAATGCTCGACCGGGAAGGCAATCCGATTGAATCCCAGCTCAACTACACGCTGACGCCGGTGAAAGCGGCGCTGCCAGCCACGCCAATGGCGATGCGGGGGATGTATTTCTATATGGCGGATGCGGCGATCTTTACCGACTGCGCTACCGGTAAGAAAGTCAGCGTGGCAAACAATGCGCAGCTGGAACGTGATTACGCCGTGGCGCGCGGCAATGACAGCAAGCCGGTATTGCTGACGGTTGACGGCCACTTTACGCTGGAGCCAAACCCGGATAGCGGGGAGATGGTGAAAACGCTGGTGGCAGATAAAGACGCGAAGTTTGTCGCGGATAAAGACTGTAACAGTAAATAAATTGACGTTGAGCCATTAAAAAACCCCGCCAGAGCGGGGTTTTTTGTTTAGCCTTTGATGGCTTTCACCAGGTAATCAAGGATATCGCCGGTCTTGATCATCTGTTTTTCGCCGCTGCGACGGTATTTGTATTCAATCTCATCGCTGTCGAGGTTACGGTCGCCGATGACGACGGTGTGCGGGATACCGATCAGTTCCATATCGGCAAACATCACGCCCGGACGCTCTTTACGGTCATCCATCAGCACTTCGATACCCTGAGCGCGCAGCTCGGCGTACAGCTTCTCGGCCAGCTCCTGCACGCGGTAAGACTTGTGCATGTTCATTGGCAGAATGGCCACCTGGAACGGCGCGATATTGTCCGGCCAGACGATGCCGCGCTCGTCGTAGTTCTGCTCGATGGCCGCAGCCACCACGCGCGTTACCCCGATACCGTAGCAGCCCATGGTCAGGATCTGGTTACGGCCATCTTCACCCTGAACGGCGGCGTTCAGCGCACGAGAGTATTTATCACCCAGCTGGAAGATGTGGCCCACTTCGATACCGCGCTTGATCATCAGCGTACCCTGGCCGTCCGGGCTTGGATCGCCTGCAACCACGTTACGGATGTCTGCCACTTCTGGGGTCGCTACGTCGCGATCCCAGTTGATGCCGAAGTAATGTTTACCGTCGATGTTAGCACCCGCGGAGAAATCGCTCATTGCAGCAACCGTGCGGTCAATAACGACAGGAACCGGCATATTCACCGGACCGAGAGAGCCTGGGCCGGCATTCACGACGGCGCGGATTTCCGCTTCCGTGGCGAACGTCAACGGGCTGGCGACCTGCGGCAGCTTTTCCGCTTTCACTTCGTTCAGTTCATGATCGCCACGCACCAGCAGGGCAACCAGCGGGTAAGCGCTGCCTTCGGTGGATTTCACCAGCAGCGTTTTCACGGTTTTTTCGACTGGCAGACTGAACTGCTCAACCAGCTCGGCGATGGTTTTCGCATTTGGCGTATCAACCAGCGTCATCTCTTGCGTTGCCGCGCCGCGAGGTTCTTTTGGTGCCAGCGCTTCTGCAAATTCGATGTTCGCCGCGTAGTCTGAAGAGTCAGAGAAGATCACATCGTCTTCACCGCTCTGCGCCAGAACCTGGAACTCATGGGACGCGCTACCGCCGATGGAGCCGGTATCAGCCTGCACAGCGCGGAAATCCAGACCCATGCGGGAGAAGATTTTGCTGTAAGCCTCGTACATTTTGTCGTAGGTCTCTTGCAGCGATTCTTGTGACGTATGGAAAGAGTAGGCATCTTTCATCAGGAATTCGCGAGAGCGCATCACGCCGAAACGTGGGCGCACTTCGTCACGGAACTTGGTCTGGATCTGGAAGAAGTTCAACGGCAGCTGTTTGTAAGAGCTCAGCTCATTACGAATCAGATCGGTAATGACTTCTTCATGCGTTGGACCGAGAACGAATGGACGCTCGCCGCGATCGACGAAGCGCAGCAGTTCTGGGCCATATTGCTCCCAACGACCGCTCTCCTGCCACAGGTCAGCGGGCTGAACCACGGGCATGGACACCTCGATAGCACCGGCGTTGTTCATCTCTTCACGCACGATGTTTTCGACTTTTTTCAGGACGCGCACGCCGGTCGGCAGCCAGGTGTATAACCCGGAGGCCAGCTTGCGGATCATCCCGGCGCGCAGCATCAGCTGATGGCTGATCACTTCGGCGTCGGCAGGTGTCTCCTTCAGAGTGGAGAGCAGATATTGGCTAGTACGCATGTTGTTACGGTTCCATTTCGACGATTGGAACAGGCTGAAACGCCAGCCTGACACAAAAAAAGTGGTTTAGTTTACCAGTGTGGCAAAGATGCCAAAAGAGAGGAGAACAAAATTACCTGGGTTCAAGGGCAAACACTTCGAAACCTGCCCCAGTGACGCGCCAGCGCACGTTAAAATCCAGCAGCCAGACGGCGTACGTCTTTCCTGCTTCCTCTTCTTTACGGTAGGCCGGACGGGGGTCCTGTGCCAGAACTTCAGTGATGAAATGCCGTAAGCGAGGATAGCGTTTCTCCAGCTGACTCAGCTGTAAGGCTATCTCAGGCGTAAACGAGACTGGCATATCCGCCTGCGGTGCGTCCTGAGCGTAGCTTGCACGCGCATTCGGGAGGGATTCGGCGAAAGGCAAATAGGGTTTAATGTCGATAACCGGCGTGCCGTCAACCAGGTCCAGGCTGCCCAGCTCAAGGATGACCTGATCCTTCTGGCAACGTATGCCTTTCAGTTCAACCAGCGACATCCCGATCGGATTTGGGCGGAAGGTTGAACGAGTCGCAAACACGCCCATTCTCGCATTTCCGCCCAGGCGCGGGGGACGCACGGTGGGACGCCAGCCGCCTTCCATTGTCTGGTGAAAAACAAATACCACCCATAAGTGACTGAAAGACTCGAGCCCGCGTACCGCATCGGCCTGGTTATAAGGTGCCTGAAGATGAAGCTCGCCGCTGCCGCTGGTGACCAGACCGGGCTGGCGGGGCACGGCGAACTTCTCTTTATACGGAGAGTGGATAACGCCTATTTGCTCAAACTGAAATGCACTCATTTCGCCGTAATGTTCAGCGCAGAACCGATGCAAACCGCCTGACGGTAGCAGCCCGGCGTGCCGCTGGTGACTTCGCAGCTGTGCAGCAGCACCGCGTTAGCTTTCATTTTTGCGGCGTTAATCTGCATGCGTTTACGCGCAGTCGGGATATTCGGTGGAGAGTCCTGATTGGTTGCCTGACAGGATTCACCGCTCACTTCACCCAGTTCACGGAACGGTTTGCCGACCAGTTCGTCAGCCTTGGTGATAATGCGAACCGGCGCAGGGCGAACCACTTTCGGTTTTGCAGGCTCTGTTTTTGGCGGGGTTGCCGTGCTTTGAACGGGTTCAACAGGAGATCTGCTTAGCATAGAACAGCCGCTCAGCATGAGTGCTAAAAGACAGATCGGTAAAGCACGCATAATAATTCCTCAATGGATAATCAAAACGTCAGATATTGAATCAGGTGACTGCACAAATGACAAGACGGGCATAAGCCCGTCCTGATGATATTACACTGAGGTGAGATTACCAGCCTTTAACAGCGCCGCCGTTAAACACTTTGTTGGCTTCCTGGTAAACTTCGTCTGACTGATAGGCCTGGACGAACTTCTTCACGTTTTCCGCGTCTTTGTTATCTTCGCGAGTCACGATCAGGTTAACGTACGGAGAGTCTTTATCTTCAACGAAGATACCGTCTTTCGCTGGCGTCAGGCCAATCTGGCTGGCGTAAGTGGTGTTGATAACGGCCAGGGCAATCTGCGCATCGTCCAGAGAACGCGGCAGCTGCGGTGCTTCCAGTTCAACAATTTTCAGATTTTTCGGGTTCTCGGTGACATCCAGAACGGTTGGCAGCAGGCCAACGCCGTCTTTCAGTTTGATCAGGCCCACTTTCTGCAGCAGCAGCAGGGAGCGTCCGAGGTTGGTTGGATCGTTAGGCACGGCTACCTGAGAACCCGGCTGCAGTTCGTCCAGCGATTTAATTTTCTTGGAGTAGCCTGCAATCGGGTAGACGAAGGTGTTACCCACGCCAACCAGCTTATAGCCGCGATCTTTGATCTGCTGATCCAGGTATGGCTTATGCTGGAAGGCGTTGGCGTCGATATCGCCTTTGCTCAGCGCTTCGTTCGGCAGAACGTAATCGTTGAAGGTTACGAGCTCAACGTCCAGACCGTATTTTTCTTTCGCCACTTTCTGAGCAACTTCAGCAACCTGCTGTTCTGCACCTACGATAACGCCCACTTTAATATGGTTTGGATCTTTTTCGTCCTGACCGCAACCCACCAGTGCCAGAGATCCAATCAGCGCGCCTACTGCTGCAAAGGTCTTTAATTTAAACGCCATGTTTTATCCTTAACTCGTCGAGTTTGTGTTGTGTGTAACGTTATTTGTGAGTAACAGCCCGGACGATGCGATCGCCAGAGAACTGGATTAAGTAAACCAGAACAACCAGCAATACCAGAACGGTATTCATCACGGTAGCGTTATATCCAATATAGCCGTACTGATAACCAATCTGTCCTAAACCGCCAGCGCCTACGGCACCGCCCATCGCGGAATACCCTACCAGAGTAATAAGCGTAATCGTTGCCGCGTTCACCAGGCCCGGCAGTGCTTCAGGCAGCAGAACCTTGCGGACGATCTGCATAGGTGTTGCCCCCATTGCACGAGAAGCTTCAATCAAACCGGTTGGGATCTCCAGCAGGGCGTTCTCCACCATACGGGCGATAAACGGCGCAGCGCCTACGGTCAGCGGAACGATAGCCGCCTGCAGACCAATCGATGTGCCGACGATCACGCGGGTAAAAGGAATCATCCACACCAGCAGAATAATAAACGGGATGGAACGGAAGATATTCACCAGCGCGGAGAGCGTACGGTAGAGCTTCGCGTTCTCAATGATTTGACCCGGACGCGTCACGTACAGCAGTACGCCTACCGGCAGGCCAATCACAAAACCAAAGAAACCCGATACAAAGGTCATTGCCAGCGTTTCCCAAACGCCGCGAACCAGTAGCCACATCATCGGCTCAGACATAACCCAGTACCTCTACTTTTACATGATGTTCTTGCAGCCAGGCGATTGCGGCCTGGGTTTCTTCTTGAGTGCCGTGCATTTCCGTCAGCATGATGCCGAACTTCACGCCACCGGCGTAATCCATCTGCGCGCTAATAATGTTGTTGTTCACGTTAAAGCGACGCGCGGTTTCGGAAAGCAGAGGGGCATCAACAGACTGACCGGTGAATTCCATACGCAACATCGGGACGCTGTCCGCCGTTGCCTCGGTTTTCAAACGCTCCAGATAATCTTCTGGAATATCCAGATGCAGCGTGGACTGAATAAACTGCTGCGCCAGCGGCGTTTTCGGATGGGAAAATACTTCGCTTACCGTGTCCTGCTCGATCAGTTCACCGTTGCTAATGACCGCCACGCAGTCGCAGATGCGTTTCACCACGTCCATCTCGTGCGTAATAAGGAGGATCGTCAGGCCCAGGCGACGGTTAATGTCCTTCAGCAGTTCCAGAATAGAACGTGTGGTGGCCGGATCCAGTGCGCTGGTAGCTTCGTCGCACAGCAGTACTTTTGGGTTGCTGGCCAGCGCGCGAGCAATAGCAACACGCTGCTTCTGCCCACCGGACAGATTTGCCGGGTAGCTATCATGCTTATCACCCAGACCCACGAGGTCGAGCAGTTCGGTAACGCGACGCTTCACTTCTTCTTTCGGCGTGTTATCCAGCTCCAGCGGTAAGGCGACGTTGCCGAACACCGTGCGGGAAGCCAGCAGGTTAAAGTGCTGGAAGATCATGCCAATTTGACGGCGCGCTTTGGTGAGTTCTTTTTCTGAAAGGGCGGTAAGTTCCTGACCGCCAACTTCTACGCTGCCCTGGGTTGGGCGCTCAAGCAGGTTAACACAACGGATCAGCGTGCTTTTACCCGCACCCGATGCGCCAATGACGCCATAAATTTGACCAGCAGGAACATGCAGGCTGACGTTGTTCAGCGCCTGAATGGTTCGGTTCCCCTGCTGGAACACTTTGGTGATATTGGAAAGTTTAATCATTAGATTATTTTTATCGTATGTAAGTTAGCCGTGGCATTTTCTTCTGCCAGATACGGGTGATGACCGTAAACAAAACGGATGTTAAGGCATCCAGACGTCTAAATCAATCCAACTCTGTACGATGAGCACTTTATTGCGCTGCGATTCATGAGATACTAGCTCAACAGGCCTTTTTCAGGAGCAAACCGGTGGCAAAATCAGTACCCGCAATTTTTCTCGACCGTGATGGCACTATTAATGTGGATCACGGTTATGTGCATGAGATCGATGAATTCGAATTTATCGACGGCGTTATAGAGGCAATGCGCCAGCTAAAAGAGATGGGCTATGCGCTGGTGGTCGTAACGAACCAGTCCGGCATCGCGCGCGGTAAGTTCACCGAAGCGCAGTTTGAGACGCTGACGGAATGGATGGACTGGTCGCTGGCCGATCGCGGGGTCGATCTTGATGGCATTTACTACTGCCCGCACCACCCGCAGGGAACGGTAGAAGAGTATCGTCAGACCTGCGACTGCCGTAAACCGCATCCGGGCATGTTTAACTCTGCGCAGGAGTTCTTGCACATTGATATGGCTGCTTCTTATATGGTGGGCGATAAGCTGGAAGATATGCAGGCAGCGGCAGCGGCGGGAGTGGGTACCAAAATATTAGTGCGTACCGGTAAGCCCGTAACGCCAGAAGCAGAAAGTGCAGCGGATTGGGTGATTAATAGTCTGGCAGAGCTGCCAAAAGAGATAAAAAAGCATCAGAAATAGCCTTTTTGGCGAAAAGGTGAGCGGTCGAAATAAAAATGCATATTTCCGCTTGTCATTCCTCGGCAGCTCCCTATAATGCGCCTCCATCGACACGGCGGATGTGAATCACTTCACAGTTAACCCGGTCGGTTGAAGAGAAAAATCCTGAAATAACGGGTTGACTCTGAAAGAGGAAAGCGTAATATACGCCACCTCGCAACGGTGAGCTGAAAGCCGCGTTGCAACTGCTCTTTAACAATTTATCAGACAATCTGTGTGGGCACTCAAAGTGACATGGATTCTTAACGTCCTCGGACGAAAAATGAATACCAAGTCTCTGAGTGAACATACGTAATTCATTACGAAGTTTAATTCACGAGCATCAAACTTAAA
>NZ_MJAA01000089.1:0-709 GCF_001743375.1 Enterobacter sp. IF2SW-B1 | reverse complement strand
TGTTGCTGTAGTTGGATACATTGAGTAATAACGCAATAATTGATCTGTAAAATCATTTCGAAGTGCATAAATTTGATGCTCATGTTGCCAAAAATTTCGCTCACCCATCTGCTGCAAATCCTCATGGTTCAATTGTTTCCAGTCCAACTTTTCAACCACACTAAAATCAACTAACTCATAATCCGCTTTATTAAAATATTTTAAAAATGCTGTTTCCGATTCTTTTAACGCAATTAATTGTTCTGAATTATTCACTCGACCACCCTTTACTTTCAATACTGTATTTAAAATCACTTGGTATTTTTGTCGTTCGCTTTACTTCTCTACCATGCTAAAGTGTAATATGCTTAATAACTTATCATTTTTAGCAATACATTACAACCTTTTTCAGAAAATTCGGTGTATTGGTTTTAAATTTTTTAAAATAAAAAAGGCAAGACATTTGTGCCTATAAAAATGCTTAACCAAGATTTTTATATTGAAGTTGTACTTCTTGCACATATTGTCCTTGCCTTATTATGTAAAGTTATTTGCTTTCTATCTTTTTATTAAATTTAACTATTCTTCATAATCCCGATTACCTTTAAAGAATTGTCTATCATTTTTACTATATACATTTTCAGGATTAAAAAATGGTTTGAGTTTATATTTAAATTCAAATAAGTTTAGACCATCAATCGCAACCCTATCTTGGTAAACGTTCGTTGCC
>NZ_MJAA01000088.1:0-709 GCF_001743375.1 Enterobacter sp. IF2SW-B1 | reverse complement strand
AAAGTGTTACAAAGTACATGGTTAGGTGGGCATCAGATTCACTTCCATGAAAGTAAATTAATTGAATTTGTTGGTTTCTTAGGAATTTCTTATGTTACATTCAAAAGTGTGCAGTTAATTATGGAAATTCGTGATGGTTCTATCAAAGAAATTAAAGTATGGAAATTAATACAATTTATTTCATTCTTCCCAACGATTTCATCTGGACCAATCGATCGTTACAAACGTTTCGTTAAAGACGATAAAAAAGTACCAAAAGGCAATGAATACCGTGAATTAGTATTAAAAGCAATTCACATGATTATGCTTGGTTTCTTGTATAAATATATTGTTGCTTACTTTATTAACACATATGCAATCATGCCGTTACAATTAGACTTACATGGCTTTGTCAATTTGTGGTTATATATGTACGCATACAGCTTATATTTATTCTTTGACTTTGCAGGTTATAGTTTATTTGCGATAGCATTTAGTTATTTATTCGGTATTAAAACACCACCAAACTTCGATAAACCTTTCAAAGCGAAAAATATTAAAGATTTCTGGAATAGATGGCATATGACATTATCATTCTGGTTCAGAGATTGTATTTACATGAGATCTTTATTCTACATGTCTCGTAAAAAATTATTGAAGAGTCAATTTGCAATGTCTAACGTGGCATTCTTAATCAACTTCTTCATAATGGGAATTTGGCATGGTATCG
>NZ_MJAA01000087.1:0-713 GCF_001743375.1 Enterobacter sp. IF2SW-B1 | reverse complement strand
AAATTTTTCAAAGAAATGCACGTATTGGGTAACGTTAATCATAACTCAAATTCTTTTAACTACAAGTGTACTTTGGATATTAAATTACACGGGTAATTTAGATTTATTCATATTAAGATTAGTTCTACTTTCATGTCTTTTTATTTTAACGATTAGTGTTGTTAATTTATGGACTTTCTTAATGTTACTAAATTTAAATATTGACAATATGATTAAAGGTAAGCAGCACTTTAAAACGATTCGTTTTATTAATACAGTTTGTAAAAGTATTCTCTTAGTACTAATAGCTAGTGTAATGATAGAAAATACTAGTGTTATTAAAGATTTGAATAAAATAAAGGAAACTGAGAAGTATTGGAATRTATTAGATGATTATTACACGATTGAATTTGCACCTTATCACGAAACRAAACAAAGTTTGATTGATAATATGCTGCGATCAGAACAATTAGTAAAGGCTAGTGAAGCAGAAAATAATGCGATTTTATTCAAACCAAAGGGTGACTCCGTTGACAATGACAACTTTTCGCCTGATGAGGGGAATGTAATATTAGTAAATAATCAGTTYTGGTCGATTTATCACAAGCAGTTTCAACCTGATATTCCGATAAAAAATCAAAAAAATAATGTCGAAGTAATTATTCCGCAAAAGTTTCATGCAATGCGTAATGAAATCAATCAAGCGTATCATTCATGGTTTGAATTTGTACAAA
>NZ_MJAA01000086.1:0-714 GCF_001743375.1 Enterobacter sp. IF2SW-B1 | reverse complement strand
TTAGAAGAGAATGATAAAACAATGCTCAGCACACTCAACGAAATTAAATTAGGTCAAAAAACCCAAGAGCAAGTTAACATTAAATTAGATAAAACCTTAGATGCTATTCAAAAAGAAAGAGAAATAGATGAAAAGAATAAGAAAGAAAATGATAAGAACATACGTGATATGAAAATGTGGGTGCTTGGTTTAGTTGGGACAATATTTGGGTCGCTAATTATAGCATTATTGCGTATGCTTATGGGCATATAAGAGAGGTGAATAAAATGTTTAAACTAATCTTTGGTTATAGTTTCTGGACATGTTTTTGGTTCGGTAAATGTAAATAAGTTTTAGTCAGTGCTTCGGTACTGACTTTTTATTTATTGTTGTAATTATGGTAATATGCAGAAGTGAGCAAGTTGGATAGATGGTGGCTATCTGAGTATAAGGAGGTGGTGCCTATGGTGGCATTACTGAAATCTTTAGAAAGGAGACGCCTAATGATTACAATTAGTACCATGTTGCAGTTTGGTTTATTCCTTATTGCATTGATAGGTCTAGTAATCAAGCTTATTGAATTAAGCAATAAAAAATAACCATCGCTAACTTTGGCTGGTTTCGATGGTTAAATGGTTATTAATTTAATCTTTAATCTAAAATAGCCACCGTCTTTTTAACGGGCTCATTAGGGTAACATGTTTGCGCATGTTGCCCTTTTTCTATATATAAATT
>NZ_MJAA01000085.1:0-717 GCF_001743375.1 Enterobacter sp. IF2SW-B1 | reverse complement strand
AACAATACTTGCAACTGCATTAGTTGATACGGGTTCACGTATGGACGATATGATTTACGAAGAATTTAAAGGAACAGGTAACATGGAGTTACATTTAGATCGTAAATTGTCTGAACGTCGTATCTTCCCTGCAATTGATATTGGCAGAAGTTCAACGCGTAAAGAAGAATTGTTGATAAGTAAATCTGAATTAGACACATTATGGCAATTAAGAAATCTATTCACTGACTCAACAGACTTTACTGAAAGATTTATTCGCAAACTTAAAAAGTCTAAGAATAATGAAGATTTCTTCAAGCAGCTACAAAAGTCTGCAGAAGAAAGTACTAAAACGGGTCGACCTATAATTTAATAAACATTATATAGGGGCTTGCGTTTTGAATTAATTACCTTTATAATTACACAGTATTGGGTAAAAACTCACAAATAACTCTGTTCCAGATGGTTCAGGGCAAAGGAGCTGAAAATAATGAAACAAGGAATTCATCCTGAGTATCACCAAGTAATCTTTTTAGATACTACTACAAACTTCAAATTCTTAAGCGGTTCTACAAAAACATCTTCAGAAATGATGGAGTGGGAAGATGGAAAAGAATACCCAGTTATTCGTTTAGATATTTCATCTGATTCACATCCATTCTACACTGGMCGTCAAAAATTCGCTGCTGCGGATGGACGTGTGGAACGTTTCAACAAAAAGTTTGGGCTTACATCAAA
>NZ_MJAA01000084.1:0-719 GCF_001743375.1 Enterobacter sp. IF2SW-B1 | reverse complement strand
TAGCTGCAATTATAATAACTTTATTATGTCTTATTAATAATAATTATGTTAATGCTGAAGTAGACAAAAAAGATTTAAAGAAAAAATCTGATCTAGATAGTAGTAAGTTATTTAATTTAACAAGCTATTATACTGATATAACGTGGCAAKTAGACGAGTCAAATAAAATTAGTACAGATCAACTACTGAATAATACTATAATATTAAAAAATATTGATATATCCGTACTTAAAACTTCTAGTTTGAAAGTTGAGTTTAACTCATCAGATTTAGCAAATCAATTTAAAGGAAAAAATATAGATATTTATGGACTGTATTTTGGAAATAAATGTGTAGGCTTAACTGAAGAAAAAACATCATGCTTATACGGAGGAGTTACGATACATGATGGAAATCAATTAGATGAAGAGAAAGTTATAGGCGTTAATGTATTTAAAGATGGTGTCCAACAAGAAGGTTTTGTTATAAAAACCAAAAAGGCTAAAGTAACAGTACAAGAATTAGACACTAAAGTTCGATTTAAATTAGAAAATTTATATAAAATATACAATAAAGATACCGGTAACATACAAAAAGGATGCATTTTCTTTCATTCTCATAATCATCAAGATCAATCATTTTATTATGATTTATATAACGTAAAAGGTYCAGTGGGAGCAGAGTTTTTTCAATTTTATAGTGATAATAGAACAGTTAGCTCATCTAATTATCATATTGAT
>NZ_MJAA01000083.1:0-721 GCF_001743375.1 Enterobacter sp. IF2SW-B1 | reverse complement strand
TACATAAATTACTGTTAGTTTAAATTGAAATTTAAAAATGATAAGTAATCTTAATGCTTCAAAAGATTTTAATTTCTTACATATAATGTTAATATGAATAGTGATAATATCGTGAGGTGTAGACATGGAAACAACTGTTAGCAAATTGGAAAGACAAATAKWAGAAAGATTAAAGGGCGTATCAGAATATGAATCCATTAATATTAATCATCGGTTAGGTAAGTTACTCGATTYATATGATATTCCAGAGGTTGCCAAAGTAGCATGCCTCACAATTGACACATCAATGAGACACCTTGATGACATTACATATAATCATTTGTCTAAGCATTCCATTTTGATTGGAGATTTAATTAGTGCACATTTTTATACGCTACTAGCAGAAATCAATGATTTRTCATTTCAAAATGAAATTAGTAAAGCAATTGTTGAAATTAATGAATTGAAATCTTCATTACATCATCAAGCTTTAAATGATTATGAAATTTCTCAAGCAATAGTAAAAATTGAAACACTTTTCCCATATATTACGTTATCTCATTTCGGTATCAATATTGATGAGTCGGAAATATATAATTATTTATTTGAAGATATGTCTGATTACTATCCATCATACTTCAAGAAATATAATCAAAGTGAAGTAAAGCATTACTTACACGATATCCAAAAAAGTTATTTAAAAAGTAGAGGTAATTAAGCATGGCTGACAATAAAGCAAATA
>NZ_MJAA01000082.1:0-723 GCF_001743375.1 Enterobacter sp. IF2SW-B1 | reverse complement strand
GAAACGATAGGTGTTAAATAAAGAGACATTGTTGCATCAGAGACACCAACTGACTTCACGATATAAGCAAGYAAAACGTATGGAATTATAGTAGGGAATATAGCTAAATAAAGTACCGATACTATTGATGTAAAAGTGGCGCCGTGTATATCGTTGATGATTTCAGGAATAAAAATAAGCATAAATGGTGAGCTTGCCATTATTGTATATAGTGTAAAAGCGATGAAGCCGTATTTTTCTATGTATTTTTTCTGGAAAGTAAAATACAAACTTTCACTAAAAGATGCAAGTAAAATAATAAAAACACCTAATACATTAATAGTTGTGTAATCATCTTTACTTATTGAAATAATGGATATTCCTATAAATGCGACGAGTGAACTTAACCAATTCCATTTTGAAAAATGCTCTTTTAAAAATATATAAGCTAAAGCACTAGAAAAAATAGGCGTTGTAGAGACTAGAATTCCAGATATACCTGCACTAATCAAAGTTTCACCAAAATTTAAAGCTGTGTGATATATCACAAATCCACAAAATCCTAAAATAAAAATAACAGGGATATCTCTTAGTTCTGGGGTAGGTAATTTCTTTATATTTACGATCGGCAAGAGAATTATTGTTGCTAAAATTAAACGAAATGCCGACAATGATTCTGCACTAAAATCATTTAACGCAATCTTTATCATTGGAAATGCAGATCCCCACAATATGATAGTAAAT
>NZ_MJAA01000081.1:0-729 GCF_001743375.1 Enterobacter sp. IF2SW-B1 | reverse complement strand
TGGCTAATTTGTAAGTAGTTATGATAGCGTATCCGGTATGTTGGTAGAAGTCGAAGGTAGTCGCCTGCTTCTTCTCATTCTCACCATTCTTTACATTATCCCCATTCTTTACATTCTTGTTTGTGTTGATTTGTTGTTGATTTGTTGTTGATTTGTTGTCCATTTGTTGTTGATTTGTTGTTGATTTGTTGTCGTTTTTGCTGTCGGAATTTTCTTCCATACTTTGATAAATCGCCCAATTGACAACGGTTATAACAGAAAATTTGTTGTCGGACTTTACGACGATAGTTCCAAGGTTTTCTAAAAGCTTTATGTAGTCTCTTACTGTGGATTCTTTGAGACGCAACTCTTCGCTTGCTCGCTTTCTCCCGAACACAAATTGACCTTTTTCTAATTCAACAACTCGTCTGCCAACAAGCTGTGTATGATCCTTATGACTAGCCTTCATAAGACAATATGCAAATACTTTGAATAACTTTTCGTTCTGAAAAATAGGCGAATCTAATAGTTTTCTATGAAGTTTTATCCAACCAGTCATATACACACCTCACTTTCAAACTGGTTAAATTAGAATGGTAAATCATCGTCATCTATTTCAATCGGACCATTAGCATTTGCAAACGGATTATCTTTTACTGGTTTGTTATATGGATATTGCGATTGCCCACGTGTTTGTTGTACTTGTTGTTGATATACATCTTGTTGAGAGTCATTTGTGTTCTTTGGTTC
>NZ_MJAA01000080.1:0-730 GCF_001743375.1 Enterobacter sp. IF2SW-B1 | reverse complement strand
TAAAGTTAATCTTTATCATCATAAACGTCATGAAGTGTTATTTGAAAAAGATCATGACAAAATTTGGGAAGACTTGTTTAAATGGTTGAATCAATTTTATAAAAAATAAAGAAAGTGGAATTAAATATGAATAAAAATAAGCCTTTTATTGTAGTAATTGTGGGGCCAACTGCTTCAGGTAAAACAGAGCTTAGCATCGAACTCGCGAAGCGTATCAATGGTGAAATCATAAGCGGTGACTCTATGCAAGTCTACAAACATATGAATATTGGAACTGCAAAAGTAACACCTGAAGAAATGGATGGTATTCCACATCATTTAATTGATATCTTGAAKCCTGATGATACATTTTCAGCATATGAATTCAAGCGATTAGCAGAAGATTTAATTACTGATATAACGAATAGAGGTAAAGTTCCAATCATAGCAGGTGGAACAGGCTTATATATTCAATCATTAATATATAATTATGAATTAGAAGATGAAACAGGTACACCTGCACAATTATCCGTAGTTAAACAAAAGTTATCTGCATTAGAACATTTAGATAATCAGCAACTACACGAATATTTAGCTCAATTTGACGAAGCTTCTGCCAAAAATATTCATCCAAACAATCGACAGAGAGTATTGCGCGCTATCGAATACTATTTTAAAACAAAAAAACTTTTAAGTAATCGTAAGAAAGTGCAACAATTTACTGAAAATTATGATACATTATTAATAGGGA
>NZ_MJAA01000008.1:0-438432 GCF_001743375.1 Enterobacter sp. IF2SW-B1 | reverse complement strand
GAAGCATCACAGCGAATGGCTTAAAGACGGTACATCAGCTCTTTGGCAGGCAGCGCTTGATGAACAGGCGAAGAAATATCCTGATCTGGCACTATTCAACCGTGACTTCATCAATAAACTGGTGTGGATGAAGGATGTACCAGAGATCCATAGCGATGAAGCTCTGTGGCATATGCACCCAATAGTGTTTCTTGACGCAGTAAGTGTTTCTTCATTATCCCTTGAAGAGGCAAGGGCAAGGGCATTCATGCGTATGCTCCGAGTCGGAGAAGGCACTGTTGGAGAAACCGGCTATGAAACTTTATTTGGTGGACAGTCCTTTATTAAGGACTACCATAAAGACTTTAGCAATCATCCGCAAATTTCGATTACAAGGGGCAATTTAACCTCATCAGCAGCAGGTGCATATCAGGTAATGGGGTACACCTGGAATGATCCCAAAATGATCTCTCACCGTGCAGTTGCCGGTATTGCGGATTTCACTCCAAAGTCTCAGGATGAATTTTGTGTTCTAATTTTCAAATATAAAAGAAAACATTCATTAGATAAAATCATGTCCGGCGACATTGATGGTGCATTAGATATTTTAAGTTATGAATGGGCAAGTCTTCCGCCTGGAAGGTATGGTCAGCCAGCGAAAACAAAGTCTGAAGCACTTTCTTTATACAATTATTATCTGGATGAAGAAGTTAAGGGACAAACAGATCTTCACCTTGACATTGGTTATATTACAAAAACAGCGGAGTCAGAATAATGAAAGCTTGGCCTTTTACATTATTGTTAATTTCAATAGCAACCCATGCAGACTCAAACTTTGGAGTGTGGAGTACTAGTTGTGATGATGATGGTTTTTCTATTACTATTGACAAAAACATCAATCCACTTGTTGTTAATGACAATCAGATTGTTGTCAATGTTCATTCTAACGAAATATCTAAAGAGAAAGTTGATATTTTCTACGACAGTGTAGCTGATCTTGGCCGAGGTGGAATGAATTTTGATTGGAAGAATGTAAGTTCAACTACGCCTCTGGCAGAATTAAACATCGTTAATCGAAATGGCGAATTTCGATGGAATGGGTTTTACGATAGAAAGAAATCCAAATATTATTGGGTGAATGATCCTGATTTTGTACAATCTTATGCAAACAATGGCGTAATTAAATTGCATAAGTGCGAAAAAGAATGAATGTTGCGGAGGCGATCCCTCCGCGCTCTTATTTTAGGTAGTATCACTAATCCCATTGTATTCCGTCAATTACATAACAGACTGAAGATAAGGGAAATGTATGCAGATAGCGCCGGATGATACCTGAACCGCTCTTCTCATGACCAACCACCTGTTGCAAGTGCGACAAGTTACCAACCCAGCCAGCAAAACAGGTGGAAATCATTGTGTGACGGAAACTATGCACCAATCGCCTCTGTCCATAATCATCAAGGCACGGAATCCCAAGCTGATCGCGAACGTCAGCTAACACTCTGCCGATCTTCGTCATGTTCTTACCCGACACAGGCGAGAAGATTTTCTCTTTCCACTGACGATTAACGAAATCGAGGAACCCCACTCGATCAGTTTGGGGTGGATCGCAACTTGTCGCGTTGCATTTTCGGTTTTCCCCTGCCCCCTTCTGCTATCAGGAGATAATGCCGCTGGCTGTCCTCGTCATACTTGATCTGTGATTTCTCCAGTTTGGCGATCTCTCCCCTTCTTGCTCCTGTGTATGCCAACAGCAACGTGATCCATTTCTCCCTGCCGTTAGGCTGCTTGAGCACCCAGCCAACAAATTTTCTCATTTCTGCTGCACTATATGCGCCAAATCTCGCTTTGGACGGCGCAGCCGCTGCACCATCAGTCGGAGACTTCTCCAGGATGTCTTTGTTGTCGGTTAGGAAGGTTTTGAACAGCGATTTGTAAATCTTCAGATGCTTGTGGATTGACTCCGCACCAACCGAATCTTCAGGCGGCACATCATCGCACTCGATCAATTGCTGGACAGTCATCGAACGGTAAGGCTAAACAACACGCTTAGGCAGGTTTTCAACAACTTCCAGCACCTGCTTAATGTCCTGTTTGGTGATCGTCGTGACATCAGTTGTTGTACCGAGGACAATCAACAGCACTTCCATAAAGCGTTTATTGGCTTGTGAGATTGCCTTTGCCCTGTTGTGGGGTCAGTCCATAAATGACTCTGAGCTGTCTGTTAAACCCGTGGCGATTGAGAGATGGTAATATCCTGCTTTTAGATGCGTGGAACGAGAAGAAACAAGCTTGATAATTACAGGGGCTATCGTGCCCCTCTTTTGAACCGAAACCATTCTCCATAACATTTCCATTACGTCCAAAAAACATCCACTTTTTCAGCGTGTAAGAAATAGCTCGAACAACATAATTTTTTCCGCTTTCAGTCAGTCTCTTTTACGTTTCATTAATCATTAAAACTTATTTCGAATGAAATATAAAGTAATCCACAAACCGTTTAACCCCGCTAAACATTTAGCCTCTCAATCAAGGGGTTACCGCGAAACTCGCGTTTGGCCCCTCATCTTATAAGTTAATGTAAACATTGAGATATTTCCCTTCACCTCTTAAAAATTCACTTTGGATATTCATGCCATTTATGATTTAGATCAATATCCAAAAGCTCGCATTAATTGATAGTTACTGCACGTTACGAATTAAGTGATTTATTCAAAATTTAACGTAACTCCGTTATTTTAATCGGGCGTAACCAGACGTTACATAAACAAGCCAGGATAGCCAGCCTTGCCCTTTTTTACTTTTTAAATGATGAGTGTTTTACAAATGAAAGTTGTTAAAAATGCCGTTACTGCTTTTGTATTTGGTGTTATTTTCACTGGCTCTATGAACGTAACTCAAGCAGCTGATGTAAACGTAAACCTTAACGATAACGTATTCAATTCAGGTTCTTTTATTCAGGTTCAGGGGACTGACAATACCGCTTATAATCTGGATAATATGAAAGCTGAAAATGTAAAACAAGACGTGCAGATCTATAACTTACAAGGCGATCGTGAGCGGATGCAAAACGAGATTGACGCAAGTAATGGTAATATCAGCACTAACGCCAATAATATTTCCTCTCTTCAGACTTCTGTCTCTGGTGTCGATCATGAAGCTAAATTAGCAGGCGCTCTTGCTGACACCGCTAATAAAAAAGGTGATGCGGCGTTACAGGGCGTTCTGACTAACGGAACTGCAATTACTAATATTGAAACTGTTAACGCTGTCCAGGATAGCCGCCTTGCAACTGTTGAAGCTACTAACGGTATACAAGATGGCCGCCTGTTAGCTCTTGAGAATGCACCGAAACCAACTAACGGGGTTGATGGAAAAGACGGCGCTAAGGGTGAGAAAGGCGTTACCGGCGCACAGGGCGTTGCCGGAACTAACGGACGTGACGGAGCGAATGGTAAAGACGGTAAAGACGGCAAAGATGGAAAAAATGGCGTGATGACCACCGTGACACGCACGCAGGTAGACACGGCAACACAGGCTAAAGTCGCTACTAATAGTCAGGCGGTTACGGCCGAGGCTCAGGAGCTGCAGGCGACCAAACAGACATTACAGGCTCTGAATAACAACGCTAACCAGCAATTTAGATCGCTGCGTGAGGAAGTCGATAATAACAAGAAAGAAGCAAACGCGGGTATCAGTGGCGCGATGGCGATGGCCGGTTTACCTCAGGTGCAAACAAATCAGCGCGTGATGTTCTCGGCTGGCGGTGCGACTTACAACGGTGAAAGCGCGTTAGCGGTTGGGGCGTCGGTTAACTTTAACGAACATATGGTTGGTAAAGTGAGCTTCTCTGATGACACAGCAAATAATATGGGGGCTTCAGTCGGCGTAGGGATTGGCTTTTAATAAATAACCAGTATGACAAAATACATTGTTATCTCTGTAATAGTGTACCTGATGCTTATTATCGTTGGCGCATGGTTAGGTATTATGTATCAGGCTTATTATATTTGCGGCTATTAAACTTTCTTCTATAGAATATTTTTCATCAAAGGTATTATCGTAATGATAAAGTCACTCTTAGCGGTATTAATAGCTGGCGCTGCCATCCTGCTTTCTGCGTGTACTTCACCTGCTCAGCGCATGGCCGAATGTGAACGCCAGGGCATTAGCAAAGATACCTGCTACCTGGCTGAGCAAAATCGCCAGAATGCTTATAATGAAGCCGCACAAAATGCAGCATGGGCGAACGCGCGTGATGCCGCAGCGGGTACGGGTATCTGGGATAAAAAAGACGCGAAACAACATGCTCAGGCGGCCAAAGCGGTACACGCCTTTAAATGGGAAGGAATGAAGATCACAATTAAAGGCGAGATCCTGGATGTCGATGGCGTATTGGGCGCGCTGGATGAAAATGAGCCTCAGGCAAAAGTTTATTCACAAGGGCTATACACCTTCATTTACTATCCTGCTAAAGGCAAATTAGCGGTGAGTAAAGAAGGAAAGTTTGAAGGCTACGCAACAAAGATTAAATAGAAAACAGAGGCGACACCTGTCGCCTTTTTAATTTGCAGGACTTAACGTATTACTCTAGCTGGCACGCCCCGGCCTCAATAAGCGATGCGGTTCCCGTCCAGGCAAACATTGTCAGTTCGCGCGCCCCTTCATCAGGATAAATGCGGCTGCTCAGGCACGCCTCCCCTTCATTGACAAACACTTCCACTGACGAGCTGTCAACGAACAGGCGCAGGCTTAGCGTGTCGTTCAGGTTAAGCGCGACGCTTCGGGTACCGCACAGGCCATACTGCGGATAATAACGCTCCAGCACCAGGCGCTGCATCTGCGCATCAACGTAGAGACGGAATCCGTCGCCAAGACGAATGCCGTACTGCTCCGCGCTGCTGTTAGCACAGTCCCACTGCAGAATGATCTCCATCGCATCGCAGCTTTCCACCTGAACGATCTGCTGATTGTTGAGCGTGCTCACCGGCCAGGGGAACCACGCTCCCCGCAAGCTTTCCACTTCTCTGGCTGGCCGCATCTGCAGGCGGTTATCCGCGCTTAGCGTCAGTTCGCGCGGTAAAGAGAGCATGCCAGCCCACCCGTCCTGCTGTTCCGGAAGGGGAGATTCCCACATGTCCAGCCAGCCGATAACGATGCGGCGGCCGTCAGGCGTCAGGAAGCTTTGCGGCGCATAGAAATCATGCCCGCTATCCATCTCCACAAACTCACCTTCACGCACGAAAGGTTGGCCGGGCTGCCACTCCCCCAGCAGGTAACCGCTCTGGAAAAGATTGCGATTTTTGAATCCCTCCGCAGCCAGCCCCTGAGGTGAAAACATCAGCACGCGTTTGCCGTTGAGAGTGAAAAAGTCCGGGCATTCCCACATATAACCCATCTCTTTTTCAGCCACCGCAAGCACGCCCATATCCTGCCATTCGCGCAGGTCGTCAGAACGGTAAACGCGCACCTGGCCCGTCTCGCCATCCCGCGCGCCGACAACCATGTACCAGCGCTCCCCTTCCCGCCACACTTTCGGATCGCGAAAGTGATGCAGCCCAGGCGGCGTGTCAACGATCGTTCCTTGCCGCGTAAAATGGACGCCATCACGGCTGGTTGCCAGGCACTGCACCTGGTAAAGGTTAGCCTCGTCATCCGGATCGCCGTGGAATTTGTGGCCGGTATAAATCAGCGCCAGCGTATCGCCATCCACCACCGCCGAGCCGGAAAAACAGCCGTCCTTATCCTCTGGCCCTTCCGGTGCCAGCGCCACCGGGAGGTGTTCCCAGCGAACTAAATCCTTGCTGCGCGCATGGCCCCAGTGCATCGGCCCCCACTGGGTCGAGTACGGATGATGCTGGTAAAACGCGTGATACCAGCCGTCAAACCACACCAGACCATTCGGGTCGTTCATCCAGCCGGCACGCGCGGCGAGGTGGTAACGCGGATACCAGCGCAGGTTAAGATCGCCGCGTTTGGCCTGTAATGATTGTTCAGCTTTGACAATGGAATACATCATTTGTTTACTCTTTTCAGTCAGATAGTGGAGGGTTGCGGCATGAGCGGGTCAGAAGAAGACTTACCCGAGCGCAACAGGAAGATGGAGATGAGCGTGGTGCTGAAAACTAACAGCCCCATAATGAGATAGGATTGGGCAAAGCCGTATTTCTCATAGCTGTAACCCGCCAGCGGCGACAGCACAGACGCAATCACCGAGCTTGTACAGGCAAAGCCCACCAGATAGAGCGTGGAAGAGAGCCGCTTATCAAAATGTAAGCTGTTGTATTTAAATACCGAGACCAGCAATACGGGCAGTTCTACCGCGTGCAGCAGCTTGGTAATGGAGATGAGCACCGGCCCCTCAACCAGACCAGATGCCACCATACGCATTGCCATCACCATTCCCGCGAATATCAGGCCGTTTTTCGCGCCGAGGCGGTTCACCAGCCACGGGGCGCAAAACATGCCCGCTGCCTCAAGGAAAACCTGGAAGGAGTTGAGATAGCCGTACATGGCGTTCCCTTCCTGCAACGTCGGGAACTGTGATGAGAAATAGACCGGGAACTGCTGATCGTAAACGCCGTAAATGCAGGTGCCGATTACGAAAAACACCAGCGCCCAGAAACGCGGCAGCGTGAGCAGGCGCAATGCGTCTTCCAGCGTCACCTTGCCACCGGACACCGCTTCCTGCATGGCGTGCGGTGCGGAAGAGACCCGCAAGCGCGCGAGCAAAACAAAAAACACCAGCCCGGCGCCGCTCGCGACAGCGAAATTCAGCTTCGGATTGATGTTAAACAGGAGCCCCGCAAAAAAGGTTGCCGCCGCCCAGCCAAGCGATCCCCACATTCTCGCCTTGCCAAACTCAAACTGGCTCTGACGGGCCACGCGTTCGGTATAGGATTCCAGCACCCCAATCCCACCGTTAAACGTCAGGCCAATAAAAATCCCGCCGAAAATACTGCCCAGCAACACGTTAATTTGCAGCAGATAGCCAAACAGCAAAAAGGCCGGACCGGAAAGAATAAGCAGACTGGTCAGAAACCAGAGCAGGTTTTTGCGCAGGCCGAGTTTGTCCTGGATAAATCCATAGCAGATTTGAGCAAACAGCGCGGAGACGGAAAGCACGGCATAGATAACACCCGTATCCCCCGCTTTTAACCCCACTTCCTGGTGGAGCCAGATAGAGAGCAACGAGCCGGAAGATGACCAGGTGACAAAAAAGAAAAACAGTAATGCGCTCAGTAAGGGATAGCTGTGAGAGTGATGCGTTTTCATCATGGCATTCTCGTGTTGGAGTAATGACCAAATGGTAACGTTAACATCCATACTTTCTCATGCTGCCTGATGAAGATTTAAGATGTTAATCACGAAAGTTAACGTTAACATTAAGGAAATGAGATCGCGATCAAAAATTTATAACTGAGGTAAGTATGACTTAACCTGGTCATCAGCCTTCCTTTTACATCAGCGACTTAGTTGTATACCCTCTCACAGAGCATTAACGGAGTAAGAAAATGGCTTCCCTGAAGGACGTCGCAAAGCTGGCTAACGTATCGCTGATGACGGTTTCCCGCGCGCTTAACAGCCCGGAGCGCCTTAAACCAGAAACGCTGGCGCGCGTACAGTGGGCTATCGAGCAAACCAGCTACGTTCCCGATCTGTCCGCCAAGAAAATACGCGGCGCGAATGCTTCGCCTAAAACCATAGGCGTGCTGGCGCTCGATACGGTCACGACACCTTTTTCGGTGGAGATTACGCTGTCCATTGAAGAGACGGCCAGGATGCACGGCTGGAATAGCTTCGTCATGAATATGTTTGCTGACGACAATCCGGATGCCATTGTCGATCTTCTGCTCTCCCACCGGCCAGACGGGATTATCTACACCACGATGGGGTTACGTCAGGTTCCTCTTCCTGCCAAGCTGCTCACCCTCCCCTGCGTGCTGGCCAACTGCGAGAGTGTCGGTGAAAAGGTCGCCAGCTATATTCCGGATGATGAACAGGGGCAATACGCCGCCGTCAGGGCATTACTCGCAGAAGGCTATCGGCAGCCCCTGTGTCTGCATTTACCTGTGGGCCATCTGGCCACAACCCGCCGCCGTCAGGGGCTTGAACGCGCCTGCCGTGAAGCCGGAATCGACCCGGACAGCCTGGAACATGAGTATATGGCGCACGGGGATGAGCATTATCGTGATATTCCGTCCGCATTGCTGGCGCGCATCCAGAACGGCATCCCGCGGTTTGATTCCGTTATCTGCGGTAACGATCGTATCGCGTTTATGGTGTACCAGACGCTGCTGGCGCAAGGGCTTCGCATCCCTGAGGATGTCGCGGTTATCGGCTATGACAATATGGTGGGCATTGGCGAGCTGTTTTTGCCGCCTCTTTCAACGGTTCAGTTGCCCCACTACGAAATTGGTCGCCTGAGCGCCCTGCACATTATTAACGGTGAACAACACCGGGAAACGACGCGCGTTGAAAGTCCATTTTTAATGCGTGATTCCATTGCACGCGCCATGTGACTCCCGCTTTTTGTCGTTGATGGAAGAATAAGGGGTTATGAAGGCAGCATACCCCCTTCTTTTGTCAGCCAATGGCACGATTTGTCACACTCTTTTCTGTCATTTAACAACCCAAACAAATGCCGAATAAGCAATTGTTTTTATTGCCAATAAAGTGCAATTTTCTTTTTAAAAATGGTGATATTGCCTCTCCTGTGCTCCATGTCACAAAACAGTAAACAAATTAACCATTGAGCCCCGTGACAAAAGGCTCTATATTGGCGGCGTTTTTTTCAGGCCCCATCTGTTTTTTAACTTTTTATTCAATCGTGGCTCATAGCGAAGCGGCGGTTGTAGGAGTGATATGATGACGGATAAAGTCCGTATTGACACCGTAGATGCCCACAAAAGCAACGAAACCTATCTGGCCCGTCAGGCCGAGTTTGAATCTAACGTCAGGAGTTATCCGCGCAAACTGCCTTTAGCGATTACTAAAGCAGAAGGCGTGTGGATCACCGATGCAGATAATAAAGAATACCTTGACTGTTTAGCAGGCGCAGGGACCCTTGCGCTTGGCCATAACCATCCTGATGTGCTGAAAAGCATCCAAAATGTCATTACCAGCGGCTTGCCGTTACACACTCTGGATCTGACTACGCCTCTGAAAGACGCGTTTTCTGAATATCTGCTCTCTCTGCTGCCTGGTCAGGGCAAAGAGTACTGCCTGCAGTTCACCGGTCCATCCGGTGCCGACGCCGTTGAAGCGGCGCTGAAGCTGGCGAAAAAAGTGACCGGCCGTAGCGGTATCATCAGCTTCTCTGGTGGTTACCACGGCATGACCCACGGCGCACTGTCCGTGACCGGCAACCTGTCTCCGAAAGAAGCGGTTGACGGTATGATGCCAGAAGTGCAGTTCATGCCTTACCCGCACGAGTACCGCTGCCCGCTGGGTATCGGTGGTGAAGCGGGCGTGAAAGCGCTGACTTACTACTTCGACAACCTGATCAACGACGTTGAAAGCGGCGTGCGTAAGCCTGCCGCGGTGATCCTGGAAGCCGTACAGGGCGAAGGCGGCGTGAACCCGGCTCCGGCTGAGTGGTTGCAGCGCATTCGTAAAGTGACTCAGGAACACGGCATTCTGCTGATCCTCGACGAAGTTCAGGCTGGCTTTGCCCGTACCGGTAAATTCTTCGCCTTCGAACACGCGGGCATCGAGCCAGACATCATCGTGATGTCTAAAGCGGTTGGTGGCGGTCTGCCGCTGGCCGTGCTCGGTATCAAAAAGCAGTTCGACGCATGGGCGCCAGGCCACCACACCGGTACTTTCCGCGGCAACCAGCTGGCAATGGCAACCGGCCTGACGACGCTGAAAATCCTGAAAGACCAGAACATCGCGGGCAAAGTGGCTGCACAGGGCGAATGGCTGAAAGGCCAGCTGAAAGAGATGGCAAAACGTTATCCGGTCATCGGTCACGTGCGCGGTCTGGGCATGATGATCGGTATCGAGATCGTTAAGCCACACGAAGCTGCTGACCATATGGGCTGCTTCCCTGGCGACGGCGAGCTGTCTGCGCTGATTCAGAAGAAGTGCTTTGAAGCCGGTCTGATTCTGGAGCGTGGTGGTCGTAACGGTATCGTTCTGCGCCTGCTGCCTTCCCTGCTGATCAGCGACGAAGAGCTGAAAATCTTCCTGGATAAATTCGAGCAGGCACTGCTTGCTGCGGGCGTTCGCCCGGCGTAACCGGAGTAGTTGATTACGATGTCAGATTCAAACCCAATTTTGTTCTCCTCTGCGCAGAGCATTGAAGCTTACCAGCAGGCGATTGAACAAAGCACTCAGGCTGTGATGCAGTGGCTGAAGCAGCCTGAGATGTACCAGGGCAAAACGGTCGCGGAGCTGCGCGACCGTATTAAGCTGGATTTCAACCCGAAAGGGCTGGGCAACGAAGCGGCGATTGAACGCGCCGTGGAGTTCTTCCTGAAAGACAGCTTGTCCGTTCATCACCCGCAGTGTGTGGCGCACCTGCACTGCCCAAGCCTGGTGGTAAGCCAGGCGGCGGAAGTGCTGATCAACGCCACTAACCAGAGTATGGACTCCTGGGATCAAAGCCCGTCCGCAACCATTATTGAGATCAAACTGATCGAGTGGCTGCGTACCCGCGTGGGTTATCAGGCTGGCGACGCGGGTGTGTTCACCAGCGGCGGTACCCAGAGCAACCTGATGGGTCTGATGCTGGCGCGTGACGCATTCTTCGCGCGTCAGGGCCACTCCGTTCAGCAGGACGGTCTGGTGGGCGATCTGCGCAAAATTCGCGTGCTGTGCTCCGAAAACGCGCACTTCTCCGTGCAGAAAAACATGGCACTGATGGGCCTGGGCTATCAGTCCGTAGTGCAGGTGAAAACCGACGAGTTCTCCCGCATGGATCTGACCGATCTGGCGGCGAAAATCGAGCAGTGCAACGCGAACGGGGAGCAGATTCTGGCCATCGTCGCGACGGCAGGTACTACCGATGCCGGTGCTATCGATCCGCTGTGTGCCATTGCTGAACTGGCGGCGAAGCAGAACATCTGGGTACACGTTGACGCGGCCTGGGGCGGCGCGCTGCTGATGTCCGATCAGTATCGTCACTACCTGGACGGCATCGAGCTGGTGGATTCCGTCACCCTGGACTTCCACAAGCAGTTCTTCCAGACCATCAGCTGCGGCGCGTTCCTGCTGAAAGAAGCGCGTCACTATGAGCTGATGCGCTATCAGGCGGCCTACCTGAACTCTGAGTTCGACGAAGAAGCGGGCGTGCCTAATCTGGTGTCCAAATCTCTGCAGACCACCCGTCGTTTCGACGCGCTGAAGCTGTGGATGAGCCTGGAAGCGCTGGGTCAGGAGCAATACGCGGCGATCATCGATCACGGCGTAACGCTGGCGCAGCAGGTTGCGGCCTACGTGAAAGAGCAGCCTGCTCTGGAACTGGTTATGCAGCCACAGCTCGCAAGCGTGCTGTTCCGCTTCCGTGGCCAGGTGCAGATGGACGACGCGGGCATCGCCCTGCTGAACCAGAAAATTGGTGATGCGCTGCTGGAATCCGGCCGGGCAAACGTCGGTGTGACCGAGCATAACGGCATCACCTGCCTGAAGCTGACTCTGCTGAACCCAACCGTGACGCTGGAGGATATCAAAATCCTGCTGTCGCTGGTTGAGCGCACCGCGCAGGAAGTTCTCGCGAAGTAATACAAAACCCCTCTTCCGTCGGAAGAGGGGTTATCTTTATACGCCTGCCCACCACATTCTGATTTTCAATCCCCAGTAGCTCGTCCAGCCCGTTGTGGTACTGACTACTTTCCCCTTTGACACAATCACCAGCGTCGGCGTTACGCTCACCTGCCACTGCTGCGACACGGCACCGTTTGCATCGTTAATCACCGGCATACTCAGGTTTTTCTTTTCAGCCCAGCGAGCGAGCTTTGCATCGTCACCGGAGCGCATGGCAATGCTTACGACATTACCGCCCTCTTTTGCCAGCTTATCGACCGCAGGTGTCGTATAACGACAGATGCTGCACCAGGTTGCCCAGACGTAAATCAGCAGGGGGCGCTCCTTGCTGAGCGCCGCGATATCGTGAATGTTACCGTCGATGCTCTGCATAGGCGTTGCGCTAAAGCTGGCGGGTAATGACGGCTTTCGGTATTGATCCACGCCCCACATGACCGCCAGCGTAAGCAGAATGAGTATGATCCCTTCCCGCGCCCAGCGGCGCAGGCGACTCAATTTACGGTTATCCATTATGACCTCTCGATTTAACGGAGGTCATCTTAGCGGGCTATTCGGCGTCATGCTGTAAAGAAGTGTCGCGTCACTTTATTCCGGGGTATAGCCGTAGTTGTAATGGCTATAACCCGAGTGGTAATAGAACGCAGCGGATTTCACAATATCATTGAGAATCGCGCCTTCAACCTGGACGCCCATCTGCTGCAGACGCTTCCGACAGTTTTCGATCTCTTTGACGCTGGTTTTACCGAAACGGGCAACCAGCAACGTGGTTGCCGCGGCTCTGGCGACGAGTAGCGCATCCGTCACGGCCAGCACCGGTGGCGTGTCAACAATCACGATGTCGTACTCTTTGTCTATTCGCGACATTACCGTCTGGAAGCGCTCATTCATAAGCAGCTCGACAGGATATGAAGGCTGAGGTCCACAGGTCAAGACATCAAAGCCACCTTTCTCGAAGCGTTGAATCGCATCCTGCCACTCTACACTTCCCCCCAGCACGCTGGACAACCCATGCTGGTTGTTCAGTTTGAAAATATTGTGAACATATCCCTTGCGCATATCAGCATCAATAAACAGTACCCGTTAACCTGCCTGAGCGGCAATCGACGCCAGCGAGGTGCTCACCAAAGTCTTTCCGCAGTCCTGCGAAGGGCCTGAAATCACCACTATCCGATTAACGGCATTCATCATGGTAAAATGCAGACTGGTGCGTAACCCGCGCACCGCCTCGACAAATATATCCGCCGGACGGTCAACGGGCAGGAAAGGTACGTTTGACGTCCTGTGCTTCCAGTGGGAAGCAAACAGCGTCCTTCTGCGCAAATGCGTTTTTTTCCATAGCCACACTGAACGCGGGAGCGTAGCCAGAAGAGGCATTCCCTGCGCTTCCAGCTGTTCAGACGAGGTGATGCCCCGTTTAAACGCAGAGCGCACCAACACCGTTCCTGCAGAGAGCATCAATCCCACCAGCATACCGCACACAATGATAATCACTTTGTGCGGTTTGACGGGTCCAGGCTGCGTTACTGCCGGGTCAATGATCCGCACGTTTCCGATGGCGCTGGAGCGCGAGATATTCAGCTCCTGCTGACGCGTCAGCAGCTGCAGGTAGATGGTGCGCCCGGACTCAACGTCACGGCTTAAACGCAAAATTTCCTGCTGCGTAGAAGGCATGGATGAGACACGGTTATTCAGACGCGTACGTTCCTGCTCCAGGGTCTGTTTTTTTTCCCGTAAGGCGCGGTAGGTTGGGTGATCCTTTTTGAAAAGCTGAGAAACTTCTGCTTCGCGGAACGTCAGCTCGTTAAGCTGATTTTCCACATTAACAACCTGATCGAGAACCGTCTTCGCCTCAAGGGATAGATCGACAGAATCGCGCTGCTCTCTGTAGGCGTTCAATCGTGCTTCGGCTTCATCCAGTTCGCGCCTGATTTTAGGTAATTGGTCCTGTAAAAACGTCAGGCTGCGGGTATCTTTAGCTTCCTGGCGCGCAATATTCTGGCTGAGATAATTTTCAGCAATGGTGTTGAGCACCACGGCGATCTTGTCAGGGTCCTCGCCCGTCAGCGTTAAGGTGATAATTCCGCTCTGCTTCGCCGACTCAGAAACAATGAGTCGGCGCTGAAGGGCGTTAATTGCTTCAAGCTTTGTGACGGTTTTGAGGGCAAACCGGGTGCCTGGTGCCGCACTGAGCGAGGTGACAAGCAGCGTTATTCCGTCTTTAACCAGCGTTTTCCCAACAACGCCATCAGCCTCAAGCGTTTTTCCTTCGAGGTGATACCGGCCCTGCTCCTGAACGGTCAGTAAAAGTTCCTGTGGCTTGTCTTCCAGAAGAGGAAGGGTAAGCGCGCCAATTGTCAGTTCACCGGCTTTACGCCCTCGTTCCAGCAGCGGCCCAATGACGGGCAGCACGCGCCGTTTGACGCTGTATGTTAGCCCAAGCTTATCAACGGTCTCTCCCAGAATCATCCGCGACTTGAGCAGCAAGAGTTCGGGCGCAACATCAGGTGAAAGATCGGTACCAAACTGGCTTAAACTTTTGAGCAACGAGTTGTCCTGCTTCGCTTCTATCTGCACAAGGGCATCAGCCTGATAGATCGGTGTGACGCTATACGCATAGATCCCGGCGCATACGGTGAACAGGAGCGTGATGCACGCTATCATTACCCGATGATCAAACATCTCAGCCAACAGCTGAATGAGATCAATTTCATTATCATGCGGTGTCGCAGCACCAAATTTGTCTGATTTATGAGACGACATTACTGCTTCATTCCTTGTTGACGCAAACGACGAGCCCATTCCTGACTGGCTTTTCCTAACTGCTCGAAAACAAATTCGAAGGCTTCCCGGCTTTTGCGATACGGGTCGGGAATGTCCTTTGTTTCCAGCCACTGACCAAACAACAGCGATTTCCCCCGATTCTCCGGCGCCACTGAGGCAATAAAACGGAGATGCTCTGGCTCCATCACCAGAATCAAATCGGATTTTTGTAACAGATAACGTGTGACCTTACGCGCCACGTGACCTTCCAGCGAAACGCCATGACGTAAGGCGACTGCCTTTGCAGTCGCATCCGCCGGGCGTCCTTCAAGCCCGAAAATACCTGCCGAGGTCACCTGCGCGTCGGGTAGCTGCTGGCGCAACAGCCGCTCACCAATCGGTGAACGGCAAATATTGCCGGTGCAAACCACGAGAATTGAATTGAACATTATTGCGGCCACGACCTGATGTAACGGACGGCTTCGGTCAGGTCATGTACGCCACTGATGGTGGGTACCAGCTGGGCGATCACACGATTCCAGCGTGAAAGCGGTGCCGTCGTGACATAGACAATGTCGTACGGTTCCAGCTCGAATTCTGTGCTCAGCACCATGGCTGAGGCATCTTCCGCATTGAGTTGATAGATGTTGGCGATTTTGTCTTTCTCGCCTTTTCGTGAAACCGGGCGAATAACAAAAATCCCGGTTGCATCGGCCATATTCTGGTTAAGCCCGCCTGCATTCCCCAGGGCTTCGGCCAGCGTCATGCCGCTACGATCCATCTTAAGGGTGCTCTGTTTAACCACCTCGCCCATCACAAACACTTTCAGCGCGTCGTTCCGGGGAACAAACAGGATATCGCCCGGATAAAGCAGCTTATTTTGGGTTAAATCGCCATGTTGCATCAAAGCATACAGGGAAAGGCGCGAGTCCTGGCCATCATGCGTGAGCACGACGTTACGCCAGTCGGCATCCGCAGAGAGACCGCCCGCGGCGTTCACCGCATCCATTACCGTCAATGGAATATTGGTTATTGGCTGCTGGCCCGATTTCTCAACCTCTCCGGTGATATAGGCTTTTTGAGAACGGAAGGAGGCAACGCTGACGTCCACCTGAGGGCTCTCAATGACCTCATCCAGCCGCTCGGTGATCTCCTCACGTACCTGCGAAACCGTTTTGCCCGCCACTTTCAGCTTGCCGACGTAGGGGTAGAAAAGCGTACCATCGGCGTTAACCCAGTTACCCGCGTCGCTCGCGCTACGGTACTGCCCTGCGGGCGTCGTGAGTTCAGGGTGATCCCAGACGGTGACCGTCAAAATGTCCCCTGAGCCAATGCGGTATTCCCAGTTTTTGAGCTGCTCATCCAGAGTAGGATTTGCCTGAGATTTAGAAACGGGTGGGCGCAGTTTTTCAATCAATCCAGGGGTTAAAGGAAAAACTTCCACGCGTTTGTCCAGCGGATCGTTAATTTCCTCACCGGTAGTGACTTTTTTCCCGGAAAGACTTAAGTTCTGGCCTGGTGAAAATACACATCCTGTTAGCTGGCTGAGCGTAAGAAAGGACAGTAAAAGAGCAGTTGTATTTTTCATTTATATAAAATGTTGATTTATCGTTGCGCTGGGTAGTTAACTCGCAAAAGAAAGCAAGCAAGCCATTGAAATATAGTTATTTATTATTTCCCCGTGATACTGTAAAACACACGTTCGCTGTTGTTTAAAAAGTTAAAAAACAGCGCACAATTGCGCAAGAAAACGGAGAGTAATAATACTTTATGCGCCGCGATATTAAATGTTATCCCTTACGAAAGCATTCGCTTAACGGTGCTATTTTGACGTATAAACTTATTTTCAGAATAGATTAATAAAATAATAAAAATAACAAATATTCCGCACAATCAACATTCACCGCAATGATGAGCATCACCGTTATCGACTACCCAAACCCCTCCACTTTTGTTACATTTTTTATCAAACGCATCATGCTTTGATACTTAAAATAGACCGTCTGTCTTGTGCTGCGTGCCCTGCAGACGAAAGTCTCTGAAACAATATCACTGGAGAAAAAATGGCTAAGCGTAAATTGCTGCTTCTGGGTGTATTACTGTCTCTGGCGGGCTCCGCGTTTTCTGCTCCGCAAACCGCCGCTGCGCCATCGGGCATCAAGGCCTATGAAGAACAAGAGTTCATCGCCGATTTCACGAAGTTTAAAATCGGCGATACGGCACCGGCGCAGTATCAAACGCCGGAGTACACCATTAAACAGTACCAGCTGCGTAACCTTCCGGCACCGGATGCCGGTACCCACTGGACCTACATGGGCGAAAACTACGTCCTGATTGGCGATGCAGATGGCAAAATCTACAAAGCCTACAATGGAGATATTTTCTATCATCGCTGATACGATCGTAATCCGTCCGTGGCAGGAGAGCGACCGCCCTTTCCTGCGTACGCTCTACCTCCACGCCCGGCGTGAAGCCTGGCCGTGGCTGGACAGTTCTGCTTGGCAGCTTGAAGATTTTGACGCGGCAACCCTGGACGAAGAGATTTGGGTGGCGGAGCAGGATGGGCACCGACTTGGCTTCGCCTCAGTCTGGACGAACGATAATTTTCTGCACAACCTGTTTGTCGACCCGCAGTATCAGAGCCTGGGCGTCGGACATGTGTTGCTTGAGCACGTACAGAAGACGTTTACCAGCACGGGCTCACTCAAGTGTCTGGTGAAAAATGTGCGGGCTATTACGTTTTACCAGCGGCACGGCTGGCACATTGAGGCGACGGGGAATTCTCCTGAGGGAGAGTACTATCTTATGCATTACCGGCTTGGGTAAAGTCAGGTGGCGCTTCGCTTACCTGACCTACAAAATCGTATTTCGTAGGCCGGGTAAGGCGAAGCCGCCACCCGGCAATCCAGCGCTGGGGGGTTACACCGCGCGGAAGGCGATTTCACCCGGGATCACTTCACCCTGCCAGTACAGCTGCGCCGCAACACGCCCCGCCAGCTGGCGATACATCTCAGCGAACTCGCTGTCCGGACGGCTGACGACCGTCGGCTTCCCGCTGTCCAGATCTTCACGCAAGGAAATATGCAGCGGCATCTGCCCCAGCAGCTGGGTGTGATACTGCGCTGCCAGTTTTTCCGCCCCACCCGTACCAAAGATAGGCTCATGGTGTCCGCAGTTGCTGCAGATGTGCATGCTCATGTTCTCGACGATGCCGAGCACCGGCACTTCCACTTTCTCAAACATCACGATGCCTTTTTTGGCGTCGATCAGCGCGATATCCTGCGGCGTGGTGACCACAACGGCCCCCGTTACCGGGATGTTCTGCGCCAGCGTCAGCTGAATGTCACCGGTGCCCGGCGGCATGTCCAGCACCAGATAATCCAGATCCGGCCACATCGTTTCCTGCAGCATCTGCAGCAGCGCTTTGCTGGCCATCGGGCCGCGCCAGACCATGGCGTTATCGTCGGTCACCAGGTAACCGATGGAGTTGGTCGCCAGACCGTGCGCCACGATCGGCGCCATATGCGTGCCGTCCGGCGAGGTTGGACGCTGATTTTCCGCACCCAGCATGTTTGGAATAGACGGACCGTAGATATCGGCATCCAGAATACCAACCTTTGCCCCTTCCGCCGCCAGCGCGAGCGCGAGGTTGACGGCGGTAGAGGATTTACCCACCCCACCCTTACCTGAACTCACGGCGATGATGTTTTTCACCCCGTTGACGCCCGGCTGATTTTTCACACGCTTCAGCGTGGCAATGCTGTGGCTCAGCTTCCAGTCAATCGCTTTCGCACCGGTAATGCGCAGCAGCTCGGCGCTGGTCTGCTCTTTCAGCGCGTCAAAGGCGCTGGTCCAGACGAACGGCATCTGCACTTCAACGTGCAGCGTATCGTCCAGCCACGCGACGTGGTGCAACGCTTTCAGCGTAGTGAGGTTATGTTTCAGGGTTGGATGCTGAAAGTTAGCCAGCGTCCCGGCGACCATTGCTCGTAAGGCTTCCGGTGATTTGGCCTGGGATTGAGAACTCATCCCGACTCCTTTGTTCTTGTGAATAAGACCTTAGACAAACAAGTTTACCTGAAAGGCCGTGGTTTGTGCTTACTTAATAATGCCCCTTTTGGTAATATCGAAAACCCTTTTCACAGTTAAAAGAAGTAATGCCTACTATGACTCAAGTCGCGAAAAAAATTCTGGTAACGTGCGCCCTGCCGTACGCCAACGGCTCAATCCACCTCGGCCACATGCTGGAGCATATCCAGGCTGATGTCTGGGTCCGTTACCAGCGAATGCGCGGCCACGAGGTTAACTTCATCTGTGCGGACGATGCCCACGGCACGCCGATCATGCTGAAAGCGCAGCAGCTGGGGATTTCCCCGGAGCAGATGATTGCCGAAATGAGTCAGGAGCATCAGACCGATTTTGCTGGCTTTGACATCAGCTATGACAACTATCACTCCACGCACAGCGACGAAAACCGCGAGCTGTCGGAGCTGATCTACACCCGTCTGAAAGAGAACGGTTTCATCAAAAACCGCACTATCTCTCAGCTGTACGATCCGGAAAAAGGCATGTTCCTGCCGGACCGTTTCGTCAAAGGCACCTGTCCAAAATGTAAATCCCCGGATCAGTACGGCGATAACTGCGAAGTCTGCGGCGCGACCTACAGCCCGACCGAACTGATTGAGCCCAAATCCGTGGTATCCGGCGCCACACCTGTGATGCGTGATTCCGAGCACTTCTTCTTCGACCTGCCGTCCTTCAGCGAAATGCTGCAGGCGTGGACCCGCAGTGGCGCGCTGCAGGAGCAGGTGGCGAACAAGATGCAGGAGTGGTTCGAATCCGGCCTGCAGCAGTGGGATATCTCCCGCGATGCGCCGTACTTTGGCTTCGAAATCCCGAATGCGCCGGGCAAATATTTCTACGTCTGGCTGGATGCGCCAATCGGCTACATGGGCTCCTTCAAGAACCTGTGCGACAAGCGGGGCGACACCGTCAGCTTCGACGAATACTGGAAGAAAGACTCTACCGCCGAGCTGTACCACTTCATCGGCAAAGACATCGTTTACTTCCACAGCCTGTTCTGGCCGGCAATGCTGGAAGGCAGCAACTTCCGCAAGCCGACCAACCTGTTCGTACACGGCTACGTCACGGTGAACGGCGCGAAAATGTCCAAGTCCCGCGGGACGTTCATCAAGGCCAGCACCTGGCTGAACCACTTCGACGCGGACAGCCTGCGCTACTACTACACCGCGAAGCTCTCTTCCCGCATCGACGATATCGACCTGAACCTGGAAGATTTCGTGCAGCGCGTGAACGCAGACATCGTCAACAAGGTGGTGAACCTGGCGTCCCGTAACGCGGGCTTTATCGCCAAGCGCTTTGACGGCGTAATGGCCGCTGAGCTGGCGGACCCTGCCCTGTACCAAACCTTCACCGACGCGGCAGCCACCATTGGCGAAGCCTGGGAAACGCGCGAGTTCGGTAAAGCAGTGCGTGAAATCATGGCGCTGGCTGACCTGGCTAACCGCTATGTGGACGAGCAGGCGCCGTGGGTTGTCGCTAAACAGGAAGGCCGCGATGCCGATCTGCAGGCCATCTGCTCCATGGGCATCAACCTGTTCCGCGTGCTGATGACGTACCTGAAGCCGGTTCTGCCGCAGCTGGCAGCCCGCGCTGAAGCGTTCCTGAACACCGAACTGACCTGGGATGCAATGGCGCAGCCGCTGCTCGGCCACAAGGTGAACACCTTTAAGGCGCTGTATAACCGCATCGAGATGAAGCAGGTTGAAGCGCTGGTCGAAGCCTCTAAAGAAGAGGTGAAAGCGGCTGCAGCACCGGTAACCGGCCCGCTGGCGGACGATCCGATTCAGGAGACCATCACCTTTGATGACTTCGCTAAAGTCGACCTGCGCGTGGCGCTGATTGAAAACGCAGAATTCGTGGAAGGCTCTGACAAGCTGCTGCGCCTGACGCTGGATCTCGGCGGCGAGAAGCGCAACGTCTTCTCCGGCATCCGTTCTGCCTACCCGGACCCGCTGGTGCTGATCGGCCGTCAAACCGTGATGGTCGCCAACCTGGCGCCGCGCAAAATGCGCTTCGGCATTTCCGAGGGGATGGTGATGGCAGCAGGCCCTGGCGGGAAGGATATCTTCCTGTTAAGCCCAGACGAAGGCGCGAAGCCGGGCCAGCAGGTGAAATAACAAAAAAGCCGGAGATAATCTCCGGCTTTTTTTATGGTTTCGGGTGATGCACCCGATGGGTCAGCCCGCGCAGGAAATTACGCAGAAACTGGTCGCCGCACTCGCGGTAATTTTTGTGGTCCGGCGCGCGCATCATGGCAGTGATTTCCGGCATCGACACGCGGTATTTCTGCTCGGTCATGATCGCCTGGATATCGTCCGTTTTCAGCGAGAAGGCGATACGCAGCTTTTTCAGCACCGTGTTGTTGTTCACGCGACGCTCCAGCGCCAGCTCGGGCGCGGAGTCATCTTTTCCACGCTTATCGTAAATCAGCCCGTTCAGAAAACCCGACAGAATGATGTCCGGGCAGCGGACGAAGCCCTCTTCGTCCTCTTTGGTCATCCAGGTATCAAAATTTGCAGACGTGGATTCCATGTCGGACAGCGCAAGAATGCGCACCATGTCGTTATTGTTTGCTTTCAGGGTGTAGCGCAGGCTACGAAGAATATCGTTACTTAGCATAGAGCCTTCGAATGTCGATGATGCAATGGCGCGCAGTGTACCAGTTTTACAGGCCAATCGCCTCTTTCAAACTTTTCAGATAGCGGCGGCTGACGGGGACGGTCTGCCCGGCGCGCAGCACCAGCTCGGCCTGGCCGTTATCTTCCAGACGGATCTCCTTCAGGTGCGCCATGTTCACCAGATACTGACGGTGACAGCGAATCAGCGGCGTGCGGCTCTCGAGCGTGCGCAGGGTCAGCTCGGTAAACCCTTCGTTCCCTTCCGCGCTGGTGACAAACACCCCGCTCAGGCGGCTGCTGACAAACGCCACATCATCCATTTGCAGCAGATAAATCCGGCTGTGCCCGGTGCAGGGGATAAATTTCAGCGGCTGCTGGTTCTCCGGCAGCAGCGTGACGTCCTGGACGGTTCGCTCCTGGCGTAAGCGGGTGAGCGTTTTTTCCAGCCGCTTCTCTTCAATCGGCTTGAGTAAATAATCGAACGCGTGCTCCTCAAAAGCCTTAACGGCATATTCGTCGAACGCCGTCAGAAACACGATGTAGGGACGATGCGCCGGGTCGAGCATGCCGACCATCTCCAGCCCGCTGATGCGCGGCATCTGAATGTCGAGGAACAGCACGTCCGGGCGCAGCTTGTGCACCGCACCGATGGCCTCAATGGCGTTGGCGCACTCCCCCACAATCTCAATGTCTGGTTGCTCCTGCAGCAGAACGCGCAGGTTTTCCCGTGCCAGCGGCTCGTCATCCACGATCAGCACTCTTAACATGCGTTTTCCTCCAGCGGCAGTCGAACGGTAATACGGGTAAAACGGTCAGGCTCGCAGGCGACGGTAATGCCACAGTCGTCGCCAAAATGGGCGCGCAGACGTTTATCAACCAGGCTCATCCCTAATCCGCCCGAAGCGGAAGGCTGGTACAGCCCGGCGTTATCTTCAATATCCAGCACCAGATGGTGGTTAAAACGGCTGGCGGCAATGGTTATCTCCCCTGTCCCCAGCAGCTGCGAGGTACCGTGCTTGATGGCGTTCTCCACGATAGGCTGCAGGGTAAAGGCCGGAAGATGCTGATACGCCAGCTCGTCCGGAACGGAGAGCGACACCTGCAGGCGGGACTGAAACCGCGCCTGCTCAATTTGCAGATAGGCATTCACGTGCTCAATTTCATCGGCGAGGGTCACGATCTCTGACGGGCGCTTCAGGTTTTTACGGAAAAAGGTCGACAAAAACTGCACCAGCTGCGCGGCCTGATCGCTGTCGCGGCGGATCACCGCTTTGAGCGTGTTGAGGGCATTAAACAGGAAATGCGGATTGACCTGGGCATGCAGCAGCTTAATTTCAGACTGCGTCAGCAGGGCTTTCTGCCGTTCATACTGCCCGGCCAGAATTTGCGCGGAAAGAAGCTGGGCGATCCCCTCCCCCAGCGTGCGGTTGATGGAGCTGAACAGACGGTTTTTCGCCTCATACAGCTTGATGGTGCCCATCACCCGCTGATTTTCCCCGCGCAGCGGAATGACGAGCGTGGAGCCCAGCTTGCACTGTGGATGCAGCGAGCAGCGGTAAGGCACTTCGTTACCGTCGGCATACACTACTTCGCCGGTTTCAATGGCGCGCAGCGTATAGGTCGACGAGATCGGTTTGCCCGGCAGGTGGTGATCGTCTCCGGTGCCGGTAAACGCCAGCAGCTTTTCGCGATCGGTAATGGCCACCGCGCCGATATCCAGCTCTTTATAGAGCACCTGCGCAACCTTCATGCTGTTCTCTTCGTTAAACCCCTGACGCAGGATCCCTTCGGTCGAGGCGGCAACCTTCAGCGCCGTGGCGGAAAAGGCCGAGGTGTACTTCTCAAACATGGCGCGCTTGTCGAGCAGAATACGCATAAACAGCGCCGCGCCGACGGTGTTGGTCACCATCATCGGGGCGGCAATACTGCTGACCAGGTGCAGCGCATCCTCGAACGGGCGGGCAATCAGCAGAATGATCGCCATCTGCGCCATTTCAGCCACAAAGGTAATGGCCCCGGCGGTAAGCGGGCTAAACACCTTGTCCGGGCGACCGCGCTTAATCATATAGCTGTGCACCAGGCCACCAAGCAGCCCTTCGACGATCGTCGAGATCATGCAGCTGAGCGCCGTCATCCCGCCCATGGAATAGCGATGCAGCCCACCGGTTAAACCGACAAGGCCACCGACGACCGGGCCGCCCAGCAGCCCGCCCATCACCGCGCCGATGGCGCGCGTATTAGCAATAGAGTCTTCGATGTGGAGGCCGAAGTAGGTCCCCATGATGCAAAAAATAGAGAAGGTGACGTAGCAGAGCAGCTTGTGGGGCAGACGTACGGTGACCTGCATCAGCGGAATGAAAAGACGCGTTTTGCTCATCAGCCAGGCAATGACCAGAAACACGCACATCTGCTGAAGCAACAGCAGCACCAGGTTAAACTCGTACATACTCAAAACCGCACACGCTAAAAAACGCGTAACATACACGGATGCGGCTGAACTTTCTTTGAAGCGCCCCAAAAAAGCGCAAAATCGTGTCCGTTATCACATCTTTTTCTGCACATCGTGCATGGTTCGCATTATTTGTTTAAAAATTAATCAATTCTTCCTGGTTCGGCAAAGTGGGTCTACAGTTAAGCTGGGGACGCGTAAGCCAGGGGGCAAATATGGCGCTTTACACAATCGGTGAAGTGGCACTCCTTTGTGATATCAATCCCGTTACCCTACGGGCGTGGCAGCGACGGTATGGATTGCTCAAACCGCAGAGGACGGACGGTGGTCATCGCCTTTTCAACGATGCCGATATCGACCGGATCCGCGAAATCAAAAGCTGGATCGACAACGGGGTGCAGGTCGGGAAAGTGAAGTCCCTGCTGAGCCACGACGACCCGGACACGCAACGCCTCTGGCGCGAGCAGCAGGAAACGCTGCTGCGGCTCCTGCAGGCGGGTAACCTGCAGCGACTGCGCGCCTGGATCAAAGAGCAGGGTCGCGATTATCCGGCGAAAACGCTTATCACCCATCTTTTCATTCCGCTCCGTCGGCGCCTGCAGTGCCAACAGTCTACCCTGCAGGCGCTGCTCAGCATGCTTGACGGGGTGCTGATCAACTATATTGCCGTCTGTCTTGCCTCGGCGAAGAACAAGGCAGGAAAAGATGCGCTGGTGGTCGGCTGGAACGTGCACGATACTACCCGTCTGTGGCTGGAAGCGTGGATCGCCACCCAAAAGGGCTGGCGCGTGGATGTCCTTGCGCACTCGCTGGGGCAGCTCAAACCCGAGTTTTTCGACGGCCAGACCCTGCTGGTCTGGTGTGGCGAAGTGCCGTCCGCCACGCAGCAACAGCTGCTGACGGAGTGGCGTGAGCATGGTTATCCGGTTTATTCCCTTGGCCCGGATGAGCCATAACGGCATTTAATGGTTCATTAACAGCTGCGCTTCACCGTATAATTGTTCCGTTAACAACAGGAGCACATGATGAAGGCAACTAAACTCGCCATTATTACCCTTTTTGTCCTGATGGCCGTAAGCGGTATCGGCGGCGTGATGCTTGCAGGATACTCGTTTATCGTTCGTGGCGGTGTCGGCTGAGGTACAGCGCCAGCCGCTCAAAAAGGCGATCGACAACGATGGCCGCCAGCGCGACCAGTACCGCCCCCTGCACAATATAAGCCGTATTAAACCCGCTTAAGCCGATGATGATCGGCGTTCCCAGCGTATTGGCACCGACCGTAGACGCAATGGTCGCCGTCCCGATGTTAATGATCACCGACGTGCGGATCCCGGCAATAATAACCGGTGCCGCAAGCGGCAGTTCTACCTTGCGCAGCCGCTGCCAGCGGCTCATCCCCATCCCTTCCGCCACGCTTAAAACAGACGCCGGGACCGCCGCAACGCCCGCCAGAGTACCCTGCAGAACGGGCAACACGCCGTACAGAATCAGCGCAATAATCGCGGGCTGCTGACCAAAACCCATAACCGGCACCGCTATCGCCAGCACCGCCACCGGCGGAAACGTCTGTCCAATGGCCGCAACCGTCTCCACCAGCGGACGAAACTCCCGGCCCGCAGGTCGCGTGACCGCGATGCCCGCCCCTACTCCCAGCACCACCGCGATGACGCTTGAGAGCGCCACCAGCCAGAGATGCGCCAGGGCAAGGTTAATAAAGCTCTCCTGCTGATACACTGGCCGCGGTAGCCCCGGAAAAAGAGTGTTAAACAGCGCCGCGCTGTGAGGCATCAGAAACAGTAAGGCGACAAAGAGCGCTACCAGCCAGAGGAGTGGATCACGCAGTGCCTTCACGCGTCACCTCCCCGGCCAGCAGATCGCGAAAATGCAGGCTGCCGCACGGCGCACCCCGGACATCCGCCACGGGCAGGACTTCGCACCGGCGCGCGACAAACGCGGAGAGGGCATCCCGCAGGCTCATCTGCTCCTGTAGCGGTTCCCCGCCGGGCGGTGCATTCTCACGGCGCATATAGTCTCCGACCGTCCGCAGGGAGAGCAGCCTGACGCCCAGCTCGCTGCGGCCAAAAAACTCGCGTACAAAGTCATTCTTCGGGCTGGTCAGCAGCGCAAGCGGCGCGCCCTGCTGCACCACCTCGCCGTGGTCCATCAGCACCAGATGGTCGGCCAGGCGCAGGGCTTCATCTATATCGTGCGTCACGAGGACGATGGTTCGACCAAGAATGCGGTGAATGCGGGTCATCTCCGTTTGCAACGCCCCGCGCGTAACGGGATCCAGCGCGCCAAAGGGTTCATCCATCAGCAGCACCTGCGGGTTAGCCGCCAGCGCGCGCGCCACGCCCACGCGCTGCTGTTGCCCACCGGAGAGCTGGTGAGGATAGCGCTCGCGCAACGCGGGCTCCAGCCCCAGCAGAGACATCAGTTCATCAACGCGGTCAGCGATTTTAGCCCGCGACCATTTCTCGAGCTGCAGCACGGTGGCGATGTTCTGTGCCACCGTCCAGTGCGGAAACAGGCCGATAGACTGAATGGCATAGCCCATTCGGCGGCGCAGCTCCAGCACCGGCAGGCTGCGGATCTCTTCCCCGGCAAAGCGAATTAACCCGCTGTCATGCTCCACCAGCCGGTTGATCATCTTCAGCGTGGTGGATTTTCCCGAGCCCGAAGTGCCAATCAGCACGGAAAATGCCCCCTCGGCAAAGTTCAGGTTCAGATGGCTTGCCGCCGGGCGGCAGGCAAAGGTTTTACTCACATCATGAAATTCAATCATTGGCTCTTCTCCTGAGCAGCGCGAGCCATAAGGCAAACAGCGCGTCGACGACAACCGCCAGCGCAATGGTAGGGACTACGCCTAACAACACCAGATCGAGGGCGCTGCTCAGCAGCCCCTGGAACACCAGCGCGCCAAAGCCGCCTGCTCCAATCAGCGCGGCAATCACCGCCATGCCAACGGTCTGAACCGCTACCACCCGCAGGCTGCGCAGCAGCAGGGGCAGCGCCAGCGGGAGCTGAATCTTCCAGAAACACTGTCGCGCGCTCATCCCCATCGCATGGGCGCTTTCCAGCACATCCGGCGCAACCTGGCTTAAGCCCGCGACCACGCCGCGCACCAGCGGGAGCAGCGCATACAGCACCAGCGCAATCAGCGCGGGCGTTAACCCCGTTCCGGCGATACCCACCGCGCCCAGCGCGGGAAACGACTTCACCAGCCCGGCCAGGGGGGCAATCAGCAGTCCAAACAGCGCAACGGAGGGAATGGTCTGGATGACGTTGAGTACAGCAAAGATGCTACCCTGCCGTGAGGGATGACGATAACACCACATGCCGAGCGGTATCCCGATCAGCAGGGCCGGGATCAGCGTGCCGAAAAGGATCGTCAGATGTTGCGCCAGGGCATCATCAAACACCTCCTGACGGTTGGCGTACTCTTTTAACAGCGAGAGGTTGTTCAGTTCACCACTGAACAATAACAGCAGCGGAATAGACCATATCTGCGCATTAAGCACCCAGCGCCAGACAGAACTGGCGATGAGACGACGAATCGCATCGCTGCTGGCCAGTAAACACAAAGCCAGCCAGAGCCACAGGCCGCTGCCTGGCGTGGTTCTCGCCAGCGGACTTTCCGCCGAGGCCATATGCGTTGCCGCCAGCCCCGCGCTCCAGAACAGCGTGATAAAGAGACCTTCCGAGAGCAGCAGCGTCAGCCACTGCGCCGTTCGCCCTTGCCAGAGCGACAGTGCAACCCACGCGGCCAGCGCAGCCGCCAGCCACCACGGCGTGAACGACCATACGTCCCAGAGAGCACGCCCTTCCCCCGACATCAGGCGGTTAGGCGCGACGTTCACAAACGGTAACGCGACCGCCGCGATGGCCACGCAGGCCAACAGCAGCAGTACGCGGTTATGACATTTTATTGGCACAGCCCTTTCCCGTTACTTCACAAGCCCTTGTTGTTTCAGGAAGTCGGCGGCCACTTTTTTGGCATCCAGTCCCTCGACGGCAATGCTGGCATTCAGCTGTTGCAGCGTTTTTTCATCCAGCTTTTCGAAGACCGGTTTGAGCCATTCAGCAATATCCGGGTAGGCTTTCAGCACCGCCTCACGCACAACCGGGGTTGGAGCGTAAATCGGCTGAACGCCTTTTGGATCGGTCAGGGTTTGCAGGCCCAGTGCCGCGACCGGGCCGTCGGTGCCGTAGGCCATCGCCGCGTTAACGCCGGAGGTTTGCTGCGCCGCCGCCTTAATAGTTACCGCCGTATCTCCGCCCGCCAGCGAGAGCAGCTGCGCCTGGTCGAGCTTGAAGTCGTAGGCTTTTTCAAACGCCGGCAGCGCGTCAGGACGCTCGATAAACTCCGCGGACGCCGCGAGCTTGAAGTCGCCCTTCTCTTTCAGGTAGCGGCTGAGATCCGCAAGCGAGGTGAGCTTCCCTTTCTCCGCCACGTCCTTACGCACGGCGATAGTCCAGGTATTGTTGGCCGGGGCCGGGGTCAGCCAGACCAGCTTGTTCTGTTCCGCGTCGAGTTTTTTGACTTTTTCATAGCCAGCTTTGGCGTTTTTCCATGCCGGATCGTTCTCTTCTTTAAAGAAGAACGCGCCGTTGCCGGTATATTCAGGATAGATATCCAGCTCGCCGGAGGTAATCGCGCCGCGCACGACGGGCGTGGTGCCCAGCTGAACTTTATTGACGGTTTTCACGCCGTGGCTTTCCAGCACCTGGAGAATAATATTCCCGAGCAGCGCGCCCTCGGTATCGATCTTTGAGCCCACTTTTACCGGCTCCGCCGCCTGTAACGGCAGGCTTAGCGCCGCGAGTAGCGCCGCAGAAACTACCATCCCCGATTTAATCGTCATTCCGCTATCCTCATTTTTTTGCTGCCTTTTTCAGAGGCTTGAGAGAAAAGCGTAGCTTAAAACGGCGGATTTACCCGGCAAAATGCCTTTTTAGCATAAGGTAAGACGCATCCCCCGATGAACGGGGGATGCAAAGGAGGGAAAGGTTACAGCAGCTCGAACTCGCCTTTATTTACGCGGGCGGAATCCACCCCGATAAAGACGTTAAACTTGCCCGGTTCCGCATCATATTTCATCTGCTGGTTCCAGAACTTCAGCGCATCCACGTCAATCGGGAAGCTGATGGTTTTGGTTTCGCCAGGCTTGAGATTGACCTTCTCAAAGCCGCGCAGCTGCTTCACAGGACGGCTCATCGAGGCGGTGACATCCTGCACGTACATCTGAATCACCGTTGCCCCTTCACGCTTGCCGGTGTTGGTCACCTCGACGCTGGCGGTGACCTTGCCGTCACGCTTCAGGCTCGGCGCCGACATTTTCACCTCAGAGACCTTGAAGGTGGTGTAGCTCAGGCCATAACCAAACGGGTAGAGCGGGCCGTTAGCTTCGTCAAAGTAACGAGACGTGTATTTGTTCGGCTTGTCGGCGTTGTACGGGCGACCGGTGTTCAGGTGGCTGTAGTAAACCGGGATCTGCCCGACGGAGCGCGGGAAGGACATCGGCAGCTTGCCCGACGGGTTGTAATCGCCAAACAATACGTCGGCGATGGCGTTACCGCCTTCGGTGCCGGCGAACCAGGTTTCCAGAATGGCGTCAGCCTGCTGGTCCTCTTTCACCAGCGCCAGCGGACGACCGTTCATCAGCACCAGCACAAGCGGCTTGCCGGTCGCTTTCAGGGCGGCGATCAGATCGCGCTGGCTCTGCGGGATGGTGATGTCGGTACGGCTGGAGGCTTCGTGCGCCATACCCTGCGCTTCCCCCACGACCGCGACAACGACGTCAGACTGCTTCGCCGCGTGGACCGCTTCGTCGATCATCTCCTTCGGCGTGCGCGGATCGACCTTCACCGCTTCCTCGTACTGGTTGAGGAAGGTGACGATGTCTTTATCGTCGGTGACGTTCGCCCCTTTGGCGTACACCACTTTGGCGTTTTCACCGACGGCGCTCTTGATGCCGGTCAGGACGGTAACGGACTGATCGGCCACGCCCGCAGCAGACCAGCTCCCCATCACGTCGCGCTTGCTGTCAGCCAGCGGGCCGACCACAGCAATAGTGCCGGATTTTTTCAGCGGCAGCGTGTCAAGGCGGTTCTTCAGCAGCACCAGACTTTCGCGCGCCACTTCACGCGCCTCTTTACGGTGCAGGCGACTTTCGGCGTTGGTATCCGCCGGGTCAGAATCTTTCGGCCCCAGGTGGCTGTACGGATCGTTAAACAGCCCCATGTCATATTTCACGTTCAGCACGTGGCGCGCGGCATCGTCCAGCTCCGCCATCGTTACCTTGCCGCTCTTCACCAGCCCCGGCAGGTATTTGCTGTAGTACTCGTCGCTCATGCTCATGTTGATGCCGGACTTGAGCGCCACGCGCACCGCGTCTTCCGGATCGGACGCCGTGCCGTGCTTGATCAGCTCTTTAATCGCGCCGTGGTCGGAAACAGTGATGCCCTTAAAGCCCCACTGGTCGCGCAGGACGTCTTTCAGCAGCCAGGAATCGGAGGTCGCAGGCGTGCCGTTCAGCGAGTTCAGCGCCACCATCACCGCGCCGCTGCCCGCATCCAGCCCTGCCTTGTACGGCGGCATGTAGTCGTTAAACAGGCGCTGTGGGCTCATGTCGACGGTGTTGTACTCTTTACCGCCTTCCACGGCGCCGTAGGCCGCGAAGTGTTTAACGCTGGTCATCACCGAGTAGCGGTCCGCCGGGCTCTTGCCCTGCATCGCTTCCACCATGGTTTTGCCCATCGTGGCCGTTAAATAGGTGTCTTCACCGAAGCCTTCCGAGGCGCGGCCCCAGCGCGGATCGCGCGAGACGTCCACCATCGGTGCCCAGGTCATGTTCAGGCCGTCGTCCGCCGCTTCATAGGCCGACACGCGCCCGACGGTTTTCACCGCGTCGAGGTTAAACGAGGAGGCTAAGCCGAGGCTGATCGGGAAGACAGTGCGTTGGCCGTGCACCACGTCATAGGCGAAGAACAGCGGGATTTTCAGGCGGCTGAGCTGCATCACCTGATCCTGCATGGCGCGGATATCCTGGCGGGTGACGGTGTTAAAAATCGCGCCCACCTGGTTCTCTTTGATCATCTCGCGGATGGCCTCTTTCGGGTTATCCGGGCCAACGCTGATCAGACGCAGCTGGCCGATTTTTTCATCGACCGTCATCTTCTTAAGCAACTCCGTGACAAACGCGTCGCGGGCTTCAGGCGTGAGCGGGTGATTACCAAACAAATCCTCTGCCAGCGCAGGTTGCAGCGCCAGGCTGACGGCGACACCTACAGAACATAGCCATTTCATGTTGTTATTCTCTCTCATCAATAACCGTGGGAAGCACCCGGCCAGACCGTGCGAAAAGCGCAGTGTGCCATAAACCCTCTGAACGTTGCAGGGTTATTCTCTGATTTTTCTCGTGAATACTCGACCGCTGAACAGTTAATCGCGCTATGCTTTACAGCGAGAAATTTGCCCCACCACAAGGAGTGGAAGATGACTTCTGTTCGAACTGACGATAACAAAACATTTATTAACGAACTGTCGCGCCTGGTTGGCTCCTCTCACCTGCTTACCGACCCGGCCAAAACCGCCCGCTACCGCAAGGGTTTCCGCTCCGGCCAGGGCGACGCGCTGGCGGTGGTCTTCCCCGGCACGCTGCTGGAGCTGTGGCGCGTGCTGAGCGCCTGCGTTGCGGCGGACAAAATTATTTTAATGCAGGCGGCCAACACCGGCCTGACCGAAGGTTCCACGCCGAACGGCAACGATTACGATCGCGATATCGTGATTATCAGCACCCTGCGCCTCGACAAGCTGCACCTGCTGGACAAAGGCGAGCAGGTGCTCGCGTTCCCGGGCACCACGCTCTACTCGCTGGAAAAAGCGCTTAAGCCGCTGGGCCGCGAGCCGCACTCGGTGATCGGCTCCTCCTGCATTGGCGCCTCGGTGGTCGGTGGGATCTGCAATAACTCCGGCGGTTCGCTGGTCCAGCGCGGCCCGGCCTACACCGAAATGTCACTTTTTGCCCGCATTGATGAAAACGGCAAGCTGACGCTGGTGAACCACCTGGGCATCGATCTGGGCGTAACGCCGGAACAGATCCTCAGCAAGCTCGACGACGACCGCGTGAGGGACGAAGACGTGCAGCACGACGGTCGCCACGCGCACGACCACGATTACATCACCCGCGTACGCGATATCGAGGCCGATACCCCGGCGCGCTACAACGCCGATCCGGATCGCCTGTTTGAATCGTCCGGCTGCGCGGGCAAGCTGGCGGTTTTTGCGGTGCGTCTCGACACCTTCCCGGCAGAGAAAAAGCAGCAGGTATTTTACATCGGCACCAATCAGCCTGAGGTCCTGACCGAAATTCGTCGCCATATTCTGGGCGAATTCACCCACCTGCCGGTGGCAGGCGAGTACATGCATCGGGATATTTACGACATCGCGGAGCGCTACGGGAAAGACACCTTCCTGATGATCGATAAGCTTGGCACCGACAAAATGCCGTTCTTCTTCACCATGAAGGGACGCACCGACGCGATGCTGGAGAAAGTGCCGCTGTTCAAGCCCCACTTTACCGACCGCTTTATGCAGAAGCTGGGCAACGTTTTCCCTGCGCATCTGCCGGAGCGAATGAAAACCTGGCGTGATAAGTACGAACATCACCTGCTGCTGAAAATGGCCGGGGACGGGATCGCCGAAGCGCAGAGCTGGCTGACCGAGTTCTTCAGGACGGCTGAGGGTGATTTCTTTGCCTGCACGCCGGAAGAAGGCAGCAAAGCCTTCCTGCATCGCTTCGCCGCGGCGGGTGCCGCTATCCGTTACCAGGCGGTGCATTCCGAAGAAGTGGAAGATATTCTGGCGCTGGATATCGCCCTGCGACGCAACGACACCGAATGGTTTGAGCATCTGCCGCCGGAAATCGACAGCAAGCTGGTGCATAAGCTCTATTACGGCCACTTTATGTGCTACGTCTTCCATCAGGACTACATCGTCAAAAAAGGGGTAGATGCTCACGAACTGAAGGAGCAGATGCTCGCCCTGCTGCGCGAGCGTGGCGCACAATATCCTGCGGAACACAACGTTGGGCATCTTTATAAAGCCCCTGACGCCCTTAAGCAGTTTTATCGCGAGAATGACCCTACAAACAGCATGAACCCCGGCATAGGGAAAACAACGCGGAAGAAATACTGGAAAGAGAGTGCAGACGCGGAGCAGCGCATAACGCAAGCGTCTGATTAAACCCTACAGCCAAATTTGAGAGATTGTTTCGCGCGCCTTAATCGTAATAGAGTAGCGGTCTGTCGCCGGAGAAATGTTTCTCCGGCATTCTATAACGAGGAGCAGGCGCATCATGTCGGCTGTTGATGTTTTATCCGAAACCGAACTGGAAGTGCGCGACGCCCTTCCCGATGATGTGCATGCCATCGCCGCCATCTATGCCTGGCATGTGCTTCACGGACGCGCGTCATTCGAAGAAGTCCCCCCCACCATCGACGAAATGCGTCAGCGCATGAAAAGCGTGGCCGAGAACGGTTTACCGTGGCTCATCGCGCTCTATCGCGGCATCGTGGTGGGCTATTGTTACGCCACCCCTTACCGACCGCGTCAGGCCTATCGCTATACCCTGGAAGAGTCGATTTACGTGGATGCCAGCATCACCGGACGCGGTTTTGGCACCGCATTAATGAACGCGCTGATCGCGCGCTGCGAGCAGGGCCCGTGGCGGCAGATGATTGCCGTTGTGGGAGATGGCAATAATAATTCCGGCTCGTTACGGCTGCATAAAAAACACGGCTTTGAGATTGTCGGTCAGCTTCGCAGCGTGGGGTATAAGAAAGGCGACTGGCGGGATACGGTGATAATGCAGCGCCCGCTCAACGATGGTGACTGGACGCTGCCGGAATAAACGTAAAACGGTAACCTGGGTTACCGTTTTTAGTGTTTTCTCCCTCTCCCGTGGGAGAGGGTCGGGGTGAGGGCATCAACGCGCAGAGGGGAATTAATCGTTTTGCGCCGTCGCCATCTGCTCCGCTTTCTGCTTTTTATAGGTCAATGCCGCAGCCGGAACGGGCTGCACTTTCCCGGTCTCAATCCAGGTCCGCAGGCGGCTCGCATCCGCGAAGTGGGTATATTTCCCGAAGGCATCCATCACCACCAGCGCCACCGGCTTACCGTTAAACACGGTGCGCATCACCAGGCAGTGGCCTGCCGCATTGGTAAACCCGGTTTTGGTTAACTGAATATTCCAGTTCTCGCGGTACACCAGATGGTTCGTGTTGCGAAACGGCAGCGTGTAAGACGGATTCGAGAATGTCGCCATGTCCTCACGCGTGGTGCTGAGCTGGCCGAGCAGCGGGTACTGCTTGCTGGCAATCAGCAGTTTCGTCAGATCGCGGGCCGTGGAGACGTTGTTAATCGACAGACCCGTCGGTTCAACAAAATGAGTATTGCTCATCCCCAGCGCTTTGGCTTTAGCGTTCATCGCGCGGATAAAGGCATCGTAACCGCCAGGATAATGGTGCGCCAGACTTGCCGCCGCACGGTTTTCGGACGACATCAGCGCCAGCAGCAGCATATTTTTACGGCTGATTTCACTGTTCAGGCGCACGCGAGAGTAGATCCCTTTCATCTCCGGCGTGTGGCTGATATCCACTTTCAGCTTTTCGTCCAGCGGCAGGCGAGCATCAAGCACCACCATCGCGGTCATTAATTTGGTTATTGAGGCGATCGGGCGCACCAGGTCCGGGTGGCTGGCGTAAATCACCTTATTGGTGTTGAGATCAACAATCATCGCGCTGCCGGACGCAATTTGCGGCTGGGCAGCAGCGGTGGTCACCGCGGGCGTTTTGGCGACAGCTGGCACGGCAGCGGACGCGCCCAGCAGCAGCGCCAGGCTAAGTAAGGAGACACGAAATTTCAGCATGGTGAGACTTCTGATAATTATTCACGCACGTAATGACGTACACCGCCTGCGTCGACTGATAAACACAGGCTGGCTTCGGCATCATAGCGGTCACAGTGCTTTGTCGCCAGCGGATAATCGTGAACAGATGCTGCATTGCTGGCATTTACGCCAGCAATGCAGTGAGCTTAGAAGAGACGGTATCCATAACCCCAGAGAATAACCGTCAGTGCCAGTAACACCTCCAGTACCAGCACCCCGATGGCAAGCGTGGAACCGGAGAAGCTCAGGCCCTCTTCTTTATTGATATTCAGGAAGGTTGGAACGCCCAGATACAGCAGATAACCGGTGTAAAAGAGCGCAACAGTACCGATCAGCGCGCACAGCCAGACCAGTGGATAGAGCGCAACAATACCGCTTAAGAACAGCGGGGTCGCGACGTATCCGGCGAAGACCATACAGTGTGCCAGCGATGGGCGCTGTGGGTAGTTACGCGCCATCCAGTGAATGACGCGCCCCATGACCGCCACCCCTGCCAGCATCAGGCCATAAAAGAGAATGGCCAGATAAAGCCCGGTAAACCAGGAGAGCTGAACCACGTTACCGTCACCGAAGTTCCAGCCGATTTGTGTTGTGCCAATAAACGCGCATATTACCGGCACCGCGGCCATCAGCAGCACATGGTGGGTGTAATGATGCGAGACCGTTTCGTTCTCACTTTTGATGACATGCATTTCACGATCGGGATGGGAGAAAAGTCCCCAGACATGGTTCATAGCGCCCCCTTGTTGTCGGCCCGTCAGCGATACCTTAAGTATAATGCAGGCTTTAGATTATTTTATGTACAGTGGGAAATTTCCGTTGATTGCCGCGCGGTTGATTCATGAGGTATATGATTAAACGAGGTACGCAGAGGGAGATAACCGTTACGTAATGGATATTAACGCACTCATTGAACAATATGGATATGCCGCGCTGGTCATCGGCAGCGTGGCGGAAGGTGAAACCATCACGCTGCTGGGCGGCGTCGCCGCGCATCAGGGCTTACTGAAGTTTCCGCTGGTCGTCGCTGCGGTCGCGCTGGGCGGCATGATTGGCGATCAGCTGCTCTACTTCCTGGGGCTGCGCTTTGGCCCGACGCTGCTCAAGCGTTTCGTTAAACACAAAAAGAAAATCAACCGCGCGCAGCGCCTGATCCAGCGTCACCCTTATCTGTTCGTCATAGGCACCCGCTTTATGTACGGCTTCAGGATCATCGGGCCGATACTGATTGGTGCCAGCCGCCTGCCGCCAAAAATTTTCCTGCCGCTGAATATTGTTGGCGCGATAGCCTGGGCGCTGATCTTCACGACGCTTGGTTACGTGGGTGGCGAGGTGATTGGCCCGTGGCTGCACAACCTTGACCAACACCTGAAGCACTGGGCGTGGTTGATTCTGGTGGTTGTGGCGGTGATTGGGGTCAGGCTGTGGATGCGGCACAGAGAGAAGAAGCGGGATGAGGAGTGAGTCAGCCTGGTGCCCCTCACCCCTTTGGGGAGAGGGGAAACCTGTTACCCTTCCGGCTTAAACTGCGGGTTCGCCAGCATAAAGCCCCCGTCGACGATAAACGATTGCCCTGTGGTATAGCTGGCGTCGCTGTCACACAGCCACGCCACCAGGCTGGCGATTTCTTTGGTGTGGCCCGGCCTTGCCAGCGGGATTTCCGGCATTGCCCCTTCCTTCACTTCGCTGTCGTCCATATCGTTCATCGGCGTGGCAATGGCCCCCGGCGCGACGGCGTTCACCAGAATCTTGTGCTTCACCAGCTCCATCGCCATCGATTTGGTTAAGCCGCCGAGCGCATGTTTCGCAGCCGTGTAAGCGCTGGCATCAGGCAGCGGCGTGTGCTCATGCACCGAGGTGATGTTCACAATCCGCCCGCCTTCCCCCTGCTTCACCATCTGCCGTGCCGCAATCTGCGAGCAGAGAAACGCGCCGTCCACGTCGACGGTAAAAATGTTCCGCCAGTCGTCAAACGCCATCTCAAGAAATGGCGCTTTGGTCATCGCTCCGGCATTGTTAACCAGCACGTCCAGCCGGCCGAAACGTGCAATCAGCGTTTCAATAGCATCAGCGCCGTCCGGGAGCGTGCTTAAATCAAGATGGATAGCCTCTGCGCGCTGCCCATGCGCTTCAACTTCACGGCAGGTTTCCAGAGCCCCTTTTTCATCCGAATGCCAGGTGACGCCAATATCAAACCCGCGCTCTGCCAGCATCAGCGCCGTGGTTTTACCGATCCCGGAATCCGATGCGGTTACAATCGCTACTCTGTTCATACTCACCTCCTGAAAAACTACAAAGAGGTAAGTATAGATAATGGCCCTGTTTAGCCATGATGATAGCCGCCGCCCAGCGCTGACGTCAGCTGCAGCGTGGCGTCGAGATACTGGCCTTTCAACATGACGCCTTCGAGATGCTCTTTCAGTGCCGGGATTCTGGCTTCGCTGACCCGCGAACCGGCAATAATACCTGCGCTAAAACGCGCCTGCGCCAGCGCCACCACGCGCGCCGCGTCTTTTTCGATCTGCTGCTGGTGACGATTTTTTGCCGTCAGGGTTTCAACTTCACTTGCCGTACGCGCCACCTGATTGACCGCCTCCACCACCGCTTTGTTGTAGTTCGCGACCGAGAGGTTATTCTGCGCCTGGGCGATATCCAGATTAGCGTTCAGCCTGCCGCTGTCGAAGATCGGCAGCGTCAGTCCGGCAGTCACGCCCATCTGCTGGGCTGAAGAGCGGAACAGATCGCTCAGGTGCAGGGCATCCTGCTGTAAGAACGCCATCAGGTTCACGTCAGGATAGAACGCCGCTCTGGCGGCTTCCACCTCGCTCATGGAGGCTTCGATATACCAGTGCGCCTCCTGCAGATCCGGTCGGCGAGCCAGCAGTTCATAGCCGAGCGTCGACGGTAACGAGGCTTCTGCTACAGGCAACGGGTGGCGCGTAAGGTGTGTCGCCGGGGTGCCGGTCAGCGCATCCAGACGCGCTTCAATGGCCTTCATTTTGCCCTTTACGTCGGCCAGCTGTTCATTAGTCTTACTGGCGTGTATATCGGTTTCGACGCCCTCCACCGAGGAGGTAATACCGTGCTGATACAGTTCGCGATCGGCGTCGATAATATTTTCCTGCTCCTGTTTAATCCGGGTAAGAACTTCCCCTGCTTCGGCCTGGGTCTGCCACGCCCAGTAAAGGCGCGCAACGCTGGTTGAAAGCAGCTGGCGGGTCTGCTCCAGCTCCGCTTTTTGCGCATTCACTTTACCGATACGCGCTGCAATCCGGGCGCGGTTTTTTCCCCACAGATCGAGATCCCAGCCCGCCGTCAGGCCAAAGGTGCCGTTGGTATACCATGGGCCGGTGGTGCCCGCCGCCGGGTCGGTTAGGGCAAACGGCCCCATCAGCCCCTCTGCCGACATTTTTTGCCGTTCAACATCCGCTGAAAAATCCATTTGTGGGCCATCGGCTGCGATAGCGGCTCTGGCCTGCGCTTCGGCAAGCGTAATGCGCTGCCGGGCAATTTGCATATCGGGCGCATCCGCTATGGCTTTGGCAATAAGCGAATTTAACTGCGGGTCGTTATATTCTTTCCACCATTCATTTTTCGGCCAGTCCGCATGACGAAGTTGGGTATTAACGGACGCGGCTGTCGTTTGCGTTTGAATTGGCGACACCGTGGAATGTTCCGGTGCGCAGGCAGCCAGCATAAAAACAAGGGGAGCACTCAGAGATAAAATAAGAAAACGTTTCATTACGCCATGCACTCAAAAAAATAAAGGCGCAACTTACGCTTGATGACGCGCTATTTTTTAGTAACGCGTGGCAATCCGCAAATTGTCATACACTTACATACTCGGCAAAATATTCACCGAGTGAATTATTTATTTTTAAATATAACTGCCTGTTATTTTGACTGTATAACCCGCGCAATATCAGCCGACGTTTGCAGCGTGCGGATCTCCTGAAATAATTCCAGCGCTTCGCTGTACTCTTTGCGTAAATAACTCAGCCACTGCTTAATACGCGCGACGTGATACAAACCGGTATCGCCCTGCTTTTCCAGACGGCTGTATTTTTGCAGCAGCGTGACGACATCTGCCCACGGCATACGCGGCTCGTTATATTTCACCACCCGGCTAAGGTTCGGCACGTTCAGCGCGCCGCGGCCAATCATCACCGCATCGCAGCCGGTGGCTTTCAGGCACGCCTGCGCGCTCACGTAATCCCAGATTTCGCCGTTGGCGATCACCGGAATAGTAAGTCGTTTGCGGATCTCACCAATCGCCTGCCAGTTAATGCGCTCGGCTTTGTAGCCGTCTTCTTTAGTGCGGCCATGCACCACCAGCTCGGTGGCCCCGGCCTGCTGCACCGCATCGGCAATTTCAAACTGTCGGGCGCCGCTGTCCCACCCCAGGCGCACCTTAACCGTCACCGGCAAATGCGAGGGCACGGCCTCACGCATGGCTTTCGCGCCGCGGTAAATCAGCTCAGGATCTTTCAGCAACGTCGCTCCGCCGCCGCTGCCGTTCACCAGCTTCGACGGACAGCCGCAGTTGAGATCCACCCCGTAAGAGCCAAGCGCTACCGCGCGGGCGGCATTTTCCGCCAGCCATTCAGGATACTGGCCGAGCAGCTGAATACGTACCAGCGTGCCGGAAGGGGTCCGGCTCTGGCGATGCAGTTCAGGGCAGAGACGATAGAATGACTTTTCTGGCAGCAACATATCGACCACGCGCAGGAACTCCGTCACGCAGAGATCGTAATCGTTCACCTCGGTCAGAAGCTCGCGCACGAGGGAGTCGAGCACGCCTTCCATTGGGGCCAGTAAAACACGCATAGCAGTACCTGTGAAAAAAGACGCGCTATAGTAGCCGCTCTCTATATCGCTGGGAAGCGCTTCTGTTCAGGCAGAAAATCACCCGGCGTTGCCCCAACAATAGCGCGAAACGCCGCCGCAAATGCCGCCGGGCCGGAAAACCCCAGCATCCAGGCCACCTGCTTAACCGGGTATCCGTTGGCGAGGAGATCCAGCGAGGCACAAATCCTTGCGCGCTGTCGCCAGGCCCGGAAGCTAAAGCCGGTATCGTTGATAAACGCACGTGAAAATGTGCGTTCAGACATCGCGGCCCGTTCCGCCAGCCTTTCCAGAGAGAGATCCCAGAGATTGTTGGCAATGATGTCACAGGCCACGCGATGTAAGCGCTCATCCACGGGCATCGGCAGTTCGGCAGAAATCTGCTGCGTCTCGCTGAGGATGTCGAGCAGCAAAACGGCCATGCTGCGCTGGCTTGCCGGCCGGTATTCCGCGCTGAACAGCCCGGCAATCAGCTCTTTGAACAACGCTGTGGCCATAATCACGTGAACCTCGTCTTTCCGCTTAAAAGGTTCGCATTGCGAAATCAGTGCCGGGCTAAACCAGACCGCGCGAAGCTCCGTTGCGGATAACACGCTGTAGGTATGCTCCTGAAAGGGAGGGATCCACAGCGCGCGCTGCGGCGGTATGACCCAGCGTTTGCTGCCGGTTTCAACCAGCATAACCCCCTTAATGGCAAACAAAAGTTGTCCCTGCGAATGCTGGTGAGGCGGATCGACTTCGCCGCGCGTATAGCGAATTGCCCCTCTTGACCATCCGATAGCATCGTCGTGAATTGGCGTTTTATCGATAACGGTTGGCATTTCACATTCCCCCCTTCCTCTTATGATGCTGCTTGTACACGTAACCAGAGAGAGACGCAATGCACATCCATTTTATTATTCATGAACATTTCGAGGCGCCAGGCGCCTATGAAATCTGGGGGAAAAGCCGCGGCTGCAGTCTGAGCTACACCAGAGTGTATCAGGGCGAACCTTTACCTGAGGAACTGGGGGGCACAGACCTGCTTATCATCATGGGAGGCCCGCAATCCCCCGCAACCACGCTTGAGGAATGCCCCTGGTTTGATGCGCAGGCGGAAAAGGCACTCATCAGCCGCGCGATAGAGGCAGGTAAAACGGTGATAGGCGTTTGTCTGGGCTCACAGCTTATCGGCGAAGCGCTGGGCGCAGCGTTTTGCCACAGCCCGGAAAAAGAGATTGGCAAATTTCCCGTCAGGCTCACAGATGCAGGCAAGGCGAACCCGCTGTTTGAGGACTTTGGCAGCGTGCTGAACGTCGGTCACTGGCATAACGATATGCCTGGGTTGACGCCGCAGGCTAAGGTTCTGGCTTACAGCGAGGGCTGTCCCCGCCAGATCGTGCAATACAGCGAACGGGTTTACGGTTTCCAGTGCCATATGGAGCTGACGCCGGAGGTGGTAGAGTTGCTGATTGAGCATTCGCAGAATGACCTCCGCCGTGCGGGTGAGTTCCGTTTTGTCGAAACGGCGGAAAAACTCCGCTCGCATGATTATCGCGAAATGAACCAGGTGCTGTTTTCTTTTCTCGATAAACTGACCGCCTGACGCTGATGCCTTCTCTGGCGCGTGACTTCGCCAGCGCAATCCCTTTCCTCTAAACTGTAGCCTGCACCAGTAAGGTGATACCGGACGTTCCATTCCGGAATGTCTGGTATGCTCAAAATTCATGATGTGATCCGTGGCACATTTTTAGGTTTAATTGTATGATGAATGCGTTTCAGCAAGGACTATCACCATGAGCAAATCATTGAACATTATCTGGCAATATCTGCGCGCATTCGTCCTGATTTACGCCTGCCTGTATGCCGGCATTTTCATCGCGTCGCTGCTGCCCATCACCATTCCCGGCAGCATTATCGGTATGCTGATCCTCTTCGTTTTACTGGCGCTGCAAATTCTGCCTGCAAAGTGGGTCAACCCAGGCTGCTTCATTCTTATCCGCTACATGGCGCTGCTGTTCGTGCCTATCGGCGTGGGCGTCATGCAGTATTTTGATTTGCTCAAGGCGCAGTTCGGCCCGATTGTCGTTTCCTGCGCGGTCAGTACGCTGGTGGTTTTCCTGGTGGTGAGCTGGAGTTCTCATCTGGTACATGGAGAACGTAACGTGGTCGGGGAGAAAACAAAAAAATGATGGCTAATATCTGGTGGTCACTGCCGTTAACCCTGCTGGTATTCTTCGCCGCGCGCAAGCTTGCCGCACGATTTAAAATGCCCTTGCTGAACCCCCTGCTGGTGGCGATGGTGGTGATTATTCCCTTCCTGCTGCTCACCGGCATTCCTTATGAGCGTTACTTTGCGGGCAGCAAAATTTTAAACGACCTCCTGCAGCCCGCCGTTGTCGCGCTTGCCTTTCCTTTATATGAGCAGCTGCACCAGATCCGCGCACGGTGGAAGTCCATCATTACTATCTGTTTTGTGGGAAGCCTGGTGGCGATGATTACCGGCACGTCGGTGGCGCTGTTGATGGGGGCCTCCCCGCAAATTGCCGCCTCTATCCTGCCTAAATCAGTGACCACGCCTATCGCGATGGCGGTAGGCGGCAGCCTCGGCGGTATTCCGGCCATCAGCGCGATGTGCGTGATTTTCGTCGGTATTCTCGGCGCGGTGTTTGGCCACACTCTGCTGAACGGGATGCGTATTCACACCAAAGCAGCGCGCGGGCTGTCGATGGGCACCGCCTCGCACGCGCTGGGTACCGCCCGCTGCGCGGAGCTGGACTATCAGGAAGGGGCGTTTAGCTCGCTTGCGCTGGTGATCTGCGGGATTATCACCTCCCTGCTCGCCCCGTTCATTTTCCCGCTGATTCTGGCGGTGATGGGCTAAAATTTGCGATGCGTCGCGCAAATTTCATTTTGATTTCATAAGTTGCACACATAATGAGAAGTGGATCACATATAAAGGCCTTACGGCTCCGTAAACTACCGATCCATTAACCTTTATGAGGCAAACGCCATGCACCCACGTTTTCAAGCTGCCTTCGCTCAGCTTGCAGAGAATTTGCAGTCAGCCCTGGCTCCCGTTCTGGCAGATGCACATTTCCCCGCCCTGCTGACGGCGGAGCAGGTCACGGTGCTTAAACAGGCAACCGGGCTGGATGAAGACGCGCTGGCTTTCGCACTGCTGCCCCTGGCTGCCGCCTGCGCCCGGGCCGATCTTTCCCACTTCAACGTCGGTGCTATCGCGCGCGGCGTCAGCGGAACCTGGTACTTCGGCGGGAACATGGAGTTCCTCGGCGCAACCATGCAGCAGACCGTTCACGCCGAGCAGAGCGCCATCAGCCACGCCTGGCTGCGCGGTGAGAAAGCCCTGAGCGCCATCACCGTAAACTACACCCCATGCGGCCACTGCCGCCAGTTTATGAACGAGCTGAACAGCGGGCTGCAGCTGCGCATTAACCTGCCGGGCCGCGCGCCGCACACGCTGGGGGACTACCTGCCTGACGCCTTCGGCCCGAAAGATCTTGAGATTAAAACGCTGCTGATGGACGAGCAGGATCACGGTTTCGCCCTGTCCGGCGATGACCTGAACCAGGCGGCCATACGCGCGGCGAACAAGAGCCACACTCCGTACAGCAACTCCCCGAGCGGCGTGGCACTGCAGTGCCGCGATGGCCGTATCTTCACCGGCAGCTATGCGGAAAACGCCGCGTTTAACCCAACGCTGCCGCCGCTGCAGGGCGCACTCAACCTGCTGAGCCTGAACGGCTACGATTATCCGGACATTCAGCGTGCCGTTCTGGCCGAAAGGGCCGATGCGCCGCTGATTCAGTGGGATGCCACCGCCGCAACGCTCAAGGCGTTAGGCTGCACGACGATCGACCGCGTCCTGCTGGCGTAAACCTTCCGGCGGACAGAAATGTCCGCCACGTTGCTGAAAAACCCCTCAGTTGAGTCGCTGTTTCTTGCGCTAACCAGGCGGGTAAAGTAGCCTGAGTTAAATTTCATCCACGAACGAGCCATCTTCATGTTAAAGCGCGTTTTTTACAGCCTGTCTGTCCTGGTCGGCATACTGCTGTTTATCGTGCTGGGTCTCGACCGCTGGATGAGCTGGAAAACGGCCCCCTACATCTTTGATGACCTGCAGGATCTCCCCTATCGCCAGGTGGGCGTGGTGCTCGGCACCGCCAAGTATTACCGCACAGGGGTGATCAACCAGTATTATCGCTACCGTATTCAGGGCGCGCTGAACGCCTACAACAGCGGCAAGGTGAACTACCTGCTGCTGAGCGGTGATAACGCGCTGCAAAGCTATAACGAGCCGGTGACGATGCGGAAGGATTTGATTGCCGCAGGCGTCGATCCGGCCGACATCGTGCTCGACTACGCGGGCTTCCGCACCCTCGACTCCATCGTGCGCACGCGCAAAGTCTTCGACACCAACGACTTCATCATCATCACCCAGCGCTTCCACTGCGAGCGCGCGCTGTTTATCGCCCTGCACATGGGCATTCAGGCCCAGTGCTACGCGGTGCCGTCGCCGAAAGATATGCTGAGCGTGCGCGTCCGCGAGTTTGGTGCCCGCTTTGGTGCCCTGGCCGATCTCTATATCTTCAAACGCGAACCGCGCTTTTTAGGCCCTCTGGTGCCCATTCCGGCGATGCATGAAGTGCCGGAAGACGCGCAAGGTTACCCGGCGGTGACGCCAGAGCAGCTGCTGGATATGCAGAAAAAAGAGAAAAAGTAGGCCTGCCTTTATACTTTCTTTACGCCGGCACTGACGCTTTTTATCCCCCCTTTACGCCAGCTCTTTTAACCTGAGTTCACTGCCGCTACGGCTTCATTGAAGAATGACTATGAACTCGATAATGAATGCGTTTTTCCTCAAAAGTCTCCGCCCTTACTTTAACTTTCCCGGATTATCACTCCCCGGCGCACTTAATTCTGGTCTCTGGCTGGATGAAAAAATTGACGCCCTGCAGCACAATATTGCCGTGGAAGTGGCCGACTATCTGGAACGCTACCCGCAGACGAAACACGTTGACGTTTACCTGAACGATATCAACGGCACGATGCGCGGCAAGCGCCTCACGGTCGAGAGCATGCTGAGTCTGGAAAAAGGCTGTTATTTTCCGCTTTCCGTCTACTCCATGGATCAGAAGGGAAAAATCGCCGCCCCGCTTTATGATGAACCCGACCGGCTGTGCGTCCCGGTCGCCGGTTCTCTGCGTCCCTGTCCGCAGGATCCGGAGCATACCGCGCAGATCCTGTTGACGATGAAGGACAGCGACGGTAACCCCTGCCCGCTTGAGCCACGCGCGATACTGCAGAACGTCGTGGCCCGCTTCCACCAGCACGGCCTTTTCCCGGTCATTGCCCCGGAAATCGAGTTTTACCTGACGGGACAGGGCGATCGCGATCCGCAAAATCAGGGCTGTTTTCACATGGACAACTCGTCGGCGCACGCGGCGCTTTTTGACGAGCTGGAACAGCTGGCGCACCTTCAGCGCATCCCGCTGTCAGGGGTGGTAGCGGAAGCCGAGTCCGGACAGTACGAATTAAACCTGAAGCACAGCCAGCGCGTCGTAGAGGTCTGTGATAACGTGCTGGCCCTGCGCCGCCTGACCCGCTATGTCGCTGAAAAGCACGGTCTTCAGGCTAACTTTATGGCTAAGCCTTTCAGCCAGCTCTCCGGCAGCGGTTTGCACATCCATTTCAGCCTTAACAACAGCCGTGGCGAGAACGTTTTTGCCTCGCCGGTGAACGCGCTGAGCAGCATGATGCGCTTGTGCATCGCGGGCCAGCTGGCGCTGATGCCCGCCTCCGTCGCCATTCTTGCGCCGGGGGTCAACGCGTTTCGTCGCCTGCGAAAAAACCTGACGGAACCCGTCTTTAACTCGTGGGGCTATAACACCCGCTCCGCTGCCCTGCGCATTCCCTGCTCGGAAGAGAGCAACCGTCGTATCGAGTACCGACTGGCCGGAGCCGATGCGAATCCGTATCTGGTGGCGGCCACAATCCTGACCGGCATGCTGTACGGGCTGGAACATATCGACGAGGGGGAACTCCCGGAACCGCAGCAGGACCAACCGGAACTCCCGCTGTTCCAGCAGGAGGCAATTGAGGCCTTCGCCCGCTGTCAGTATCTCACCGACAGCCTGGGCGACGCCTTTTCCGAACAGTGGGTCGCCTGCAAGCTTTCTGAACTCGAGTGGTTTGAGCGCATTGTGACGCAAGAAGAGTCCCATCTGGCATAGGCCATAAAAAAGCCCGCTCGGTGAGCGGGCCGGGTATGGCGAGTGACGATTACTTCTTACGGGCGTACTTCAGTGAATCCAGAGCAACCGCGAAGATAATGATGGCGCCCTTGATGATGTACTGCCAGTACGGGTTCACGCCGATGTAGGTCAACCCGTAGTTGATGACGGTAAAGATGATCACACCGGTGACCACGCCGAGCACGGTACCCACCCCGCCGCTGAAGGAGACGCCGCCGACCACGCAGGCCGCAATCGCATCCAGCTCGTACATGAAGCCAAGGTTGTTCGTTGCGGAGCCGATACGGCCTGCTTCCAGCATCCCGCCGAAGGCGTAGAACACACCGGACAGCGCGTAAATCATCAGCAGGTTCAGGGCAACGTTTACCCCGGACACTTTCGCCGCTTCCGGGTTACCGCCGATAGCGAAGATGTTTTTACCGAAGCGCGTTTTGTTCCACAGGATCCAGACGAACGCCACCGCAATCAGCGCATAGAAGGTAATGTACGACAGGCGGAAGCTGCCCAGCGCGATAAACCCCTGCGTGAAGGTGGAGAAGCCGCTGTCAAAGCCCGAAATCGGCGACGCGCCCACAAAGTCGTAGTACAGGGAGTTGATACCGTAAACGATGATCATCGTACCCAGCGTGGTGATAAATGGCGTCACGTTCAGGTAAGCGATGATAATACCGTTGATCAGGCCAATCACCGCCCCGATGGCGCAGACAATCAGGATCACCACGAAAATCGGCATGGTCGCCATCTCCGGGAACACCTTGTTGGCGTTTTCCATCGACTGCAGCAGGGTTGCCGCAATAACCGCCGCCAGGCCGACCTGACGACCGGCAGAAAGGTCCGTCCCCTGGGTGACGATAAGGCCCGCCACGCCCAGCGCAATGATGATACGCACGGAGGACTGAGTCAGAATATTACTCAGGTTCAGCAGGCTTAAGAACGTAGGGTCCTGGAAAATAATAATGGCCAGCAGGACTAAAAGAACAACGTAAATACCGCCTTCTTTCAGGTAAGTGAGAAAACTTTTTTTATTTAACGCACTCATGAGGAGCCCCTGATCTTAAAGGTGCAAAGACGCAAGACGCAAAATTTCGTTTTGCGTTGTCGTTTTGGTGTCAACAATACCGGCAACGAGACCATTGCTCATAACCAGAATACGGTCCGTGATCCCTAACAGTTCCGGCATTTCGGAAGAAATAATAATGATCCCTTTATTCTTTTTCGCCAGCTCGGCAATCAGCTGATAAATTTCAAACTTCGCGCCGACGTCAATACCGCGGGTCGGTTCATCCAGCATCAGAATTTCTGGCTGGGTTAATAACCAACGGCCAATAATAACTTTTTGCTGGTTACCACCGGAAAGCGAACCGATTTGGGTACGGTGGCCAGGCGTTTTCACGCGCATGGAGTCAATTACCCACTGGGTATCGCTCTTCATACGGGAGTTATCCAGCAGCCCGACTTTGTTTTTGTAATTGCGAATATTAGAGATTAACGAGTTAAAGTTAATATCCAGATAAGCATAAATACCGGTCGAACGACGTTCTTCCGTCACCAGCGCAAAACCGTTATTAATGGCTTCGTTGGCATTATGGTTGTTAATTTTCTTCCCGTGCAGCGTGATGGTGCCGTCGGCCTTCTCGCGGATGCCAAACAGGGTTTCCACGATGTCGGTACGCTTTGCTCCTACGAGGCCAGCAATGCCAAGAATTTCGCCTTTGTGAAGGTCGAAAGAAACATCGCGGATGGACGGCTGGCGCAGCGAGGTCAGATTGCGCACTTCCAGGATTACTTCTCCTGGCTTGTTCTCTTTGTCCGGGAAGCGCTGGTTCAGGGAACGGCCGACCATCATGGCGATGATCTTGTCCATGTCCAGCCCTTCAAGCGGCTGCGTGGCAATCCACTGGCCGTCGCGCAGGATGGTAATTTCATCGCACAGCTGGAAGATCTCTTCCATTTTGTGCGAGATGTACACAATGCCGCAGCCGCGTTCTTTCAGCTTACGAATAATGGTAAAAAGGTGATTAACCTCTTTTTCCGTTAATGACGAGGTAGGTTCATCCATGATGACGATTTTCGCATCATAGGAGAACGCTTTGGCAATTTCGATCATCTGCATCTGGGAAACGGATAATGTCCCCACGCGGGCGCGCGGATCGATATCAATATCCAGCTCATCGAAAATCGCTTTGGTGTCGCGATACATTTTATCCTGATCGACAAACACACCTTTGGTTGGGTAACGTCCCAACCACATGTTATCCATTACCGAGCGTTGCAGTACCAGGTTTAATTCCTGGTGAACCATCGAGATACCGTTTTCCAGCGCTTCTTTCGCTGAATGGAAATCGATCTCTTTCCCCTGAAAAAGAATGCTGCCAGAATCTTTTTGATAGATCCCAAAAAGACATTTTAATAACGTTGATTTACCCGCACCGTTCTCCCCCATTAATGCATGAATAGAGTGAGGACGGACTTTTAAATTAACATTATCGAGTGCCTTAACACCGGGGAAGGACTTGTTGACGCCTGTCATTTCCAACAAGTATTCACCGGACGACTGAGTAGTTGTGCTGACCATAATTATACCTTGTTGGCCTCGCATATCGCGTTATAAAAGGGCGCAACGAATTGCGCCCAGTGAAGACAAAACAAAGATCTTATTTACCGATAAACTCAGCCAGGTTGGACTGGTCTACGCCCACGTAAGGCACGCGAACGATTTTGTTGTCAATTTTCCAGTTGGTGCCATCCGCCGCGCCTTTACCGTCGGCGAGGTTTTTCGCCAGATCGAAGGTCGCTTTCGCCTGGTTGTTGGCATCGTTCAGAACGGTACCAGCCATTGCGCCAGATTTAACCAGCGCCAGCGCTTCCGGCAGGGCATCCACGCCAAATACCGGGATGGACGATTTATTGTGAGCTTTCAGCGCTTCAACCGCACCCATTGCCATCGCATCGTTGTTGGCAATGACCACTTCGATTTTGTTCGCGTTCGGGCCAGACAGCCACGCGTCCATCTTATCTTTCGCCTGAGCGGTGTCCCACATCGCGGTATCTAACGCCAGCTGCTGGGTTTTCAGGCCCTTGTCGTTCAGCTCTTTGATAACATAGGTGGTACGCGCTTCAGCATCCGGGTGGCCAGGCTCGCCTTTCAGCAGCACGAACTGGATCTGACCGTCTTTGTTCAGGTCCCAGTTCGGGTTCGCCGCCCAGTGCTTCGCGATCAGATCGCCCTGAATAATGCCGGACTCTTTAGAGTCAGTACCGACGTAATACGCTTTGTCATAGCTGTCCAGCGCTTTACGGGAAGGTTCTTTGTTGAAGAAGACGATTGGCACGTTCTGGCCGCGCGCTTTCTCAATAACCGTGCCTGCTGCAGCCGGGTCAACCAGGTTGATCGCCAGGGCCTTAACGCCTTTAGCCAGCAGAACGTCGATCTGATCGTTCTGTTTGGACTGGTCGTTCTGGGAGTCATTCATCAGCAGCTGTACGTCTGGCGCTGCTTTCGCATCTTTCTCAATTGCTTTACGCACAACAGACATGAAGTTGTCGTCGTATTTATAGATGGTCACACCAATACGGGTATCCGCAGCGTGCGCTGCTGCACCAAAAAGCATGCTTGCCATTACAGCAGACAGGGTCAACACCTTCTTATTCATGGTATCTCCGGTTTTTTTATGCAGGGTAGTTCTTGTGAATAACGATCGGCAGGCAGGTGTTAATAAAACGTTACTGACAGCCGACGTTCACTTATAAAATTTCTATCTTCCGTGGTCGGTAACGCTCCAGAAATGCGTTTTATTCGTTGTTTGCGGCACATTGGCTATGGTGAAAGCGAATAATCACCGTTACATAGCGTTTCAGCCCCTAAAACGCTGACATCATAGTCAGCGCCTTGTTAAGATACTGTGAATTTACTCACAGATTGAAAACGGTTACATCACCTGGTGTAATCAGTTAGTGATCGGAACCACAATTTGCCGGGCGGCGACGGAATGACGACGCACCAGCGTCGGCATGAAGCAGTGAGTTGCCCCCGGATCCAGCAGCCCTGCCGCTCCCTGTAGCGCCAGCTCGGTCGCCAGTTTTGCCATAGAAGCAATGGGATAGCGCACCGTAGTCAGCTGCGGGTCGGTGTAACGGGCAATCGGAATATCATCGAAACCAATCAATGACAAATGCTGTGGCACCGCAATGCCGTTATCCTTCAGCGCAGTCAGCGCGCCTGCCGCCATGCTGTCGTTATAGGTAAACACCGCAGAAAGCTGCAGATTACGGCCCAGCAGTTCCACCATTGCCGCCTCACCGCCCTGCATATCCGGCGTGCCGGTGCCAATCCAGCTTTCTGATGGCGTAATACCGTGCTCTTTCAGGGCGTTTTGCCACCCCTCACGCCGCAGCTCGTCATCTTCAATGTGATGGCTGGAGGCCAGATAGCCGATCCGCTGATGGCCGTTATTGATGAGCATTTTGGTGGCCATCATGGCGCCGCTGACGTTATCCAGCCCGACACAGCGGTGGGCATAGCCCGGGACGATGCGGTTGATTAACACCATGCCCGGGATCTGCTCCATAAACCCGACCAGCTCTTCATCGCTTAAGGCTTTTGAGTGAACAATCAGGGCGTTGCAGCGCTGGCGGATCAGCACTTCAATGGCATAACGCTCCTTTTCCGCCTCGTGATAGCTGTTGCCAATCAGCACGTATTTCTGATGCTGCTGGGCGACCACATCGACCGCTTTCACCAGCGCACCGAAAAAGGCGTCCGAGACATCCATTACCACCACGCCGATGGTATCGCTGACCTGTGTTGCCAGCGCCTGCGCGTTGGCATTTGGCCGGTACCCGAGCTGGGTCACGGCTTTCATTACGGTTTCACGGGTTTCAGGGCTGACCAGCGCGCTGTTATTCAGCACGCGGGAAACGGTAGCCACAGAAACGCCCGCCAGACGGGCGACGTCACGAATGGTGATCATATTCACCATCCTTCAAAGAATTGCAGCAACTCACAGACACCCCCTGTGTTTAGCAAGGTGGCTATTTTGGCAGCGAGAGAAAGGGGACTACGTGAAGAAGCTCACACTCATGAAAACGCTTACATCCGTTTTGTTAATGATTGTGATCCAGATCGTTATCTGGATGTATTACTCAATGATACCCCCGAAGCATGTGCGGTTAACTGACGCCACACCCACTCCAGCGGTCCCTGGCGGAAATAACGCAGCCAGATGACAGAAAACGCCAGGTTTACTATCCAGACCGGAATAACAAACGCCAGTAGTCCGAGGCGGTCGAATTTCATAAACAGGCCAAAGCGATAGAAAAGCGTGGTGCAGATCAGCGTCTGCAGAAGGTAATTGCTTAACGCCATCCGCCCAACGCAGGCTACGGCGCTGACGATCCACAGGCGAGAAAGCTGTGGCCAGAAACCATAGATCAGCGCCGCATAACCGATGGTCTGGAACGGCGCGCTCAATTCACGCGGCGCCTGCAGCAGGAACGCGCACCAGCGGTAATCCCAGTGAAGGTGCCACTGTGCCATTACCGCCGGAAGGTTAATCAGCACGCCCAGCAGGACCAGCCCCGCGCCGGTGCGGCGGTAGTGCCGCTGGCTGAATTCCCCTTTCAGCCAGCCGGTGCGCATCAGTGACGCGCCCATCAGCATCATGCCCGCCAGCTGCCAGCCGTATTGCGCCCCCAGGGCAAGCAGATTGTCGCCCAGCATATCCGCACGGTTGCTTATCGCTTCCGTACCGCCCTTCAGCTTCCAGTACTGCTCGTACTGGAGGTTAGCGGCGTCCGGGATCCAGGAACGGTTTGTCGCGTCACCGGAGATCAGCCCCAGCAAAAGCAGGACGCCGAGTCCCATGAGATAGAGCATCACGCCGGTGTTAAACAGGCTTTTCACGCTGTGCGCGTCGCGAATCAGCCGCCAGCAGATTAGCCCGACTAACCCATAAGCGAGAAGAATATCACCATCCCAGAAGAACAGGCCGTGGATAAAGCCGAGAATTGCCAGCAGCGTTAAGCGCGACTGGATCCAGCGCGTGCCGCGTTTGAGCAGAAGCTGCAGGCCCGCGCCAAACAGCAGCGCAAACAGCGTGAGGAATTTAACCTGAGCAAACAGGTCGAGGATCGCCCACGTCCAGGCATCGCTTCGGGTGATGTCGCCGTACCAGGCGGGATTGAGGTAAGCGGCCTTCGGCAGACCGAAGGCGCTGATATTCAGCAGCAGGATACCCAGAATGGCGACGCCGCGAACAAAATCGAGCGTGACGTTTCGCTCCATGGTCCCTGCCCTGTCTGATTAGTTGTGGTGACGCACGGCGCGCAGGAACTCCTGGCGGGTGTTCTGGCTCGATTTAAACAGGCCGCCCAGCGAGGTGGTGGTGGTCGCACTGGTCGCATCACGCACGCCGCGCGCTTTCACGCAGTAGTGCACCGCATCAATAGAGACCGCCACGTTGTTGGTACCCAGCAGCGTTTGCAGCGCGATCAGGATCTGCTGCGTCAGACGCTCCTGCACCTGAGGGCGCTGCGCGAAGAACTGCACAATACGGTTGATCTTCGACAGGCCAATCACCGTGTCTTTCGGGATATACGCCACGGTCGCTTTACCGTCGATGGTCACGAAATGGTGCTCGCAGGTGCTGGTCAGCGTAATATCACGGACCGTCACCATCTCATCCACCTTCATCTTGTTTTCGATGACGGTAATTTTCGGGAAGTTGGCGTAATCCAGTCCGGAGAAAATTTCGTCAACGTACATTTTCGCGATACGCTTGGGCGTCTCCATCAGGCTGTCATCGCTCAGATCGAGATTCAGCAGTTGCATGATCTCGGTCATATGCCCGGAAATCAGACTTTTACGGGTTTCATTGTCCATATCCTGAACGGGCGGACGCAGTGGCGTTTCAAGACCGCGCGCGAGCAGGGCTTCGTGGACCAGGGCAGCTTCTTTACTGAGTGATGACATTTTGTTCTCCTGCAGGTGTGGCGTCTTTCGCCCTCGTTGTGGCAAAAGTATGCGCTCATTGTGCGTGAGGCGACGCACATAATCCAGTATTCACGACGATAATTATTGCAATTGCTGTTGCCTTTCAGCGTGGCGATTCCAGACCAGGGCACCCGCGACAAACAGCGCAACGCCAGCCAGCCCCAGCGCAGGCTCCAGCCGGTGGGTTAGCCAGGTTGATAACGCCGAGGTCACCGGCCCCACCAATTGCCCGATGGCATACCCGGTGGTGAGCAGCCCCGCCATATAGCGCGTGTGGTGTGGTGCCAGCTCGCGGCCGTATAAAAGAGAGAGCTGCACCGCGCAGAGGAACCCGCCGCCGACCAGCAGCCCGCCCGTCAGCAAGCCGCCAATGCCCGGCAGCAGCCAGGCCGCCAGCACGCCCGCCCCCTGTAACCACAGCACTATCGCCAGCCTGCGGTTAGCCGTTGAGGTGTGGCGCAAAAGAATGCTGAGCGCAATCCCCACCACGGCCGCGGCACCAAAAATCGGCCAGACAAACTGGGCAAACAGGCTGCCGGGAAAACGCACCGCCGCCATTTGCGAAAGAAAGGTCGCCGGAAGGATATAGCCAAATCCCGCCAGGCTGTAGCTCCAGACCAGGCGCTTGAGATCCGTCGTCAGCAACAGCGGCTCTGGCGCGCTGCCGGGTCGATGAAGCTGTCCGGAACGCGGCAGATAGCGCGCCACCAGCGCGACCAATACCAGCGCCAGCACGCCGTAGATTTGCCACGCCGCACCGGCCGAAAGGGATTTCGCCTGAATATAGACCGCGAGCAGGCCGCTCAGGGCGATGCCCGCGCCAGGACCGGCAAACACGGCAGCGCTGAGCCCCGGTTTACCCAGCTGCCCCAGCCGCTCGTTGCTCCAGGCGGCAATCAGCACCATTGACCAGCCGCTCATGCAGCCAATCACAAAGCGCAGCAGGCCGTGCACAACGGCGTTATCCGCGGCGGCGGAGAGCAAGGTCAGCGCAACCGCACCGGTGATGCCAAGCCAGAGTCGCGTTTCAACAAAGCGGTGCGCCCGCATGGCATCCCATGCGCCCACCAGATAGCCCAGATAATTCATCGCCGCCACCAGACCTGCGCTGGTGAGCGTGAGTTGCCCGGCGGCAATCATCAGTGGCACCTGAGGCGTAAAGGCGAAGCGCCCTATCCCCATCGCCACCACCAGAACGACAAACCCACTAAGCGCAATACGCAGCGCCATGACCGCTCCAATTGTTAAAGAAAAGTAAATTTATGATGCAGCATCTCGCCGCTCCGCGAAAGTGAAAGTTGCTCACAGGTAAATGAAAACGCTGTATTATGGCTCTAATGAATAGCTATTCTCATTAAGGAGCCCTGCATGGAACTGCTCGAAGAGCACCGTTGTTTTGAAGGTCGACAGCAGCGCTGGCGGCACGACTCCACCACGCTGAACTGCGCCATGACGTTCAGCATTTTCCTGCCCCCGACGGAAAATCCGCCGGTTCTGTTCTGGCTTTCAGGCCTGACGTGTAATGACGAAAACTTCACTACCAAAGCGGGCGCGCAGCGTATTGCGGCCGAGCTGGGCATTGCGCTGGTGATGCCCGACACCAGCCCGCGCGGCGATGATGTGGCGGACGATGCCGGGTACGACCTGGGCAAAGGTGCCGGATTTTATCTCAACGCCACCGAGCAGCCGTGGGCGAGCCATTACCGCATGTATGACTACATTCGCGACGAGCTGCCAGCGCTGATTAAGGCCGAATTTACGGTGAGCGACCGCTGCGCCATCAGCGGGCACTCCATGGGCGGGCACGGGGCGTTAATCATGGCGCTGAAAAATCCGGGCAAGTACGCCAGCGTGTCGGCATTCGCACCGATTGTGAACCCAACGCAGGTGCCGTGGGGGCAAAAAGCCTTTACACACTATCTGGGTGACGACAGTCAAAAATGGCAGGAATGGGATAGCTGCGCGCTGATGCTGGCAAGCCGGCCGGAAGATGCGATTCCGATGCTTATCGACCAGGGTGATGCGGATCAGTTCCTCGCCGGACAGTTACAGCCTGCGGTTCTGGCTGAAGCGGCGCGCCAGAAGGACTGGCCGCTGACGCTGCGCATTCAGGCGGGATACGATCACAGCTATTACTTTATGGCGTCCTTTATTGAAGATCATCTCCGCTTCCATGCGGTACATCTGTTCAGGTAAGTTCAGCCTTTTTGCCCGGTAGCCTCCTGCATACCGGGCCTTTCCCCTCCCCCTCATTTACATAGTTCTATCCGCTTGAATCCAGGCTGGTTTCCTTTCACTCCCTTCAAACACAAATGATTTCAATTATCATTTGTGTTTACAATTCTTCATTCTTTTGTACAATTCCAGGCTCTTCTCCATCTTAAAGAGTTCTTAAAAGACAAAAACATACAGTTCTCAGGGTTATCCCGATGGAGTTTTATTCATTTTTATACGGAATGTACAAATGACAATACCCCGCATTAAGCTCCTGGCCGTCGCCGTTGGCGCTGCCACATTCACCCCTCTCGTTCACGCAGCCGATCAGGACACCGTTGTCGTCACCGCGACGGGTTTTGAACAAAAGATCCAGAATGCCCCCGCCTCCATCTCTGTTATTTCGAAACAGCAGATTGAAGATAAAGCCTACCGTGATGTTACCGATGCCCTGAGAGACGTCCCGGGTGTGGTCGTCACCGGCGGCGGGAGTAGCAGTGATATCAGCATTCGCGGCATGGCATCTCAGTACACCTTGTTCCTCGTGAACGGCAAACGCGTCAGTACGCGAAGCACCCGCCCAAACAGCGACAACTCGGGTATTGAACAAGGCTGGCTGCCGCCGCTGGAGTCCATTGAGCGCATTGAGGTTATACGCGGCCCGATGTCCTCACTTTACGGCTCCGATGCGATGGGTGGCGTCATCAACGTCATTACCAAAAAAGTCTCAAACACTAAAGCCTGGACCGGTTCGTTGCACGGCGATGCAACCTTCCAGGAAAACCATGATTCCGGCGATATCTTCCAGACCAACGCCTACGCTTCTGGTCCCCTGATTGACGGTCTGCTTGGCGCAAAAGTGACGGGGCTGTTGTCACGCCGCGCCGAAGATAAAATCGTGAACGGGTATAACGAGCAGAAAATGCGTAACGGTGGCATTACCCTGAACTTCACCCCGGATGAGAAGAACGATTTCGATCTTGATTTTGCTCGCGAGCTTCAGGACAGAAACAGCACGCCAGGGATGTCGAAAGCGGCTGAAACCTGCCGGGGAACGACCTGTAAGCCAAATACTAAAAGCGACTCACGCTATGAGCACACAACTTACTCCTTAACCCACAGCGGGTATTACGACGACTTCAATACCACCAGCTATATCCAGCAGGAAGAGACCAATAATCCAGGTCGCAAAATGCGCTCGTATAACACCACCTTCAACAACCAGAACCAGATTTTCCTCGGCGATCATACGTTGACCCTCGGCGGGCAGTATCGGTATGAGAAACTGCGCGACGAGGGCAATCAGCTGGAAGCTGCGGACGGCCTGAACAAACTGACGCGCTGGAGCTGGGCCCTGTTTGCCGAAGATGAATGGTCAATGACGGAAAGCTTTACATTGACCGGCGGCCTGCGTATGGACAAAGACCAAAACTACGGGACGAACTGGACGCCGCGCGGTTACGGCGTATGGCACCTGGCCGATCACTGGACGTTGAAAGGCGGGGTTTCGGCTGGCTATCGTGCGCCGGATCTGCGGCAGTCGTCTGCCAGTTGGGGCCAGGTAACGGGTGGCGGCCGTCTTGACGGTATCATCGTTGGCAACCCGGATCTGAAACCAGAGAAGAGCCTGAGCGAAGAGCTCGCCCTGCTCTGGGATAACAACGATAACCTGAATGCCGGCGTGACGCTGTTTAATACCGACTTCAAGGACAAGATTACGGAAGTTCGCCGCTGTAACAGCAGCGCCGATCCCGCCTGTACGATTGGCGATCACAGCTATGATTTCGTGAGCGACCGCGTTAACGTGGACAAAGCCAACATGCGCGGCGTGGAGTCCTCCTTCGGCTGGAAAATCTCGCGCGATGTAAACTGGACCGCAAACTATACTTATACCGAATCTGAGCAGAAGAGCGGTCAGTTCTCAGGCAAGCCGCTGAACAAGATGCCGAAGCACATGTTCAACACTACCCTGGACTGGCAGGCGACACCCGACGTAGGTTTCTGGAGCCGTCTGAACCTTCGCGGTAAAACGTCTGAGTACCTGAGCCGCACGTCAATGTCCCAGGGCACACCGTCCTACACTCAGGTTGATGTCGGTCTGCGCTACAACGCGAACAAAAACCTGCTGGTTACCGCCGGTGTGTATAACGTGCTGGATAAGCAGATTGACTACGACACGTATGACACCGTGCTGGACGGGCGTCGCTATACGGTTGGCATGACCTACAGCTTCTGATCTGCCCATAAAAAAGCCCGCTCGGTTGAGCGGGCTGAAAGAGAGGAAGCGCGGTTATTGTTTAAATCGTTCCGGGAAATCCATTTCACTGTAGCGAACGAAGCGGGTTCCTTTCGTCAGTTTGTAGCCAAACCAGATGATCAGGAACAGCGGAATACCAATGTAGGTCGCCGTGACGGCACCCCAGTCAATGGTGTCCGCAAGGAAGGCCTCATAGTTCTGACCCAGAGTAATGATCAGGCACAGAACGAAGGCGAAAATCGGCCCCAGCGGGAAGAACCCTGAACGGTACGGCAGGTTATTCAGGTCATGACCCTGCATGACGTAGCCGCGACGGAAACGGTAGTGGCTGATGGCAATGCCCAGCCAGGCGATAAAGCCCGTCATCCCGGAGGTGTTAAGCAGCCACAGGTACACCGTCTGGTTGCCGAACATGGAGGTCAGGAAGCACAGGCCGGCAATCACCGTGGTGGCATACAGTGCGTTGCGCGGTACGCCGCCGCGGGACAGTTTCGAGAAAATGCGCGGCGCTTTACCGTCGCAGGCCAGGGTATAAAGCATACGGGTGGAGGCGTACATGCCGGAGTTACCCGCCGACAGCACCGCCGTCAGGATCACCGCATTCATTACCGCCGCCGCTGAGAGCAGGCCCGCGTGCTGGAAGACCAGGGTGAACGGGCTGACGCTGATGTCTTTCACGTCGTTACGCAGCAGGCTTGGATCGGTATACGGAATGATCAGGCTGATAATCAAAATAGCGAACACGTAGAACAGCAGGATACGCCAGAACACCTGACGCACCGCGCGCGGAATGTTCTTCTCCGGGTTTTCGGATTCACCGGCCGCGATACCAATCAGCTCCGTGCCCTGGAAGGAGAAGCCGACAATCATCGCCACGCCAATCATCGCCGAGAAGCCCCCGGCAAACGGCGCGTCGCCGATGGTCCAGTTACTCCAGCCCGCAGGTTCAGCCCCTTTGAAAATACCCACGATCATCGCCACGCCGACGACGATAAAGATGATGACGGTTGCCACTTTGATCAAAGAGAACCAGTATTCCGCTTCGCCAAAGCCGCGCACGGAGATGTAGTTCAGCAGGAAGATGACGGCGAGGAACAGGGCGCTCCAGATCCAGCCCGGCGTGTCCGGGAACCACCAGGTCATCACCAGTTGCGCAGCGACGAGGTCCACGGCGATGGTGACGGCCCAGTTGTACCAGTAGTTCCAGCCCAGCGCGAAGCCGAAGCCTTCTTCAACGTATTTTTGTCCGTAGGTCGAAAACGAACCTGACACCGGCATGTATGCCGCCAGTTCGCCCAGGCTGGTCATCAGAAAATAAACCATCAGGCCAATCAGGATATAAGAGAATAATGCCCCACCCGGGCCGGCTGCCGAAATCGTTGCGCCAGAGGCAACGAAAAGACCTGTACCGATTGAGCCGCCAATGGCGATCATCGTCAGGTGACGCGCCTTGAGTTCACGACGTAGCGTGGGCGCTTCTGTGGTTTTAGTTTCTGAAACCATGTGAAAATGCTGTCCATTTAATAAATGAGGCGCGATTGTAGCAGACGATCTGCGTTCCTTCCGGCAGAAATACCCTGTTATAAGAGAGCTTCATGACGCGTCCAGGATTATAAGTAACGCATTATTTTTCCCTCTCCCCTTTGGGGTGAGGGGCGCTTTTACATCTCGCAATAGCGCAGAAAACGCTGCAGCGAACTGGACAGGTGTTTCTGACGATGGTGGATGCACCACAGCGTGCGCACCAGTTTTGGCAGCGGAACAGGGATTTCCACCAGCGATCCGGTCTCCAGCTGTTCGGCAATCACCCGCCGGGAAAGACAGCTGATGCCCAGGCCATGACGCACCGCGTGCTTAATCGCCTCTGAGTTTCCCAGCTCCATTCCCAGCTGGAAATGCGGCAGATGCGACAGCAGCAGGTAGTCGACAATCTCGCGCGTGCCGGAACCCTGCTCGCGGAGGATCCACTGCGCCTGCGCCAGCCGCTCCAGCGTCACCTCGCCCTGCAATAACGACGAGGCCGGAGACGCAAACACCACCAGCTCATCCTCCAGCCAGGGCTCGGCAATGATATCGACGTTGTGGCAAGGACCTTCGATAAGTCCGATATCCACGCGGAAATCAATCACCGCGTTGATCACGTCCTGGCTGTTACCCACGCTCAACTCCAGCGGCAGGGTCGGGAAATCCCGGCGGTAGCGGGCAATCACTTCCGGCAGGATGTAGTTGCCGATGGTGCTGCTGGCAAATACGCGGATCGCGCCGTTGTCCTCGCGGAACAGCTGCTCGATTTCAATAGCCTGCTCCAGCAGCGCCAGCGCGCGCGGGTAAAGCAGGCGGCCATGTTCGTTGACCACCAGTCGCTTCCCTACCCTGTCAAACAGCTGGACGCCCAACTGGCCTTCGAGATCGGTCAACGCCGCGCTGACGGCAGACTGCGAGAGCGCCAGCATTTGTGACGCCTGGGTCGTCGAGCCGCTTTTCAGCACCTCGGCAAACACTTCCAGCTGACGCAATGTAATGTGCATGGTTGCTTACCACTTATAAAGATTGATTATAAATATATAATCAATTTTATTTTTAAGCCAGCGCGCCGTAACCTTTAGCCAGACAAAGGAGAAGGTTATGTCAGAAATCACCTTACAACATCATCGTACAGTGTGGCACTTCGTGCCCGGCCTTGCGCTCAGCGCCGTCGTCACCGGCGTGGCCTTATGGGGCGGCAGTATTCCGGCAGTGGCTGGTGCAGGGTTCAGCGCGTTAACGCTGGCCATTTTGCTCGGCATGGTGGTCGGGAACACCGTTTACCCCCATATCTGGAAATCCTGCGACGGCGGCGTGATTTTCGCCAAGCAGCATTTATTACGTCTCGGGATTATCCTTTACGGCTTCCGTCTCACCTTTTCGCAGATTGCGGACGTGGGCGTCAGCGGGATTGCCATTGACGTCCTGACGCTGACCAGCACCTTTTTACTGGCGTGCTTTATCGGTCAGAAAGTGTTTGGCCTGGATAAGCAAACCAGCTGGTTAATCGGCGCAGGCAGCAGCATCTGCGGCGCGGCGGCAGTGCTGGCAACAGAACCCGTCGTTAAAGCCGAAGCCAGTAAAGTGACGGTGGCGGTCGCGACGGTGGTTATCTTCGGTACGCTGGCAATCTTCCTGTATCCGGCCATGTACCCGCTGGTGGCGCACTGGTTTAGCCCGGAAACCTACGGCATCTACATTGGCTCAACCATGCACGAAGTGGCGCAGGTGGTGGCGGCAGGTCACGCCATTAACCCGGAAGCGGAAAACGCAGCGGTCATTGCCAAAATGCTGCGCGTGATGATGCTGGCCCCGTTCCTGATTTTCCTAGCGGCCCGTGTTAAACAGCTGGCACCGGCTGGCGGCAGCGAGAAGAGCAAAATCACCATTCCGTGGTTTGCGATCCTGTTCATCGTGGTCGCTATCTTTAACTCCTTCCACCTGCTGCCGAAAGCGGTAGTGGAGATGCTGGTGACGCTGGATACGGTGCTGCTGGCGATGGCGATGGCGGCGCTGGGGGTAACCACGCACGTCAGCGCGCTGAAAAAAGCCGGTGCGAAGCCGCTGCTGATGGCGCTGGTGCTCTTCATCTGGCTGATTGTCGGCGGCGGTGCGATTAACCTCGCCGTGCACAGCCTGATGGCATAAACCATCTCGTCCTTCTCCTGTTAACCCGCTATCATAAGCGTTTCGGGTTAACAGGAGTTTTTATATGAAATACGTTGGAGCGCACGTCAGCGCTGCAGGTGGCCTGGCGAATGCCGCCATTCGCGCCGCCGAAATTGAGGCGACCGCTTTTGCCCTGTTCACCAAAAACCAGCGCCAGTGGCGCGCCGCGCCGCTCACCGCTGAGGTCATTGACGATTTCAAAGCCGCCTGTGAAAAAAACCATTACGGGCCGGGCCAGATCCTTCCCCACGACAGCTATCTGATTAACCTCGGGCATCCGGTGCAGGAAGCGCTGGTTAAGTCCCGCGAGGCGTTCCTTGATGAAGTGCAGCGCTGCGAACAGCTCGGGCTGACGCTGCTGAACTTCCATCCGGGTAGTCATCTGATGCAGATTGATGAAGATGCCTGTCTGGCGCGCATTGCCGAATCCATCAACATGACGCTGGATAAGACCAAAGGCGTCACCGCAGTGATTGAAAACACCGCTGGTCAGGGCAGCAACCTCGGCTTTAGGTTTGAACATCTGGCGGCAATCATTGACGGCGTGGAAGATAAGTCTCGCGTGGGCGTATGCATTGATACCTGCCACGCGTTTGCCGCCGGGTATGACCTGCGCACAACCGAGGCCACGAAAAATACTTTCGAGGAGTTCGAGCGCGTTGTTGGCTTTAAATATCTTCGCGGTATGCACCTGAACGATGCGAAAAGCGCGTTCGGCAGCCGCGTTGACCGCCACCACAGCCTGGGCGAAGGCAATATCGGTCACGATGCCTTCCGCTTTATTATGCAGGACGCCCGCTTCGACGGTATTCCGATGGTGCTGGAAACCATCAATCCGGATATCTGGGCGGAAGAGATTGCCTGGCTGAAGGCACAGCAAACCGCAGAACAGGCGGCATAAAAAAAGCCGGGTTGCATTAGCACCCGGCTTTTTTATTGCTTAGTGCTTACGCTGCTTTTGCCGCAACTTCCGCTTCCGGACGTTTCAGCACCGCGTAAGACAGGCCTGCCACCAGCGTACCGGCAACAATCGCCAGCAGATAACCCAGTACCGGGGTGATGGCGCCAGGGATCAGCAGGACGAACAGACCGCCGTGCGGTGCCATCAGCTTCGCGCCAATCGCCATGGAGATGGCACCCGTTACCGCGCCGCCGACGATACAGCACGGCAGAACACGCATTGGGTCACGCGCCGCGAACGGAATCGCACCTTCGGTGATGAAGCACAGGCCCAGCACCAGCGCCGCTTTACCGCCTTCCTGCTGCGCTTTGTCGAACTTACGACGGGCAATAATCGTCGCCAGGCCAAGCGCCAGCGGTGGCACCATACCGGCCGCCATGATCGCCGCCATCGGCGCGTAGGTCTGGGTACTCAGCAGGCCAACGCCAAAGGCGTATGCCGCTTTGTTCACCGGGCCACCCATGTCGGTACACATCATGCCGCCGAGGATTGCGCCCAGCAGCACCGCGTTCGCCGTGCCCATGGTTTGCAGCCAGTGGGTCAGGCCCGCCAGGATACCCGCAACCGGCTTACCAATCAGGTAGATCATCGCCAGACCGACCACCAGGCTGGAGATGAGCGGAATGATCAGGATTGGCTTCAGCGCCTCCATACTCTGCGGCAGCTTCAGCTTCGAGCTAATCAGCTTCGCGACGTAACCCGCGAGGAAACCGGCGATGATACCGCCAATAAAGCCGGAGCCGGTGCTCACTGCCAGCATACCGCCGATAAGACCCGGGGTCAGACCCGGACGGTCAGCGATGGAGAAAGCGATAAAGCCCGCCAGCACCGGCACCATCAGCGCGAACGCTGAACCGCCGCCGATCTGCATCAGCGCAGCCGCAAGCGTCCCTTCTTCTTTAAATGCCGTAATACCAAACGCGAACGACAGTGCGATACACAGGCCGCCCGCAACCACCATCGGCAGCATGTAGGACACGCCGGTCAGCAGGTGACGGTATGCGCCCGCAGACTCTTTTTTGCCTTCGGTCGGCGTTTTTACTGCGCCGGTGGCCTGATACGGTTTGGCTTCTGCCAGGGCCTTATCAAACTCCTGCGCGGTCTTTTTCAGCGCCAGGCCGGTAGAGGTGCGGTACATCGGTTTGCCGGCAAATTTCGCCAGATCCACTTCGATATCTGCCGCCACAATCACCAGATCGGCCTCAGCGACCTCTTCCGGCGTAATGGCATTGCCCGCCCCCACGGAGCCACGGGTTTCAACCTTCACCCACCAGCCGCGTTTTTTCGCTTCGGTTTCAATGGCTTCAGCCGCCATAAAGGTGTGCGCCACGCCCGTCGGGCAGGCCGTGACCGCGACAACGCGTTTCGGACCCGAGGCCGCAGCCGGAGCCGCCGCGACAGGCGCGCTGTAGACGGTCGCGTGACCTTTCGCTTCGCTCAGGAACAGTTCCGGGTGTGCCACCGCGCGATTAATATCGCCCAGCCACACTTTTTTGCCGTTCAGCGCGCTGTCAGCGGGAATTTTATCGCCCAGGACAATCGCCAGTTCGGCATCGCCTGGGTTATCAATGATGTCCAGGTGTGCTTTTTGTGCCGCCGCGCCCAGCAGGGTCTTCGCCATGTAGGCGCGAGCCTGTCCGAGACCGGAGTCAATGATCAGCAGCGTTTTCATTATTCCTCTCCTGCTGTTAGTTAAAAGGTTTTAAGTCAACGCGCGCCATCATCGCGGCTAACTGGGTACGATCGGTAATACCGACATTGCTCTGGCTCACGGCCAGGGCTGCAACGGCGGTGGCAAGACGTAACGTATGTTCACTGGATTCACGCATCAGCAGGCCGTAAATCAGGCCGCCAACCATAGAATCCCCTGCGCCAACGGTGCTCACTACTTCCATTGACGGCGGTTTGGCAATCCATTCACCTGAAGCGTTAACCCACAACGCCCCTTCTGCACCCAGCGAGATCACCACGTGAGCAATACCCTGCTCGCGCAGCGCATGGGCGGCCTCAATCACATCTTTTAATTCCGGCAGCTTACGGCCTGCCCAGATCTCCAGCTCGCGGCGGTTTGGCTTCACCAGCCACGGAGAGGCTTTCAAACCCGCCACCAGCGCATCGCGGCTGCTGTCGAAGATAATGCACGGGCACTGGCTGCGCAGGCGCGTCATCCAGTCGGTAAACGCTTCCGGGCTGACGCCGGACGGCAGGCTGCCGCTGACGCACACCATGTCGAACTGGCCCAGCCAGGTCAGGGAGTCGGTCACAAAGCGCTCCCAGTCAGCTGGCGTCACTTCGAAACCGGAGAAGTTAAGATCGGTCACTTCGCCGTCTTTTTCCGTCAGCTTAACGTTGATGCGGGTACGGCCCTGAACGACCTGGAAACGGTTGGCAATGCCCAGCTCGCTGAACAGCTGCTGGAAGCCATCCTGGTTATCTTTACCGAGGAATCCGCCTACGGTGACGTCGATACCGAGATCCTTGAGCACCTTCGCGACGTTAATCCCTTTGCCCGCAGCATGCAGGCCAGTGGTACGCACGAGGTTAACTTCGCCGCGCTCAATTTCCGGGCAAAACCCCACCAGGTCATAAGCCGGGTTCAGCGTAATAGTCGCAACACGTCTGCTCATTATGCGCCCTCCCCCAGACCTGCCGCGATGGCGTCGCCAATTGCTTTCAGCGCCTGTTCAGCATCTGCGCCCTGCGCGGTGAAGCGCAGGCGATGGCCTTTCTTCACGCCCAGCGCGACGACTTTCATCAGGCTGCGGCCGTTGGCCGGTTTGCCCGAACCATCCAGGTTGGTCACGGTAATCTCGCTTTCAAATTGTTTAATGGTGTTGACCAGCATGGTGCCCGGACGGGCATGCAGGCCGTGTTCGTTACGCACCACGAACTCGGCGTTCAGCACGTCGTCCGTTAGCGCGTCGTCGCTGGTCAGCAGCGCCAGCACGGTCGCCGCATCAGCGTTCAGCAGTTTTTCAGCTTTATTGTTCAGCAGCAGATCGCCCAGACGCTTCAGCACCGAAACCGGCTGCTCATCGTTCATCGCCACGGTCACCAGCATGGCTGCTGTCTCGCCCTCAACCTCGAACGCGGTGGCGGCGCGGCTCACTGCAATTGCGCTGCGCAGGTTGCCTTCAGCGCTATCGTTCAGCCAGATGCCCTGGCCGAGATTCAGCGGTTTATCGTTAATCACGCGCGTCACAAAGGTGGCATCAGCGGCACCCGCTTCTTTCAGGCGACCCGCGTTCAGCGCCTGCAGCGTGACCAGGTCGGAGGCCACAACATCCAGCGTCAGCGTGTCGTTATCCAGCTTCAGCGCTTCACTCTGTTTTTCGCCCATCAGCAACGCCCGCAGCTCTTCAGCGGTTGTTGCAGACTTCAGCTGTTCCGCCACGGAGTCATCGCTCAGGACATGCGTCAGCTGACGCAGCAGGCCTAAGTGTTCGTCGCTGCTCGCCGCGATACCGATAGCAACATAAGCCACCTGGCCGTCGCCCCAGAGCACGCCCTGCGGGAACTGATAGACCTTAACGCCGGTTTTCAGCACCTGGTCGCGGGTGTCGGTTGTGCCGTGCGGAATGGCAATGCCATTGCCGAGGAAGGTGGAGGTCTGCTGCTCGCGCGCCAGCATACCGTTTACGTAGCCGTCCGCGACGTTACCCGCCTGCACAAGGGCAGCGGCAACCTGACGAATAGCCTCTTCTTTATCCCCGGCCTGAGCGCCCGGGTGAATATCCTGAACAGATAACTGGAACATGGTTCTCCTCTCCTGCTGAAAGTGAATCGTTTCAGCTTACATGAGAAAAAATGCGCTAGCCTGCTCCGTTTGTTAAAACAAGATAGCGCTGAAACGTTTCAAAAAGTCTTGCGCTTTCTGCATTGGCTTGCAAGAAATGTCGTATTTCCGATATCAGAATTTAGAGATACTGCACATTTCTTCTGCGTTCAGCTAAATTTTGCTGAACTTCAGCAAACCAGTTTTCAGCTAAGTTCAGCCAGGTGGGGAGTAAGTTGAAATGCCATTTTGATTTTTCGTGGGGTAATTGACTTCACCCACTGTTTATTTTTTAACTGACGGCGTAAACTCCGCCCCTCTCTGTTACTCGCTAATTATAAAACATGCATAACACCCCTGCGGCCACCGCGCCGAAGCCCTTTGATTTGACGTCAACGGCGTTCCTGATTGTTGCCTTCTTTACGGGCATCGCCGGTGCGTTGCAAACCCCGACGCTGAGCCTGTTCCTGACCAACGAAGTTCACGCCCGTCCGGCGATGGTTGGCTTCTTTTTTACCGGAAGCGCCATCATCGGCATTCTCGTCAGCCAGTTTCTTGCCGGTCGTTCCGACCGCAAAGGCGATCGTAAAAGCCTGATCATTTTCTGCTGTCTGCTGGGGGTGCTGGCCTGCGTCCTGTTTGCCTGGAACCGTAACTATTTCATTCTGCTGTTCATCGGTGTTTTTCTGAGCAGCTTTGGCTCAACCGCCAACCCTCAGCTGTTTGCCCTTGCCCGCGAACATGCCAACCATACCGGGCGGGAAGCGGTGATGTTCAGCTCGATATTGCGCGCTCAGGTGTCGCTGGCATGGGTAATTGGCCCGCCGCTGGCCTACGCGCTGGCGATGGGGTTTGGCTTTACGGTGATGTACCTGAGCGCGGCGGTCGCGTTTGTGGCGTGCGGCGCAATGGTATGGTTTTTTCTGCCGTCAATGCGCAAAGAGCCCAAAGTGGCAACGGGCGTGCTGGAAGCGCCGCGTCGTAACCGCCGCGATGCCCTGCTCCTGTTTGTTATCTGCACGCTGATGTGGGGCACCAACAGCCTGTATATCATTAACATGCCGCTGTTTATTATTGATGAGCTACACCTGCCGGAGAAGCTGGCCGGCATTATGATGGGCACCGCCGCGGGTCTTGAGATCCCGACCATGCTGATTGCAGGCTATTATGCGAAGCGTTTTGGAAAGCGTTTTTTAATGCGCATCGCGGCCGTCGCCGGGCTGCTATTCTACGTTGGCATGCTGACGGTCCATACGCCAGCCCTGCTTCTTGCTTTACAGCTGCTGAACGCCGTGTATATCGGCATCCTGGCGGGGATTGGCATGCTCTACTTCCAGGATCTGATGCCGGGGCAGGCAGGTGCCGCCACCACCCTTTATACTAATACCACCCGCGTGGGCTGGATTATCGCGGGCTCGATGGCCGGTATCGTTGCCGAGATCTGGAACTACCACACGGTGTTCTGGATTGCGCTGGTGATGTGTACGCTGACGATTGGCTGTCTGGCGAGGATCAAAGACGTTTAAGGCGCGGTGAGCGCTTCCAGCTCCAGCAGCCATGTCATTGCCTGCGCGCGCGTGCTGCCGCACATTTCAGCTGATGGCTGAAGCCCGGAACAGACCTTCGGGCGCAGGGGAGACTCAAAGATCATACACAGGTTGGATTCAGAGAGCTGAACGCAGCGGGTATTGGCGGGCTTGCCTTCAGGCATGCCTGGAATGGGGCTTGAAATGGACGGAGCGGTACAGCACGCGCCGCAATCTGGACGACAATCCATACATGCTCTCTCGGTGGCGAACACCCGTACAGTCGGGCATCGGGCGCACAGTAACACCTTTTGCGTATTGATAGCAAAAGCCACGAATTCCACTTGCCTGAAAGGCCGCGCGCGAGTAATTTGGCGCGATATTTTTTACCTCCCGTAGACAGGATTACTGCAATGCCAAGAGCGAACGAAATTAAGAAAGGTATGGTACTGAATTACAACGGCAAATTGCTGATTGTGAAAGACATCGACATTCAGGCACCAAGCGCCCGTGGTGCAGCGACGCTGTACAAAATGCGTTTCGCCGATGTGCGTACCGGCCTGAAGGTGGAAGAACGTTTTAAAGGTGACGATATCGTTGATACCGTGACCCTGACCCGCCGCTACGTTGATTTCTCCTACATCGACGGCAACGAATACGTGTTCATGGATAAAGAAGATTACACCCCGTACATCTTCACCAAAGATCAGATCGAAGAAGAGCTGCTGTTCATTCCTGAAGGCGGTATGCCAGACATGCAGGTACTGACCTGGGACGGCGTGCTGCTGGCGCTTGAACTGCCGCAGACCGTGGATCTGGAAATCGTTGAAACCGCGCCGGGCATTAAAGGCGCGTCAGCAAGTGCGCGCAACAAACCAGCGACCCTGACTACCGGGCTGGTTGTGCAGGTGCCGGAATATCTCTCCGCTGGCGAGAAGATCCGCATCCATATTGAAGAAAAACGCTATATGGGTCGTGCTGACTGATTATGGCATTTGTCGGGTGGCGGCTTCGCCACCCGACAATTCCGGTTACAGAAGCTCCGGATACTTCGTCATCTTGAGCGCCAGCTCGACCCCTCGCACTTCCGCCATCCCCTTCAGGCGGCCAATCGCCGAATAGCCCGGGTTGGTTTTCTTACGCAGATCGTCCAGCATCTGGTGTCCGTGATCCGGACGGAACGGAATAGGACGCATATCGCCCGCCTGCTTGCGACGCGCCTCTTCAGCCAGAATAGCGTCGACCACCGCCACCATGTTTACGTCGCCACCCAGATGCGCGGCCTCGTGGAAGGTCTTTGGATTCTCCTCCCGGCAGGTCGCACGCAGATGCGTAAAGTGAATACGATCGCCAAAGGTTTCTATCATCCGCACGAGGTCATTATCAGCGCGCACGCCGTAGGAGCCGGTACACATGGTAAAGCCGTTATAGATGCTGTCGACCGTCTCTTTCAGCCATTGCATATCTTCAATCGTGGACACGATACGCGGCAGGCCGAGGATAGGACGCGGCGGATCGTCCGGGTGTACCGCCAGACGCACGCCGGCTTCTTCCGCAACCGGCACGATAGCGCGCAGGAAATACGCCATGTTTTCACGCAGCTGCTGCTTATCAATATTGCCGTATTCCGCCAGACGCGCGCGGAACTGATCCAGCGTGTACCCCTCTTCCGCACCCGGCAGGCCAGCAATGATATTGCGGGTCAGCTTCTCAACGTCCGCTTCACTGGCGGCATTGAACCATTCAAGGGCCTGCTGCTGCTCTTCAGCGGTGTAATCCGCTTCGGCGCCCGGGCGTTTCAGAATGTGCAGCTCAAACGCCGCAAAGGCAATCTGGTCAAAACGCAGCGCTTTCGAGCCGTCTGGCATCTGATATTCCAGGTCGGTACGCGTCCAGTCCAGAATCGGCATGAAGTTATAGCAGACCGTATCAATGCCGCAGGCCGCCAGGTTGCGAATGCTCTGCTGATAGTTTGCAATCCAGGTCCGGTATTCCCCGGAATGGGTTTTGATATCTTCGTGAACTGGAATGCTTTCTACCACAGACCAGGTTAACCCCTTCTCCGCCAGCAGCGCCTGACGCTGTTGAATCTCCTCAACCGGCCATACCTGGCCGTTAGGAATGTGATGCAGCGCCGTGACGACACCCGTTGCGCCAGCCTGACGCACATCATCAAGAGAAACCGGATCGTTCGGCCCGTACCAACGCCAGGTTTGTTCCATTGCCTCATCCTCTCAAGTTGTTATACCAATATGGGTTACTGCAATGACGACTACCATACATGTTTGCCGTGAAGGGTCAACACGCCGCCACACATTGATTGATCAAACTCACAGAACGGGGATATTTACGGCTTACCAATTTTATTTGCTGTCATATAACTTTAGACTGGCATTGTTAATTAATGGTTAATCAGGTGTGTATTTCATGAAGACAATTGCCTCAACCGCCCTTCCAGCCCAGGTTCAACAACCGCGCTACGATCGTCATCAACTGCGCTCCCGCATCGTCCATTTCGGCTTCGGTGCGTTTCACCGCGCGCATCAGGCATTGTTAACAAACCGGGTGCTGAATGAAAAAGGCGGCGACTGGGGAATTTGTGAGATTAGCCTGTTCAGCGGCGACGTGCTGATGAGCCAGCTGCGCGCGCAGGATCACCTGTTTACCGTGCTGGAGAAAGGAGCTGAAGGAAATCAGCCGATTATTGTCGGGGCCGTACATGAATGCCTGAATGCAAAGCTGGACTCTCTGCCCGCGATAATAGAGAAGTTTTGCGAGCCGCAGGTGGCGATTGTGTCGCTCACCATTACGGAGAAAGGCTACTGCATCGATCCCGCGACCGGTAAGCTGGATTTACAAAACGCCCGGATCGTCCACGATCTGGAAAATCCCGCTGAGCCGCATTCCGCGCCGGGGATCCTGGTCGAAGCCCTTAATCGCCGCCGCGAGCGCGGCTTGCCTGCGTTTACCGTGCTTTCCTGCGACAACATTCCGGACAACGGCCACGTGGTGAAAAATGCGGTGCTTGGCATGGCGCAAAAGCGCTCCCCGGCGCTGGCGGAGTGGATCGAGGGTCACGTGAGTTTTCCGGGAACGATGGTCGACAGAATTGTTCCCGCCGCGACGGAGGCCTCGCTTGCGGAAATCGCCGACGCGCTCGGCGTTGACGATCCGTGCGCCATAAGCTGCGAGCCGTTTATTCAGTGGGTAGTGGAAGATAATTTTGTCGCCGGGCGTCCGGAGTGGGAAGTGGCGGGCGTTCAGATGGTGCAGGACGTTCTGCCCTGGGAGCAGATGAAATTACGCATGCTTAACGGCAGCCACTCTTTCCTGGCGTATCTGGGGTATCTCGCCGGGTACGCGCATATTAATGAATGCATGGAGGACGCCACCTTCCGCGAAGCCGCCCGGCGGCTAATGCTGGATGAACAGGCGCCTACGCTGCGTATAAAGGATGTCGACCTGACTGCCTATGCCGACAGCCTGATTGAGCGCTTTGCTAACCCGGCGCTGCAGCACCGTACCTGGCAAATCGCGATGGACGGTAGCCAGAAGCTGCCGCAGCGAATGCTGGATGGCATCCGCGTCCACCTTGAGCGTAAAACAGAATGGCCGCTGCTGGCGCTGGGCGTCGCTGGCTGGATACGCTACGTCAGCGGGTTCGACGAACGCGGCAACGCGATTGACGTTCGCGATCCCCTCAGCGATAAAATCCGCACGATTGTCGAGGCCAGCAGCGACGCTGAGCGCGTCAATGCGCTGCTGGGGCTGAGCGAGGTCTTCGGTCACGATCTCGCGCAAAATAGCGTTTTCGCTGAGGCTGTCAGCCAGGCCTACCAGCGCATCATCCACCGTGGCGCACGCCAGGCTGTTATTGAAACGTTAAATCTTTAGCGATTATTGCGCTTAATGCGAACGGACATTGCCTCCGTTCGCCCTCCCCCTTCTCATTGCGCCCGTTTTTCGCCAGGATAAGAGCATAGTGTTATAGCATCACAATTCTCTTGCGGAGCGCACGTGACCAAAACCAACCTCATCACCGGTTTTCTCGGCAGCGGTAAAACCACCTCTATTCTTCATCTGCTGGCGAATAAAGATCCCGCCGAGAAATGGGCCGTGCTGGTCAATGAATTCGGCGAAGTGGGCATTGATGGCGCGTTGCTGTCATCCAGCGGCGCAATGATTAAAGAGATCCCCGGCGGATGCATGTGCTGCGTAAACGGCTTACCGATGCAGGTAGGCCTCAATACGCTGCTGCGTCAGGGCAAACCGGACCGCCTGCTGATTGAACCTACCGGTCTGGGCCACCCGAAGCAGATCCTCGATTTACTGACCGCCCCGGTTTACGAGCCGTGGATCGATCTTCGCGCCACGCTGTGCCTGCTCGATCCGCGTCAGCTTCTGGATGAAAAAGCGGTGGCCAATGAGAACTTTCGCGATCAGCTCGCCGCAGCAGACGTTATTGTCGCCAATAAAGAAGATCGCGCCACGGCGGAAAGCCGGGCCGCGCTGGACGCGTGGTGGCAGCATTTCGGCGGCAATCGGACGCGGGTGCAGGCCACGCAGGGGAATATTGATAGCGCCCTGCTGGATCTTCCCCGCCTGAACCTGGCGCAACTCCCGGCCAGTGCAGAGCATGCGCATCACCATTCTGCAAAGCAGGGTCTGGCCGCGCTTAGCCTGCCGGAACACCAGCGCTGGCGTCGTAACCTTAACAGCGGTCAGGGGTATCAGGCCTGCGGATGGATTTTCGATGCCGATACCGTTTTCGATACCATTGGCATCCTTGAGTGGGCCAGGCTTGCGCCGGTCGACCGCGTGAAAGGGATCATGCGCACGCCAGACGGGCTGGTGCGGATCAACCGCCAGGGCGACGATTTCTTTATCGAAACGCAAAACGTCGCGCCACCTGACAGCCGAATAGAGTTAATTAGTGCGGTTAACGCCGACTGGAATGCCCTGCAGTCCAGCCTGTTGAAGCTTCGTTTAAGTTCGGGCGGCTAACGTTGCCCCAGTTTTCACTCAATGCAGAACGTTATGACGACTCGAATTCCCCAGATACTACTGCTTAATGTCGCCGGTCTGGCGCTCTTTTTCTCCTGGTATATCCCGGTGAATCACGGTTTCTGGTTCCCGCTGGATTCATCCCTGTTTCATTTCTTCAACCAGGGGCTGGTGAAGAGTGACGCCTTTCTGTGGCTGGTGGCGATTACCAATAACCGCGCCTTTGACGGCTTTTCCCTGCTGGCCATGGGCTGCCTGATGCTCTCTTTCTGGCTCAAAGAGGATGACACGGGGCGTCGCCGCATCCTGATTATCGGACTGGTGATGCTTCTGGCTGCGGTGATCATTAATCAGCTGGCGCAACATCTGATGCCGGTAAAACGTGCTAGTCCTTCGCTCTCTTTCCCGAATATTTATCGCGTGAGTGAACTGCTGCATATTCCAACAAAAGATGCCTCGAAGGACAGTTTCCCGGGCGATCACGGCATGATGCTGCTTATTTTTTCTGGGTTCATGCTGCGCTATTTCGGTAAGAAGGCGTTCGCAATCGCCCTGCTTATTGTGGTGATATTTGCCTTCCCACGCGTGATGATTGGCGCGCACTGGCTGACGGATATTGTCGTGGGTTCCCTTTCCGCGGTGCTGATTGGTCTGCCGTGGGTTCTGATGACGCCTTTGAGCGATCGCCTAATTACCCTTTTCGATCGCTATCTTCCGCGTAGAAAGCAACAAAAATTGAACAAATAATTACCGTTTTTTAACGCAAACTATCGGGGATCATCACGATCCCTGATAATGCCCTTCCCGCGATCTTTCTGCGCTGTCATATTCTTGTCATCACATTCGTGATAAAAATGAATCAATTGCACGATTACGCGGCGGATCTGCCGCTATTTTGTGCAATGACAAATTTTTACTTTCTGTATCACAATTTCTTATAAAAAAAAGGCTCTTTTTACTCGCAATAGCCCTGGCAATCGGTTAATCTCGAACTCGTTTTGCCCCATGGAGATAATTATTTCGATGGTGAATAATTTTGTGCGCTGCACCACAAATGTCACCAGAAACAATTGTCTCAATGTGAACAGATAATTAGTCTCGTCACGTTTGGCATTTTTATAACGATATTTGTCGTTAAGGACTTCAAGGGAAAATAAACAAAATGGTCAAATCTCAACCGTTTCTGAGATATATCTTACGGGGGATCCCGGCGATAGCAGTCGCGGTACTGTTATCTGCATGTAGTACATCGAACACCGCAAAGAATATGCATCCTGAGACGCGTGTTGTGGGAATGGAAGATTCCTCTTCACTGCAAGCCTCTCAGGATGAATTTGAAAATATGGTACGTAATCTGGACGTGAAGTCCCGCATTATGGACCAGTATGCTGACTGGAAAGGCGTGCGTTACCGTCTTGGCGGCAGCACTAAAAAAGGCATTGATTGTTCCGGCTTTGTACAGCGTACCTTCCGCGAGCAATTTGGGTTAGATCTTCCGCGTTCGACCTACGAACAGCAGGAGATGGGCAAGTCAATTTCACGTACCAAACTGCGCACCGGCGATTTAGTGCTGTTCCGTGCAGGTTCTACCGGTCGACATGTGGGCATCTACATTGGTAATGACCAGTTTGTACATGCCTCCACCAGCAGCGGTGTGACCATTTCCAGCATGAATGAACCGTACTGGAAGAAGCGCTACAACGAAGCGCGCCGCGTACTGACCCGCAGTTAATATGATAATTGTATCGTTGGTTATCCCTTGGCTGGCGATACAATAAAAAAAAGCACTGCTTCGGCGGTGTTTTTTTTTGCCCGTTACAATGAATACAATCAGCGGCAATTCAGGAACCACGACGTTTATGCTCACCCGCTACTTCTCCAGTCATCGAAAGATACTGTTCCTCAGTATCATTACCGGCCTGATCGCCGCCCTGCTCCTGGGTTCATTGCAATTTTTCTGGAGCTACCACAAGCGGGAAATCCGATTCGATACGTTGATCATGGATGTGCGCATCTACATGGAGAGCTATTTTGACGAGCTGAAAGCCTCCATCGACGTGCTCCAGCCGCTGACGCTCAATAATTGCCAGGACGTTAACGCGGAGCTGACCTCGCGCGCGGCCTTCAGCCTCAACGTACGCGCCTTCCTGCTGGTCAGAGACAAAATGGCGTTCTGCTCGTCAGCCACAGGGCCAATGAATGCCCCGATGGAGGAGCTGATACCCGAGCTGCACATCAACAAGCAGGTTGATATCGCACTGCTCCCCGGCACGCCCATGCTGCCCAATAAGCCCGCGATTGCCATCTGGTATCGTAATCCGCTTGTGAAGGACGGCGGCGTATTCACCTCGGTGAATCTCAACCTGACGCCTTACCTGCTTTACACCGCGCGGCAGGACGAGTTTGCAGGCATCGCGATCGTCATCGGCGACAATGCGTTATCCACTGCCTCAAGCGCCCTCGTCAAAGCGAAGGATTTACATGAAACGCCGGCGCGCACCGCGACGCTCAAAGACGTTCCTCTGACCATCAACCTGTACGCCGAGGAGTGGACGACCGATGAGATACTTTACGCCCTGTTCTTCGGGCTGGTGTGCGGGATTGCGGCAGGGTCGCTTAACTTCTACATCCTCACGACGCGTCTCAATCCGGGCAAAGAGATTCTGAGCGCCATCAAGCGCGGCCAGTTTTATGTGGTTTATCAGCCCGTTGTCGACGCCAAATCGCTCAGGATGACCGGGCTTGAAGTGCTGATGCGCTGGAAGCACCCGACCATGGGTGAGATCCCGCCGGACGCCTTTATCAATTTTGCCGAAGCGCAGAAGCTGATTGTTCCGCTCACGCTGCATCTTTTTGACCTGATTATTCACGATGCGCCAGTGCTACAAACCGTGCTGCCGCCGGGTGCCAAAGTGGGCATTAATATCGCGCCGGGGCATCTGCATGCGGAAAGTTTCAAAGACGATATGCGCACCTTCAAAGCCCTGCTGCCGCCTGATTACTTCCAGATCGTACTGGAAATTACCGAGCGCGATATGCTGAACCATCGGGAAGCTAACAGCCTCTTCGAATGGCTGCATAACGAAGGGTTTGAAATTGCCATCGACGATTTCGGCACCGGCCACAGCGCGCTGATTTATCTTGAACATTTCACCATGGACTACCTGAAAATCGACCGTGGCTTTGTCAACGCCATTGGCACAGAAACCGTGACCTCCCCGGTGCTGGATGCCGTACTGACGCTGGCAAGACGACTGAATATGTCGACCGTTGCGGAAGGGGTGGAAACACCGGAACAGGCGGCCTGGCTGCGCGAGCATGGGGTTAATTATCTGCAGGGTTACTGGATTAGCCGCCCGATGCCGCTGGAGCAGTTCCGCACGTGGCAAAATACGGTGTCGCCTGACGGGGAATAATTTCACATTGCCCGTGGCGTCACTTATTATTCAGCTTAACTGAGCCGGTCTGTAAAAGAGGGAGCCGCCGCGAGATGTTTATGCGCTTTATGTTGCTTTGGTTGGCAGTCGTGAGCCTGTCCAGCCAGGCGCAAACCATCAAAGAGAACATCGCGTTCGCCGTGATTGGCGAGCCAAAATACGCGGTCAATTTTACGCACTTCGATTACGTCAATCCTGCCGCCCCTAAGGGTGGAAAGGTCACGCTCTCGGCTACGGGAACGTTCGACAACTTTAACCGCTTCGCCCTGCGCGGCGTGGCCGCGGCGCGAACGGAATCGCTCTATGACACGCTTTTTGTCACGTCGGATGATGAACCCGGCAGCTATTACCCGCTGATTGCCGATAACGTGCGCTACGCGGATAATTTCGCCTGGGCCGAAATTACCCTAAACCCCCGGGCCCGCTTTCACGACGGCACGCCGGTCAAGGCCAGCGACGTCGCTTTTACGTTTCATAAATTTATGACCGAAGGCGTTCCTCAGTTCCGCATTGTGTATAAAGGCGCAACGGTGCGCGCCATTGCGCCCCTCACCGTACGCATTGAGCTGAGCGAACCGAACAAAGAGAATATGCTTAGCCTGTTCTCGCTGCCGGTTATGCCTGAATCATTCTGGAAAAACCATAAGTTAAGCGACCCGCTCTCCACACCGCCGCTGGCCGGTGGCCCTTACCGCATTACCGACTGGCGCATGGGGCAGTACGTGGTCTATTCCCGGGTGAAAGATTACTGGGCGGCTAACCTGCCGGTAAACCGCGGGCGCTGGAATTTCGACACCCTTCGCTATGACTACTACCTCGACGATAACGTGGCGTTTGAAGCGTTCAAGGCCGGCGCCTTCGATTTACGCGTGGAGAACAGCGCCAAAAACTGGGCGACCCGCTATATCGGCAAAAACTTCACGAAAGGCTACATCGTCAAAGACGAGCACAAAAACGAATCCGCCCAGGACACGCGCTGGCTGGCGTTTAATATTCAGCGCCCGGTATTTACCGACCGCCGCGTTCGGGAAGCCATTTCCCTGGCCTTCGATTTTGAATGGATGAACAAAGCCCTGTTTTACGGGGCGTACAGCCGCGCGAACAGCTATTTCCAGAACACCGAATATGCCGCACGCGACTACCCTAAAGCCGACGAACTGCTCCTGCTGGCGCCGCTGAAAGCGGAAGTGCCGCCGGAGGTGTTTACCACGGTGTTTCAGCCGCCCGCTTCAAAGGGTGACGGCTACGACCGCGACAACCTGCTGAAGGCCAGCAAGCTGCTGGATGAGGCAGGCTGGCAGCTGAAGAACCAGAAACGCGTCAATGCGAAAACCGGCAAGCCTTTAAGCTTTGAACTGCTGCTCTCCTCCGGTGGCAACGATCAGTGGGTGCTGCCGTTTAAGCACAACCTTGCGCGGCTGGGGATCACCATGAACATTCGCCAGGTCGATAACGCGCAGATCACCAACCGCATGCGCAGCCGTGATTACGACATGATGCAACGCCTGTGGCCCGCGCAGCCGTGGCCCAGCTCGGATCTGCAAATCTCCTGGGCCTCCAGCTACATCGACTCCTCGTACAATGCGCCAGGCGTAAAAAGCCCGGCGATTGATGCCCTGATTGCAAAAATTGTGGCTGCGCAGGGCGATAAAGATAAGCTCTTGCCGCTTGGTCGCGCCCTCGACAGGGTGTTAACCTGGAACTACTACATGCTGCCCATGTGGTATATGGGCGAAGACCGCCTTGCGCGCTGGGACAAGTTCTCCGTGCCTGCCGTGCGCCCTGTCTATTCTCTGGGCTTTGACACCTGGTGGTATGACGTGAATAAAGCCGCCAGACTGCCCGCCGAGCGGCGATAAGGAATTATCATGGGTGCCTATTTAATACGCCGTCTTCTGCTGGTCATTCCCACGCTGTGGGCCATTATCACCATTAACTTTTTTATCGTGCAAATTGCCCCGGGCGGGCCGGTCGACCAGGCCATTGCCGCCATTGAGTTTGGCAACAGCGGCGGCATGCCCGGCGGCGGCGGAGAAGGCATGGGTGCCAGCCATGCGCGAACCGGCGTGGGGAATATCAGTGAAAGCCACTACCGCGGCGGGCGCGGGCTAGATCCTGAAGTGATCGCCGAGATCACCCATCGCTACGGCTTTGATAAGCCGATACACGAGCGCTATTTCAAGATGCTCTGGGATTATATCCGCTTTGATTTTGGCGATAGCCTGTTCCGCAGTGCGTCCGTATTAACGTTGATCAAGCAAAGCCTGCCGGTTTCGGTCACGCTGGGGCTGTGGGGGACGCTGATTATCTATCTGGTCTCTATACCGCTCGGGATCCGAAAAGCGGTGCATAACGGCAGCCGCTTCGATATCTGGAGCAGCACCTTCATCATCATCGGCTATGCTATTCCGGCGTTTCTGTTTGCCGTTCTGCTGATTGTCTTCTTTGCCGGAGGCAGCTATTTCGACATCTTCCCGCTGCGGGGGCTGGTCTCCGCCGATTTCAGCACGCTGCCGTGGTACCAGAAAATCACCGACTATCTCTGGCATATCACGCTGCCGGTGCTGGCGACGGTGATCGGCGGGTTTGCCGCCCTGACCATGTTAACGAAAAATGCCTTTCTCGATGAAATCCGCAAGCAGTATGTCGTGACCGCCCGCGCCAAAGGGGTCAGCGAGAAGCAGATTATGTGGAAACACGTTTTCCGCAACGCCATGCTGCTGGTGATTGCCGGATTTCCAGCCACGTTCATCAGCATGTTTTTTACCGGCTCGCTGCTGATTGAGGTGATGTTCTCGCTCAACGGTCTCGGCCTGCTGGGCTACGAAGCCACCGTATCGCGCGATTATCCGGTAATGTTTGGCACGCTCTATATTTTCACCCTGATTGGCCTGCTGCTGAATATCATCAGCGATATCAGCTATACGCTGGTCGATCCCCGAATTGATTTTGAGGGCCGCTGATGCCGCGTTTAAGCCCCGTTAACCAGGCCCGCTGGGCCCGTTTTCGCCATAACCGCCGCGGCTACTGGTCGCTGTGGATTTTTGCTGTCCTGTTTGTCCTGAGCATGTGTTCAGAGCTGATCGCCAACGACAAACCGTTGCTGGTGCACTTTAACGACCGCTGGTACGTGCCGGTACTGGCTAACTACAGTGAAAGCGACTTCGGCGGCCCGTTTGCCACCCCGGCGGAGTACCAGGATCCGTGGCTGCGCCAGCAGATCGAACAGCACGGCTGGGCCCTCTGGGCACCGGTGCGCTTTGGCGCCAACAGCATTAACTTCGCGACCACAACCCCCTTCCCTTCTCCGCCCTCTGCGCAAAACTGGCTGGGAACAGACGCCAACGGCGGCGACGTGCTGGCGCGCATCCTCTACGGTACGCGGATTTCTATTCTTTTTGGACTGATGCTGACCGTCTTCTCCAGCGTAATGGGCGTAGTGGCCGGTGCCGTTCAGGGCTACTACGGCGGAAAAATTGACCTGTGGGGGCAGCGTATCATCGAAGTCTGGTCCGGTATGCCAACCCTGTTTCTGATCATTCTGCTTTCCAGCGTGGTACAGCCGGGCTTCTGGTGGCTGCTGGGCATCACCGTTCTGTTTGGCTGGATGGCGCTGGTGGGCGTGGTGCGGGCAGAGTTTCTGCGCACCCGTAATTTCGACTATATTCGCGCCGCGCAGGCGTTAGGCGTGAGCGATCGCGCAATCATCTTCCGCCATATGCTTCCCAATGCGGTGGTGGCGACCCTCACCTTCCTGCCCTTTATTCTGTGCAGCTCCATCACCACCCTCACCTCGCTGGACTTTCTGGGCTTCGGCCTGCCGCTGGGGTCGCCGTCGCTCGGCGAACTGCTGCTGCAGGGCAAGAACAACCTGCAGGCGCCGTGGCTGGGCATCACCGCCTTTCTTTCCGTGGCCGTGCTGCTTTCGCTGCTGATTTTTATTGGCGAAGCCGTGCGCGATGCCTTCGATCCCAACAAGGCGGTATAAGATGACGCAGCCTCTTCTCAGTATTGATCGCCTGTCGATTGCCTTCTCGAAGCAGGGCGAGACCCGTACCGTGGTCACCGACCTGTCGCTGCAGATCCAGCGCGGTGAAACGCTGGCGCTGGTGGGTGAATCCGGTTCGGGCAAGAGCGTCTCGGCGCTCTCCATCCTGCGTCTGCTGCCCTCCCCGCCCGTGAGCTATCCGCAAGGGGATATTCTGTTCCACGGCAGTTCGCTGCTGCACGCTGATGAACATACCCTGCGCGGTATTCGCGGCAATAAGATTGCCATGATCTTCCAGGAGCCGATGGTGTCGCTCAACCCACTGCATACGCTGGAAAAACAGCTCTATGAAGTGCTGTCACTTCATCGGGGGATGCGCAAAGAGGCCGCGCGGGGCGAAATTCTGGATTGTCTGGAACGAACAGGCATACGCAACGCGGCCAAACGGCTGAATGATTTTCCGCATCAGCTCTCCGGCGGCGAACGCCAGCGGGTAATGATTGCCATGGCCCTGCTCACGCGCCCCGAACTGTTGATTGCCGACGAGCCGACGACGGCGCTGGACGTCACGGTGCAGGCGCAAATTCTGACGCTCCTGAGGGAGCTGCGTGACGAGCTGGACATGAGCCTGCTGTTTATCACGCACAACCTGAGCATCGTGAAAAAGCTGGCCGACAGCGTCGCGGTCATGCAAAACGGGCGCTGCGTTGAACAGAATACCGCGTCCACGCTGCTGAACGCGCCGCAGCATCCCTATACGCAGCGCCTGCTCGACAGCGAACCTTCCGGCGACCCGGTGCCTCTCACGGCAGACAGCACACCGCTGCTGCGCGTCGATGATTTATCCGTCTCGTTCCCGATCCGCAAAGGCGTTCTGCGGCGCATCGTTGACCAGAACCCGGTGCTGAAAAATATCCGCTTCTCGCTGCGACCGGGTGAATCCCTGGGGCTGGTGGGCGAATCCGGTTCGGGGAAAAGCACTACCGGTCTGGCGCTGCTGCGCTTAATTGCCTCTCAGGGCGAGATCCTGTTTGACGATATGCCACTGCACCGCTGGAACCGCCGCCAGATGCTGCCCGTGCGGCCCCGCATGCAGGTGGTATTTCAGGATCCCAACTCCTCGCTTAACCCGCGCCTCAGCGTGTTGCAGATTATCGAAGAGGGCCTGCGCGTTCACCAGCCTGGCCTGAGTGCGCAACAGCGGGAACAGGAGGTCATGCGGGTGATGGCGGAAGTGGGCTTAGATCCCGACACTCGCCACCGCTACCCTGCGGAATTTTCCGGCGGACAGCGCCAGCGTATCGCCATCGCCCGCGCGCTGATCCTGAAACCGGAGCTGATTATTCTGGATGAACCGACCTCGTCTCTGGACAGAACCGTACAGGCGCAGATCCTGGCGCTACTCAAAGGGCTACAGGAAAAGCACCGGCTGGCCTATATCTTTATCAGCCATGATCTACAGGTGGTTCGGGCGCTATGCCATCAGGTGATTGTGCTACGACAGGGTGAGGTGGTCGAACAGGGTGATTGCCAGCGCGTATTTACTGCGCCAACGCAGAGCTACACGCGCCAGCTGCTCGCGACAGACTAGCGCTTAAAACGGATACTGGCCGGAGAAAGGTTCAGCAATCGCAACGCCAAAGTTTTTCAGGCGGCAGGTCGCGGCGAATTCGTCCTGGCTTTTGACAAACAGGCACGGCTCCCCTTCGCACTCCAGTACGGAGCTGTCCACTTCGATATCCGTCAGGGCCTGGCTGAGACGCTCCATCACCCGCCACGCATTTTCGTCGCTCGGGCTCAGCAGCTTGAGCGCCACCAGGCAATTCTCACAGCCCGCGACGCTTTGCGGAATCGGTTCAACTTTCGAACCTGCAAAACCCGCCGACCAGCGATAGCTCTGGGGCAAGCGATGGACAATGGAGAGTTGTAATGTATTCACGTTCGTTCCCCGGAAGCAAAATTTACTTCACAATTTATTTACATTTATAGTAACACATCATCGCCAACCTGCACTATTCAGCGCTTTTTTATCGGTATCGAGGCTCGCGTCGGCGCTATATGTACCCGTTTCTGCGATCTAACTCAACCTTTTTGAATACAATGATGTGACTTTTTACATAAATAGATTTTACATAAAATAAACAAACACGGAATAAACGAACGCGAGTTTGGTTGATATGCGTCAACAAAAAAGGCCCTTTCGGGCCTTATCTGCGCGTTAGTGCGCCGCTTTTCGCGGCCGGCTGGCGTAAAGACAGAAAAGCACAGAGCTGGTTGCGCAAAAAGCCATCGCCCACAGCATAGGCCAGGCCGTAGTAAAGGTCGCCATAGAGAGTAACGCCCCGACGATGGCACCAATCCCGAAGCGGAAGGTTCCCGCCAGTGACGATGCGGTTCCCGCCATATGCGGGAATTCGTCGAGGATCACCGCCATCGCATTGGATGAGATCATCGACACGCAGCCGACAAAGGCCGCCACGCCGATCACCAGCGCCCAGAAGCCCACGTCCAGAAACGCGCTCACCACCAGCCAGACCGCCATCACAAACTGGATCCACAGCCCGGCGCGGAACATGTTCAGCGCGCCCACCCGCCGGACAAAGCGGCTGTTAATGATGGTCAGGACAAACAGGAAGACGATATTGAGCGCAAAATAATAGCCAAAGTGCTGCGGCGAAACGTGGTTCAGCTCGATATAGACAAACGGCCCGGCACTCAGGAAGGAGAACATTCCGGCGAAGCTGAACCCGCTCGCCAGCATGTAGCTCAGCACCCGCTTGTGGCGAAACAGCGAGGCAAAGTTGCCTATCGTGGTTCGAATATGAAATTTCTGGCGGCGCTCGACGGGCAGCGTTTCATCAATAAAGAAGAAAATCATCGCCGAGGCCAGCAGCGCGGCCAGCGCCAGGATCCAGAAAATCGCGTGCCAGCTAAACCACACCAGCACCGCACCACCGGCCATCGGTGCCACCAGCGGCGCAATCGTCGTCACCAGCATGACGAACGACATCATGCGGGAGAACTCTTCTTTCGGGTAGATATCACGCATCAGGGCGTTGATCACCACGCTCGCGGCAGCGGCGGCCAACCCGTGCAGGAAGCGCATGATAATCAGCTGATCGATACTCTGCGCCAGCGCACAGGCGACCGCTGCGGCCGCAAAGACCAGCGTCCCGCCAAGAATAACCGGCTTACGCCCCAGGCTGTCGGCCATTGGGCCATACAGCAGCTGTCCGAGCGCGAAACCGAGAATATAGGTGCTGAGCGTCATCTGCGCGCTGCCTGCCGGTACGCCAAACTGGGCGGAAATCACCGGCAGCGCAGGCAGATACATGTCGATAGACAGCGGCATCAGCATCGCCAGCAGGCCAAGAATGAAGACAATTTTGAACGACGAGTGTGGCCTGGTGGTCACAGGGTTCTCCTGAAATTAGTGCGAAGGCAGACCGACGCTGGCAATCTCTTCTTCCGTCAGCGGACGATATTCACCAGGCGCCAGGTCGGGATCGAGCGCAATCGCACCGATGCGTTCACGGTGCAGGCCCACAACGTGGTTACCCACGGCGGCAAACATGCGTTTCACCTGATGGTAGCGTCCTTCGCTGATGGTCAAACGGACCTCCGTCGGGGTGATGACCTCAAGCACGGCGGGTTTGGTCAGATCCTTTTCATTATGCAGCTGAACGCCTTTCGCGAATTGCTCTGCCGTGTCATCCGCAACCGGTGACTCCAGCGTGACCAGATAGGTTTTCTCGCAGTGGTGGCGCGGGGAAGTGATGCGATGCGACCACTGACCGTCGTCGGTCATCAGCACCAGACCGGTAGTGTCGATGTCGAGGCGGCCCGCGGCGTGCAGCTTATGCGCCACCGGCTCGTCGAGGAAATAGAGCACCGTCGGGTGATCCGGATCGTCCGTTGAGCAGACATAGCCTTCCGGCTTATTGAGCATGAAATAGCGGGGACCGTGCTGCTGGGTCAGCGGATTGCCGTCGTACTCAACCTGATGGTCAGGCTGCAGTTTGAACGCGCTGTCTCGCACAATGTCGCCATCCACGGTAACGCGGTTGGCGCGAATTTCGCGCCCGGCAATAGCGCGGCTTACGCCGAGTTGCTGAGCGATAAACTTATCAAGTCGCATGAAATCTTTTTAGCCTTAATGGTGCTGGATGTCGGACCGTGCGTCCGAAAAAAGAAGCAGTCAGGAACGGTTCAGTATAATGGTCTGGTTGCGCCACTCAAGGGAAAAAGTTTCGTGGCATACTATATGCGGATTAACGAAACCGAGACCCCATGACTTTTACACTTCGTCCCTATCAGCAGGAAGCCGTTGACGCGACGCTCGCCTGGTTCCGTAAACACCGGGAACCGGCGGTCATTGTCCTCCCGACCGGTGCAGGCAAGAGCCTGGTCATTGCCGAACTGGCGCGCCTGGCGCGTGGTCGCGTGCTGGTATTGGCCCACGTCAAAGAGTTGGTGGCGCAAAACCATGCCAAATATTGTGCGCTGGGGCTGGAAGCCGACATTTTCGCCGCTGGGCTGAAGCGCAAAGAGAGCCACGGCAAAGTGGTTTTCGGCAGCGTACAGTCGGTGGCCCGTAACCTGGATCTGTTCCGCAGCGAGTTTTCGCTGCTGATTGTCGACGAATGTCACCGCATCAGCGATGACGACGACAGCCAGTATCAGCAAATCCTCACTCACCTTAAAGAGGTGAACCCTCACTTACGCCTGCTCGGCCTGACGGCAACCCCGTTTCGTCTGGGCAAAGGCTGGATCTACCGCTTTCATTATCACGGCATGGTGCGCGGCGACGAGAAAGCGCTGTTCAGCGACTGTATCTATGAACTTCCGCTGCGCTACATGATTAAGCACGGCTACCTGACGCCGCCCGAGCGGCTGGATATGCCGGTCGTGCAGTACGATTTCAGCCGCTTACAGGCGCAGAGCAACGGGCTGTTCAGCGAGGCGGATCTTAACCATGAGCTGAAAAAACAGAAGCGGATCACGCCGCATATCATCAGCCAGATTGAAGAGTTCGCGCAAACGCGTAAAGGGGTGATGATTTTTGCTGCCACCGTCGAACACGCGCGCGAAATCACGGGACTGCTACCCGCTGACGACGCAGCGCTGATCACTGGCGAAACGCCCGGCCCGGAGCGCGACAGGCTGATTGAGGCTTTCAAAGCCCAGCAGTTCCGCTACCTGGTGAATGTCTCCGTATTAACCACCGGGTTTGACGCCCCGCACGTCGACCTGATTGCGATTCTGCGCCCGACGGAATCCGTCAGCCTGTATCAGCAGATTGTCGGCCGTGGCCTGCGCCTGGCGCCGGGCAAAACCGACTGCCTGATACTGGATTACGCCGGCAACCCGCACGATCTGTACTCCCCGGAAGTGGGCGCGCCAAAAGGCAAAAGCGACAACGTGCCGGTACAGGTGTTTTGCCCGGCCTGCGGCTTTGCCAACACCTTCTGGGGAAAAACCACCGCCGACGGCACGCTGATTGAACACTTTGGCCGCCGCTGTCAGGGCTGGTTTGAGGATGATGAGGGACATCGCGAGCAGTGCGATTTCCGCTTCCGCTTCAAAAACTGCCCGCAGTGCAACGCCGAAAATGACATCGCCGCCCGCCGCTGCCGCGAGTGCGACACGGTGCTGGTGGACCCGGACGACATGCTGAAAGCGGCGCTGAAGCTGAAAGATGCGCTGGTGCTGCGCTGCTCCGGCATGGCGCTGCAGCCCGGCGCGGATGAAAAAGGCGAATGGCTGAAAATCACCTATTACGACGAGGATGGCGCTGACGTCAGCGAACGGTTCAGGGTTCAGACGCCTGCCCAGCGCACGGCATTTGAGCAGCTGTTTATCCGGCCGCATACCCGCACGCCTGGCGTGCCGCTGCGCTGGATAACCGTGGCGGATATCGTGCATCAGCAGGCGCTGCTGCGCCACCCCGACTTCGTGGTCGCCCGTAAGAAAGGCCAGTTCTGGCAGGTTCGCGAGAAGGTCTTTGACTATGAAGGTCGCTTCCGTCGGGCAAATGAATTGCGCGGTTAACGGGACTTTTCATTGATGTGCGGGGCATTTGAGTATAAAATGCCGCCCGCTTCACATCCGTGGGGCAGAACACTCACCTGCTGCTGGGTCGCCTGTAGTAGGGTTTTAAATACAGAGAGAAATCAATGTTCACTATCGAAGCAGAAGTACGTAACGTGCAGGGTAAGGGTGCGAGCCGCCGCCTGCGTAACGCTAACAAGTTCCCGGCTATCGTTTACGGTGGCGAAGCTGCTCCAGTTGCTATCGAACTGGATCACGACAAAGTGTGGAACATGCAGACCAAAGCTGAGTTCTACAGCGAAGTTCTGACCATCGTTGTTGGCGGTAAAGAAGAAAAAGTGAAGGTTCAGGCTGTTCAGCGTCACGCGTTCAAGCCAAAACTGACTCACATCGACTTCGTTCGCGCGTAATCGCAAACCTGTCGAGAAAACCCCGCTTCGGCGGGGTTTTTTTATGGCTGCTATTTACCGCCAGACGTGCGGCGCTGAAGCTGATCGCGCAGGTTCGGCGGCGTACCTTTGATGGTCAGGGTATCGGTGGCCGGATCCCAGAAGATGCGTTCCCCCAACAGCATGGCGTCAAAGTTGATGGTTAACCCACCGCCGCTGCCGGCAAATTTGGTTAACTGACGCAGCGTGCTGCGATCCGCCGGGAAGCTCTCCTCAAGCTCATAGCCCTTCTCCGCGGTGAATTCCTGGAAGCTCACTTCGCTGACGCCCGCCAGCTCTTTTGACAGGGACTCCAGCTCAATCTCTTCCCCGGCCTGCAGCTGCTCGTTGCAGTAGCTGTAAACCTGCTGACGCACGGTCTGGCGTTCAGATTTATCGAGTTGCGCTTCCGCCGTGAAGTCATCAACGGCCTGCAGCAGCCCTTTGTTCTGCGCTTTGGCGTTCAGGCCTTCGCTGGCACCGAGGAAGTCCATAAAGAAATCCGCCACTTTGCGGCCCACCCGCCCCTTCAGGAAGGTGAGGTAGCGGGTCGACTCCGGGTTAGTTTCCCACTCGGTCAAATCAATACGCGCCACAATATCCGCATGGTTGATATCCAGATAGTGCGTTGAGCTGATGTCCAGCTGCTCGTTCACGCGCATGCTGCTTAAGTTATTCAGCACGGTAACCAGCAGGTACTCGACCGCCAGGTAACGATAGTGGCAGAACAGGACAATACCGCCGTCGGCGAACGGATATTTCGCCAGCTCGTCGCGCAGACGCCCGGTTGCCGCGCGGCTAAACGCCAGGAAATCCTCTTCACCCTGACGCTGCAGGCGCAGGCTATCGGCCAGCTCACTCTCTTCGCTGAACAGACCATAGGCTTTATTTTTAGCGCTGTAGACGCGATGCAGCTCTGCCATCATTTCCACAACGGTTGCCGTGGGTTCCAGTAACGAATCGCGTAGCACCACTTCAAGGGTTTGCTCATCACGCTTGATAAGCTGGTGCAAGGCAATCTGGTTGATTTCCAGACTCATGATAAACTCTCCTTTTAGACCGGGCGGTATTCAACCACCACCAGGACATGTGTGCAACAACAGATAAAAAAGGGGAAAAAAAGCTGTTGCTACGGTAATATGTTGCCCTTTCATCAACAAACTGATTTTGATTTATGCCACAACATTCCCGCTACAGTGATGAACACGTTGAACAACTGCTCAGTGAGCTGGTCAACGTACTGGAAAAACATAAAACGCCGACCGATCTCTCCCTGATGGTTTTGGGAAATATGGTCACCAACCTTATCAACACCAGCGTTGCTCCGGCTCAGCGTCAGGCGATCGCCAAATCTTTCGCCCAGGCGTTACAGTCATCCGTCAGCAACGACCAGGCCCATTAAGGGAAACGAACAACAGTTTATGGTGACGAATCGTCAGCGCTACCGTGAAAAAGTCTCCCAGATGGTCAGCTGGGGACACTGGTTTGCCCTGTTCAACATTCTGCTAGCGACGGTAATTGGCTGTCGTTATCTGTTTGTCGCAGACTGGCCCACAACGCTAACCGGGCGTATCTACTCCTGGATAAGCGTTGTTGGTCACTTTAGCTTTTTGGTATTCGCCACCTATCTGCTGATCCTGTTTCCTCTGACGTTTATTGTCATGTCGCAGCGTTTGATGCGGTTCTTGTCCGCAATCCTTGCGACGGTGGGGATGACGCTGCTGCTTATCGACAGTGAAGTGTTCACCCGGTTCCACCTGCATCTCAACCCTATCGTCTGGGAACTGGTGATCAACCCCGACCAGAACGAAACGGCCCGCGACTGGCAGCTGATGTTCATCAGCGTTCCGGTGATCCTGTTGATCGAGATGCTGTTTGCCACCTGGAGCTGGCAAAAGCTCCGCAGCCTGACCCGACGCCGCCATTACGCGAAGCCCGTCGCCGCGCTCTTTTTCGTCTCATTTATCAGTTCGCACCTCATGTATATCTGGGCGGATGCGAACTTCTATCGCCCTATTACCATGCAGCGCGCTAACCTGCCGCTCTCTTATCCGATGACGGCCCGTCGTTTCCTTGAGAAACACGGCCTGCTTGATGCCCAGGAGTACCAGCGCCGTCTGGTCGAACAGGGTAATCCGGAAGCGGTTAGCGTACAGTATCCACTGAGCGATCTGCGCTATCGCGATATGGGTCGCGGGCAAAACGTCCTGCTGATTACCGTCGATGGCCTCAACTATTCTCGTTACGAGAAGCAGATGCCTGCGCTGGCCGATTTCGCGAGTCAGAACGTGTCGTTTACCCAGCATATGAGTTCAGGTAACTCAACCGATGCGGGTATCTTTGGCCTGTTCTATGGCATTTCTGCCGGATACATGGACGGCGTGCTGTCTGCGCGCATTCCTGCGGCGCTGATCACCGGGCTTAATCAGCAGGGCTATCAGTTAGGGCTGTTCTCATCGGACGGCTTCAACAGTTCACTGTACCGCCAGGCGCTGCTCTCTGATTTCTCACTGCCTGCCGCGCAGAGCCAGTCTGATGCCCAGACCGCAAACCAGTGGATAAACTGGCTGCAGCGCTACGCGCAGGAAGATAACCGCTGGTTCTCGTGGGTGGCCTTTAACGGCACAACGCTTAACGACAGCAACCAGGCTGGCTTTGCGCGCCGCTACGGCCGCGCGGCCAGCGATGTTGACGCACAGATTGGCCGTGTGCTTGACGCGCTACGTGAATCAGGCAAGCTTGATAACACGGTCGTGATCGTGACCGCGGGGCATGGCGTACCGTTAGGCGACGAGACGAAGAGCATGAGCTGGTCACGTCCAAACCTGCATGTTCCGCTGGTGATCCACTGGCCGGGAACGCCGGCGCAGCGCATCAATATGCTCACAGAACATAAAGACGTCATGACGACCCTGATGCAGCGCCTGCTGCACGTCAGTACGCCAGCAAACGAGTATTCGCAGGGGCAGGATCTCTTCAGCGCCACGCGCCGCCATAACTGGGTGACTGCAGCTGACGGCAACACGCTGGTGGTGACCACGCCGAAGCTGACGCTGGTGCTGAACAGCAACGGGAACTATCAGACCTATAATCTGCAGGGTGAACGGCTGAAGGACCAGAAACCACAGCTTAGCCTGCTGTTACAGGTTCTGACGGATGAGAAGCGCTTCATCGCTAACTGATTAATAATAAACCAGTTAGCGACGGATTCCCTTGCATTCGAAACGGAATCGAGTAGTATTCTTTCTATGCGTCGGCACGTAGCGCAGCCTGGTAGCGCACCGTCATGGGGTGTCGGGGGTCGGAGGTTCAAATCCTCTCGTGCCGACCAAAAAAACATTAAAAACCAGCCTCTTACGGCTGGTTTTTAATTTTGCCTCGTCCGGTGTTTTGCGCAGATACATCAGCGTAACCAGACAAATCACGGCTCCGGCATAAAACGTATATTCCGCGCCAAACGTTTCCCAGATGGCCCCGGCGCCCAGGCTGGCGACTAACAATCCCACGCCGCTGACCAGACTAAAAATGCCGTAGGCGGTACCGCGCAGATCCGCAGGTGCTGTTTTTGCGATCATTGCCGCCAGCAGCCCCTGCGTCATCCCCATATGCACTCCCCAAAGCGCAACGCCCAAAAGCATTCCAGCCCAGTGGGTGCTTAGCGCCAGCACAATATCTGCCCCAATCAGCATCACCAGGCCCCACTGCAGTAGTCGGGTGTGGCTCATCCCGTCCGATAACTTGCCAAACGGATAGGCTGAAAGGAAATAGAGCAAATTCATGGCCACCATCACCAGCGGGATCAGCGCCAGCGGCACCCCCGACTGCTGTGCGCGCAGGACAAGAAAGGCTTCACTGAAACGTGCGAGCGTGAAGATGGCGCCCAGGCCAATAACCCACCAGCAGCCTTTCCCGAGGCGCCTGAGGTTCTCTTTTTTGATGGGGTTCGTGCGTTTATGTTCGACGGGCGTTTTCGGCTCATGCAGGCCGAAGAAAAGCAGCGCCACGGCGAGGACGCCGGGGATCACCGCAATCCAGAAAATCGTGCGGAAATCATCGTTCCACAGCAGCATCAAGCCTACGGCCAGCAGCGGCCCGAGAAATGCGCCGACGGTATCCATCGACTGACGCAGCCCAAAGGCCGCGCCGCGAAGTTCCGGCGGCGTAACGTCAGCGACCAGCGCATCGCGCGGCGCGCCCCGGATCCCCTTCCCTACCCGGTCGATTAAGCGTGCCCCCAGAATCATGCCCGACGAAGAGGCGATAGCGAACAGCGGCTTACTCAGCGCGCCAAGACCGTAGCCCAGCACCGCCAGTCCTTTACGTTTACCCAGGTAGTCACTGATGGCACCGGAAAAAACTTTGATAAACAGCGCGGTGGCTTCAGCCAGGCCTTCAATCAAGCCAATGAAAATCACGCTGGCTCCCAGCGTCGTGACCATAAACAGCGGCAGCAGGCTGTGAATGATCTCCGAGGAGATATCCATCAGCATACTGACCCCACCCACAACCCAGACGCCTTTCGGGATCCGGCTGAGCGTTGCAAACCGGGATAACATTGAACATCTCCTGATTTATGTCGAACAACCTTGTTCGACACAGAATACCCTGGAAATGCGAATAAATATCATCACATATAAAAAAGCCAGCCCGCAGGCTGGCTTCTTATAGCAGGTGAATGCTCAGTGTTTTTCACGTCCGCCCAGGAAGAAAATGCCCAGCGGAATGGCCAGCAGAACGGTGAAGACAAGGCTGTAAACGAAGATCATCGCCGACTGCAGCACATACATGCTGGTGGTCCAGGCGGAGAGAGGAATGTTGTACTGTTCAATGACGCCAACAATGGTGGCCCGCCCGACGCACGCGGCAGCAATCATAAACACGACGAGTAGCGCCAGGAGGAACTTGCGGCCTTCAGGTGTTTTCAGTTTTGCACGAACCATCTCTCTTCCCTTTCACAGATGAATAACATTATCGATGGACTAAAATAACACGAACGCCCGTCACACTCCACACCAGTACAAACACCTGCCAAAACGGTTAATGCTAAGTTTATTACGCTGCATATAATGAAAATGTAAGTAAATCACACCAATCATTCATACTCGTTATGTTAGTCTGTTCAGGACCGTTTTGACATAAAGGAATGACAATGAAAAACGCACCTAAATTTGCCATCGCGCTTCTCGCCGCCGCGTGCGTCAGCACCAGCGCTTTCGCCAGCGACGCCCAAAAAGCGCAGCCGCTGGAAAAAGTTGCACCCTATCCGCAAGCGGAAAAAGGCATGAAGCGTCAGGTGATTCAACTGCCGGTTCAGCAGGACGAAGCGAATTACAAAGTCGAACTGTTAATTGGCAAGACGCTGGAAGTGGACTGCAATCAGCATCGTCTGGGCGGCCAGCTGGAAAGCAAAACCCTGGAAGGCTGGGGTTATGACTATTACGTCTTTGATAAAGTGACCTCTCCGGTCTCTACCATGATGGCCTGCCCGGACGGCAAGAAAGAGAAGAAATTTGTGACGGCCTATCTGGGCGACAACAGCCTGCTGCGCTACAACAGCAAGTTGCCGATCGTGGTATATACGCCTGAAAACGTGGAAGTAAAATATCGCGTGTGGAAGGCAGAAGAGACGGTCGGACAAGCGGTAGTACGTTAAAAACAAGTCGGGTGGCGGCTTCGCCTTACCCGACCTGCTAAACTAAAAACGGTAACAGATGTTACCGTTTTGCTTTTACCTTACAGCGCGATATCCGCAACCGGCTTGTTTTCCGGCTGAGGCTTCAGTTCCGCCTTCGGCGCAGCATCCGCAGCCTGCGGCTTCACGTACTGCAGCTGCAGCACGCGGCTGGTGTACTCCAGCTCTTGTTCCGTCGCATCCACGTTACCGTTCAGCTTCGTGCCGTAGGATGGAATAATGGTTTTCAGCTTCGCCTGCCATTCCGGGCTGGCGACTTTGTCTTTAAACACTTTTTCCATCAGGTGCAGCATAATTGGCGCAGCGGTAGATGCACCCGGTGACGCACCCAGCAGCGCGGCAATCGTGCCATCCTTATCGCTCACCACTTCGGTACCCAGACGCAGCACGCCGCCCTCTTTCGGATCGCGCTTGATGATCTGCACGCGCTGACCCGCCTGCCACAGACGCCAGTCTTCTTTCTTCGCCTGCGGATAGTACTCTTTCAGCGCCTCGAAGCGTTCTTCATCAGAAAGCATCACCTGGCTAATCAGGTATTTCACCAGGTCGAAATTATCCAGGCCCACGTCCATCATCGGTTTGACGTTAGAGGTGGTGGTCGCGCTCAGCAGATCCCAGAGGGAGCCGTTTTTCAGGAACTTGGTTGAGAAGGTCGCGAACGGTCCGAACAGCACCACGCGTTTACCGTCAAGCATACGGGTATCGATATGCGGGACGGACATCGGTGGCGCACCGACGGAAGCCTGACCGTACACTTTTGCCAGGTGACGGTTCACCACTTCCGGGTTCTCGGACACCAGGAACTGGCCGCCGACCGGGAAGCCCGCGTAGTCGTCAGCTTCAGGAATACCGGATTCCTGCAGCAGCTTCAGCGCCGCGCCGCCCGCACCGATGAAGACAAATTTCGCCTTAATGACGTGCTCGGCTTCATTGTTTTTCAGATCGGCAACCGTCACGCTCCAGCTGTTGTCCGCATTGCGCTTAAAGCCGCGCACTTCGGTGCTGAGCTGCAAATTGAAGTTATCTTTCTTCTTCAGGGACGCCACCAGCTGACGGGTAATTTCGCCGTAGTTCACGTCGGTGCCAATTTCGGTACGGGTCGCCGCCACTTTCTGGTTCGGGTCACGGCCTTCCATGACCAGCGGCGCCCACTCTTTAATCTGCGCGTGGTCTTCGGAGTATTTCATCCCGCGGAACAGGGTGCTCTGCTGCAGCGCAGCGTAGCGCGCGCGCAGGAAATTCACGTTTTGCTCGCCCCACACAAAGCTCATGTGCGGCACGGTATTGATGAAGGAGTGCGGGTCGTGCATCACGCCGCTGTTGACCTGGTGGGACCAGAACTGACGCGAGATCTGGAACGCTTCGTTGATCTCTACCGCCTTCTCGATACTAATGGAACCGTCCTTTTTCTGCGGCGTATAGTTCAGTTCCATGAGTGCCGAATGGCCCGTACCAGCGTTATTCCAGCCGTTCGAACTCTCCTGCGCCACGCCATCGAGGCGCTCGACCATGGTCATGGACCAGTCCGGCTGCAGTTCTTGCAGATAGGTTCCCAGCGTGGCGCTCATGATGCCGCCACCAATTAAAAGGACGTCCGTTTCCTGCTCTTTTGGTGCGTCTGCTTTCGCTGCCATTGAGACGGCGTTGAGCCCGACGGCCAGAGAAAAGAGCATGGCAGTCATTTTTTTCATAATTTATGCCTTAGTGTAAAAGTGCTTGATGCGTGGAAATTGCAGGTGAAAAAAGCTGCGTGGGCACGGTAACAACTTTTAAATATTGTTTAAAGGTTACGAAATTATTGTAATTGTGAAATTTAATGATGGATTGTTTGTAGGGGATTGCGGCGCGCAACTGGTATAAGGAGGAATTTATGGCTACTATGCTGCACTTTGTGATCGCGCGCACGGAAGCCTGCCCTAACCAGCGAACTGTTATGTCCTTACCTCATTCTGCCGTATCCCCTGAAGACAGTGTAGCCAGCGTGCTGCACTCCCCTAAACAACTGGCGCGTGAAACGCTGGCGGGCGTGATTACCGCTCTGGCGCTGATCCCCGAAGTGATCTCATTTTCCGTGGTGGCGGGCGTTGACCCGAAGGTCAGCCTGATCGCCTCCGTGGTGCTGTGTCTTGCTCTCTCCGTGCTGGGCGGTCGTCCGGCGATGGTCACGGCTGCGGCCGGTTCCGTAGCGCTGGTGATTGGCCCGATGGTGCATCAGCACGGGGTGCAATACATTCTTCCCGCCGTGCTGATGGCTGGCGTGATCCAGATTCTGTTTGGCGTGCTGGGCATGGCAAGGCTGATGCGCTTTATTCCCCAGTCGGTGATGACCGGATTTGTTAACGCCCTTGGCATTTTGATTTTCTTCGCTCAGGTGCCGCATTTCTGGAGCCGAAGCCCGCTGATTGTGGGCCTGTTCGTGCTGACGCTGCTGATTGTGCTGTGGGTGCCGCGCTATATTAAAAGCGTCCCTTCCCCGCTGATTGCGATTGTGCTGTTAACCCTTTTCACCGTCACCACCGGTCAGATCCTGCCGACTGTCGGTGATGAAGGCTCAATGACTGGCGGTCTGCCTGGATTTACCGAGCTGCTGGTGCCGCTTAATTTACAGACGCTGAACATTATCTGGCCGTGCGCGTTGAGTATTGCCTTCGTCGGTCTGCTGGAGTCCCTGCTGACGGCAAAACTCGTGGATGAACTGACGGTTACGCCCTCCAGCAAGCGTCGCGAGAGCATCGGGCTGGGCGTGGGGAATATCATGGCCGGGCTCTACGGTGGCATTGCGGGCTGCGCGATGATCGGACAAACCATCGTTAACGTGGAGATGGGGAAAGGACGAAGCCGCATTTCAACCATTGCGGCGGGCATCGTGCTGCTGCTCCTGGTAACGGCGCTCAGCGAAGTGATGGCCAAAATCCCGATGGCGGTGCTGGCGGGGATTATGGCGATTGTTGCCGTCAAAACCTTCAGCTGGCACAGCCTTCAGCCCGCCACGATAAAAAATGCCCCGGTTGCCGAAACGGTGGTGATGCTGGTGACGGTCGCCGCCACGGTATCAACCGGCAATCTGGCGGTTGGCGTGCTGGGCGGGATTATCGTCATGGCACTGATCCCCGCCCGCATTAAGCGTCGGATTAAAGCAGAAAAATCGTTGCCAGCCCAAGAAAAATAAAGAAACCGCCGGTATCGGTGATGGCGGTGATCATCACGCTCGACCCCACCGCGGGGTCGCGCCCCAGTTTGGTCATCGTCAGCGGGATAATGACGCCCATCATCGATGCCACCAGCAAATTCAGCACCATCGCCAGCATCATCACGCCGCCTAAGGCCATATCGTCATACAGCCACCACGTGATGCCGCCCATAATGCCGCCCCATACCAGGCCGTTAATCAGCGCCACGCCCATTTCCCTGAAGATCAGAAAGGCGAAGTTACCGGGCTGAATATTTTCCAGCGCCAGCGCGCGGACGATCATGGTGATGGTCTGGTTTCCGGTGTTGCCGCCAATTCCGGCCACAATCGGCATCAGCGAGGCCAGCGCCACCAGCTGCGAGATGGTGTGTTCAAAGCCGTCAATCACACGGGAGGCGATGAAGGCAGTACACAGGTTAATAGCCAGCCAGGCCCAGCGGGTTTTCACCGCCTTACCGACGGAGGCGTGGACGTCATCTTCGGCGCTGATCCCGCCTAGCGCGCGCAGATCGTTATCGGTCTCTTCATAAACCACGTCAACGATTTCATCGATGGTCAGACGGCCCATGAGCTTGCCAACGGAATCTACGACCGCCGCACTCACAAGGTCATCACGTTCAAAGGTACGCGCCGCTTTTTCCGCATCGTCTTCCGGGGAGAAGACCATCGGCTCGTTTTCCATCACCTCGCTCACCCGCTGCTGGGCGCTGTTGAGCAGGATGGTTTTCAGCTCCAGCTCGCCAAGCAGGGTTTTATCCCGCGAGGTGACAAACAGCTTATCGGTGTTGTCCGGCATTTTGCCCAGGCGGCGCAGGTAGCGCTGCACGGTACCGAGCGTGACGTCCGGACGTACCGTGATAACGCCGAACTCCATGATCGCGCCAACGCTGTTTTTCTCGTAGTGCATCACCTGACGCACGCGCGCACGTTCATCGGCAGGCAGAGAGGCCAGCAGGCGGCCGGTCAGGTTACGCGGCAGATGCTGTACAAGGTAAATCTGCTCGTCGATATCCAGGGTTTGCAGGGCGTCGAGGATATCCCGATCGCTCATCTCGTCGATCAGGTCATCCCAGACGTTTTCCGAGGCTTCAAGCAGAACCTGGCCGCGCTCGTGATCCTGTACCAGGCGCCAGAGGGCGTGACGCTCTTCCGAAGGAAGCGCTTCCAGGGTATCCGCCAGATCCGGCGGCGGTAAATGAGCAACCAGCGCACCTACCTCAGCAATATCGTCGGCTAAGGTGCCGACATCATATTGCTCAGCCAGGGTCAGTTTGCCTAATAGCGTAGACGTGACCGCTTTATCGGTCGTGAGAAGCCAGATGAGTCGCGCACGTTCCTGGTCACGCTGCCTGGCGCTGTTTTTCTTTAATACCGACATCAATCATAAATCCATTAAATGAGTTGAGACTAAGCATAGCGCGAGGATATGTAAATAAGAATAAACAGCGAGGCGGGATGGAGAAAAAAGCGGCATTACGGCCACGATTATCCCCTCTCCCTGTGGGAGAGGGTTAGGGTAAGGGCATCAGGCCGTGCGCGCCACCGCGTCACGCGACGCCGCATCGCGCTCGTCGCCGGTCAGCTCGCTCAGCCTGCCGTCGCGCATCTCCAGCAGACGGTCGGCGTGAATGAAGTAATGATCGTCGTGGCTGATGGCGAAAATGGTCTTGCCCATCTCCTGCATCATCGGCAGCAGCACCTGATAAAACTCGCGGCGGAAGTGCGGGTCTTGATCCGCCGCCCATTCATCCAGCAGGATGATGTCACGCTCTTCCGCCAGCGCCAGCAGCAGCGCCACGCGCTTCTTCTGCCCCTTAGAGAGCTTGAGGTTCAGGATTTTGCCGTCCTGGAGCTCCAGCTTGTGTGACATCTGCAGCTGCGCAAGCCATTTCTCAACCAGCGCCGGATTGGCCTGCTGCCCTTCCGGCCCCAGCAGCTGGTCAAACAGCCAGACATCGGTGAATACCGCTGAGAAAAGCTTGCGGTAATCCTCGGGTTTCTCCGCGCTCAGCGCCTTACCGTCCAGCAGGATCTCGCCCGACTGCGGCTGGTAAAGTCCGGTGAGTAACATCGCCAGCGTGGATTTTCCGCTACCGTTGCCGCCGATGAGGAACAGCAGTTCGCCGCGGTGAATCGTCAGGTTGACCGGTCCCACGGAGAAGGCGTTGTCCTGATAGCGGAACGTCACGTCGCGCAGCTCCAGGGTCTGCCAGTTCGGAAAGGCCTGCGGGCGCGGGAATTCAGCCTTAAATGGCGCCAGATCGAACTTCTTAAGCTTGTTAAACGCCACCTGCGCGCTCAGCAAGGTGGGCAATGCGCCGACGGCCGAGAGCAGCGGCGTACGCAGGAACAGCAGGGTCAGTGAGTAGGTCGCCGCCACGTTGGTGTCCGCCCAGCCCAGGCTGTTCGCCATCCAGAATACCAGGCCAATGGCGCCCAGCATCATAATGTTGGACCAGTTCACCGCGCTCAGGTGGAAGGTATCGGCGCGAATAATGTGGTGCCGGTATTCGCGCGCGTCCGGGACATAGAGGTTATTGAAGATATGCTCGGCACGCTCGCGGTTGAGGGTCAGCTCTTTGCGCCCTTCCAGTACCGTCTGGTAATCGTTATAGAGCTTATCTTCCGTTTCGCGCAGGACCGCCATGTGTTTATAGACGCGCGACACCAGCATGAAACCGCCCCAGATGGTGATGGCAATCCACACCGCGGTCACCGCCAGCATTTTGGTCGAAAGCCAGGCGAGATAGGCCGCCGAGCCAAAGGTCAGGATGATCCCCTGCACCAGCTCCGGCAGGCGGACAAACGCGATGGTAATCGCGCGCACGTCGCTGGTCAGCCCCGCCAGCAGGGAGGCGCTGCCGAGCTGCTCCACGCGCTCAACCTGCGTGTCGAGGATCCGCTTGATGAACTCGCTGCGCAGGCGGAAAACGAAATGGTGACCAAGCGCGGTCAGCGCCAGCTGAGAGCCGAGCGTAACCGCCATCAACAGCAGCAGCAGGCCGAGAAACTCCGGCAGAACCGAGAGTGAGGTATCGACCATTTCGATCAGCCGCACGTTTATAAACGCAATCAGGCCAATACCCAGCGCCGCGCTGGCAAGGCTTAAGGCCATTACGGCAATGAAGGGCCAGCGGTACTGACGCCAGACAAGAAGAAGTAGTTGCATGCAGGCAATCCGGACAATAAAAATCAGCCAGCAGTGTAAACTGCCCGGCGCGGACATCAAGAATAATTCTTATTTTTGTTTGTTCAAACCCGCCTGACGGAATGTAAGGTTAAATCGGTATTCGCCAGTAAGGGGATGAACCCCGGGCTTCAGGGGCTGAATGCCGTGATAGTACAGCCGTGACTCCCTGCCCCACACCACCACGTCGCCGTGCTCCAGCATAATGCGCCTGAGCGGATCGTTGCGGCGCAATCCGCCAAACTGGAAGACGGCGGGCAGACCCAACGATACCGAGACGATGGGCGCGCGCAGATCGGGTTCATCTTTGTCCTGATGCAGCGAGAGCTTCGCACCGATGGCGTAGCGGTTAATCAGGCAGGCATCCGGCCGGAAGTCAGGGTAATCTGCTGCAACGGCAGCCTCGTGACAAAGCGCCTGAAACACCGCAGGCATGGAAGGCCACGGCCGGCCGGTCGTGGGATCGTTCGGGGCATACACATACCCACGTTCGTTCGTCGCCCACCCCAGTTCGCCGCAGTTGGCCATGGCCACCGACATGGTGTAGCCGCCCGGCGTCACCATATGGCGAAACTGTGAAACCGCCGTGACCTCTTCAATACCGGCAAGCAATGCCGCCGCACGGGAGAGTGCAAAGCGGCGCAGGATCACTGCCCCGGGCGCAAGCGGCTCCTGCCACGGTTCAGCATCCGCAAAAAGATCGAGCATTATCCCTCCCGGCGTTTCGCCTCACGTTTCAGTAATAGCGCTTTTCGCGCCGCCCCCCAGCGATAGCCCGACAGCGCGCCGTCGTTGCGGACCACGCGGTGACAGGGGATCACAATCGCCAGCCTGTTTGCCGCACACGCACCCGCGACGGCACGCACCGCGTTGGGCTGGCCAATCGCCTTCGCCACCTGCTGATAGCTGGCCGTTTCCCCGCAGGGGATGTCACGAAGGGCCTGCCAGACCCGCTGCTGGAACGCGGTGCCGCGTATATCCAGCGGCAGCGCCAGCGGCACCGCGTGGTTATCAATACTGGCAATGACCTGGCTGATACGCTGGGCAAAGGCATCTTCCTGCGGGGCATGCTCCGCGTTTGGAAACAGCGTCGCAAATTCTTCTGCCAGTTTGGTATCGTTGTCGCCCAGCAGTATCGCGCAAATCCCCCGCTCGCTTTCCGCAACCAGGCAGCGTCCCAGCGAACAGTCGCCAATGGCGTAACGCACCGCCACCTCGCCTTTGCGGTACTGCTTCGCCGTCATGCCCAGCGCATCGTTGGCTTTGCGGTAATAGCTGCTGCTGTCGGGAAACCCTGCCGCCAGCACGGCATCGGTAATTTTGTTTCCCTGCGCAAGCGCCGCGCGCAGACGCTGCCCCCGCGCCGCCTGCTGCCAGGCTTTTGGCGTCATCCCGGTGACGGACTTAAACAGCCGGTGGAAATGGAAAGGACTCATGGCGACCTGCTGCGCCAGACCTTCAAGCGTCAGCGCGGGATCCTGCTCCAGAAGGCGACAGGCGTGCTCCACTTTCGCCAGCTTTTGCTGATTCGGATCGCGTTTGTCCGGCATGCAGCGCTTGCACGGGCGAAACCCTGCCTGAACGGCATGCTGGACATCGGGATAAAAGCAGACGTTTTTACGCAGCGCGTGACGGGCGCGGCATGACGGGCGGCAGAAAATCCCCGTCGTCTGCACGGCAAAGACAAACCGATCGTCAGCGCGCGGATCGCGAGCCAGAACGGCCTGCCAGCGATCCTCATCATTCATATAGGTTGGATTTTTCATCATCAGCTCCTCTTACAAGCATACATTTAGCGTGCCCGAGTGCCAGTGATAAAAAACCCGCAACCTTGCTTTTTAATTTTTGTCGCTCACCAGGAAGCTGTTGAACTGCGGCGAGCTCCAGGTTTTGAACCCGTCGCCCTCTTTAGTGATCATATAAACCGCCAGTCCTTCCTGACGAACCACCTCTTTGGCTTTTTCCGGGCCGAGAACCATTAATCCGGTATCCCAGGCGTCGGCTTCCAGCGCAGTGGGGGCAATCACGGTCACCGAGACCAGGTTATGCGTGATGGGACGTCCGGTCAGCGGATCGATCACGTGCGAAATACGCTTCCCGTCGAGCTCGTAATAGTTACGGTAGCTCCCGGAAGTGCTGATGCCGTGCCCGTTAATATCCACAATGGCCTGTACGGCGTTTTGCCGATCGGTCGGTTTTTGAATCGCCACGCGCCACGGTTTACCGCTGGCGTTCATGCCCCGGCTGACTAACGCGCCCCCCACGGAGACCAGGTAGCGCGATATCCCTTCCTGCGTCATCAGCTCGGCAAGGTGATCCGCCGCGTAACCTTCACCTACCGTCGACAGATCGACAAACAGATCGGGGATGTCTTTCTGCAGATACTGCTGGCCGTACTGGTTGATCACCGTCAGATGCTTTAGCCCTGTCCGGGCGCGGGCATCATCAATGGCCGCCTGATCGGGTGTGGTATCCGGCTGTTTGTTCGGGCCAAATCCCCAGAGATTGACCAGAGGCCCGACGGTGACATCCATCGCGCCGTTGGTTTTATATCCCACGCGCATTGATTCGGTGACGATATCGGCCATCGCTTCGCTCACCGGCCACAGGGAGGTACTGGTGGAAAGATTGAAGCGCATCAGCGCCGAGTCATTTTTATAGGTTGAGAGCAGTTGGTCGTCGGCGTCCAGCTGAGACTGGATTTTACCGCGAAGTTCATCAGCGCGCGTTTTATCCAGGCCCATCACGCTGACGCGCCAGAAGGTGCCCATCGTTTTGCCTTCGAGCACCGTCGCGGCGGGTGCATCGGTTTTCGCCACGGGCGCGGAATCGTCACACGCGGTCAGGAAAAAAAGCATAGCCAGAAAGCTGGCGCGTAAAAAAGTCATGTCCATTCATTATTATCCTCATGCCAGGGCGGCAAGAGTACACCAAAACGGTTGCGTTGTGAGGCCAAAAAAAAGCACAAAAAAGGGGCCTTCAGGCCCCTTAGTCACACGATGACGCGATTAGAACTGGTAAACCAGACCCAGCGCGACGATATCATCAGTGCCGATACCGGCCTGACGGGTGAACTCATTTTCATCAACCAGGTTGATTTTGTAATCCACGTAGGTGGACATGTTTTTGTTGAAGTAGTAAGTCGCACCCACATCAACATATTTCAGCAGATCCTGATCGCCGTAACCTTCGATGTCTTTACCTTTGGACTGCAGGTAAGCCACGGATGGACGCAGGCCGAAATCGAACTGGTACTGAGCAACCACTTCGAAGTTCTGCGCTTTGTTAGCAAAACCGTAAGCGGTAGTCGGGCTGCTGCCGTTAGAGGTACCGAAGCGGGTTGCGTTGTAGGTCTGAGAGTACTGCGCAGCCAGGTAGATGTTGTTGGCATCATATTTCAGGCCGCCAGAATAGACTTCTGCGTGATCGCCGTTACCGTAAACGCCCGGTGCGTTCTGGTCAGCGGTACGTTTGGAGGAGGACATCGCACCACCCACGCTGAAGCCTTCGCCCAGGTTATAAGTTACGGATGCACCGTAGCCGTCGCCGTTCTGTTTCAGCAGGCTGCGTCCACCGACGTTTTCGCCGCTTACGCTACCGTTTTTACCCTGATACTGCAGCGCAAAGTTCAGGCCATCCACCAGACCAAAGAAGTCCTGGTTACGATAGGTCGCCACGCCGTTAGCACGAGACTGCAGGAAGTTGTCTGAGCCGTAGGTATCGCCGCCAAATTCTGGCAGAACGTCAGTCCAGGAAGTTACGTCGTAGATCACGCCGTAGTTACGACCGTAATCGAAAGAGCCCGCTTCAGCGAATTTCAGACCAGCAAACGCCACACGCGTCCAGGACTGGTTGTCGCTTTCAGTCGTGTTGCCCTGGATCTGGTATTCCCACTGGCCGTAACCGGTCAGCTGATCGTTAACCTGAGTTTCGCCTTTGAAGCCAAGACGCATGTAGGTCTGGTCGCCGTCAGCACTCTTGTCGTCAGAGAAATAGTGCAGACCATCAACTTTGCCGTACAGATCTAATTTGTTGCCATCTTTGTTATAAATTTCGGCCGCATTTGCTGCGCCTGCTACCAGCAGTGCTGGTACCAGGAGGGACAGTACTTTAACTTTCATTTTATTAACCCTCTGTTATATGCCTTATAATTGCCACTGCTTACTGGTTAACCCTCATTAACCAGTCGGCAAATTCATTCTCCGCAAAATTACAGAATAATCCAATGCGAATATGATACGAAAACTTTGAAGATGTTTCATTTATCCATCAACATGTTTCAAGATGTAAATGAAAAGGAACTTTTACAAAGCACAAAAAGCTTAGAAATTTAGCACTTATAATCAAAACGAAAAATGACCCAATACATATCAAAGAGTTAAAATAAAAAACGTTACCGCACTGAATGACAAAACAAGATCGACTCCAGTCTCTAAAATAACTCTCGCTATCATCATTAACTTTATTTATTACCGTCATTCAGCTTTGAATGTCTGTTTATCCCTAATTCAACCGGATGCGTCGCATTCGGTTTTTTTTTACCCTTCTTTACGTAACTTTTCCTTTTTTGTGCTACCGCCGCGTAATTGTAACGACTATTAACTAAATTCACGCTCGCCCCTGTGCATAACGGGAAAATTTGCTCAAAACTTAATTTCTTGTTAATTCGTGCTATTTTCTGACGAAATGCTTTTTTTATTTGTACATGCATTATGTGCTTGTACACATTTAAGGCGTACTTCCTCTCTCGCACGGGTCATCGAAAAAGTCGCTTGTTCAAGGACAGTGGCGCTGGAAATTCAGTTATTACCCTTTATACTGCCCTATCGCCACAGAGCACGACCATCACGGGTTAAAGATATCAATGAGTCAGACTGAAACTACCGCCCAAAGCAAATTCTCCCTTCTGCCCGGGAGCATCACCCGTTTCTTTCTTCTTTTGATCGTGGTGCTGTTAGTCACAATGGGCGTGATGGTGCAGAGCGCGGTTAACGCCTGGCTGAAGGATAAGAGCTATCAGGTGGTGGATATTACCCACGCCGTACACAAGCGCATTGATACCTGGCGCTACGCCACCTGGCAGATTTACGACAACATTGCGGCAGCGCCTGCCAGCTCATCCGGGGATGGACTTCAGGAGACGCGGCTGAAGCAGGATGTCTACTATCTCGAAAAACCGCAGCGTAAGACTGAAGCGCTTATCTTTGGCTCTCACGACAGCGCAACCCTTGAGATGACGCAGCGTATTTCGACCTACCTGGATACCCTCTGGGGCGCCGAAACGGTGCCGTGGTCGATGTACTATCTGAACGGTCAGGACAACAGCATGATCCTGATCTCGACGCTGCCGTTGAAAGATCTCTCTTCCGGATTTAAAGAGACGACGGTCGGCAGCATTGTCGACTCCCGCCGGGCAGAAATGCTGCAGCAGGCCAACGCCCTTGATGAACGTGAGAGCTTCTCATCGCTGCGCCGTCTTGCCTGGCAGAATGGTCACTATTTTACCCTGCGTACCACCTTTAACCAGCCGGGTCATCTGGCGACGGTCGTGGCCTTCGATTTACCCATTAATGATTTGATCCCGCCGGATATGCCGCTCGACAGCTTCCGTCTGGAGCCGGACAGCAGCACCCAGAACATGCGTGCGGCGTCCGACAAAGAGGCCGCAGAGAGCGTCACCATCTCCTTTAACGGCTCGAAAATTGAAATTGCCTCGTCGCTGAACTCAACCGGCATGCGTCTGGTGTGGCAGGTACCGTTCGGCACGCTGCTGCTTGATACCCTGCAAAATATTCTGCTGCCACTGCTGCTGAATATTGGTCTGCTGGCGCTGGCCCTGTTTGGCTACAGCACCTTCCGCTTCCAGCCGGGACGCCAGAGCGACGCGTCTGCGGTCTCCGCAGGCAACACCAACGAGCTGCGCGTATTGCGCGCGCTCAATGAAGAGATTGTCTCCGTGCTGCCGCTAGGGGTGTTAGTTCACGATCAGGAATCGAATCGCACGGTGATGAGCAATAAAATTGCTGACCATCTGCTGCCGCACCTTAACCTGCAGAACATCACCACTATGGCGGATCAGCACCAAGGGGTTATTCAGGCCACGATTAACAATGAACTGTACGAGATCCGTCAGTTCCGCAGCCAGGTGGCACCGCGTACGCAAATCTTCATCATTCGCGATCAGGATCGCGAAGTGCTGGTGAATAAAAAGCTCAAGCAGGCGCAAAGGCTGTATGAGAAGAACCAGCAGGGGCGCGCGGCATTCATGCAGAATATTGGCGATGCCTTCAAGCAGCCGTTAAAAACGCTGGCGACCCAGGCGGCAGCGTTAAACACGTCTGAAAGCCACCAGCTCGCCTGCCAGGCCGACTCGCTGGTCCGCATGGTGGATGAGATCCAGCTGGCAAACATGCTGGAGAATGATTTCTGGAAAGGCACCCCTTCTCTCTTCTCCATTCAGGATCTGATCGATGAAGTGGTTCCGGAAGTCCTGCCCGTAATTAAGCGCAAAGGGCTGCAGCTGCTAATCAACAACCATTTACCCGCCAATGACGAACGTCACGGCGACCGCGAGGCGCTGCGTCGTATTCTGCTGATGATCATTCAGTACGCCGTGACCACCACGCAGATCGGCAAGATCACCCTTGAAGTGAGCACCGACGAGTCGGCGGAAGATCGCCTGACGTTCCGCATTCTGGACACCGGGGAAGGCGTGACGGCGAGTGAAATTGATAATCTGCACTTCCCGTTCCTGAATGACACGCAAAGCGATCATTACGGCAAGGCTAACGCCCTGACCTTCTGGCTGTGCGATCAGCTGGCGCGTAAGCTCGGCGGCCATCTGAATATCAAGGCCCGTGAATCGCTCGGCACCCGTTACTCTCTGCACGTGAAAATGGCCGCCAATCCACAGGAAGAAGATGAAGAACGCCTGCTGGATGACGTCGTGGTGATGGTGGATGTAACCTCAAACGAGATCCGCAATATTGTGGTTCGTCAGCTCGAAAACTGGGGCGCGGCCTGCATCACGCCGGATGAAAGGCTGGCAAGTCAAGAATTTGATCTGTTTTTAACTGATAATCCGTCTAATCTTACTGCCTCGGGCTTGCTTTTAAGCGATGATGAGTCACGCGTGCGGAAAATCGGCCCTGGCCAGCTGCGCGTCAACTTTAATATAAGCAATGCGATGCAGGAAGCTGTACTACAACTAATAGAAGAGCAACTGGCGCAGGAAGAGATAACGGAATCCCCGTTAGGCGGTAATGAAAATGCCGAGCTTCACGCCAGCGGATACTATTCCCTCTTTGTTGATACAGTACCAGATGATGTGAAGCGGTTGTATACTGAGTCCGCTGCGAATGATTTTGCAGCGCTGGCACAGACAGCACACCGGCTTAAAGGGGTGTTTGCCATGCTTAATCTGGTTCCCGGCAAGCAGTTATGTGAAACGCTGGAACATCTAATTCGTGAGAAAGATGCCTCTGGCATTGAAAAATACATCAGCGACATTGACGCCTACGTCAAAAGCTTGCTGTAGCAAGGTAGCCTTATACATGAACAATATGAACGTAATTATTGCCGATGACCATCCGATTGTACTGTTCGGTATTCGCAAATCACTTGAACAGATCGAGTGGGTGAATGTAGTCGGTGAATTTGAAGACTCTACAGCACTGATCAATAACCTCCCAAAGCTTGATGCGCACGTGCTCATTACCGATCTCTCTATGCCTGGAGACAAATACGGTGATGGGATCACGCTCATCAAATATATTAAACGTCACTTCCCGGACATCTCGATTATTGTTCTGACCATGAACAACAACCCGGCGATCCTGAGCGCCGTGCTGGATCTGGACATCGAAGGGATTGTGCTGAAGCAAGGCGCCCCGACCGATCTGCCAAAAGCGCTGGCTGCGCTGCAGAAAGGCAAGAAGTTCACGCCTGAGAGCGTCTCTCGTCTGCTGGAAAAAATCAGCGCGGGTGGCTACGGTGACAAACGCCTGTCGCCGAAAGAGAGCGAAGTTCTGCGCCTGTTCGCCGAAGGTTTCCTGGTGACCGAGATTGCCAAGAAGCTGAACCGCAGCATTAAAACCATCAGCAGCCAGAAAAAATCAGCAATGATGAAGCTGGGCGTGGACAACGATATTGCCCTGCTGAACTATCTCTCCTCCGTTACGCTGAGCGCATCGGATAAGGATTGATCCCCCACTGTAAATGCCGGATGGCGCTCACGCTTACCCGGCCTACAGAACCCGTAGGCCCGCGCAAGCGCAGCGCCGCCGGGCAAATAAAAAAGGCCCTTACGGGCCTTTTTTATATTCTGGTTTTTCTCACGCGATCCGCATAAACAGACAGCGTTTGTTTGAGCACGTCCAGCGTCACCGGTTTCGACAGGCAGCTGTCCATGCCCGACTCCAGACAGCGCTGTTTCTCTTCCGCCAGCGCGTTCGCCGTTACGCCCACGACAGGCAGCGTCAGGCCAAGCTGTCGGATGCGCTGCGTCAGCCGGTAGCCGTCCATGTTAGGCATGTTGACGTCGCTCAGCACGATATCAATATGATTTTTACTCAGCACATTCAGCGCATCCACGCCGTCATTGGCGGTTTTGCACTGATAGCCCAGCGATCCGAGCTGGTCAGCCAGCAGGCGGCGGTTAATCGGATGGTCATCCACCACCAGAATCATCATATCGTCATTCACTGACGCCAGACCTTCCGGTGACGGCAGCGCGACTGCACCGTCGTTCTCTTCCAGCTCGACTTTATAGATACGGGCCAGCAGGCTCAACAGCTCATGCGGCGTTGCGACGCTGTGCACCCATTCCCCCGGCGCACGTTCAACCGGTATGCCAATGTGGCGACGGCAGAAGAGCACCATTCCTCTCCCCTGCCACGACTGTTCCGGCATCTCGTCGGCGATGAGCACATCGTCCACGTCCGGCGTCTGGCCTTCATAGCGGCAGACCCTCACGCCGCTATGGGCGAGCAGCGCCGTCAGATAGTCATTCAGCGAGGCATTATTGACCGCCAGCCAGCAGCGCTTATCGTTCAGCCCGTCAACCGTGGCTTTTGCCGGATACTGCGCGGAATAGAGCGGAATGCGGATGGTGAACTGGCTGCCCATGCCGGGCTCGGTATCCACGGAAATGTCACCGTCCATCATGCTGACGAGCTTCTCGCAAATCGCCAGCCCCAGACCGGTGCCCTGGAAGTTACGCTGCACGCCGGTGCCGACCTGGAAGAACGGATCGAACAGACGCACCACCTCTTTGGCCGGTATGCCCACCCCCGTGTCGCGCACGCGGATGCTGAGGTAATCTCCCGCCCGGCAGACGTGTAGCACAATGCAGCCAATATCGGTGAATTTGATGGCATTGCTGAGCAGGTTAGAGATGACCTGCTGCAGGCGCATCGGGTCGCCGTGCAGCGTCAGCGGCACGTCCGGTTCGATGAAGCAGTAGAGCCCCAGCTGTTTACGCACCACCAGCGGCAGATAGTTGGCGCTGATGTGGTTCATGACCTCACGCGGCGAAAACTCGCGCGGCTCAATTTTCAGCTGCTCAGACTCAATTTTAGAGAAGTCGAGAATATCGCTGATGATCTTCAGCAGCAGGCTGGAGGAGTTGTTCATCGCCGTTACCAGCCGGTCGACGCCTTTCGGCAATTCCTTCGTCTGCAGCAGATCGAGGTTACCGATAATCCCGTACAGCGGCGTACGCAGCTCGTGACTGACGGTAGCCAGGAACATGGATTTCGACTGGCTGGCCTGCTCCGCGGCCTGCGCCATCTCCTGCAGCGACTCTTCCATCTTCACGCGCGCGGAGACATCCACCAGCACGCAAATCGCTACGTTTTCATTGCGATAGCGGGAATGAACAAAGCTGATCTGCAGGTTAGTGTGGGTGCTGGTGAGCACGTCGACAAAGTTCACCTGCTGGCCGCAGATGATTTGCGTCAGCCTTTGCCGGTCCTCGTGCGTCAGCATGTTCAGGTAGTTGTGCGCCAGCTCGTTACTCAGGATGTTGGTCCCGTCCTGGGTACGAAGAATGCAGATCCCCACCGGAGCCGAAGCGACAATCTTGCGGTTGAACTGCTCGTGCTCCTCCAGACGCTGGGCGTCACTTTCGGCGGGAATAAAGATTCTCCGCTCATACATGCGCGCCAGCGTAAACAGCGCCCCGCCCACCAGCAGGTTCAGCAGGATCGCATTCATAATAAGAATGCGTATCCGCTCAAGGACCATATCCACCGGCAGCGAGTAAACAATGCTCAGCGACGATGGCGGCAGGCTTTTTTTCAGCACCAGCTCGCGGAAGCCGGAGGTGTAGCCAAACCATGAGCGTTCCTGCATCCAGTGCGGATCGACGTTCAAACTTTTATCCGGCCCGGCGAGTGAGATCAGCTGATGCCCGTTTTCATCCAGAATGGTCACGCCCATCGGCAGGCTGCCCGGCGTGAAGAAGTTTTCCATGCGGATGGTCTGCTCAATCCCCAACAGCGCCTGCAGGCGATTGCCCAGGTAGACCGGCGTCAGCGCGTAGAAATAGCCCACGCCCATGCGCGGCCCCTGGCTAATCCAGAAAATGTTGTTCCCGCGCTCGTCCTGCGGCGCATTGCGATATTTCACAATACGCTCGTGCAGGCTTTTCAGCTCATCATCGCGCTCGACGGGCACATCGCGCAGGCCAAAGTCAGCCATGCAGAGGTTTTCGCTGCCAATCAGGAATACGCGGTTGAGATCGTAAGCGGCGGAGAAGTTGTCGCGCCAGTAGCGCATAAACCAGGCGAGGGATTCCAGCGACCCGCGCCAGGTGCTGCTCATGGTGGAGCAATCGGAGTCCGGGAACAGCGGCTGGAAGTCCGGCACTTCGGTTTTGTCATTGCGCCCGCGCAGGGCAAGGATCCCGTTTTCTGCCGTCAGCCGATTTTCGGCAATATACTTCAGCTCCTTCATCACGTCAGACGTTCGCTGAATGTAGCGCTGGGCCTGATCGGAGCTTAAATTAAACTCCTGGCGGATCTCCGCTTCTTTCTGGTTCAGCGCATTGACGATGTAAAACACCGACAGCAAGGCCACCAGCAGCCAAAGCAGGAGCGCCAGCGCCCGGAACAGATAGCGAGAAACTTTCAGCGTGGTACGAAAGGAGACGAGGTATTTCAAAGGGGCGAGGCTCCGCCGTCGGGGTCAAAAGAATGTGGTTAAGGTAGCGGTAAACGCGGCTTGTCGCAACGTTCACGTATCTGCATCTGCAAAAGAAAAGGGCCGGAATCCGGCCCTTTATGTTTCAGAAGAGATTACTCTTCAGCGTCATCCGCTGCGTCGTCGTCGCTCTCTGCTTCCGGTGCGATTTCATCATCACCTTCCGCGACGCTGCCGTCGATGGAATCGAGCTCTTCGTCGTCCACCGGCTCAGCAACGCGCTGCAGACCGACCACGTTTTCATCTTCCGCCGTACGGATGAGGATAACGCCCTGGGTGTTACGGCCCACCACGCTGATCTCGGATACGCGCGTACGCACCAGCGTACCGGCATCGGTGATCATCATGATCTGGTCTGCATCGTCCACCTGCACCGCGCCCACAACGGAACCGTTGCGCTCGGTGACCTTGATGGAGATAACGCCCTGCGTGCCGCGTGACTTGGTCGGGTATTCGCTTTCCGCCGTACGTTTACCGTAGCCGTTCTGGGTGACGGTCAGGATTGCGCCTTCGCCACGTGGAACGATCAGGGAAACAACGGAGTCTTCACCCGCCAGCTTAATACCGCGCACGCCGGTCGCCGTACGACCCATTGCGCGCACGGCGTTCTCTTTGAAGCGCACCACTTTACCGGCCGCAGAGAACAGCATCACTTCATCAGAACCAGAGGTCAGATCCACACCGATCAGCTCGTCGCCTTCGTTCAGGTTTACCGCAATAATACCGGCAGAACGCGGACGGCTGAACTCGGTCAGCGCGGTTTTCTTCACGGTACCGCTGGCGGTCGCCATAAAGACGTTCACGCCCTCTTCGTACTCGCGTACCGGCAGGATGGCGGTGATACGTTCGTTCGCTTCCAGCGGCAGCAGGTTGACGATTGGACGACCGCGCGCACCGCGGCTCGCTTCCGGCAGCTGATAGACCTTCATCCAGTACAGACGGCCACGGCTGGAGAAGCAGAGGATCGTATCGTGGGTGTTAGCCACCAGCAGACGGTCAATGAAGTCTTCTTCTTTAATACGTGCCGCAGATTTACCTTTACCGCCACGACGCTGTGCTTCGTAGTCGGTCAGAGGCTGATACTTCACGTAGCCCTGGTGAGACAGGGTCACTACCACGTCTTCGCGGTTGATCAGATCTTCAATGTTGATATCAGAGCTGTTGGCGGTGATTTCGGTGCGGCGCTCGTCGCCGAACTGATCGCGGACCAGCTCAAGCTCTTCGCGGATCACTTCCATCAGGCGCTCGGCGCTACCCAGGATGTGCAGCAGCTCAGCAATTTGCTCCAGCAGCTCTTTGTACTCGTCGAGCAGTTTTTCATGCTCAAGGCCGGTCAGCTTCTGCAGGCGCAGATCCAGAATCGCCTGGGCCTGCTGTTCAGTCAGGTAGTACTGACCGTCACGCACGCCGAATTCAGGCTCGAGCCACTCAGGACGCGCGGCGTCGTCGCCCGCACGTTCCAGCATCGCCGCCACGTTGCCCAGATCCCACGGACGCGCAACCAGCGACGCTTTCGCTTCTGCCGGCGTCGGCGCACGGCGGATCAGCTCGATGATCGGGTCGATGTTCGCCAGCGCAACGGCCAGTGCTTCAAGGATATGAGCGCGATCGCGCGCTTTGCGCAGTTCGAAGATGGTACGACGGGTCACCACTTCGCGGCGGTGACGCACGAACGCGCTCAGGATCTCTTTCAGGTTCATGATCTTCGGCTGACCATGGTGCAGCGCAACCATGTTGATACCGAAGGAGACCTGAAGCTGAGTCTGGGAGTACAGGTTGTTCAGCACAACCTCACCCACCGCGTCGCGCTTGATTTCAATCACGATGCGCATACCGTCTTTGTCAGACTCGTCACGCAGCGCGCTGATGCCTTCAACGCGTTTCTCTTTTACCAGCTCGGCGATTTTTTCAATCAGACGCGCTTTGTTCACCTGATACGGGATCTCGTGAACAATGATAGTTTCACGGCCGGTTTTGGCGTCCGCTTCCACTTCGGCGCGAGCACGGATGTAAATCTTGCCACGACCGGTGCGGTACGCTTCTTCAATGCCGCGACGACCGTTGATGATCGCCGCCGTCGGGAAGTCCGGGCCCGGGATGTGTTCCATCAGCCCTTCAATGCTGATGTCTTCATCGTCGATATAGGCCAGGCAGCCGTTGATCACTTCCGTGATGTTGTGCGGCGGAATGTTGGTCGCCATACCCACGGCGATACCGGACGAGCCGTTCACCAGCAGGTTAGGGATCTTCGTTGGCATAACGTCAGGAATTTTTTCCGTGCCGTCGTAGTTATCAACGAAATCAACCGTCTCTTTTTCCAGGTCGGCCATCAGCTCATGGGCAATCTTCGCCAGACGGATTTCCGTATAACGCATTGCCGCGGCGGAGTCGCCGTCGATAGAACCAAAGTTACCCTGACCATCTACCAGCATGTAACGCAGCGAGAACGGCTGCGCCATACGGACAATGGTGTCGTACACCGCGGAATCACCATGGGGATGGTATTTACCGATTACGTCACCAACGACACGGGCAGATTTTTTGTAGGCTTTATTCCAGTCATTGCCCAATACGTTCATGGCGTATAGTACGCGACGGTGTACCGGCTTCAGGCCATCGCGGACGTCCGGCAGCGCACGGCCAACAATGACCGACATCGCATAGTCCAGATAGGAGCTTTTCAGCTCTTCCTCGATGTTAACCGGTGTAATTTCTCTCGCAAGGTCGCTCATCTAACCGCTATCCCTCTACTGTATCCCGGATTCAAAGGTCGCAAATTATAACACAGCCGCGGTGATACAGGTAAACCTATACGCTTTATTCACAGGGATTGCCTGATATACTCATTTGTCTTGCTAAATAAGGAGTAAAAGCGCCCATGAATGCCGAAAAATCCCCGGTGGCACACAACGTTGACCACGAAGAGATTGCCAAATTTGAAGCGGTGGCGTCCCGCTGGTGGGATCTCGAAGGTGAGTTCAAACCGCTGCATCGCATTAACCCGCTGCGTCTGGGCTATATCGCGGAGCGTTCCGGCGGTCTGTTCGGTAAGAAAGTGCTCGACGTCGGCTGCGGCGGCGGCATCCTGGCGGAGAGCATGGCGCGCGAAGGGGCCACCGTCACCGGCCTGGACATGGGCTTCGAGCCTCTACAGGTTGCCCGTCTTCATGCGCTGGAGTCCGGTATACAGGTGGAATATGTGCAGGAAACCGTGGAAGAGCACGCGGCAAAACATGCCCACCAGTACGATGTGGTGACCTGCATGGAGATGCTGGAGCACGTTCCGGATCCGCAGTCCGTGGTAAACGCCTGTGCAAAACTGGTGAAGCCGGGCGGCCAGGTCTTCTTCTCGACAATTAACCGCAACGGTAAAGCCTGGCTGATGGCCGTGGTCGGCGCAGAATATGTGCTGCGCATGGTGCCGAAAGGGACGCACGACGTGAAGAAGTTTATCAAGCCTGCCGAACTGCTGGGCTGGGTTGACCAGACGTGGCTTAAGGAGCAGCACATCACGGGCCTGCACTACAACCCGCTAACGGATAAATTCAAACTTGCCCCGGGCGTGGATGTTAACTATATGTTGCATACAACCGCCAAAAACGACTAACGTCATCCGTTATTCTTATAATGATTGCGCGACATCATGTTGCGCAATTCTGACCTCCCGTTGAAGAAATCAGCACTCGATCAAATTTTGAATTTTTTTTCTAAATTATTGACATCTCTTCCAGGCCTTACGGTACGAGGACTTACGCTTTTTTACCCTTTCACAACCTCAATTTAACCTCAAAATCAACCCTTGTGCTGAAAAGATTCGATACTAGAATACTCACCATATAGCGTTTTTCTTATCGCAAACCCCCTATATGTAGTATTTATCCACAGAGTTAGTCACAAGACGGATCTGTGGATAAGCGGGGGATATTTTTTATTTCACGGACAGGTAAAACCCACATGAATCAGAGTCTGCTGGTGACAAAGCGCGACGGTACTACCGAGCGTATCAATCTGGACAAAATCCATCGAGTTCTCGACTGGGCAGCAGAAGGACTGAATAACGTATCTATATCCCAGGTTGAACTGCGTTCTCACATTCAGTTCTACGACGGCATCAAAACGTCTGATATCCACGAAACCATTATCAAAGCAGCGGCGGATCTGATCTCCCGCGACGCACCGGATTATCAGTACCTCGCTGCGCGTCTGGCGATTTTCCACCTGCGTAAGAAAGCCTACGGCCAGTTCGAGCCGCCGAAGCTTTACGATCACGTGGTGAAAATGGTTGAGCTGGGCAAATACGACACGCATCTGCTGGAAGACTATACGGAAGAAGAGTTCGAGCAGATGAACGGGTTTATCGATCACTGGCGCGACATGAACTTCTCCTACGCGGCGGTGAAGCAGCTCGAAGGCAAATACCTGGTTCAGAACCGTGTGACCGGTGAGATCTACGAAAGCGCCCAGTTCCTCTATATTCTGGTGGCTGCCTGCCTGTTCTCAAACTACCCGCGCGACACCCGTCTGGACTACGTGAAGCGTTTCTACGATGCGGTATCGACGTTCAAAATTTCTCTGCCAACGCCGATCATGTCTGGCGTGCGCACCCCTACCCGTCAGTTCAGCTCCTGCGTACTGATCGAGTGTGGTGACAGCTTGGATTCCATCAACGCCACCTCCAGCGCCATCGTGAAATACGTCTCCCAGCGTGCCGGTATCGGCATCAACGCCGGTCGCATCCGCGCGCTGGGCAGCCCGATTCGCGGCGGTGAAGCGTTCCACACAGGCTGTATCCCGTTCTACAAGCACTTCCAGACGGCGGTAAAATCCTGCTCTCAGGGCGGCGTGCGCGGCGGCGCAGCGACCCTGTTCTACCCAATGTGGCATCTGGAAGTGGAAAGCCTGCTGGTACTGAAAAACAACCGCGGCGTGGAAGGCAACCGCGTGCGTCACATGGACTACGGCGTGCAGATCAACAAGCTGATGTACACCCGTCTGCTGAAAGGGGAAGACATCACCCTGTTCAGCCCGTCCGACGTCCCGGGCCTGTACGACGCGTTCTTCGCCGATCAGGACGAGTTCGAGCGTCTGTACACCAAATATGAAAAAGACGACAGCATCCGTAAACAGCGCCTGAAGGCGGTAGACCTGTTCTCCCTGATGATGCAGGAGCGCGCCTCTACCGGCCGTATCTACATCCAGAACGTTGACCACTGCAACACCCACAGCCCGTTTGATCCGGCGGTTGCGCCAGTGCGCCAGTCTAACCTGTGCCTGGAGATCGCCCTGCCGACCAAACCGCTGGAAGACGTGAACGACGAAAACGGCGAAATCGCCCTGTGTACGCTCTCCGCGTTCAACCTGGGTGCGATTAAGAGCCTGGACGAGCTGGAAGAGCTGGCCGTGCTGGCGGTACGTGCGCTGGATGCCCTGCTGGACTACCAGGATTACCCAATCCCGGCCGCTAAACGCGGCGCAATGGGCCGTCGTACCCTGGGTATCGGCGTGATCAACTTCGCCTACTGGCTGGCGAAAAACGGCAAGCGTTACTCCGACGGCAGCGCTAACAACCTGACGCACCAGACGTTCGAAGCGATTCAGTACTACCTGATGAAAGCCTCTAACGAGCTGGCGAAAGAGCAAGGCGCGTGCCCGTGGTTCAACGAAACCACCTATGCAAAAGGCATTCTGCCGATCGACACTTATAAGAAAGACCTGGATGCGATCGTCAGCGAGCCGCTGCACCTGGACTGGGAAGGCCTGCGCGAGTCCATCAAAACGCACGGCCTGCGTAACTCCACGCTCTCTGCCCTGATGCCGTCCGAGACCTCTTCGCAGATCTCTAACGCCACCAACGGTATTGAGCCACCGCGCGGCCACGTCAGCATTAAAGCGTCGAAAGACGGCGTGCTGCGTCAGGTGGTGCCGGATTACGAAACGCTAGGCAACAACTACGAGCTGCTGTGGGAGATGCCAAACAACGACGGCTACCTGCAGCTGGTGGGTATCATGCAGAAGTTTATCGACCAGTCGATCTCTGCCAATACTAACTACGACCCGACGCGCTTCCCGTCCGGCAAGGTACCAATGCAGCAGCTGTTGAAAGACCTGCTGACCGCCTACAAATTTGGCGTGAAAACGCTGTACTATCACAACACCCGTGACGGTGCAGAAGACGCGCAGGACGACCTGGTACCGTCAATTCAGGACGATGGCTGCGAAAGCGGCGCATGTAAGATCTAATGAAGGGCGGGGATATCCCCGCCTTTATTTCGTAAGACAGGACACACTCATGGCATATACCACCTTTTCACAGACGAAAAACGACCAGCTCAAAGAGCCAATGTTCTTCGGCCAGCCGGTCAACGTGGCACGCTACGATCAGCAAAAATATGACATCTTCGAAAAGCTGATTGAAAAGCAACTCTCCTTCTTCTGGCGTCCGGAAGAAGTTGACGTTTCCCGCGACCGTATTGATTACCAGTCGCTGCCGGATCACGAAAAGCATATTTTCATCAGCAATCTGAAGTACCAGACGCTGCTGGACTCCATTCAGGGCCGTAGCCCGAACGTGGCGCTGTTGCCGCTGATCTCGATTCCTGAGCTGGAAACCTGGGTGGAAACCTGGGCGTTCTCTGAGACGATCCACTCCCGCTCTTACACCCACATCATCCGCAACATCGTGAACGATCCGGCGGTGGTGTTTGACGATATCGTCACTAACGAGCAGATCCAGAAGCGCGCGGAAGGCATTGCGCACTACTACGACGAGCTGATCGAGATGACCAGCTACTGGCATCTGCTGGGCGAAGGCACCCACAGCGTGAACGGCAAAACCGTTACCGTGAACCTGCGCGCGCTGAAAAAGCAGCTGTACCTCTGCCTGATGAGCGTTAACGCCCTGGAAGCGATCCGCTTCTACGTGAGCTTCGCCTGCTCCTTCGCCTTTGCCGAGCGCAAGCTAATGGAAGGCAACGCCAAAATCATCCGTCTGATCGCTCGTGACGAAGCCCTGCACCTGACCGGCACCCAGCACATGCTGAACCTGCTGCGCAGCGGTACGGACGACCCGGAGATGGCGGAAATCGCCGAAGAGTGCAAGCAGGAGTGCTACGACCTGTTCGTGCTGGCGGCTCAGCAGGAGAAAGAGTGGGCTGACTACCTGTTCCGCGACGGCTCCATGATTGGCCTGAACAAAGATATTCTGTGCCAGTACGTGGAGTACATCACCAACATCCGCATGCAGGCGGTTGGTCTGGACCTGCCGTTCCAGACGCGCTCTAACCCGATTCCGTGGATCAACACCTGGCTGGTATCCGATAACGTGCAGGTTGCGCCGCAGGAAGTGGAAGTGAGCTCTTATCTGGTCGGTCAGATTGATTCTGAAGTCAACACCGACGACCTGAGCGACTTCCAGCTCTGATGACGCGCGTAACGCTGAGCCTTTCTGGCACCGAAGTGCTGTGCCAGGAAGAGCACCCTTCCCTGCTGGTGGCGCTTGAAGCGCATCAGGTGGAGGTAGAGTACCAGTGTCGTGAAGGCTATTGCGGCTCCTGCCGCTGCCGTCTGGTCGCAGGCCAGGTGGACTGGCTGACCGAACCGCTGGCCTTTATCAGTGAAGGGGAAATTTTGCCCTGCTGCTGTCGGGCAAAAGGCGATATTGAGATCGAGATGTAAAAAAGGGCCTTACGGCCCTTTTTCTATTTTAAGAACGTCACCGCTTTATCCGGGAAATCCGTAAACAGCCCGTCCACGTCCGCCTGCTTATACAACACCTCGTAAAGCTGATTCACATCGGTGGCATATGGCGGCAGCTGGTCGGCACGCACCGTGTACGGATGCACCTGCATCTTGCTGGCGTGCGCCTCTTTCACCATCGCCGTCAGCTTCACGTGGCCAGGCGTTGAGCCTTCCGCCACCAGCATGTGATAATCCGGCCCGATGCCGTCAGCGTACTGCGCAATCTGCTTCATCGCGCCCGGCTTGAACATCCAGTCGTAGCTGTAGTTCACCCACTTCCCGTCCGGCTGTTTCTCCTGGGTTTCGTTCCAGTCGGTGTAGGCAATCAGCTGCACCAGATTGAGATCCATCCCCATCTTCGGCTCCAGCTCGGTTTTGATGCGCTTCAGCTCGGCGGCGTCAAAACACTGCAGGTAAACTTTGTCCTTCTTGCTGGTGTAGCCGTACTGTTTCAGCACCTCCAGCGTCTTCGCGGCAATGTCCTTCCCTTCCTGATGGTGGAACCACGGCGCTTTGATTTCCGGGTAGATACCGATGTTTTTCCCGGTGGAGTGGTTCAGCCCCTGAACAAACTCAATCTCTTCCTGGAAGGTATGGATCCGGAAGTCAGATTTGCCCATCGGGAAGCGTCCCGGGTAGACCTGCACCTTCTTGCCGTTTTCAATCTCAAAGCCTTCGGTAAACTTCAGAGAGCGAATTTCATCCAGGGTAAAGTCGATGGCGTAGTAACGACCGTCTTTGCGCGCGCGGTCCGGGAAACGCTCCGCCACGTCCGTGACGCGATCAAGATAGTGGTCATGCAGGACGACCAGCTGGTCGTCCTTCGTCATCACCAGATCCTGCTCCAGATAATCCGCGCCCTGGGCATAGGCCATCGCTTTCGCCGGCAGCGTATGCTCCGGCAGATAGCCGCTGGCACCGCGGTGGGCGATAACGATTTTATCCGCCGCCAGGGCAGAGCCTGTCATAAGGCCTGCCAGCAGCAGGCCGGTGGTTAATGGAGTTAATTTCATCGCAATGCTCCTTATTGACGACGCGCCAGCACTTCCGCGTGGTGACGTTTCTCGCCGATCATCACAACAACCAGCAGCAGAACCGCCAGCACGCTGCCGCCGATCATCACCATAAAGCCGCCGTCCCAGCCGAAGAAGTCAACGGTGTAGCCCACGATAGCGCTCGCCGCGACGGAACCGCCGAGGTAGCCAAACAGACCGGTAAAGCCTGCCGCCGTGCCCGCCGCTTTTTTCGGCGCCAGCTCAAGCGCGTGCAGACCGATCAGCATCACCGGGCCGTAAATCAGGAAGCCGATAACGATCATACAGGCCATGTCTACTGATGGGTTACCCGGCGGGTTAAGCCAGTAAACGACAGTCGCGATGGTCACCAGGGTCATAAAGAACACGCCCGTTGCGCCGCGGTTGCCTTTAAACACTTTGTCCGACATCCAGCCGCAAATCAGCGTGCCCGGGATCCCGGCGTATTCATACAGGAAGTACGCCCAGGAGGATTTATCCAGCGCGAAGTGCTTCACCTCTTTCAGGTAGGTCGGGGACCAGTCGAGGATGCCGTAGCGCAGCAGGTATACAAACACGTTCGCCACCGCGATGTACCACAGCAGCTTGTTCGGCAGCACGTACTTCATGAAGATCTGTTTCGCGGTCAGCTCTTCTTCGTGCTTCTCGCTGTAGTCATCCGGATAGTCGTTTTTGTACTCTTCGATTGGCGGCAGCCCGCAGGACTGCGGCGTGTCGCGCATCAGGGCGAAGGCAATAATCGCCACCAGAATAGCACCAAAGGCAGGCATGTAGAGCGCCGCGTGCCAGTCGTTGAACCAGGCCATCCCCAGCAGGAACAGCAGAGGTGGAAGCCCGCCCCCGACGTTATGCGCGCAGTTCCACACCGACACAATGCCGCCACGCTCCTTCTGCGACCACCAGTGCACCATAGTACGTCCGCACGGCGGCCACCCCATCCCCTGGAACCAGCCGCAGAGGAACAGCAGCACGAACATGATGGCAATGCTGGACGTCGCCCACGGCACAAAGCCCATGAACAGCATGACCGCTGCCGCGAGGATCAGACCGGCGGGCAGGAACACGCGCGGATTCGAGCGGTCCGACACGGAACCCATGATGAATTTAGAAAAACCGTAGGCGATGGAGATCCCCGACAGCGCGAAGCCCAGGTCGCCGCGAGAGAAGCCCTGCTCCACCAGATACGGCATGGCGAGCGCAAAGTTTTTACGTACAAGATAGTACGCCGCATACCCGAAGAAGATCCCGAGGAAGATTTGCCAACGCAGACGGCGGTAGAGAGGATCGATCTCTGCCTCTGGCAGTCGCGCCCGATGCGGCGCAGGTTTGAAGATACTGAGCATAACAGCCTCCGTGGCCTTTCAAAAAATGACCAGGCATCTCGCGCCCGGTTACAGAGGCGGGGATGTTAAAAAAACATGCGGTTTGTTACTGTGAATCAACGCACAGATTGTTACAGAAATATGACAGAATGCGCAAAAAAGCGCATGAAATCACGTTTCAGTTTCGAATTTCGCGCGTTTATGTTCGAAATCAAACAAACCACACGATCTATGTGGCTAAATGCTAAAAAACGAACATAGAGGAAAGGCAATGACAATTCACGATCCACGCTACAGCGATGTGATTATCATTGGCGGTGGCGCAACCGGCGCCGGCATCGCACGCGACTGCGCCCTTCGCGGCTTAAGCGTCACGCTTCTGGAGCGCCACGATATCGCCACCGGCGCGACGGGGCGTAACCACGGCCTGCTGCACAGCGGCGCGCGGTATGCGGTCACCGACGGTGAATCCGCGCGCGAATGTATCGCTGAAAACCAGATCCTCAAGCGTATCGCCCGACACTGCATAGAGCCAACCGACGGCCTCTTTATTACCCTTCCCGAAGATGACCTTGCCTTTCAGTCAAACTTTATAACCGCCTGTACTGCAGCGGGCATTCAGGCTGAGGCTATGGATCCGGCGCTGGCCCGGCGGCTGGAGCCGTCGGTGAACCCGACGCTGATCGGCGCGGTGAAGGTGCCTGACGGCACCGTCGATCCGTTCCGCCTGACCGCCGCCAACATGCTGGACGCCCGCGAGCATGGCGCGCGCATTCTGACCGGACATGAAGTGACCGGGCTTATCCGCGAGGGTCATCGCATCTGCGGCGTGCGGGTGTTTGATACGCAGTACAACGAGCACAGCGAGCTGCACGCCGCCGTGGTGGTCAACGCGGCGGGGATCTGGGGCCAGCGCATCGCGGAATACGCCGATTTATCCATCCGCATGTTCCCGGCCAAAGGTTCGCTGCTGATCCTTGACCACCGCATCAATAACCACGTCATCAACCGCTGCCGCAAACCGTCTGACGCCGACATTCTGGTGCCGGGCGACACCATTTCGCTCATCGGTACGACGTCAACGCACGTTGACTACAGCGACATTGACGTCAACCGGGTCACCGCCGAAGAAGTGGATATTCTGCTGCGCGAAGGGGAAAAGCTGGCGCCGGTGATGGCGCAGACGCGTATCCTGCGCGCCTACGCGGGCGTGCGTCCCCTTGTCGCCAGCGATAACGATCCGAGCGGACGTAACGTCAGCCGGGGCATCGTGCTGCTCGATCACGCCGAGCGCGACGGCATGGACGGGTTTATCACCATTACCGGCGGCAAGCTGATGACCTACCGGCTGATGGCCGAGTGGGCGACCGATGCCGTCTGCCGCAAGCTCGGAAATACCGAACCGTGCGTTACCGCAGAACAGCCGTTGCCGGGATCGCGCCAGTCTACCGAAAAAACGCTGCAAAAAATCATCTCCCTGCCCGCGCCGCTGCGCGGTTCGGCCATCTACCGCCACGGCGACAGGACGCCGCAGTGGCTCGGTGAAGGACGACTGAGCCGCAGCCTGGTGTGCGAGTGCGAAGCCGTTACCGCAGGCGAAGTGCAGTACGCGGTAGAGAACCTGACGGTCAACAGCCTGTTGGATCTCCGCCGCCGCACCCGCGTCGGAATGGGGACCTGTCAGGGCGAGCTGTGCGCCTGCCGTGCCGCCGGGCTGCTGCAGCGTTTTCATACCACCACCGCCACCCAGTCGCTCGATCAGCTCAGCGCGTTTTTGAACGAGCGCTGGAAAGGCATTCAGCCTGTCGCCTGGGGCGATGCTCTGCGCGAAAGCGAATTTACCCGCTGGGTCTATCAGGGACTTTGCGGCCTGGAGAAGGAGCAACACGATGAAATTTGATACCGTAATCGTCGGCGGCGGGCTGGCAGGCTTGCTCTGCGGCATCAAACTCACGAAGCAGGGGCTGCGCTGCGCCATTATCACCCGCGGCCAGAGCGCCCTGCACTTCTCGTCGGGATCGCTGGATCTGGTGGACGAAGCGTACCGCGACAGGCTGCCGCCGGAGCACCCCTATCACCTGGTTGGCGCGCAGCATATTGACCGCTTTGCGCTGGAAGCCGAAGCGCTGCTGGCGGGCTGCGGCGCGCGTCTGAAGGGAAGCGCCAGGCAAAATCACCAGCGCATCACACCGCTCGGCACCCTGCGCTCCGCGTGGCTCAGCCCGGAGGAAGTCCCCGTGGCCCCCGTCAGCGCGGGACGAGTGCGGGTGGTGGGTATTAGCGGCTTTCTGGATTTTCAACCCCATCTCGCGGCGGCCTCGCTCTGTCGCCAGGGCATCAACGCCGACACGGCAGAAATAGAGCTGCCCGAGCTGGATATCCTGCGCGATAACCCGAGCGAGTTTCGCGCGGTGAATATCGCCCGTTTTCTGGATAACGAGGACAAATGGCCGCTGCTGTATGACGCGCTCAGGCCGCTCGGTGAAACCTGCGATGCCCTGTTAATGCCCGCCTGCTTTGGTTTAAACGACAACCGGCTCTGGCGCTGGCTCTCGGATCGTCTGCCCTGCACGCTCGGTTTACTGCCGACGCTTCCCCCTTCCGTACCCGGCATTCGTCTGCACACCCAGCTTCAGCGCCAGTTTGTTGCGCAGGGCGGCGTGTGGATGGCGGGTGACGAGGTGAAAAAAATCACCCTGACCGACGGCGCGGTGAGCGAAATCTGGACGCGCAACCACGAGGATATTCCGCTTCGCGCCCGCTATACGGTGCTGGCGAGCGGGAGCTTCTTCAGCAACGGGCTGCTGAGCTGCCGGGAGGGCATCCGGGAAGCGATTATGGGGCTGGATGTGCGGCAAACCGCTTCCCGCGCGGACTGGTATCAGTGTGATTTCTTCACGCCGCAGCCCTGGCAGCAGTTTGGCGTAATTGTCGATAACCGGCTACATCCGCAGCTTTCCGGTATGCCCGTCGGTAATCTTTTTGCCATCGGCTCGCTGCTGGGCGGATACGATCCGATCCCCCAGGGATGCGGCGGCGGGGTTTGCGCCGTCACGGCGCTGTATGTAGCCGAGCAGATTATCCAGCGCGTGGAGGCTGAACAATGAACGACACCCGTTTCGAAAGCTGCATTAAATGCACGGTCTGTACCACCGTCTGCCCGGTCAGCGGGGTAAACCCGCGCTACCCTGGGCCAAAGCAGGCCGGGCCGGACGGCGAGCGCCTGCGCCTGAAGGACGGCAGGCTGTACGACGAGGCGCTGAAATACTGCATCAACTGCAAGCGCTGCGAGGTCGCCTGCCCGTCGGACGTGAAAATCGGCGACATCATCCAGCGCGCCCGGGCGCGCTACAGCACGCAAAAGCCGACACTGCGCGATGCGATCCTGAGCCATACCGATCTGATGGGCAGCGTCTCCACGCCGTTTGCCCCGCTGGTGAATGCCGCAACCTCACTCAAGCCGGTGCGTCAGCTGCTGGATGCCACGCTTAAAATAGACCATCACCGCAGCCTGCCAAAATATTCTCACGGCACCTTCCGTCGCTGGTATAAAACCGTCGCGGAACAGCAGGCGCAGTACGACGATCGGGTAGCCTTTTTCCACGGCTGCTATGTGAACTACAACCACCCGCAGCTGGGAAAAGACCTGCTGAAGGTGCTGAACGCCATGGGAACCGGCGTACAGCTGCTTAGCAAAGAGAAGTGCTGCGGCGTGCCGCTGATTGCCAACGGGTTTACCGATAAAGCGCGCAGGCAGGCCAAAAGCAACGTCACCTCCCTGCGCGAAGCGATTGTCGATAAAGGCATGCCGGTGCTGGCGACGTCGTCCACCTGCACCTTCACCCTGCGCGATGAGTATCCGCACCTGCTGGACGTGGACAACACCGGCCTGCGAGAGCACATCGAGCTGGCGACGCGCTTCCTCTGGCGCAAGCTGGACAGCGGAAAGACGTTGCCGCTGGGAACATTGCCGCTGAAGGTGGTCTATCACACCCCGTGTCATATGGAGAAAATGGGCTGGTCGCTCTATACGCTGGAGCTGCTGCGGTTAATTCCGGGGCTGGAGCTGACGGTGCTGGATTCGCGCTGCTGCGGCATCGCAGGCACCTACGGCTTTAAGCGTGAAAACTACGAAACCTCGCAGGCAATTGGCGCCCCGCTGTTCCGCCAGATTGAAGAGAGCGGCGCGGATATCGTGGTGACGGACTGCGAAACCTGTAAATGGCAGATTGAGATGTCCACCAGCAAGCGCTGCGAACATCCGATTACCCTGCTGGCGAAAGCGCTGGGCTGAACGTTGCCGGGGCGAAAGGCCCCGGCACAGGCATTACTCAACGAACAGCGACTCGACAACGTTAATCCAGCCGTGCTCGCTGGCGACCTCTTTGCCGTTGAGCCAGCGGCGCAGCATATTCAGCGCCATCATGGCGCACACCTCCTGACGCACCGCCAGGCTGTAGCGGGTGATGCTCATTTTTACCCGCAGCGCCCAGGTGCCTTCCGGCGTCGCCAGCGCGAAGTTGAGGTAATCCTCATCCAGCCCGCCGACAAACAGCGCCAGACCGGCAAAATGCTTCACCCTTCTTTCGGAAGCCCAGCGGGCGGTTTGCGCCAGGGTCTCCTGCTGAAACGGCACCACTTCGCTGGCGAGCAGCGGCGCGTTGACGCGCGACAATTGCAGCGCCAGCAGGCCACCGGTGAACTGCTCGCTTAAGGTCACGCTGAGCTGGCGAGTCTGCAGATGTTTTGCAATCTGCTCAGGCAACCCTTCCGTCCCTTCAAAAATAAGGCTTTCGCCCGCCACGCGCTGCACCTCAGGCCACAGGGCCAGCATCGCCTCTTTCTGCGTGGCCGGTCCTGTTAATTTGAGTTCAATGATCGGCATAGAGGAGCGATAGCCCATGGACACGCCCGGGGGCAGCGGAAGGTGGTCAAGGCTCTGGGCCAGATCGCTTTCCGAGCGGCCAAAGGTGGTCAGACGCAGGCACAGCGGAGGTTCAGGCAGGGTAAAACGGTCGCGAAGGCGCGGCAGGATCTGCTGCTCGACCATTACCTTAAATTCGGAGGGTACGCCCGGCGTGAAGAACATCAGGCAGCGGTTCAGATGCATGGCAAACCCGCAGGCGGTACCGACCGGGTTATCAACCAGCTCGGCGCTGGCGGGAATTTCAGCCTGTTTACGGTTGCTGGGGGCCATGACGCGGCCACGTTCGGTGAAAAAGCGCTCCATCTGCGAAAGCCACGCCTCGTGCAGCACCAGCCCTTCGCCTTTTGCGGTCGCGGCGGCCAGCGCGCTGAGGTCGTCACCGGTGGGGCCGAGCCCGCCGTTCACGATCAGCACGTCGCACTGTTCACTGCGCTCGCGCAGAACAGCGACCAGTGACTCCAGATTGTCGCCCACGGTATTGCGGCGCGTTAACGGTAATCCTTGCTCAAAGAAAAGATCGGCAAGCCAGGCAGCATTGGTATCAATAATCTGTCCGTGCAGCACTTCGTCGCCGGTGGATAACATCTCCACGTTAATCATTGTGTTCTCCCGCTTATTTGGTCAAAACACTATAGCGCAAACGCGGGGTGGAGATGAGAGAAACTGGCGCGACGGAACGCCGCGCCGGAACGATTAGAAGCCTGCGCTCACGCCCACGTACGGGCCGTCAGCCAGCGCGTTATCGCGGTTGCCGTCTTTACCGGCCAGGTTCAGATAACGGTAGCCCGCTTCGATGGTAATCGGACGCATGATGGTCCAGCGCGCGCCGGCGTTGGCTTCTTCATAGCTGTCGATGCCGCTGGAGAGGGAATCCGGAGAGTAGTAGTACTCGCCAAACAGGCCGAAGCTGTCGCCAATTTTCCACTGCAGGCCGCCGCCCACTGCCGCTGCATACCCTTCATCACCGTCATTTGGGTTGGTGTAGATACCTTTACCACCAACGGTGGCCAGGAATGGGCCAAGAGGAATATTCAGACCGAGGCCGAGGCTTGCCGCGTCGCCGTCGTCATCGTTGTGCGTCCAGCCGCCGGTCATTGCCAGACCGGAGGTCTCAGTACCCATGCCAAAACCGAGGTGGGTATAGTCCTGAGCCGCCGAACCATTAATGCTAATGGCGTTAGCCGCCGCAGATACAACCATCAGGCCGAGGCCCAGTAATGCCACTTTTTTCATTGTCGCGATCCTGCATAATTATAGAGAAGTCCCCAAAACCGCGAGATTTTAACCTGAGTCTGCGGGGGATCAAGCACTCTGCGTGCGGCGGACAGGAAGATTGTAACGATTTGAAACCCCGGCTTTTTTACGTAAGCAGCAGAAAGCGCATTTTGACGCAAAGGCCACCCAGCGTTTCGCTGCGAGTCAGCTGCAAATGGCTGCGGTGCAGCCGGGCGATATCCCCCGCCAGCGCCAGCCCAATCCCGGAACCGGCGGCGTTCCCGACGTTGTCCAGACGGTGGAAAGGCTGCATCGCCTGGTAGATCTGATCCTCTTCAATGCCGGGGCCGCTGTCCTCAACGCTCAGCTCAACGGCGCCGCCATCCACGCGCAGGAAAACGGTCACGGTCCCGCCTGCAGGCGTATATTTAATCGCGTTCTCCAGCAGGTTGGCGCACAGCTCGCCCAGCAGAACGTCATCGCCTTCGATCGTGACCGGCTGCTGTACACCGTCATATCCTAAATCAATCGCCTTGCTCCGCGCCTGCGCCAGCCGGGAAAAGCAGCAGTTCTGCACCACCTGAACCAGATCCACAGGCGTAAAATGACGATCCCCCTGCTCTTTTCCCTTCACCGCTGAAAGCTGCAGCAGCCGCTCGGTGAGCACGATAGTGTCATCCAGGGTGGCATTCATTGCCCGCAGGCTCTCCTGCCACAGGGCGGGATCCTGACGCGCGAGGGCGACGGAGACCTGGGTTTTAAGCACCGCCAGCGGCGTTTTGAGCTGGTGCGACGCATCCGCGTTAAAGCGTTCCTGACGCGAAAGCACGCCGCGCAGCCGGTCGATATAGCGGTTAAAGGCGACTATCAGCAGCCGGGTCTCGGACCAGGGCAGCAGCTCCGGCAGCGGTGCGAGCAGGCCCGGCTCGCGCCGCACCATCAGTGACGAAAGCTGGCGCATTGGGCGCAGCACGCGGCGCAGCAGCCATGCGGTCAGCACCAGCGTCAGCAGCACCAGCAGCCCCTGTGAAACCCAGGATGAAAAGAGCAACTGGCTGGCGAGATAGCGGCGGGACTGGAGCGTCTCGGCGACGTAAATCTCCGCCATGCCAAAAACATTATCTTCATTTACGGGCTGCAGCAGGCGCGCCACCCGAATCGCCTGGCCGCGATATTCGGTGTGGTAAAACCAGGCCAGCGCCGGATAGAGCGTGGTGCGCGACGTCGCAGGCGGCATCTTCGGCAGATCGTCATAGCCGGAGATCACCCGTCCGTCGGGGTCGACCACCTTATAGTAGAGCCGGTCGTTCATGTTGAGCTCAAAGCTGTCGAGCACCACCCAGGGCACGTCCACCGCCAGCCTGCTGTTGCGCACCTCCAGCCGCTCGGAGATGGTGCGGGCAGAGGATAACAGCGTGCGATCGTAGGCCTGCGTGGCCGCCTGCAGCGCGCTAACGTAGCTGTTAAAGGCCGACAATCCCCACAGCAGCAGCAGCGGCAGACCCAGGAAAAGCAACAGCTGCAGATAGAGCGACTGCGGCTTAACCCACCTCATCGCCGCACTCCAGCACGTACCCAAGCCCCCGAAGGGTGGTGATCCGCACGCCGCTGCCGGTCAGCTTCTTACGCAGCCGGTGAATATAGAGATCGATGCTTTCAGGACTGACGTCGTCGTTCAGGCTGAACACCTGGTCGAAAAGCTGCTGTCGTGAAACCGGACGGGTCCGGCGGTGCATTAGCACTTTCAGCAGGGAGAGCTCCCGCGGCGTCAGGGAAAGCGGTTCATCGCGCAGCAGGAAAAAGCCCTCGTCGTCATACTCCAGCTCCCCAAGGCGCTGGCGCTCCTGCGTTCGACCCTCGCTTCGGCGCAACAGGGCGCGCAGACGCGCGTCAAGCTCCTCCAGCTCAAACGGTTTTGGCAGATAGTCATCTGCCCCGGCGTTCAGTCCCTTCACCCGATCCGCCACGTTGCTGCGGGCGGTAAGAAACAGCACCGGCAGCGTTTGCCCCCGTTTTCTGAGGCGGTGGACCACTTCCAGGCCGTCAAAACCGGGCATGCCGATGTCCAGAATAGCGACCGCGTAGTTTTCACCCTGCAGCAGATGGTCGGCGGCACGTCCGTCGGAGACGCAGTCCACGGCAAAGCCCTCCTGCACCAGCGCTTTCTCCAGCCAGTGAGCCAGCTCACGATTATCTTCTGCGAGTAAGAGACGCATGTCACATCCTGTAAAGTTGGTGTCCCGTTGAAAGGGAAATGAAAGGTTATTGTTTTAACAATCACGCAACGGAACCGCTACAAGGTGGTTCACATAATCAGAAAAAAAGACCCGTACCCCCGGCGTGAGGATAAACGATGAAAAAACAATTACTTTCTACCCTTGCTGCAAGCGTGTTGCTGTTGAGTACCTCTGTCGTTCAGGCCCAGGACGCTCCGTCCCGTACCGAATGTATCGCCCCGGCCAAACCGGGCGGCGGTTTCGATCTCACCTGCAAGCTTATTCAGGTCAGCCTGCTGGAGACGAAGGCCATTGAGAAACCGATGCGCGTCACCTACATGCCAGGCGGCGTGGGCGCGGTGGCCTATAACGCGATTGTCGCGCAACGTCCGGCGGAAGCGGGAACGGTGGTGGCCTTCTCCGGCGGCTCGCTGCTGAACCTGTCGCAGGGCAAGTTTGGCCGCTACGGTGTGGACGACGTGCGCTGGCTGGCGACCGTCGGCACCGACTACGGAATGATTGCCGTGCGTGCCGATTCCCCGTGGAAATCCCTGAAAGATCTGCTGACCGCTATGGAAAAAGATCCGAACAGCGTGGTGATTGGCGCAGGGGCGTCTATCGGCAGCCAGGACTGGATGAAAGCGGCCCTTCTCGCCCAGCAGGCGAAGGTTGACCCGCACAAGATGCGCTACGTGGCTTTTGAGGGCGGCGGCGAACCGGTCACGGCGCTGATGGGCAACCACGTTCAGGCCGTTTCCGGCGATCTCAGCGAGATGGTGCCGTACCTGAGCGGGGATAAAATCCGCGTGCTGGCGGTCTTCTCGGAAAACCGTCTGCCAGGCCAGCTGGCGAACGTCCCGACCGCCAAAGAGCAGGGTTATAACCTGGTCTGGCCGATCATCCGCGGCTTCTTCGTCGGGCCAAAAGTGACCGACGCCGAGTACCAGTGGTGGGTCGACGCGTTCAACAAGCTCCAGCAGACCGAAGAGTTTAAGAAACAGCGCGATCTGCGCGGACTGTTTGAGTTTAACCTGACCGGTAAGCCACTGGATGAGTACGTCAAAAAACAGGTGAATGACTACCGCGAACAGGCGAAAGCCTTTGGCCTGGCGAAATAACCGGAGGCGCTATGAGCGATCGTATTTTTGCCGGGATATGGCTGCTGCTCTGCGTTGGCGGGATGTTTGTCGCCTGGCAGATCCACAGCGAATACAGCTATGAACCCGTGGGACCCCGTCCCTTCCCGATGGGCATCGTCGGCCTGATGCTGCTCTGCTCGGTGGCGCTGCTGCTTCGCCACCCGGATACCGTCGAGTGGCCGCCGCGCCGCATTCTGCAGCGTCTGCTGGTGATGGTGATTGTCCTGCTGATGTATGCCTGGGGCTTTGAGTGGCTCGGCTTCCCGGTGGCGACCGCCATTCTGACGATGGTCATCGGCATGCTGTTTAACGCCACCCTCCCCGCGGCGGGGATCTCAGGCGTGGTGATGGGGATTTTACTGTGGTACGCCTTTGACCGCCTGCTGGACGTGACGTTACCGCTCGGCGCCTGGCTTAATTAACGGAGCACGCTATGGATACCTGGATTTACCTCTCGCAGGGGTTCGCCGTGGCGATGACCCCGGAAAACCTGGTGATCGCCCTGATCGGCTGTTTCGTGGGCACAATTGTCGGCCTGCTGCCGGGCCTTGGGCCGATCAACGGCGTGGCGATTTTACTCCCGCTGGCGTTTGCCCTGCATCTGCCTGCGGAATCGGCGCTGATCCTGCTGGCAACGGTCTACATCGGCTGTGAATATGGCGGACGCATTTCGTCGATCCTGCTTAACGTGCCGGGGGATGCGGCGGCGATCATGACCGCGCTGGACGGCTACCCAATGGCGCGGCAGGGACGCGGCGGCGTGGCGCTCTCCATCTCTGCGGTCAGTTCATTCTTTGGCTCACTGATTGCCATTGGCGGCATTATTCTGTTCGCTCCTGCGCTGGCCCAGTGGTCGCTGGCGTTTGGTCCGGCAGAATATTTTGCCCTGATGGTGTTCGCCATTGCCTGCCTCGGCAGCATGATGGCGCAAAATCCGCTGAAGTCGTTTTTATCCGCGCTGATTGGCTTAGGGTTAGCCACCGTCGGCGTGGATGCCAACACCGGGGTCTATCGCTTTACCTTCGACAGCGTTCACCTGTCCGATGGCGTGCAGTTCATTGTCGTCGTGATCGGCCTGTTCTCTGTCTCTGAGATCTTACTGATGCTGGAGCATACCAGCAGCGGGCAGACGCTGGTGCGCAAAACCGGCCGGATGCTCTTTAGCGCTAAAGAGGGCGCGCAGTGCATCGGCGCCACGCTGCGCTCGTCGGTGATTGGCTTCTTTGTCGGCATCCTGCCGGGTGCCGGGGCCACTATCGCCAGCGCCATCACCTACATGACCGAGAAGAAGCTCAGCGGCAATAGCGACAGCTTTGGTAAAGGCGATATTCGCGGCGTCGCCGCGCCTGAGGCGGCCAATAACGCCTCGGCCTGCGGCTCGTTTATCCCGATGCTGACCCTGGGCGTGCCGGGATCCGGCACCACGGCGGTGATGATGGGCGCGCTGACGCTCTATAACATCACGCCCGGCCCGGCGATGTTTACCGAGCAGCCTGATATTGTCTGGGGGCTGATTGCCGCGCTGCTGATCGCCAACGTCATGCTGCTGGTGATGAATATCCCGCTGATTGGGCTGTTCACCCGCATGCTGACGATTCCGCTGTGGTTCCTGGTGCCCGCCATTGCCGCCGTCTCTGCGGTGGGGGTTTACGCGGTGCACAGCACCACGTTTGACCTCGTGCTGATGGTGGTCCTCGGCGTGTTCGGCTACATCTTGCGAAAAATGCACTTCCCAATGTCTCCGCTGATTTTGGGCTTTGTGCTGGGTGAGATGCTGGAGCAGAACCTGCGCCGCGCCCTGTCCATCAGCAACGGTAATGTGTCGATACTGTGGGACAGCAGCGTCGCGAAGGTTCTGTTAGCGCTCGCGGTCATGGTGATTGTGGTGCCGCCGGTGTTGCGCCTGCTGCGTCGTCGCCAGCGCAAACCGGAGCCGGATATCGGCTAACTATACGGACAGCTGGGCATTGACCCACTGCTTTAACGCCTGGCGGGAGATCTTAATCCCGCCATTTTTTAGCTCAGACGGCAGCACCAGCCAGTGAACGGGCTGCTCAAAGCGCGCCAACCTGCCCTGTACCCAGGTCGGGAAACGGGTGATATCCGTTCCCGGCTCGCACTCCACCACCGCCACCGGACGCTGTCCAAACTCGGCGTCATCCAGCGGGACGATAAACACCTGGTTAATCTGCGGATGCGCGGCGATAACGCGCTCCAGCGATTCCGGCTGGATCCCCTCTCCACCGCTGAAAAAGAGATTGTCCATGCGGCCTAAAATCGTCAGACGGTCGCCATGCCATTCCCCGCGATCGCGAGTGGCAAACCAGCCCTGCGCGTTGGTCAGCGGTATCAGGGCGCCGTCCCGCCAGTAGCCGGAAGCCATGCTCTGCGCTTTGATCCAGACTTCACCGTTAACGACCTGCACCTCTCTGCCCGGCAGCGCACGGCCCACGTCCGGATCGCCGTCAGCCTCTTTTGCGCAGACGGTAGAGGCAAACTCGGTGAGGCCGTAGCCGCAGTACGTCCGAACGCCCTGTTCCCGGGCCTTTTGCGTCAGCGTCACGGGAATGGCCGCCCCGCCGAGCAGCACCGCTTTCAGTGCGATGTGGCTTTCGCTATTGAGGAGACGCCAGAGCTGGGTCGGCACCAGCGAGGCGTGGGTGCAGCCGCGTAGCGCCTGCTCCAGCGGCTGCTTCTCGCGCACGGTTAAGCGCGCACCGGCCTGCAGCCAGCGCCATAAAATCCCCTGGCCGGAAACGTGAAACAGCGGCAGCGAAAGCAGCCAGTCGTCATTATCCCCGTAGGGCATCAGCGACAGCACGCCGCGGGCGCTGGCAAGATGGGCGGCGCAGGTATGCACCGCCGCCTTCGGCAGCCCGGTGGAGCCGGAGGTGAGCGTCATGGTGGCCAGCCGCGCCGGCTGCCACGCAGCGCAGTACGCATCCGCTGGCTCGCACATGCTCAGGCCATGAAGGCCGTCGTAGCTGCCGTCCAGCACCAGCGCAAAGCGCTGCGTCATCTGCGGGATCAGCACGTCGAGCAGCGGGCGCGGCAGCTGCGGATTAACGGGAAGAATACGTGCCCCGCACTGAAGCAGCGCCAGCCATGCCAGCAGCGTTTGCGGGTGGTTATAGGCCAGCAGCATTACGCCATCGCCCTCCGCCACGCCCTGCAGGTGAAACCCTGCCGCAAGGCGGTCGACGCGCACGCACAACTGCTGCCAGGTGAGCGCTTCATCATTCAGCCGCAGAGCCGGTTTATCGGCAAAAAGCCCGCGCCAGTGACGCCAGGGCCAGTCGGTAAAACTCATAGCAACGGCTCCAGCGCCTCTGCGTCGAGGCACGGCAGCGTGCTGGCAGGCCACTCGCGGAGAAGCTGAGCCTGCATAAGGTTCAGCGTGTCGAGGCCGGGAACCGTGTCCGGCGTTAACCAGGCGGCAATGCGCGCCAGCTGGGTCAGCCCCAGGCTGGACTCTATCGACGAGCTGATCACCGCCGTCAGCCCCAGCGCGTGCGCCGCCGAGACCTGCTCGCGCACCTTCGCCAGGCTGCCGGTTAGCGTCGGCTTAATCACCACCGCGCTGACGCCGGGCTCGGCGACAAATTCAAAATCGTCCTCGCGCAGGCTTTCATCCCAGGCGATGGCGATCCCCGTTTCGCGGGCAAAGGCGCGCGAGTCATCGCGGGTTTTGCACGGTTCTTCGAGGAAGGCAATGCGGCTGCGGTACGCCGGGTTGACGTACCTGGCGAACTGCTGCGCCTTAAGCGGCGTCCACGCGCGGTTGGCATCCAGACGCAGGTGCAGATCGGGGATTGCTTCCAGCAGCAGGTTGGCGACCATGCCGTCACGCACCGCTTCGTAGAGACCGACTTTGATTTTCGCCACTTTCTCGCCCGGCATGGCGGCGAGCAGCGCGAACAGCTCGTCCGGGTCGCCCGTGCAGAGCGGTGCCGCGCGATAGTTAGCCTCTTCCGGCAGGCTACCGTCCAGCTCCGCCAGCGCGCAGCTGATGCCAAAGGCGGCGGAAGGTGCGTCCGGTAATGCTGGGTTTGCGCCCTCACGCCACGCCTTTACCCACGTCAGCAATGCAGACTGCGCCTCATCCAGCGACTCCAGGCTAAAGCCTGGCAGAGGCGAAATCTCGCCCCAGCCTTCCCGCTCGCCCTGCTGCAAATGCACGAAGAAGCCGTCACGGGTTTTTAAACGCCGTTCACGCAGCACCACGCCCGCGTCCATCGGTATCTGCCAGCGGTAAACCTGCGCGCGACGCATTACGGATTCCGTTTGTATTTGCTGAAGTCTGGCTGGCGTTTTTCGTTGAACGCGTTGCGCCCTTCCTGACCCTCTTCGGTCATGTAGAACAGCATGGTGGCGTTACCCGCCAACTCCTGCAGACCCGCCTGACCGTCACAGTCGGCATTAAGTGCCGCTTTCAGGCAACGCAGCGCCATCGGGCTGTTTTGCAGCATCTCTCGGCACCAGCGCACGGTCTCTTTTTCGAGATCGGCAAGCGGCACCACGGTATTCACCAGGCCCATATCCAGCGCTTCCTGTGCGTTGTACTGGCGGCACAGGAACCAGATTTCGCGGGCTTTTTTCTGCCCGACGATGCGCGCCATGTAAGAGGCACCCCAGCCGCCGTCGAAGGAGCCCACTTTCGGGCCGGTCTGGCCGAAGATGGCATTTTCAGCAGCGATGGTCAGGTCGCACATCATGTGCAGCACGTGGCCGCCGCCGATGGAGTAGCCCGCCACCATCGCGACAACCGGTTTCGGGCAGGTGCGGATCTGGCGCTGGAAATCGAGGACATTCAGGTGGTGCGTACCCGCATCGTCCTGGTATCCGCCGTAGTCGCCGCGCACCTTCTGATCGCCACCGGAGCAGAAGGCCTTCTCGCCTTCACCGGTCAGCACGATCACGCCGATACTGTCGTCGTAGCGCGCATCCGCCAGGGCCTGAATCATCTCTTTGACGGTCAGCGGACGGAAGGCGTTACGCACCTGCGGACGGTTGATGGTGATTTTGGCAATGCCGTCGGCGGATTTGTGGTAACGAATGTCGGTGTAGCCTTCGGAGCAGTCCTGCCATTCAACCGGCGCATAAAGCATGTGTTCATCAGGATAGATCATAGAGTGTCCTTTATTCGAAGACGCAGTATCTGAGCCAGACTCGCGGCAACCGCGTCGGGGTTTTCCCGGTGGGCGTTGTGTCCGGCGTTTGGAATCGCATGGCGAACGGCGTCCAGTTCAGCGGCCAGGGCCGCGAACTTCTGGTCACGTTCACCGTAGATATAGTCAAAAGGGAAATTGCATACGCTAATCGCGGCACGCAAATCGGGCTGCACGGCCAGCGACGTTGCTTCGAGCATCTTCGCCAGCGTCGCGCCGTTGTTCTGGCTGCGCAGGGCGATAAGCGCCTTGCGCTGGTGGTCAGTGAGGGAAGCAAATACCGGCTGTTGATACCAGTCGGTAAAGACCTTTTCCAGCGGTTCGGTGCGAAAACGCGTCGCCCAGCGGCGGTCGGATGTCCACCGCGCGTGACGCTCATCCTCATCCTGCAGGCCCGGATGTCCACCTTCAACGATCACCCCCAGCAGCCCCTTTGGCTGCTGGCAGGCATGAAACATCGCAATGCGGCCGCCGAGGGAGTACCCCACCAGCCAAAAGTTCAGTATGTTGTAACTAAGCAGGGTTCGGGTAAGCAACGTGCTCATCCCGTCGAACCCCGTCACGGCAACATCCCCGGACGCACCGTGGCCCGGCAGGTCAAGATAGAGCCGGGAATATTCGCCGAGTTGCTTCCCGACAGCCTGCCACTCGCGGCAGTCGCCGGAAAAACCGTGCAAAAAGACCAGCCAGGGATAGCCCGGTTTTCCGGCCTGCTGCACGCCCGAGAGGATCACAGCTGGCTCACCTGCGCCAGCAGGCTTTGCAGGGTCTGCGCGCCGTCAGCCTCGTTCACCACCAGCTCAATCAGCGTCGCGCCCGGCTGCTTCCAGGCGGTGCTTAACGCCGCTTCCAGCTGTTCCCAGCTTTCCGGGCGATGGTATTTCAGGCTGAACATCGCCGCGGCGTGTTCAAACTGCACGTTCTGCGGCATCAGGTAGAAGCGCTCGCGCTCGCTCTGGGGCGTTGGCAACAGGGAGAAAATCTGCCCGCCGTTGTTGTTGACCACAATCAGCACAAACGGCGCGGACGCCTGACGCAGTAGCGCCAGCGCGTTAAGATCGTAGAGCGCGGAGAGATCGCCCACGATCGCCAGCGTCGATTTCGCGCTAGCGCGCTGCACCCCCGCCGCCGTCGAGATCAGCCCGTCGATGCCGCTGGCACCGCGGTTGCTGTACACCGGGTAGCCCACCGGCAGCTGCGAAAAGGCATCGATCAGCCGCACGACCAGGCTGTTGCCGACAAACAGCTGCCCCTGTTCTGGCAGGTATTGGCGAATACGGTGCGCCAGCCCGGCCTCGCTGAATGTCTCACAGCGCGCTTTGGTGATTTCCCACGCCTGACGCGACAGCTCAGGGATCGCCACCGCCCAGGGCTGACGTTTTTCCGCCGGGTGCAGTTCCAGCCAGCTATCAATTTTGCTCACCAGACGACGGCCGCGATGGTGCGCCGGGTCGAGCCGCCCTTCCAGCGCGTCCACCACCCAGTACTCTTCCGGCGTGCAGGTCGCCTGCCACTGCAGCAGACGTTTTCCGGTCAGGCTTGCGCCGATCTGGACCACAATCTGCGCCTGCGAAAGCTCAGTAACCGCTTTCGCGTTACCCAGCCAGAGATCGGCGCACGGCAGCGGCTGGCCAGTCTGGGAAAGCACGTCGCCAATCAGCGGCCAGCCGAGTGTTTGCGCCCATTCGGCGACCAGCCTGCCTTCGGCGGCGCTCATGCGCCCGGCGATGACCACGCCTCGCTTCTGCCGCCAGAAGAACCAGTCGCGCTGTTTCGCGCTCTCAAGATGCGTCTGCTCGCGCAGCCACGGCTTTTCGCTCTGCCACCATTCGCCGAGCGACCGCTGCCAGTCAAGGCCGGTACCGTCCAGCTCGCCGTACAGCGGCTCGGCAAACGGGCAGTTGATATGCAGCGCCCCGCTGCGCAATGTCGCCATGGCGTGATCGACGGTGGAGACCAGCCAGCTTGCAGGAATATCCTGGGTGGGACGCGGTAACGAAACCGTCTGCGAAGGGTGCGTAGAAAAAAGTCCGGGCTGGCGAATAGCCTGATTGGCGCCGCAGTCGATTAGCTCAGGCGGACGGTCGGCCGTCAGCAGGATCAGTTTTTCACCGGTTAACCCGGCTTCAATCAGGGCCGGATAGAGGTTCGCCACGGCGGTACCGGAAGTGACAATCACCGCCACGGGTTCTTTGCTGACCTTCGCCAGCCCGAGCGCGAGATGTCCCAGACCTCGCTCGTCAAAGTGGGTGTGGTGAACAAACGCCCGGTTTTCAGCCGCCGCAAGCGTCAGCGGCGTTGAGCGAGAACCCGGTGCAATACACACGTGCCTGACGCCATGGCGCGTCAGGGCTTCAAGGATCACCGCCGCCCAGCGTCGGTTAAAAGAACTTACTGACATGAGATTGTCCGGTATCAAGAATGCGACACAGTATAAATAATAGAAAAAATTGGAATTTTGATATGAATCGGGATTGCGCGAATCAGTATTAATCCCTTAGGAGCAGAGAGCGCAATCCGGCGGCTTTGTTTTCGATCTCCTGCCACTCCTGCTCCGGGTCAGAGCCGCTGACAATGCCCGCTCCGGCGTAAAGCCGCAGAGCGTCTTCCTGTACGCGCGCCGAGCGCAGCGCCACGCAGAATTCGCTTTGTTCGGGGGATAAATACCCGGCCGAACCGGCGTACCACTCGCGGTTAAAGGGTTCAACGTGCTGAATAAACTCGCGCGCTGGCTGTCGCGGAAGCCCGGCAACCGCCGCCGTCGGCTGTAGCACGTGCAGGCACAGTTCATCGTCGGCCTGCTTGAGCTCGGTCCAGATACAGCGGCGTAAGTGCTGCACTTTGCGCAGGCGGACGACCTGAGCCGGCAACACCTCCAGCGTCTGCGTATGGTGTTGAAGACGCTGGCAGATATCTTCCACCACCAGCATATTTTCGCGCTGGTTTTTATCGTCATTCAGCAGCCACTCGCCCAGACGCTGCGCCTGTTTATCGTCAGTATGGCTGGCGACGGTGCCCGCCAGCGCTTCGGTGCGCAGCAGATTGCCGCGCCGCCGCCAGAGACGCTCGGGCGTGGAGCCGAGAAACGCGTTGCTGGCGTCAAATATCATGCAGAAATGATAGCAGTTTAAATTCAGGGCGCGGCTGGCGGCCATCAGCGCGACGGGGTTAACGCGCTGTTTACACTGCAGGTCGGTGGCTCGGGCGAGAACGACCTTTTCGAAATCACCGCGTGCAATTGTCTCTGTCGCTTTGCCGATAAGGCTAAGCCATTGCGGTTTTTCCGGGTGATGGGTTTCGCGCTCAACCTGCACGGAGAGCGGACGGATCGGTCTGGCGGGAAGCAGTTGCTGTAAGAACGCCCGCGCGGTGTCGGCATCGTCCTCAAGCGAGCTGTCGCTCCACAGCTGCAGACGCAACGTGGCGTTGCCAGCGGTACGTCGCCACAGCAGACGCGGTAAAAAGAGGCTGCCCTGCTCCGGGTTAAACGCGTTCAGGCCGCAGATTCGGGTATCATCAGGGGCGTGTTGCGCACTTAAAAACTGCGAGGCTAACGCCAGAGAGGAGAATTGGACCGCCGCTCCCAGCGCGGCCAGCTCTTCATCGCCGTTACGCTGTTGCCAGTAAAACTGGGGATAGCACTGCTGCTCGCCCAGCCAGGCGAGGGGATCGAAGGCATCGTTTAACGGGAAAGAGACGTCGAAATGACGCAGGCCGGATGTGGCAGGTAACGCTTGCGAAAGATGGCTACGCAATTGTTCCAGCGCGAGGAAAATCGAATTCACGCGAACCTCTCCCTGTTAAAACCTCATATTATACGGGGTACCATAAGAAATATCAGTACCCACGTATAGGGAGTGGTTAAACGGCTTAACGACGGGCCAGCAGCAGACCCAGCACCAGCCCTACGGCTGCGCCCACCCCAATGCCCTGCCACGGTTTTTCATGGACGTAATCATCGGCACGATAAACCGCTTTTTTGGCGCGGTAGTAGTAAGTATCAGACGCATGGCTGACGCGGTTTTTAACGTCGTGGAGCGCCTGCTCGGCACGGGCTTTCAGCTCGATATATTTCTGATCGGCAGGGTCGCCCGAGGAACGTAACACCTCTTCCAGCGTTTCGCTCAGTAAGGTCAGGTCGTCGTCGATACGGGTATCCCAGGATTGAAATGACATATTTTTCTCCATGTTAGTACACCAGTCCGCTAACTATAGACAACGACGCGCCATTACGCCTGTTTCGCTTCCCGCGCCATGCCGATGTGCGGAATACCGTCTTCGTCGTATATGTCGGTGACCGGCATAAAACCGAAATGACCGTAGAAGGATTGCAGATGCGCCTGCGCGCCCAGGTATAACGCCTTATCCGGCCACTGTTTCTGGCATGACTCCAGCGTTTTTTCCATCAGCTGATAACCCAGTTTTTCACCCCGCGCGTGACCGCTGATAATGACGCGGCCTATCACCACGGGCTCGACATCGTCCTCGCTTTTCAGAATCCTCGCATACGCCACCAGCTCGTTATCCTTCCAGCCGAGGATATGGCGGTTTTCGCCAACGAGGTCATCGCCGTCGATGTCCTGATACGGGCACGTCTGTTCAACCACAAACACTTCGCAGCGCAGTTTAAGCAGCGCGTAGAGCGAATGAACGGTGAGCTCACTATGATGTAAATCTTGCCACTGGATCATCTCTTTCTCCTTCCTGGGGTTCATCACGTTATACTAAACCCCTCCCCGTTCGGCAAAGGGCTGATTGCGTTATGGAACTGATTTTTCTGGGTACGTCCGCTGGCGTGCCAACCCGCTCACGAAACGTGACGGCAATTCTGCTGGATCTTAAGCACCCCACCCGCGGCGGGCTGTGGCTGTTTGACTGCGGTGAAGGGACGCAGCATCAGCTGCTGCACACCGCGTATCACCCCGGCAAGCTGGATAAAATTTTTATTACTCACCTGCACGGCGACCATCTGTTTGGCCTGCCGGGCCTGCTGTGCAGCCGCTCCATGGCCGGCAACGCCAATCCGCTGACGATTTACGGTCCTGCGGGTGTGCGTGAATTTGTTGAAACCGCGCTGCGCCTGAGCGGATCATGGACGGATTATCCGCTGGAGATCGTTGAGATTAGCGAAGGCCAGGTTTTCGATGACGGTGATTATAAGGTGAGCGCGCAGCCGCTGAATCATCCCGTTGAGTGCTATGGCTATCGCATTGAAGCGCATGACAAACCCGGCGCGCTGGACGCCGCCGCGCTGATGGCCGCGGGCGTAAAACCCGGACCGCTGTTCCAGCGCCTGAAGCACGGCGAGACCGTCACGCTGGAGGACGGTCGCGTCATCAACGGTCAGGATTATCTCGCCGCGCCCGAGCCGGGCAAGAAGCTGGCTATCTTTGGCGACACGGCCCCTTGCCCTGCCGCCCTTCAGCTTGCCCGAGGCGTTGACGTGATGGTGCACGAAGCCACACTGGAAACGGCGATGGAAGAGAAAGCCAACGGCCGCGGCCATAGCTCCACGCGTCAGGCGGCGCAGCTTGCCCGCGACGCAGGCGTCGGGAGGCTGATCGTCACTCACGTCAGTTCCCGCTACGACGCGCGGGGGTGTGCAAGCCTGCTGGCAGAGTGCCTGGCGGTGTTCCCGGCGTGCGAGCTGGCCGAAGATTTCGCTAAGGTCAGCGTTTAGCCCTTCATTTTTCTCTCAGAATGCCGATAACGATTAAAAGGTCAGCATTTCTCTCGAGGGTAGAATGGATAATTTCCAGAAAGATATTGATGACAGGGCGAATCTCACCCTGTCGAACCGTTTTGAACTGTTGCTGTTCCGTCTTGGCACCTCTCTGAACGAAAATAAATCCGAGCTGTTTGGCATTAACGTCTTTAAGCTGCGTGAAATTGTGCCGATGCCGGAATTCACAAAACCCGCCGGGATGAAATCACCGCTGATGGGGATGGTGAATATTCGCGATCAGGTGATCCCGGTGATCGACCTGGCCGCCGTGGCGGGCTGTAAGCCTACCACCGGGCTGAACATCCTGCTTATCACCGAATATGCCCGCAGCGTGCAGGCCTTTGCCGTGGAGTCGGTTGAAAACATCATGCGTCTGGACTGGAAGCAGGTGCACGCGGCGGAGACCGCCGTCAGCGGTCGCTACATCACCAGCATTGCCTGCCTGGATGAGAAAACGGATACCAACGATCTGGCGATGGTGCTGGACGTTGAGCAGATCCTGTATGACATCACCCCGGCCAACCACGATCTGCACGCCACCAATCTGAAAACCACCAAGTTCAACATCAAGCCGGGCGCAGTCGCGATTGTGGCGGAAGATTCCAAAGTGGCGCGTTCGATGCTGGAGAAAGGTCTGCAGGCGATGGAGATCCCAGCGCAGCTGCACATCACCGGCAAAGACGCGTGGGAAAAAATTGGCGTGCTGGCCGCACAGGCTCAGGCTGAGGGTGTGCCGATCACCGATAAGATCGCGCTGGTGCTGACCGACCTCGAAATGCCGGAGATGGACGGATTTACGCTGACGCGCAAAATCAAAACCGACCCGGTTCTGAAGGATATTCCGGTAGTGATCCACTCCTCCCTTTCCGGCAACGCCAACGAAGATCATATTCGCAAGGTGAAGGCGGACGGGTACGTGGCGAAGTTTGAGCTGAACGAGCTGTCGTCGGTGATTGAGGAAGTGCTGGATCGTTCGATGAAGAAGATTGGCGGGCCGTTGATTAGCCGGAAGCAGCTGGCTTAAGTCCTGTGCGGGCTGGTGCCCTCACCCCATCCCTCTCCCACAGGGAGAGGGCGCAAACCATAAAAAACCCGCCGAGGCGGGTTTTTTGTTTTTACATTAATGGCATCGCTCGCTGCACGATATCAATCAGCGGCTGCGGATAGATACCGAAGATCAGCACCAGCAGCGCGGAGATAAGCACCACGATACCACCGGCGCTGTACTGCCAGTTGCCTGGAGCATCGCGGTTGAGCTGCTGAGGGGCGCTCAGGTACAGGCTCACGGCCACACGCAGGTAGTAGTAGAGGCCAATCGCGGAGCCGATAACGACACCGGCAGTCAGCCACCACAGGTGCGCCTGCACACCGACGGCCAGCACGTAGAACTTACCGATAAAGCCCAGCGTCATCGGGATACCCGCCAGAGAGAGCATCATCACGGTCATTACCGCGGACAGAATTGGACGGTGCCAGAACAGACCACGGTAGGAGAACAGTGAATCGGCATCCGGACCACGGTACGGGCTGGACATCAGGCTCACCACGCCGAAGGCGCCGAGGCTGCTGAAAAGGTAACCGGCCAGATACACGCCCACGGCTTCCATCGACATCTCACCGCTCTGCAGCGCAATCAGCGCCACCAGCAGGTAGCCCAGATGAGAGATGGACGAATAGCCCAGCAGACGCTTGATGTTGGTCTGGCTCAGCGCCATCAGGTTACCGAAGATGATGGAGACGAACGCGATGATGCCCAGCACCACGCGAACGGCTTCACTATCACCCACCGGCGCGTACAGGAACAGACGCATGACCACACCGAAGATAGCGATTTTGCTCGCCGTCGCCAGGAAGGTCGACACCGGAGCAGGCGCCCCCTGGTATACGTCTGGTGTCCATAGGTGGAATGGAACCAGAGAGAGCTTGAAGCCGAGGCCAACGATCATCATGCCCAGACCCGCCAGCAGCAGCGGCTCATGGAGCATGCCGTCGCCGAGGCTCTTGCCGAGCGCCATGAAGGAGAGGTTACCGGACTGTGCGTACAGCAGCGCAATACCAAACAGCAGGAAGGACGACGCGGCAGCAGACAGAATGGTGTACTTGATGCTCGCTTCCAGAGAGCGCTTCTGACGGAAGGCGTAACCAATCAGGCCGAACAGCGGCAGAGAGATCAGCTCAATACCGAGGAACAGCGCGGCCAGATGGTTGGCATTCGCCAGCAGAATGCCGCCCAGCGCGGCAATCAGTACCAGCAGGTAAAACTCTTCTTTGTTGTCGTTGTAGCCTTCGAGCCACGGGTAAGCAAAGGTACAGGTTGCCAGGCTCGCCAGCAGCACCAGCCCGGTATACAGCATGGCGTAACCGTCAACGCGCATCAGCGGCGTGACGTCCATCGCCCCGCCCTGGCCAACAAACCAGAGTGAAACTAACGCGGCATTCAGGCCGATGACCGACAGCGTGGCATTCAGGAAGTGATTGCGTCGCCACGCAATGGAGAGCATCACAACCACCACCGTCAATCCGACGATCAGCAGCGGTAGCAGCGCGATCAGTTGTTGTGGAGTTATTGTCATGGCGAATTACGGCCTTGTAGTAGAAACAGAATTAACAAACCACTGCTGGATATTGCCCATCGCGCTGTGCGAGGTATCCAGAATCGGCTGCGGGAAGAAGCCCAACAGCACCAGCAGTACGACCAGCAGCAGGATGATGAACAGCTCACGCAGCGACATCCCCGGCAGTTCTTGTGCAGCAATTTCGCTCTTCGCTTTACCGAAGTAAGCGCGGTGCAGCATCGCCAGCGAGTACACGGAAGCGAACACCAGACCAAAGGTGGAGATCACGGTAATCACCGGTACCACTTTGAAGCTGCCGAACAGAATCATGAATTCGCCGACGAAGTTACCGGTACCCGGCATCCCCAGGGTAGCCACCGCGAAGAACATGGAGAGCGCTGGCAGCCATTTAATTTTGCTCCACAGACCACCCATCATACGCATGTCGCGGGTATGCAGACGTTCGTACAGCTGGCCGCACAGGATGAAGAGACCGGCTGCGGACAGACCGTGCGCAATCATCTGGATCACCGCGCCCTGGTACGCCAGCTGGCTGCCGGTGTAGATAGCAATCAGCACGAAGCCCATGTGGGAAACGGAGGTGTAAGCAATCAGACGCTTGATGTCGTATTGCGTGAAGGCCATCCAGGCACCGTAGAAGATACCGATCACACCCAGCCACATGGCAATCGGGGCGAACTCCGCGGAGGCATTCGGGAACAGCGGCAGTGCGAAACGCAGCAGACCGTAGGCCGCCGTTTTCAGCAGGATGCCCGCCAGGTCAACGGAACCCGCCGTTGGTGCCTGGGAGTGCGCGTCTGGCAGCCAGCCGTGCAGAGGAACCACCGGCATTTTCACCGCGAAGGCAATGAAGAAGCCCAGCATCAGCAGGTATTCAACGCCGTGTGACATTGGCGTCTTCAGCAGGTCTTCGTAGTTGAAGGTCCAGGTACCGGTTGCGTTGTGATGAACGAACACCAGCGCCAGAATGGCAATCAGCATTACCAGACCGCTCGCCTGGGTATAGATGAAGAACTTGGTTGCCGCCGTGATACGCGTTTTACCGTCGGACGCCTTGTGGCCCCACAGCGCGATCAGGAAGTACATCGGCACCAGCATCATCTCCCAGAAGAAGAAGAACAGGAACATGTCGATGGCAAGGAACACGCCGATCACGCCGCCCAGGATCCACATCAGGTTCAGGTGGAAGAAGCCCTGGTATTTTTCGATTTCTCGCCAGGAGCAGAGTACCGCCAGAACGCCGAGCAGACCGGTCAGCACCACCATCAGCAGCGACAGACCGTCAATCGCCAGGTGGATCGTAATGCCGAAACGCGGGATCCACGGCAGGATGAACTCAGACTGCCACTGCGGAATGCCCGCAGACTGGGTCAGTGAGTAACCGCCCTGCAACCACAGTTGCAGGCCAAGCGCGAGCGTCAATCCCATGGTGATCAGCGCGATCCAGCGCGGCATCTTCACGCCAAAGCGTTCGGTCTGCCAGCACAGGAAGCCGCCGATGAAGGGAATTAATATTAGCCAGGGTAGTAACATGGCGATTTACATTCCTTTTTAAGGCCCCCAGAAGGGGCCTGATTTTCAACGAATTCGAATAAAATTCACTTAACGATCAACGCAATACCATCAGCAGCGCCAGCACAACAACCGCACCGATGCTCATGGACGCCACATACCAGCGCAGGTAACCGTTCTCGCTGTACAGCAGGCCTTTACCTGCAAAGCGGGAGAGGATCGCCGGGATGTTCATCAGGCTGTTCAGCGGGTCGCGCTTCAGCAGCCACGCAACGCCCAGGAACGGCTTAACGAAGATCATGTCGTACAGCCAGTCGAAGCCCCACGCGTTGTACCACCAGGTGCCCAGCAGGCGGCCCGGCGCACTGTTGGCCACGGCAGTGACCAGCGTACGTTTGCCCAGCCACAGCCATGCCGCAATCAGGATACCCGCGATAGCGACCACACCGGAGGTGATTTCAAGCGTCAGAACGCGACCGTGCTCAAGCTCGGTGGTGTCTGGCAGTACGCCCTGCAGCGGTGGCACAATCATCGCGCCAACGAAGGTGGACAGTACCAGCAGCACAATCAGCGGCAGGTGGTGGGTAATCCCCTTCCCTGCGTGAGCGTGAATTTGTTCTTTACCGTGGAATACGATGAAAATCATACGGAAGGTATACAGGGAAGTCATGAACGCACCGACCAGACCCGCAACCATCAGATTGATATGACCATTCGCCATGGCACCCGCAAGGATTTCGTCCTTACTGAAGAAGCCCGCGGTGATCAGCGGCAGTGCCGCCAGCGCCGCGCCGCCCACCAGGAAGCAGACATAGACCAGCGGGATGGACTTACGCAGTCCGCCCATCTTGAAGATGTTCTGCTCGTGATGGCAGGCCAGAATCACGGAACCGGATGAGAGGAACAGCAGCGCTTTGAAGAACGCGTGCGTCATCAGGTGGAAAATGGCCGCGTCCCACGCCTGAACGCCCAGCGCCAGGAACATGTAGCCAATCTGGCTCATGGTGGAGTACGCGAGAACGCGCTTGATGTCGGTCTGCACCAGCGCGGCAAAGCCTGCCAGCACCAGTGTGACCGCACCGACGATACCCACCAGATGCAGAATTTCCGGAGTCATCAGGAACAGGCCATGGGTACGCGCAATCAGGTAAACACCGGCGGTTACCATGGTCGCGGCGTGGATCAGCGCGGAGACAGGGGTTGGACCCGCCATCGCGTCGGCCAGCCATGTCTGCAGCGGCAGCTGCGCGGATTTACCCACGGCACCACCCAGCAGCATCAGCGTTGCCCACCACAGCATGTTATTGCCTGCCTCGAAGTGTGCTGGCGCCAGTTCCACCATCTCGCGGAAGTTCAGCGTGCCCAGTTCGTTGTAGAGAATGAACAGCGCGAACGCGAGGAAGACGTCACCCACGCGGGTCACGACAAACGCTTTCATGGCCGCTGCGCCATTCTTCGGATCGGTATAGTAGAAACCGATCAGCAGGTAAGAGCACAGGCCCACGCCTTCCCAGCCCAGATACATCAGCAGCAGGTTATCGGCCAGCACCAGAACCACCATGCTGGCAATAAACAGGTTGGTGTAGGCGAAGAAGCGGGAGTAACCCTCTTCACCGCGCATATACCAGGAGGCAAACATGTGGATCAGGAAGCCGACGCCGGTGACCACGGAGAGCATGGTCAGCGAGAGGCCGTCCAGCACCAGGTTGAAACCGATGTTGAAATCACCGACCGACATCCAGGTCCACAGCGGCACGCTGAAAGGCTGGCGTCCGTTGTTAAAGAAGTCGATACCCGCATACGCTGTGACCAGCGCAGCCAGGCCGACAGAGCCCATGCCAACGGTCGCGGACAGATTCTCAGACCAGCGGCCGCGAGAAAACGCCAGCAGCACGAAGCCAATCAGCGGAAAAATAATGGTTAAGGCAAGCATGTTCATCCACGCAACTCACTTACTGAATCGATGTTCAGATTCTGGCGGCGACGATGGAGCTGCAGCAACAGCGCCAGGCCAATACTCGCTTCAGCAGCCGCGAGGCTGATGGCGAGAATGTACATCACCTGACCATCGGTCTGGCCCCAGTAGCTTCCGGCGACCACGAAGGCCAGCGCGGAGGCGTTAATCATGATTTCCAGGCCGATCAGCATAAACAGCAAATTGCGGCGGATAACCAGACCGGTCAGACCCAGAACGAATAAAATCGCAGCGAGGATCAGTCCATGTGTTAAGGGGATCATGCGCGCTCCTCCGTTTTTCTTTTCGCGCGGTCGTCAGTGCGGTTGCTCAGCACCTCGCCAGCACGCTCTTCGCGGCCAACGTGGAAAGCCACAACCAGGCCTGCCAGCAGCAGCATAGAGGCCAGTTCCACCGCCAGAACGTATGGGCCAAAGAGCGTGATACCCACCTCTTTCGCACCAATTGGCGTGCCGTCGATGCCCTGATCGTTGACGCCCAGAATGGCGTAAACGATCACCACCAGCATGATGGCCGACAAAATTGCCGGGCCAATCCACACCTGCGGTTTTAACCACTGACGTTCCTGCTCAATTTCAGAGCCGCCCAGGTTCAGCATCATCACTACGAACACGAACAGCACCATGATGGCCCCGGCGTAAACGATGATCTCCAGCGCACCGGCGAAGTGCGCGCCCAGCGCGAAGAACACCCCGGAAATAGCCAGCAGCGAAATGATTAAGTACAGCAGCGCATGCACCGGATTGGTGTGCGTAATCACTCGCAGCGTAGCCAGGATGGCGATAAGGCCACAGATATAAAAAGCGAATTCCATTGCCCTCTCCTTACGGTAACAGGCTCTTGACGTCGATAGGCTTAGCTTCGTTCTCTGCTTCGCCCTTATCTTTGCCGTCGATTGCCATACCCGCCATCCGGTAGAAGTTATATTCCGGGTATTTGCCCGGACCGGAAATCAGCAGATCCTCTTTCTCGTACACCAGGTCCTGACGCTTGTACTCACCCAGCTCGAAGTCTGGAGTCAGCTGAATCGCCGTGGTTGGGCACGCTTCTTCACACAGACCGCAGAAGATGCAGCGTGAGAAGTTGATGCGGAAGAACTCAGGGTACCAGCGGCCGTCTACCGTCTCGGCTTTCTGCAGAGAGATACAGCCGACCGGACACGCTACCGCACACAGGTTACAGGCAACGCAGCGCTCGGAACCGTCCGGGTCGCGCGTCAGCACGATACGGCCACGGTAGCGCGGCGGCAGATATACCGGCTCTTCCGGGTACATCCGGGTTTCGCGTTTAGCAAACGCGTGCAGGCCGATCATCCAGATACTGCGTACCTGGGTACCGAAACCTACCAGTAATTCTTTTAAGGTCATGGTCTATAGCCCCTTATGGCTGCTGCCAGAGAATGACAGCTGCCGTTACCAACAAGTTGACGAGCGTCAGCGGCAGGCACACTTTCCAGCCGAAGGACATTACCTGGTCATAACGTGGACGCGGTAACGCTGCGCGAATCAAAATGAACATCATCATGAAGAACGCGGTTTTCAGCGCGAACCAGATGAACGGCGGTAAGAACGGGCCATGCCAGCCACCAAAGAACAGCGTTACCATCAACGCGGAAATGGTGACGATACCGATGTACTCGCCCACAAAGAACAGACCGAACTTCATGCCGGAATATTCGATGTGGTAACCGTCGGCCAGTTCCTGTTCGGCTTCCGGCTGGTCAAACGGGTGACGGTGACACACGGCCACGCCCGCGATAGCAAAGGTAATAAACCCAAAGAACTGCGGGATAACGTTCCAGATGTCGGCCTGGTTGTTGACGATGTCGGTCATGTTGAATGAACCGGCCTGCGCCACCACGCCCATCAGGGAGAGTCCCAGGAACACTTCGTAGCTCAGCGTCTGCGCGGAAGCACGCATCGCACCCAGCAGCGAGTATTTGTTGTTACTGGACCAGCCTGCGAACAGGACCGCGTAAACCGCGAGACCTGCCATCATCAGGAAGAACAGAATGCCGATGTTCAGGTCAGCGACCACCCAGGTCGGGCTGACCGGAACGATAGCAAACGCCAGCAGCAGCGAGGTGAAGGCGATCATCGGTGCCAGAGTAAAGATCACGCGATCCGAGAAGCGCGGGATCCAGTCCTCTTTAAAGAACATCTTGATCATGTCCGCGACCAGCTGGAGTGAACCACCCCAGCCCACGCGGTTCGGTCCGTAACGGTTCTGGAACAGACCGAGCAGACGACGTTCACCAAAGCTCATGAACGCGCCGCAGGTGACCACCACCAGCAGGATCACAATCGCTTTCAGAATGCTCAGCAGGATGTCGATAAGATCCGGCGTTAACCAACTCATGCTTTTGCCTCCTGCAGATTATCAAGACGCGCACCCGCCAGAACCGGCGCGATGCCAGGCATACCCATCGGCAGACCGACCTGCCCTGCTGTCAGATTTTCAGAAATAATCAGCGGCAGGCTGATGGTCTGGCCGTCATAGCTAAAGGCGATGTTCGCGCCCGCGTTAACGCCAAGCTTCGCGGCATCCGCCGGGTTGAGCTTGATGTAAGGCTGCGGCATACGGGTCTGGAAGACCGGTGAACGCTGGGACAGCTCGTCGCTACCGAACAGGTGGTAGTACGGGGCAATACGCCAGCTACCGTCCTGCGCCTGGAAGCTCGCCGGTACGGTGGTGAAGAAGTCCAGACCGGTTTCGGAAGCTTCAATCAGACGCACGCCCGGATCGCCGTGGCGCAGGGAGCCGCCCACTTCCGCCTGGAACTTGTTCCACGCCTGCGGGGAGTTCCAGCCCGGAGCCCATGCGAACGGGATTTGCGAACGCGGGGCAGACGGCTGGTTGTTCCCTTCCATGGAGAAGGCGAACATGGTGTCTTTATCCTGCGGCTGGCGCGGTTCGTGCACGCTGATGTTGGCACGCATCGCGGTACGGCCGCTGTAGCGGTGCGGTTCACGCGCCAGCTTCTGGCCGCGGATGCGGAAGCTTGCTTCAGGTGCGGCATCTTTAATGCCTGCCAGCTGAGGCAGTTTTTCCACCACCGCGTCGATAACGTGGTCGAGCTGCGTCCAGTCCACTTCACGGCTCTGCACGGTGCTGTGCAGGGAGTGCAGCCAGCGCCAGCTTTCCAGCATCACGGTGTTGCTGTCGTAGTACGCCGGGTCATAAACCTGGAAGAAACGCTGGGCGCGGCCTTCGTTGTTGATAACGGTACCGTCGCTTTCTGCGAAGCTTGCCGCAGAGAGCACCAGGTGCGCTTTGTCCATGATCGCGGTGCGCTGATGGTCAATGACCATCACCAGCGGCGCTTTGGAGAGCGCGGCGTCAACGCGAGCGGCAGACGCATGACGATGCAGATCGTTTTCCAGCACCACCACGGCGTCAGCGGAACCGGATTCCAGTTCGCTTAACGCTTCTTCCAGCGAGCCGCCGCCAATCATGCCCAGACCGATGCTGTTTACCGCACGGGCAATCATGGTCACGCCGACGTCTGCACCGCGGCCTTTCAGGGCTTTGGCAACGTTCGCGGCGGCCTGAATGATTTCAGCGCTACCGGCGTTGGTACCGGAGATAATCAGCGGTTTCTTCGCACCTGCGAGGGCCTGAACAATCACGTCGACCTTGTTTTGCAGGTCGCGATCCAGTTCAACGGCCGGTGAGCTGTTGTCCAGCGCGTGGGCAATGGCAAAGCCAAGACGCGCCTGGTCTTCAACCGGCGCGCAGTAGGTCCACGCCGCGATATCATCCAGACGGGTATTGTCGACGTTAGTCACAAACAGAGGATGCTTCGCGCGCTGGCCGATGTTGAGGATCGCCGCAATCTGCCAGTCAGCCACTTTCTGCGCCGCTGCCATTTCACGTGCTTTACCCTTCACCGCCTGACGAACCGCCAGGGCCGCGCGGGCGCCGGTCTGCGTCAGGTCTTCACCCAGCACCAGAACCGCATCATAGGATTCAATTTCGCGCAGCGCAGGGGTATGGATACCACCTTCACGCAGCACTTTCAGTACCAGCTGCAGACGTTCCTGCTCGCCCTGGGCGATTCCGGTATAGAAGTTTTCCGCCCCGACCAGCTCGCGCAGCGCGAAGTTGCTTTCGATACTGGCGCGCGGGGAGCCGATGCCGATCACTTTCTTCGACTGGCGCAGGATATCTGCCGCGCCCTGCATCGCCTGTTCAGCGTTCAGGGTAATAACGTCGTCGCCACGGCGCTGAACCGGCTGACGCGGACGGTCTTTCAGGTTCACATAGCCATAGCCGAAACGACCGCGGTCGCACAGGAAGTAGTGGTTAACGGTACCGTTGTAACGGTTTTCGATACGACGCAGTTCGCCGTAGCGCTCACCCGGGCTGGTGTTACAGCCGAGGGAACACTGCTGGCAGATGCTTGGTGCAAACTGCATGTCCCATTTACGGTTGTAACGCTCGGAGTGGGTTTTATCCGTGAATACGCCGGTCGGACAGATTTCTACCAGGTTACCGGAGAATTCGCTCTCCAGCACGCCGTCTTCCGGACGGCCGAAGTAGACGTTGTCGTGTGCGCCATACACGCCCAGATCCTGACCATCCGCGTAGTCTTTGTAGTAACGCACGCAGCGGTAGCAGGCGATGCAGCGGTTCATTTCGTGAGAGATGAACGGCCCCAGATCCTGGTTACGGTGGGTACGCTTGGTAAAGCGATAGCGACGGAAGCTGTGACCGGTCATCACGGTCATATCCTGAAGGTGGCAGTTACCGCCCTCTTCACAAACCGGACAGTCGTGCGGGTGGTTGGTCATCAACCACTCCACCACGCTTTCACGGAACTGTTTGGCTTCTTCGTCATCAATCGAAATAAAGGTGCCTTCGGTGGCTGGCGTCATACAGGACATCACCAGGCGACCACGCGTGTCTTCCGCGTTTTGATATTGCTTCACCGCACACTGGCGGCAAGCACCGACGCTGCCCAGCGCCGGATGCCAGCAAAAGTACGGAATATCGAGGCCAAGAGACAGACAAGCTTCCAGCAGGTTGTCCGCCCCGTTGACTTCGTATTCTTTGCCGTCTACATGAATCGTAGCCATTAGCATGCTTCCAGTTGGCTCAGTCGAAACCGAGCGTTAATCAAAATTCTTGTCGTTACCAGCGCGCTTTCAGCAGGTTCGGCTGAATACCATTGATCGAATGGGTATTGCTGAACGGCTGCTTGATGCCTGCTTCGAATTCGTCGCGGAAATATTTAATCGCGCTCTGCAGCGGCTCGACGGCACCCGGTGCGTGGGCGCAGAAGGTTTTACCTGGCCCTAAGAATCGACACAGTTGCTCAAGTGTCTCGATATCGCCCGGCTGGCCTTCGCCGCGCTCGATGGCGCGCAGGATCTTCACGCTCCATGGCAGACCGTCACGGCACGGTGTACACCAGCCGCAGGACTCACGGGCGAAGAACTCTTCCAGGTTACGCACCAGCGATACCATGCCGATCTCGTGGTCGACGGCCATCGCCAGCGCCGTACCCAGACGGCTGCCTGCTTTCCCAATGCTTTCGAATTCCATCGGCAGGTCAAGGTGGGCTTCGGTCAGGAAGTCTGTCCCTGCCCCACCCGGCTGCCAGGCTTTGAATTTCAGGCCATCGCGCATGCCGCCGGCGTAGTCTTCAAGAATTTCGCGTGCGGTGGTACCGAACGGCAGTTCCCAGACGCCAGGGTTCTTCACGCGACCGGAGAAGCCCATCAGCTTGGTACCGGCATCTTTGCTTGAGGAGATGCCCTGATACCACTCCACGCCGTTGGCGAGGATAGCCGGGACGTTACACAGGGTTTCGACGTTGTTAACGCAGGTCGGTTTACCCCAAACGCCGGAGCTTGCCGGGAACGGTGGCTTGGAACGCGGGTTCGCACGGCGGCCTTCCAGGGAGTTAATCAGCGCAGTTTCTTCACCGCAGATGTAACGCCCGGCACCGGTGTGCACGAACAGTTCGAAGTCAAACCCGGTACCCAGGATGTTTTTACCCAGAAGGCCGGCTTCGGTGGCTTCGGCAATCGCGCGACGCAGGTTTTCTGCCGCTTCGATGTACTCACCGCGCAGGAAGATGTAGCCACGGTACGCTTTCAGCGCAAACGCGGAGATCAGCATGCCTTCCACCAGCAGGTGCGGCAGCTGCTCCATCAGCAGGCGGTCTTTATAGGTGCCTGGCTCCATTTCATCGGCGTTACACAGCAGGTAACGGATGTTCATGGATTCGTCTTTCGGCATCAGGCTCCACTTCAGACCGGTGGAGAAGCCCGCACCGCCGCGGCCTTTCAGGCCGGAATCTTTCACCGCATTAACGATGTCGTCCGGCGCCATGCCGCCGAGGGCTTTACGCGCACCGGCATAGCCGTTTTTGCTCTGGTATTCGTCGAGCCATACCGGCTGTTTGTCATCGCGCAGACGCCAGGTCAGCGGATGCGTCTCAGCAGTACGAATTACAGTTTTCATTTGTACTGCTCCAGCAGGTCAGGAATCGCTTCCGGCGTCAGATGGCTGTGAGTGTCCTCATCAATCATCATGGTCGGCCCCTTGTCGCAGTTACCCAGGCAGCAGGTTGGCAGCAGAGTAAAGCGTCCATCGAACGTGGTCTGGCCCGGCTTAATATTGAGCTTTTTCTCAATCGCAGCCTGAATGCCCTGATAGCCGGTAATGTGGCAGACGACGCTGTCACAGTAGCGGATCACATGGCGGCCTACCGGCTGACGGAAGATCTGGCTGTAGAACGTAGCTACGCCCTCTACGTCACTTGCCGGAATGCCCAGCACTTTTGCGATCTCGTAAATCGCCCCATCCGGCACCCAACCACGCTGTTTCTGTACGATTTTCAGCGCTTCAATGGACGCCGCACGCGGGTCTTCGTAGTGGTGCATCTCGTGCTCAATGGCGGCACGCTCTGCTTCACTCAGCTCAAAAGCCTCGGTTTGTGGTTGTTGATTCTCGTGCATAATTAGCGGTCCACATCTGACATAACAAAATCGATACTACCCAGATACACAATCAGGTCAGAGACCAGACTGCCGCGGATGGCGGACGGGATCTGCTGCAGGTGCGCAAAGCTCGGCGTACGCACGCGGGTACGGTAGCTCATGGTGCTGCCGTCACTGGTCAGGTAGTAACTGTTAATACCCTTGGTCGCTTCAATCATCTGGAAGGATTCTTGCGCCGGCATGACCGGGCCCCAGGAAACCTGCAGGAAGTGGGTGATCAGGGTTTCGATATGCTGCAGCGTGCGCTCTTTCGGCGGCGGCGTGGTCAGCGGGTGATCCGCCTTGAACGGGCCTTCCGGCATGTTGTTGAGGCACTGCTCAAGGATGCGCAGACTCTGGCGCAGCTCTTCCACTTTCAGCATCACGCGGGTGTAGCAGTCGGACACACCGCCGCCAACCGGCACTTCAAAGTCGAAGTTCTCGTAGCCAGAGTAAGGACGGGCTTTACGCACGTCGAAATCAATACCGGTCGCGCGCAGGCCAGCACCTGTAGTCCCCCACTCCAGCGCTTCTTTCGCGCCATAGGCAGCAACGCCCTGGGAACGGCCTTTCAGGATGGTGTTGCGCAGCGCGGCTTTCTCGTAAGACGCCAGACGCTTCGGCATCCAGTCGAGGAATTCACGCAGCAGGCGGTCCCAGCCGCGCGGCAGATCGTGTGCCACACCGCCGATACGGAACCAGGCCGGGTGCATACGGAAGCCGGTAATCGCTTCCACCAGATCGTAGATTTTCTGACGATCGGTAAAGGCGAAGAAGACTGGGGTCATCGCGCCCACGTCCTGAATGAACGTAGAGATGTACAGCAGGTGGCTGTTGATGCGGAACAGTTCTGACAGCATAACGCGAATCACGTTAACGCGATCCGGTACGGTGATGCCTGCCAGTTTCTCAACGGCCAGCACGTATGGCATTTCGTTTACGCACCCGCCGAGGTACTCGATACGGTCGGTATACGGAATGTAGCTGTGCCAGGACTGACGCTCGCCCATCTTCTCAGCACCGCGGTGGTGGTAGCCGATGTCAGGGACGCAGTCGACAATCTCTTCGCCATCAAGCTGAAGAATAATACGGAATGCACCGTGCGCAGACGGGTGGTTCGGACCGAGGTTGAGGAACATGAAGTCCTCGTTTTCAGTACCGCGCTTCATGCCCCAGTCTTCCGGCTTGAAGGTCAGCGCTTCCATCTCCAGATCCTGCTTGGCTTTGGTCAGCTCAAACGGATCGAATTCGGTCGCACGTGCCGGGTAGTCTTTACGCAGCGGGTGGCCGGTCCAGGTCTGCGGCATCATGATGCGCGTCAGGTGCGGGTGGCCGTCGAAGGTCATGCCGAACATTTCCCAGGTTTCACGCTCATACCAGTTAGCGTTCGGGAAAAGTTTGGTGATCGTCGGCAGATGCATGTCGTTTTCAGACAATGCCACCTTGAGCATGATATCCGTGTTGCGGTCTATTGAGATCAGGTGGTAGAAAACGGAAAAATCCGCAGCAGGGAGACCCTGGCGGTGCGTTCTCAGACGTTCGTCCATGCCGTGTAAGTCAAACAGCATGACGTAAGGTTTTGGCAATTTCTTGAGGAAATCGACAACTTCCAGCAATTGTTCACGCTTCACCCAAACAACGGGTACCCCGGTGCGGGTCGCCTGAACGGTAAAGGCATCCGGCCCAAAACGGTTGCGCAGTTCGCCAATAACGGGGTCATCAAGATGATCCCGGGTCTGCCAGGCGGCTTCTTGCGCGGTTAAGTCGGTCATATTGTTCACCATTGCAAATGGTCCGTGGTGACTGTTAAGCCTGGCTTCGCGCTATTTGAGTAGTGATATGCGAAGGTTTTCTCCAGGCCTACAGGCGCAAATTAAATTTCGTCAGGCGTACGCAGGTTGGTGACGGCAATACGTTCACCACGTTTACGCTCGCGCTCGGACTGCATGTTCGCGCGATAGACACCCTGATCGCCAACAACCCATGAGAGTGGGCGACGTTCTTTACCGATAGACTCCTGCAGCAGCATCAGCGCCTGCATATAGGCTTCTGGGCGCGGCGGGCAGCCCGGGATGTAAACATCCACCGGAATGAACTTATCAACGCCCTGTACAACGGAATAAATGTCGTACATACCGCCGGAGTTTGCACATGCGCCCATGGAAATAACCCATTTTGGCTCCAGCATCTGGTCATACAGACGCTGAATAACAGGTGCCATTTTGGTAAAGCAGGTACCGGCCACCACCATCAGGTCAGCCTGACGCGGGGAAGCACGAAGTACCTCGGCCCCAAAACGCGCAACGTCATGCACCGCAGTGAATGACGTCACCATTTCAACGTAGCAGCAAGAAAGGCCAAAGTTGTATGGCCAGATGGAGTTCTTACGACCCCAGTTGACCATATCGTGCATGGCATGTTCGAGTTTGCCCATGTACACGCTTTTGTTGACTTCTTGCTCCAGGGGGTCGGTTACGATCTCCTGTTTTTGCAGGGGGTAACGGTCATTCTCACCGTTAGGATCTATGCGGGTGAGCGTATAATCCATCTTATTGCCTCGCTGTTACTGCTGACGATTAGAGATACTGTTTTCCGGGTTGATGTGTTCACGACGTGAACGCGCAGGCGTCCAGTCAAGCGCGCCAATACGCACCAGATAAACCAGACCGGCCAGTAGCACTAAAATGAAAATTGCGGCCTCGACAAAGCCCACCCAACCACTTTCGCGAATGGAGGTCGACCATGCGAACAGGTAGAGCGCTTCCACGTCAAAGATGACGAAGAACATCGCTACCAGATAGAACTTGGCAGACAGGCGTAAGCGAGCGGAACCTACTGAATCAATACCTGATTCGAAAGGTGTGTTTTTGTGCCTTGCACGGGCGCGACCGCCCAGGAACCAGCCGCCGACTAACATCAGGCAGCACAGGCCAATGGCTACAATAAGAAAGATTGCGAATGCCCAGTGATGAGCGATGACTTCTGTGGATGTTGACATACTCATTGCTTACTCATCAAAAGTGATACCGACGACACTGCTCTTGCTGGCAGATGGGCATCACATCGATTCATGGGGAGGAACAAATAACCTTACACTAACTGTCTGAAATGAGACGTAGACAGCAAAATGATGGGGTTTTTTACTCCTTTCTATAACCTATTGTCAACTTTAACAAAGGTTTCTTCACATTAAATTACATCGAGCGATTCTCATTAACATTTGGTGCCCTTTAACCCTGGTGGTTACCTGACTTTTCGTCAAATGCATGTTGTTGAATCGTGTCCGTTTTGGAAGTAAAAAAAATAACCCTCCTATTTTGACAGGATTTGCCAACGATTCCTCCCCCCAAATAGGAGTATTTTCTTGATCTGAGACACGCTTTTGTTAATTCACCCAAAAAACCGGCAACATATTTGCTGCTTTTTTAACATCAAGGGGTTATGGATGAAGTTAGAACGGAAAGTGAACAAGATTTAAGCAGAAGCATTTATTCCCTTGATATGTATGTTTTATTTATGAAAACCCTGTTACGAAAGAGGATAATAATGGCAAAAAAAAGCCACTGCGTGCGAAAACGGCACGAGTGGCTTTTTTTTACACTTACAATTTGTTACCAGAATTTTGAGCTTTTGATCACTCAAAGTCACCTTCAACGATCAGGGAATCATCCCCCCCTTCGGAGGTAACATGCTCGAACTGCCATGGGTTATGGTAATTTTCCATCGCCTCAAACACCACCTTCGCCAGCTCGTTATGACTGGACGCGTTATGGCAAAGCAGATACTCGGTATCCGGCAGCGCTGGGAGACCATCAGATTTACCGAGAACGCGCAGATCGGGGCTCATCATCTCTACCGGACGGGCCGTTACGCCAAGACCCGCTTTCACGGCGGCACGCACCGCAGGCAGCGTGGACGCTACATAGGCCAGACGCCACGGAATGTTGGCTTCATTTAACGCCGTAAGCACCATATCCCGGAAAGGACTCGGATCGTCCAGTAAAACAAGCGGTACGGGTTCCCCTTTTTGCAACACGTATTCCGCTGCGCAATACCAGTGCGTTGGCGATGTGCGCAAGGTCAGACAATCAAACTGTCCGGGACGATGCGTCGTGACCACCAGGTCGACCTTGTTCTCATTTAACATCTCAACCATAAAGGCATTACGTTTTACGCTCACATCCAGCGCAAGCTTCGGATAAACCGAGCTAATTCGGTTGAGAAGAAACGGCAATATTGTATCCGCTGACTCATCAGATGCCCCTAAGGTTAACACCCCCTGAAGGTTGCTAAACATTAATGACATACATGCTTCATCATTAAAGCGAAGAATTTTCCTGGCATAACCCAGTAGCTGAATACCGTGTTCCGTTAAGAGCTTATTACGCCCGTGACGGGCAAAAAGCTCTTTCCCAACCAGTTGCTCCAGCCGCTGCATTTGCTGGCTAACGGCGGACTGAGTTCGGCAGACGGCGGCAGCAGCTGCTGCAAAAGTGTTGAGATCGGCGACCGCAACAAACGTTCTCAGCAGATCGAGGTCGAGATTCATTATCGGACGATTTGCATTTATCATATCTATTCACTTTCAGGTTGCTCGTGCGGAGCTGCCCGGGTTGAAGCTGTGTGTAACAGTTAAGCAATTCCTTCTGAAGGTTTTCCCTCGCATCCCGGCCCGGCAGACTGCCTGACAGATAGTTATTGTGCTGCTTTATATCAACAGTCAGAAAGCACGTTTCATGACGTTATTTTATTCTCTTAAACGTTCAGGATATTTAGATGTTCGCAGGGTTATGTAAATTACATTAAAGGCGTAACACTTTTTCTGCCATCTTTTTCGCAGCGCTGTCAACGTAGCAGGAGATGTTTGACACATTCCAGCCAGAGATAACTCCAACAATAACAATCAATTAAACCGAAAAATCAGTTTCAAAAATGCAAAACCACTGCATCTTTCTACTGCTTTCCGTATAGACATCTTAACCCAAATCCACTTTATTTATAAGTCTTATTGCAATATTCGGGATTAAAGAGGTTTGTTAAGCTTCTAAACTAATTTTATTAGAATTAACTAAAGTTGCATTTTGTTGGTTAATAATAAATAAATTTTAATTTAGATTATGGTCATTCATTAATAACACTTAACATTAATTTCACATGATTAACTTTTAGCCGCTCCGGGCTATTACTGCAAGGTCCCTTCAACACTCAGGTTTTACGAAATGTCACCCAGCGCAACTTCTGCTTGTTGTCTGCGCGTTTTTTATTTTCCATCAGAACAATATACATAATTCACATAAATTCTTAGCACAATCAACCTTTATTTATGGTTTGTACATGACGTTAAGGCGGTGAAAGCGACAGTCAATAGTTAAAAAGATTCATCACAATTTCGCTATGGGCACAAAATCTTCTTCTGCACACCCTTCAAAACGAAGCGTGGGGGGAGTACATTATTCCGTGCTGACTTCCACGGCAGGGAGTGGCAATAATAGCGAAAAGGTTAAAGGTTCATGTCCCCTATCGAAAAATCCAGCAAGCTAGATAACGTCTGTTATGACATCCGTGGCCCGGTTCTGAAAGAGGCAAAACGCCTTGAAGAAGAAGGCAACAAGGTTCTGAAGCTCAACATCGGCAACCCCGCGCCATTTGGTTTTGAAGCGCCGGATGAAATTCTGGTTGATGTGATCCGCAACCTGCCTACGGCACAAGGCTATTGTGACTCAAAGGGACTTTACTCCGCCCGTAAAGCCATTATGCAGCACTACCAGGCGCGCGGTATGCGTGACGTTACCGTCGAAGATATCTATATCGGCAACGGCGTCTCCGAACTTATCGTTCAGGCCATGCAGGCGCTGCTGAACAGCGGTGACGAAATGCTGGTTCCCGCGCCGGACTATCCGCTGTGGACCGCTGCCGTATCGCTCTCCAGCGGTAAAGCGGTACATTATCTTTGCGACGAATCCTCTGACTGGTTCCCGGATCTGGATGACATTCGCGCGAAAATCACGCCTCACACGCGTGGGATTGTGATCATCAACCCGAACAACCCGACGGGCGCGGTCTATTCAAAAGAGCTGCTGATGGAGATCGTGGAGATCGCCCGCCAGCACAACCTGATCATCTTCGCTGACGAAATCTACGACAAGATCCTGTACGACGCGGCGCAGCACCACTCTATCGCCGCGCTGGCGCCCGACCTGCTGACCGTCACCTTTAACGGACTGTCTAAAACCTACCGCGTGGCCGGTTTCCGTCAGGGCTGGATGGTGCTGAACGGCCCGAAAAAGCACGCAAAAGGCTATATTGAAGGGCTTGAGATGCTGGCGTCGATGCGTCTTTGCGCCAACGTGCCTGCGCAGCACGCGATCCAGACGGCGCTGGGCGGCTACCAGAGCATCAGTGAGTTTATCGTCCCTGGCGGTCGCCTGTACGAACAGCGTAACCGCGCATGGGAACTGATCAACGATATCCCGGGCGTCTCCTGCGTGAAGCCGAACGGGGCACTGTATATGTTCCCGAAAATTGACGCGAAGCGCTTCAATATCCACGACGATCAGAAAATGGTGCTCGATTTCCTGTTGCAGGAAAAAGTGCTGCTGGTTCAGGGGACGGCGTTTAACTGGCCGTGGCCGGACCACGTGCGTATCGTGACCCTGCCACGTGAAGACGATCTCGAAATGGCTATCAGCCGCTTCGGGCGATTCCTCTCTGGATACCATCAGTAATCTTAAAATCAGGCTACTTCGGTAGCCTGATTTGCATCTTCCCTCCCCTCCCCGCACAATGAAGTCCTGTCGCAGTGAAGACAAAAGGTAACCTATGAGTCAGAGCCATTTCTTTGCCCACCTCTCCCGCCTGAAACTGATCAACCGCTGGCCGCTGATGCGCAACGTGCGTACAGAGAACGTGTCTGAGCATAGCCTGCAGGTTGCTATGGTTGCTCATGCGCTGGCTGCCATTAAGAATCGCAAATTTAACGGGCAGGTGAATGCCGAGCGCATCGCTTTGCTGGCGATGTACCACGACGCATCAGAGGTGCTGACCGGCGACCTGCCTACCCCAGTGAAATATTTCAATTCTCAGATTGCTCAGGAATATAAGGCTATCGAGAAGATTGCCCAGCAGAAGCTTATCGAGATGGTGCCCGAAGAGCTGCGCGATATCTTTGAACCGCTCATCGACGAGCATCAGTATACGGAAGATGAAAAGTCGCTGGTCAAACAGGCCGACGCGCTGTGCGCCTATCTGAAGTGTCTGGAAGAGCTGTCTGCGGGCAATAATGAGTTTTTACTGGCGAAAACGCGTCTGGAAAAAACGCTGGAATCCCGCCGTAGCGAAGAGATGGACTACTTCATGCAGGTATTTGTGCCGAGCTTCCATCTATCGCTGGACGAGATTAGCCAGGATTCACCGTTGTAATTTTACCCGGGTGGCGGCTTCGCCTTACCCGGCCTACGTTTCTGCGCTCACGCTAAAACGGGAATAAAACCGGAATTAACACCACGCACACCACCATCACCAGCACGGTGAACGGCACGCCCAGCTTCACGAAATCGCTGAACTTATAATTCCCCGGCCCCAGCACCAGCGTGTTCACCGGCGATGAAACCGGCGTCATAAACGCCGCGGATGCCGCCATCGCGACCATCATCGCAAACGGGTACGGCGACACCCCCATGGATTTCGCCATCGCCAGCGCAATGGGCGCCATCAGCACCGCCGTCGCGGTATTCGAGATAAATAACCCTATCGTGGCGCACATGACAAACAGACAGACCATCATCATGTACGGTCCATACCCGCCGCCCACGTCCATCAAGCCTTTTACGATCAGATCCACCCCGCCGGTTTTTTGCAGTGCCAGGGCAAAGGGCATCATCCCGACGATAAGAATAATGCTCGGCCAGTGAATGGCTTTATACGCGCTTTCGGCGTCAATGCAGCGGAATTTCCCCATCAGCAGGCAGGCGATAATGGCCGCGACCGGATTAGGGATTTCATCGGTCAGCATCAGCGCCACCATCAGCACCAGACAGAAAATCGCATGAGGCGCCTGGCTGTGCGCCGGGGAGGCATCGCTCTCCTCGACCGGCATGTTGAGCACCACAAAATCACGCCCTTTTTGCCCGAGCTGGCTTATCAACTTCCAGTTGCCGACCACGAGAAAGATATCTCCCAGCAGGATCGGCTCATCGACGACGGCCCCTTCCATCGCCACGCCATCACGCTTCAGCCCCACTACGTTCAGGCCATAGCGGGTACGGAAACCCATTTCACGCACGGTTTTACCCAGCAGTTCCGATTCCGGTATCAGCGACACTTCGGCCATCCCCACATCCAGCGCCTGGTCGGAGAAATACTCGCCGCGTAGCACCATCGGCTCCAGCAGCTGCTCGCTACAGAACTCTCGCAGATCCACGTCCGCCGTTGACATATCAATAAGCAGGACATCACGCGCGCGGAACTCTGATACCCCGTTCACGTTAACGATCACCCGGCGAAAACGACGCCAGCGCTCAACCCCGATCACGTTCGCGCCATAACGCTCGCGCAGCTTAAGGTCGTCGAGCCGCTGGCCGACCATCGGCGAGCCGGGGCGAATGGCCAGACGGCGCGCCCGCCCGGTGAGGCGGTACTCTTTGATCAGATCGCGGAAGGTACGTCGCTTCCACCCCTCTTTGTTCTTATCCTGTTTGTCGCCCTTCAGGGCAAAACGGGTCAGCAGCATGTAGACCACGCCCATCGCCAGAATCACCAGCCCAAGCGGGGTGACGCTGAAAAAGCTGAAGCCCTGAAACCCTTCACGAATCAGCTCGCTGTTGACAACCAGGTTCGGCGGCGTCGCCACCAGCGTCATCATTCCGCTGATCAAACCGGCAAAGCTCAGGGGCATCATCAGGCGCGACGGCGAGCTCTGCATCCGCATTGAAACGCTCAGCACCACCGGGATAAAAATAGCGACCACGCCCGTTGAGCTCATAAACGCCCCCAATCCGGCGACCGTCAGCATCAGGTAGATCAGCATTTTGGTTTCACTGCTGCCGGCCACCTTAACCAGCCACGCGCCCATGATGGTCGCCACGCCGGTGCGAACAAGGCCGTCGCCGATGATAAACAGGGCAGCTATAAGGATAACGTTGGGGTCGCTGAACCCGGAGAAGGCTTCCGGTAGCGTGAGCGTGCCGCTCAGCACAAACGCGACGATGACAAACAGGGCGACGGCATCCATGCGCACCTTGCCTGTGGCGAAGAGAATAATGGCGATTAAAAGCAGGCTCAGAACCCAGATCAGTTCACCGTTCACAACCTATCCTTGTCAGTGGAAGATGAGAAATTTTGCCATAAAAAAGCCCCAGCAGCGTGGGGCTATATCATGGGATTACATTTTTAGCGAGACGGTTACAACTCCGTCGGGCGCTTTTGACACCGCCAGCGCCGTCAGAGAATGAATCACAAAGTCCGCCTCGTCCAGGCGTGGAGATCCCGCCGGAACGTTAACGGCAATGACGTGGCTCCCGGCGTTCAGCCCGGCCAGCACGCCAGCGGCCGCATCTTCCACCACCACACACTCTGCAGGCGCGAAGCCCAGCATTTCTGCACCAAGCAGAAACGCATCCGGCTCCGGCTTGCCGCGTTTAACGCGCTCAGCCGTAATGAACACCTCAGGCTTCGGTAAACCGGCCGCCTTATGGCGGGCATGCGCGACCGGAACAGAGCCGGAGGTGACGATAGCCCACGGGATTTGCGCTTCATTCAGATGCTCAAGCAGTTCGCGCGCCCCGGGCAGCGCGGTAATGCCCTCGGTGTCGGTGGCCTCAATCTGCTCCAGGTATCTGAACTCCGCCTGGATCTCTTCCTCAGAACGCCCCGCTAAAAAGTGCCGCAATGAGGTAATGGCCTGTTTGCCATGGATAAAATTCAGCACGTCCTTATGGTCGATGCCGTGCCGGTCGGCCCAGTGGCACCAAGAACGCTCCACCACCGGCAGCGAATCCACCAGCGTACCGTCCAGATCAAACAGAAAACCTTTACACTGCACACGCACCTCCGTCAGGCATTAATGATTTGTTGAATTTCGTTGCTGCTTAAATGGTACTGACGCGGGCAGGCGTGCCACGCGCTCAGCATACGTTGATATTTATCCCACATGGGGGTTTGGGCGTTGAAGCCGTGCGTTCCCGCATCAAAATGGGTGTAGCGCCCTTCGGTGTTCACCATAAAGCGAACATAGCTCAGATAGCGCGCTTCCGTCGCGGCATCAAAGCCTAAGAAGGTCACGCGACGTTCATCAATGGTCTGCTGGTCTTTGAGGTTCGTCCAGGAGACGTGCAGAGCGTGATACATCTCCATAATGTCGATCACGATGCGGCAGGTTTCTTCTTTCAGCTCGCCAAACTCGCGGTCCAGTTCGCGCATTTGCAAACCAAAACCGCGTTCGACGATGGTTTGCAGGCGGCTGTAGCGCGCAGCGTTATCGGGATCAAGCATAGTCATCATCTTGTACTGGTTAGACAAAATCAGACGTTGAGCATGGGTCATTTCCATCTTTCGACTCCTGTAGCGCATTGCACTGTAAAAAAAAGACACGGTAACGGTGTGTTACTGTGCCTTCTTTTGTTAGTCGTTTCGATGATCAATCACAAGTCATCGAGGAATGTTTTATCCAGCTGCTTAAAAGCACGCTTTAACGTGTCCGCCAGCGCCTGGTAATCCGGCTTGCCTTCAACCGGGGCCAGCGCCTGCCCGGCCTCCTCCAGTTTTCCACGCACTTCATAAAACCAGTGTAAAATTGAAGGCGGAAGCGGCGTAATGGAGCGTTTGCCTAACCACCACAGCCCCTGCATCGGCAGGCTTAACGCGAAGAGCGCCGTTGCGACGGCAGGACCAAGCTGTCCACCGAGGGCGATTTGCCAGCACAGAGTAAAGATAGCGACCGGAGGCATAAAGCGAATCGCATAGCGCGTGGCGCGGATCGTGCGATTCTCAATAAACATTGGCGCAAGGCGCTTTTCCATTGGCCACGTCTTTGCGTAATGCTGTCCCCGACGAAACAGACTGAAAAAGCTCACGGACGGGATTTCGGGTGTCGACATGGCTGTACCTCAACTTCACATATAAAAATTAAAATTTTTGTGCAAAACCACAACAGGCTATGACAACGTTCAAAATATTTTGTCATCGCTACCCCGTATCGGGTATTCTGTGCCAGCCTGATAGGGCCGTAGACGAGAAGCGTTAACTCGTCAAATTATCGCATATTATGCCATTGTCTGAAAAATGTTCAAAATGGCTTAAAATCATAGGTATTTCTTCCATCCTGCCAGAATGTTCGTTTGGCATGATGTTAATCATAAACGTCTGGGTCAGCTTGCGTTACGCTTTTAGGCTCATTGACGTTTTTTTAGCCACGTATCAATTATAGGTACTTCCATGTCGAGTAAGTTAGTACTGGTTCTGAACTGCGGTAGCTCTTCACTGAAATTCGCCATCATCGATGCGCTCAACGGTGACGAGTACCTCTCTGGTTTGGCCGAATGTTTCCATCTGCCTGAAGCACGTATCAAGTGGAAGATGGACGGCAGCAAACAAGAAGCGGCTTTAGGTGCAGGCGCCGCTCACAGTGAAGCGCTGAACTTTATCGTTAACACTATTCTGGCACAAAAACCAGAACTGTCTGCTCAGCTGACTGCGATTGGTCACCGTATCGTCCACGGCGGCGAAAAATACACCAGCTCCGTTGTCATCGACGACTCTGTTATCCAGGGCATCAAAGACTCTGCCTCTTTTGCTCCGCTGCATAACCCGGCGCACCTGATCGGTATCGCTGAAGCGCTGAAGTCCTTCCCGAATCTGAAAGACAAAAACGTGGCCGTGTTTGACACCGCGTTCCATCAGACCATGCCGGAAGAGTCTTACCTCTATGCCCTGCCGTACAGCCTGTACAAAGAGCACGGCGTACGTCGCTACGGCGCGCACGGCACCAGCCACTTCTATGTGACTCAGGAAGCCGCAAAAGTCCTGAACAAGCCGGTTGAAGAAGTCAACATCATCACCTGCCACCTGGGCAACGGTGGTTCTGTTTCTGCTATCCGCAACGGTAAATGTGTTGATACCTCTATGGGTCTGACCCCGCTGGAAGGTCTGGTGATGGGTACCCGTTCCGGTGATATCGACCCGGCGATCATCTTCCACCTGCACGACACTCTGGGCATGAGCGTTGACGACATCAACAAAATGCTGACCAAAGAGTCTGGCCTGCTGGGTCTGACCGAAGTCACCAGCGACTGCCGTTACGTTGAAGACAACTACGACAGCAAAGAAGACGCGAAGCGTGCAATGGACGTTTACTGCCACCGTCTGGCGAAGTACATCGGTTCTTACACCGCGCTGATGGACGGTCGTCTGGACGCGGTTATCTTCACCGGTGGCATTGGTGAGAACGCGGCAATGGTACGTGAACTGTCCCTGGGCAAACTGGGCGTTCTGGGCTTCGAAGTCGATCACGAGCGTAACCTGGCTGCCCGCTTCGGCAAGTCTGGCTTCATCAACAAAGAAGGCACCCGCCCGGCTATCGTTATCCCAACTAACGAAGAGCTGGTCATCGCGCAAGACGCGTGCCGCCTGACTGCCTGATTCCACACCGCCAGCAATGCTGGCGGTGCTGTTTTGTAACCCGCCCAATGCGGCGGTAACGAAAGAGGATAAACCGTGTCCCGTACTATTATGCTGATCCCTACCGGAACCAGCGTCGGCCTGACCAGCGTCAGCCTCGGCGTGATCCGCGCTATGGAACGCAAAGGCGTTCGTCTGAGCGTCTTTAAGCCTATTGCCCAGCCTCGTGCCGGTGGCGATGCGCCAGACCAGACCACCACCATCGTGCGTAAGAATTCCAATCTTCCTGCGGCTGAACCGCTGAAGATGAGCCACGTTGAGTCTCTGCTCTCCAGCAACCAGAAAGACGTGCTGATGGAAGAGATCATCGCCAACTACCACGCTAACGCGCAGGACGCGGAAGTGGTGCTGGTTGAAGGCCTGGTCCCGACCCGCAAACACCAGTTTGCCCAGTCCCTGAACTTTGAAATCGCGAAAACCCTGAACGCAGAGATCGTTTTCGTGATGTCTCAGGGGACTGATACCCCAGAGCAGCTGAAAGAGCGTATCGAACTGACGCGCAGCAGCTTCGGCGGCGCGAAAAATACCAACATCACCGGCGTGATCGTGAACAAGCTGAACGCGCCAGTGGATGAGCAGGGCCGTACGCGTCCTGACCTGTCCGAAATCTTCGACGACTCTTCCAAAGCGAAAGTCATCAAGGTTGATCCGGCAAAGCTGCAGGAATCCAGCCCGCTGCCTGTACTCGGCGCAGTGCCATGGAGCTTCGATCTGATTGCCACCCGTGCAATCGATATGGCGCGTCACCTGAACGCGACCATCGTTAACGAAGGCGATATCAACACCCGCCGCGTGAAGTCCGTGACCTTCTGCGCGCGCAGCATTCCTCACATGCTGGAGCACTTCCGCGCAGGTTCCCTGCTGGTGACCTCCGCAGACCGTCCGGACGTGCTGGTTGCTGCCTGCCTGGCGGCGATGAACGGCGTGGAAATCGGTGCAATTCTGCTGACCGGCGGCTACGAAATGGACGCGCGCATCAGCAAGCTGTGCGAGCGTGCGTTCGCTACCGGCCTGCCAGTCTTCATGGTGAACACCAACACCTGGCAGACCTCTCTGAGCCTGCAAAGCTTCAACCTGGAAGTGCCGGTTGATGACCATGAGCGTATCGAGAAAGTTCAGGAATACGTTGCGGGCTACATCAACGCAGACTGGATCGAATCCCTGACCGCGACCTCCGAGCGCAGCCGCCGTCTGTCTCCTCCAGCCTTCCGCTACCAACTGACCGAGCTGGCGCGTAAAGCGGGCAAACGCGTGGTTCTGCCAGAAGGCGACGAGCCACGTACCGTTAAAGCGGCGGCCATCTGTGCAGAGCGCGGTATCGCGACCTGCGTGCTGCTGGGTAACCCGGATGAGATCAACCGCGTTGCGGCGTCTCAGGGCGTTGAGCTGGGTGCTGGCATTGAAATCGTTGACCCGGAAGTGGTTCGCGAAAGCTACGTTGCCCGTCTGGTTGAGCTGCGTAAGAACAAGGGCATGACCGAAGCCGTTGCGCGCGAGCAGCTGGAAGACAACGTCGTGCTGGGCACGCTGATGCTGGAGCAGGACGAAGTTGACGGTCTGGTTTCCGGTGCGGTTCACACCACCGCGAACACCATCCGTCCACCGTTGCAGCTGATCAAAACCGCACCGGGCAGCTCGCTGGTCTCCTCCGTGTTCTTCATGCTGCTGCCTGAACAGGTTTACGTTTACGGCGACTGCGCGATCAACCCGGATCCTACCGCAGAACAGCTGGCAGAAATCGCTATCCAGTCTGCGGACTCCGCGACTGCCTTCGGTATTGAACCACGCGTAGCGATGCTCTCCTACTCCACCGGCACCTCTGGTGCAGGTAGCGACGTAGAGAAAGTCCGTGAAGCGACCCGTATTGCGCAGGAAAAACGTCCCGATCTGATGATCGACGGCCCGCTGCAGTATGACGCCGCGGTAATGGCTGACGTGGCGAAATCCAAAGCGCCGAACTCGCCGGTTGCCGGTCGCGCTACCGTGTTCATCTTCCCGGATCTGAACACCGGTAACACCACCTACAAAGCGGTACAGCGTTCTGCCGACCTGATCTCCATCGGGCCAATGCTGCAGGGCATGCGCAAGCCTGTGAACGACCTGTCCCGTGGTGCGCTGGTTGACGATATCGTCTACACCATCGCGCTGACAGCAATTCAGTCTTCGCAGCAGCAGTAATGTTAAAAAGCCCGGTGGCGCTAGCGCTTACCGGGCCTACGGTCTTGTAGCCCGGATAAGCGAAGCGCCATCCGGCAAGAAAGGCGACCACTTAATTGGTCGCCTTTTTTTATTACAGCAGCTCCCGCGCCGCCGACACAATGTCATGCGCCGTCAGGCCATACTCTTTTTGCAGGAAGTCCTGTGTGCCCACCTGGCCGTAACGCTCCTTCACGCCCACGCGACGCATCGGCACCGGGCAGGTCTCCACCAGCACTTCCGCCACCGCTGACCCGAGACCGTTGTGAATACTGTGGTTTTCGCAGGTGACGATGCGCCCGGTTTTCTCGGCATAGTTTTTCACCAGCATCCGATCGATAGGCTTCAGGGTAAACATGTCGATGACCGCTGCGCTAACCCCCTCCTGTTCAAGCTGGCGCGCCGCTTCCAGCGCTTCCGCCACCATGATGCCGTTGGCAATCAGCGTGATATCGCTTCCCTCGCGCAACACGTTGCCTTTGCCAATGGTAAAGGTTGAGCCCGGCGCATAGACGCTCGGCGCCTGCTTGCGGATGGTGCGTACCCAGTAGAAGCCTTCGAGATCGATAAGCTGGCGCAGCACATCCTCGAACATCACCGCATCGGTGACTTCCAGCACCACCGAATGCGCCAGACCGCGCACGATGCCCATATCCTCGAAGGACATATGCGTCCCGCCGTTGTGGCAGGCCGTCACGCCCGCATCCGAGGCAATCACCTTCACGTTGTTGCGCTGGTAGTCCAGGGACATAAACAGCTGGTCGAAGCAGCGACGGCTGGCAAACGCGGTGAAAGTGTGCACGAACGGCTTACGGCCGGTGAGCGACAGCCCCGCCGCAGTGCCGATGACGTTGGCCTCCATAATGCCGCAGTTAATCACGTGCTGCGGATAATCGCGCGCTACGCCGTCCATCGCCATTGAACTCATCAGGTCCGCTTCCAGGGCGATAATCTCGCTGCCGGCCTCAATCTGCTTTGCCACAAAGCCCGCGTAGACCTTGCGCATCTCAACGGCGTCTTTCTGTCCTGCCGGTGCAACCTTAATCATGTGAAGCCTCCAGTTGGCGAATCGTCTCATTGAGGGCCGCTTTGCTCTCCGCGGTCAATCGCAGGTGGTGCGAGTTGCTGAGCTGTTCCAGGTAAGACACGCCCTGCCCTTTGATGCTGTCGAGGATCACCACCCGCGGACGCGCATCGGCCTCCGGTACCCTTGAAGTCACCTTCAGCAGTGCCGGAATGTCGTCCCCTTTGACCGTCACCACGTCAAAGCCAAAGGCGCGGAATTTGCCCTCCAGGTCGAAGGCACAGATGATTTCGTCCAGTTCGCCGTCGAGCTGCTGTTTGTTCCAGTCCACGAACACGGTCAGGTTGTTCAGACGATGGTGAGCGATAAACTGGAACGCTTCCCAGCACTGGCCTTCGTTCAGCTCGCCGTCGCCAACGATGCAGAAGACCCGATTCGGTCGCCCGGCCAGCTTGTGCGAGAGTGCCATACCGCCCGCAATGGAGATCCCCTGCCCCAGCGAGCCGGTGGTGGCATCCACGCCGCGCGTTTTCAGACGGTCCGGGTGGCTGGGCAGACGCGTGCCGTTCTGGTTCAGCGTACTCAACTCTTCAACCGGGAAGTAGCCCTTAATCGCCAGGGTGCTGTAGAGCGCCGGGCCTGCATGACCTTTCGACAGCACAAAGTAATCGCGCTCAGGCCAGTCCGGATCCGCCGGGTCGATCTTCATCACGGCGCCGTACAGCACCGCCAGGGTTTCCACCACCGACATGCTGCCGCCGTAGTGCCCAAAGCCCAGCTGCGTCAGGGATTTGAGGGTTTCAAGACGGATCTGACGCGCCAGTTCGGTTATCTCGTTCTCATTCATGATTTGGCTCCGGTATTTTCCTGCGCGTTACTACCCGCAGGTTTGTTTTTCGCGAAGATGTTGTAGGCCACCAGCAGCGCGAACAGCGCCACAACCAGCCCGGTGATGGCAAGCGGTGACAGGAAGCGCGCCAGGTTGCCCAGCACAATCCCGACCGCGCCGAAGTCGGCGTCCGAGAAGGTGGTGTTAGCAAAGCCAATCGCACCCAGTACCGGCAGCAGCAGGACCGGGAGGAAGGTAATCAGCAGGCCGTTAGCAAAGGCGCCTATCATTGCCCCGCGGCGTCCACCGGTGGCGTTACCGAACACGCCCGCCGTTGCGCCGGTGAAGAAGTGCGGCACTACGCCCGGCAGGATCAGCACCCAGCTAAACTGACCGCAGATCAACAACCCCACAATTCCCCCGAGGAAGCTGAACAGGAAGCCAATCAGCACCGCGTTTGGCGCATACGGGTAGACCACCGGGCAGTCCAGCGCCGGACGCGCGTTCGGCACCAGTTTTTCTGAGAAGCCGGTAAAGGCCGGGACGATTTCCGCCAGAATCAGGCGCACGCCCTGCAGGATGATGAACACGCCCGCCGCGAAGGTGATCGCCATGATGATGGCGTAGACCAGGTAGTTTTGCCCGCCGCTGAAGGTGGACTCCACGTACTCACGCCCGGCGCTTACCGCCATGATCAGGTAGATAATCATCATGGTCAGGGAGATGGAGATCGAACTGTCGCGCAGGAAGCTGAGGTTTTTCGGCAGGTTCATCTCTTCGGTGGAGCGCGAGCCTTTGCCGACCCTGCTGCCAATCCAGCCGGACAGCACGTAGCCCAGCGTACCGAAATGACCGAAGGCGATCTCATCGTTGCCGGTAATACGCTTCATATAGCGCTGCGCAATCGCCGGGAAAAAGGCCATAATCAGGCCGAGGATCAGTGAACCGGTAAAGACCAGCCCCACCCCTTCAAAGCCCGCGACCGTCAGGATCACGCCGATCATGCACGCCATGTAGAAGGTGTGGTGCCCGGTCAGGAAGATGTACTTCAGGCGGGTAAAGCGCGCGACGACAATGTTCGCCACCATGCCGAAGGCCATGATCAGCGCGGTCGAGGCACCGTATTTTTCCAGCGCGATCGACACAATCGCTTCATTGTTTGGAATAATGCCCTGGATATTAAAAGCGTGCTCAAACATGCCGCCTAACGGGTTTAACGACCCCACCAGCACCGTGGCGCCACCGCCCAGTACAATAAAGCCGAGAATCGTTTTAATTGTGCCTTTTACGACATCAGAAAATGCTTTTTTCTGCGCGACCAGACCAATTAACGCAATTAAACCCACCAGCACCGAAGGGACTTTTAAAATATCGACAACGAAATTCAGCGTTTCAAGGATAAACATATCCACCTCGCCTTATCAGGGTTATTGTCTGTCGAACCAGGCGCGCAGCTGCGCTTCGAGTTCGTTGATATCAATGATGTTGTTGATCACCACCAGCTGGCTTTCCGGCACGCTGCCGCTGGCCGCAATGTCTTTCGCCATCACGAACAGGTCCGCCGCGCCCGGCGTGGCGGAGGAGAGATCGGAGTGTTCAACCTCGGCCTCAATATCCAGCTTTTTAAGCACTTTTTTAATGTTCATTTCGACCATAAAACTGCTGCCCAGGCCAGAACCGCAAATAGCCATGATTTTCATCGTTGTCCCCTTATTTTGAGTAGAGCACGCCCCATCACGCTGGCGCGTAATGTTGTGAATAATCGGATTAAAAAATTAAATCAGAAGCGGTCAATAATGGTTTTAATGTCCTCCAGGGTATTCGCCTGATGTAATTTCTCCATATCTTCGTCGCTGGAAAATAATTCAGCGAGCGCGGATATCATTTCGATATGGCTATGTTTATCCGGTGCCGCAAGCATAATAATCAGATCGACAGGGTCAAACTCTCCGGCACCAAAAGAGACGCCCTGTTTTAGTTTTAGTAATGACAAGCCCAGTCCTTTGGCGCCTTCCTCCGGCCGCGCATGCGGCATGGCTAGCCCTGGTGCCAGCACATAATAGGGTCCTAACGTATGGTGCTGCTGAATGATTGCCGTCACGTATTCCGGTGCAATCACCTGCAGATCCAGCAGCGGTTTCGCGCATATCTCCAGCGCCTGTGGCCAGCTTTCCACGCTATCCTGCAGCGTGATGGTTGTATCATATATCCAATTTTTGAGCATTTTCCCTCCCGCCAAACGCTAAAGATGGGCAAACTTTATTCAACCCATCAATCATTGACTGCGATCGGGATCACAAAGATAGCGCTACCAATTACCAACATGCAGAAATGTGATAGCGCTATCAAAATGTAATCATGGTGTGAAATCACAGCAAAAAAAGGGATTTAAGGCGTATACTGCCTGTCACCTGAAATGAAGGAAAAAAGAACGCGTCTGGTCAGCAGGAAGGTGTATGTCTTTAACCCGAAAACGGCGCAGTACCGGAAAAGTCACGCTCGCTGATGTCGCGCAGCTTGCCGGAGTCGGCACGATGACCGTCTCCCGTGCGCTCCGCACGCCCGAACAGGTTTCCGATAAACTGCGTGAAAAAATTGAAGCTGCGGTGCAGGAGCTGGGTTATATGCCCAATCTCGCCGCCAGCGCACTGGCATCCGCGTCCTCATGGACGATTGCGATGGTTGTTCCCAACCTTTCCGAAGCCGGTTGCTCTGAAATGTTTGCGGGCCTACAGCAGGTGCTGCAGCCCGCCGGATACCAGATTATGCTGGCAGAGTCCCAGCATCGGCTTGAGCAGGAAGAGAAGCTGCTTGAGACCCTGCTGGCGTCAAATATCGCCGCCGCGATTTTGCTCAGCGTCGAGCACACCGACACCGTTCGCCACTGGCTGAAAAACGCCTCGATTCCGGTAATGGAGATGGGTGCGATGCGCGCCGATCCGATCGATATGAATATCGGGATCGATAACGTGGCGGCCATGTACGAGCTGACGGAAATGGTGATTAGGCGCGGCTACCAGAATATCGGCCTGCTGTGCGCAAACCAGGAGCAGTGGATTTTCCAGCAGCATTTGCAGGGCTGGTACAAGGCGATGCTGCGCCATCATCTGTCGCCGAACCGGGTGATTAACGCGGCGATCCCGCCGAGCTTCTCGACCGGCGCGGCACAACTGCCAGAGTTCTTGCTGGCGTGGCCGGAGCTGGATGCGCTGGTGTGCGTATCAGATGAGCTGGCCTGCGGCGCGCTGTATGAGTGTCAGCGTCGACGCATTAAAGTGCCGGACGATCTGGCTGTCGTGGGCTTTGGCGATAGCGACGTGAGCCGCGTCTGCCAGCCGCCGCTGACGACGATGGCGGTACCGCATCGAAAGATTGGGATTGAGGCAGGTAAAGCGCTACTGGAACGTCTGAATGACGGAGACTGGCGCGACCAAAAACCCATCGCGTCCAGCCTGTGTCTGCGGGAAAGCTGTTAAGGCTTACTCAGCCTCTTCCTCTTTTTCCGCTTTGTTTTCCGGCTTAGCGGATTCGTTTTTGGCGTTGCGGGTCATCCACAGCGCCAGCGCTTTTAACGAATCCGGCGTGAACTCGTCGCAGCGGGCGGTAATCTCTTCCGGCGTCATCCAGCAGACTTCGCTCACTTCCTCTTCCTGCAGGGCGAAAGGCCCATGGGAAACGCAGCTAAACAGTCCACCCCAGACGCGGCAATGTTCGTCTTCGAAATAGAACTGCCCGTGCTCGGCAAACGGCACCCCGGCGATACCTAACTCTTCTTCCGCTTCACGACGTGCGGAATCCAGCAGCACTTCATCGGCCTGCACGACGCCGCCTGCGGTGGCATCAAGCATGCCCGGAAGAAAATCTTTGGTGTCCGTGCGGCGCTGGACCAGAATCTTGCCCATGCCGTCATGCACAACGATGTACGTTGCACGGTGACGCAGGCGCTCTGCACGCATTTGTTCGCGGCTCGCCTGCGCGATCACTTCATTTTCTTCGCTGACAATGTCAACCCATTCAGTACTTGCCAAATGATTCTGCTCCACCATCGGGAAACCTTCTCGTCTAAGCGCTCTTTCGGCGCGTTTGCAGTTGTGGTGTAACTTACGGATTAATCGCTACCTGCGCAATAACTTGCTGATCATTAAGTGCGATAACGCTCAGGGTATTTCCATCCAGCAGGCCATAGCTCGCAGGATATCCGCCTTTCGGGATGCTGACCGACCCCGGATTAAAGTGATAAATCTCACCGCGTTTTTCAGCCACCGGAATATGAGTATGGCCGTAAACCAGGACATCGCCAGCCGCGAGCGCCGGGAGATTATCCGGGCCGAAAAGGTGTCCGTGGGTCAGAAACAGGCGGCTGTTTTCCAGCAGAACCTGTTGCCATGGCGCGGTAAGGGGAAAATGCAGCAGCATCTGGTCGACTTCGCTGTCGCAATTACCGCGAACGGCGATAATGCGCGAGGCAAACGGGTTAAGCTTTTCCGCCACCTGCGCCGGGGCATAGCCTTCCGGCAGCGCATTACGCGGACCATGATTTAACACATCCCCCAGAATCACCAGCCATTGGGCCCCGCTTTGCGAAAACAGAGAAAGCACTCGCTCGGTCGCGGGCAGCGATCCATGGATATCTGACGCAAACATCAGTTTCATCCGTCACTCCCTGGTAAAAAAACTCCCCTTATCATACCTGAAGCGTCAGGGCTTATCAGCCCGCGCGCTTAGCGGAGAGTGCCACATAGCGCTGTACGGAGGCTCGCTGCCACTGGAACGCCGCATAGTCCACCAGCAGTTGAGGGACCTCATCGCCGTTGAGAATCAAACGGTTCAGCATCAGCGCCAGATCGGTATCCGCAATACACCATTCACCGAACAGGTTCGGGTTGCCGTGAGCGAGCAGCGAGGCTGCAGTTTCAATCAGCTTTTGCGCGCTTTCGACGCCTTCTGCGCTGAGCGCTGGCTTTTTCACACCGGCAAACACGACATCCGTGGAGCGCTCGACGCGAATCGGCACCAGGTCGCTACGCAGCCACGCCTGGATCTGCCGGGCGCGGGCGCGCTTTTGCAGATCGTGAGGATAGATGCGCTCCCACTCCGGCGGCGCAAAACGATCTTCCAGATATTCATCGATAGCCGAGGATTCGCTCAGTGCAAAACCATCCAGTTCCAGCACCGGCACGCGTCGCGTCAGGTCGTAACCCTGCCACTGGGGTTTGAGGTGTTCACCACCGTCGAGATCGACAGTCTTCAGCGTAAAAGAGAGTCCCTTTTCGGCCAGCGCGACGTAAACGCTCATAACATAGGGAGAAAAGAAATTTGCATCGGACCACAATGTAATTACGGGCTGGTTCATAACATCCTCATCGGCTGATCGGTTTTTACTCAACATATAATCTCTTTGCTTCGCTGTCACTTGATGAAAACTCACGATTTACAACAAGCACCTATACTCATTTGTCATGGCACCACTATTTGCATGGACAGGAGTTGAGAATGATTGACCTTTATTACGCCCCTACCCCAAACGGCCACAAGATCACCCTCTTTCTCGAAGAAGCCGAACTGGATTACAGAATCATCCGCGTGGATATCAGCAAAGGCGAACAGTTCAACCCTGTGTTTTTGGCTATCTCGCCCAACAATAAAATTCCGGCCATTATTGATAGCCAGCCGGCGGACGGAGGCAGGCCGTTAAGCCTGTTTGAATCCGGTGAAATTTTGCTTTATCTGGCAGAGAAAACCGGCAAGCTGCTGAGCGGTGAACTGCGCGAGCGTCACCACACTCTGCAGTGGCTTTTCTGGCAGTCAAGCGGCTTTGGGCCGATGCTGGGGCAGAACCACCACTTCACCGCCTTCGCGCCTCAGACCATTCCTTACGCCATTGAGCGATATCAGGTTGAAACCCAGCGTCTTTACGGCGTTCTGAACCAGCGGCTGGAGAAAACGCCGTGGCTTGGGGGCGACCATTACAGCATTGCCGATATCGCCTGCTGGCCGTGGGTAAATACGCATGATAAACACCGGATTGACTTAGCGTCTTACCCGGCGGTGAACAACTGGTTTGAGCGTATCCGGACCCGCCCGGCCACCGAACGCGCAATGCAAAAAATCCAGCAGGTTTAATCACCTATGAGGCTGGGTGGCTGAGAGGCTCTCATGTATTATGGGCGGGAAATACTGACACGGAGAAGACCTGCAATGTCACAGCCAGACGCTATTATTCGTATAAAAAATTTACGCTTGCGCACGTTCATTGGTATCAAAGAGGAAGAGATTGCCAACCGTCAGGATATTGTCATTAATGTGGTGATTCACTACCCGGCAGACAAAGCGCGGGCCAGCGAAGACATCAATGACGCGCTGAACTATCGCACGATAACCAAAAACATCATCCAGTACGTGGAAAATAACCGCTTCTCGCTGCTGGAGAAATTAACTCAGGATGTGCTCGATATCGCACGCGACCATCACTGGGTCACTTATGCTGAAGTAGAGATCGATAAACTTCACGCCCTGCGCTATGCCGACTCCGTCTCCATGACGTTAAGCTGGCGACGCCAGGCGTAAACCTGGAGGTTGTATGAAGATTCTGCTGACCGGCGGTACAGGCCTGATTGGGCGCCATCTCATTGCGCGTTTGCAGGCGCTGCATCACGACATTACCGTAGTGACCCGCAGCCCGGAGAAAGCGCGCCAGGTGCTGGGCGCGGGGGTCGATATCTGGAAAGGGCTGGCCGATCGGCAGAATCTGGACGGCTTCGACGCCGTCATCAACCTTGCGGGTGAACCCATCGCCGATAAGCGCTGGACCGAAGAGCAGAAACAGCGGTTGTGCAGCAGCCGCTGGAACATAACTGAGAAACTGGTTGAGCTGATTCGCAACAGCCAGACCCCGCCGTCGGTGCTGATTTCAGGCTCTGCAACGGGCTATTACGGCGATCTCGGCGAAGTGGTGGTGACCGAGGAAGAGCCGCCCCACAACGAGTTCACCCATAAACTCTGCGCCCAGTGGGAGCGCATCGCCTGCGCGGCGCAAAGCGATAATACCCGCGTCTGCCTGCTGCGTACCGGCGTAGTGCTTGCGCCGAAAGGCGGCATTCTGGGTAAAATGCTTCCGCCCTTCAGGCTGGGGCTCGGCGGGCCGATCGGCAACGGTCGACAGTACCTGGCCTGGATCCATATCGACGATATGGTGAACGGCATTATCTGGCTGCTGGATAACGATCTGCGCGGGCCGTTTAACATGGTTGCGCCGTATCCGGTGCGAAATGAACAGTTTGCCCACGCGCTGGGGCATGCCCTGCATCGCCCGGCGATATTACGCGTGCCTGCGACGGCAATTCGGCTGTTGATGGGTGAAGCGTCCGTGCTGGTGCTGGGCGGTCAGCGCGCGCTGCCAAAACGGCTGGAAGCGGCCGGGTTTGCGTTTCGCTGGTATGACTTAGAAGAGGCGCTGGGGGATGTGGTACGCTGAATATGTTACAGTGATACGCCATGTTCCGATGAAATGGCGTAACAATGGCAACCATCACCACTCCCCGGCTTCATCTCACCCCTTTCGAACCCTCTGACTGGGCGTTCTTCCGTTCGCTGCGCGAAAACCGCGATATTATGCGCTATATGGCCGCGATTGCGCCTGAGAAAGAGACCCGACGCGTGTTTGCCGCACGCCTGATGGCGGAGCATGTCTTCGTGATCCGCTTTCTGAATGAAGATACGCCGCTGGGCGATATTGGCCTGCAAATCAGTCCTGAGAATCGTGAAGAGGCGGATATCGGTTATACGGTTGTGCCTGCCGCGCAGGGAAAAGGGATCGCCAGCGAAGCGCTGCGCGCGGTGTGTGATTATGCGTTCAACCAGACCGGCGTGAAGGCGATTAACGCGTACGTGCTGGCGGACAACGGCGGCTCTGTACGGGTGCTTGAGAAAGCCGGGTTTGTGCGCACGCAGGTGCTTGAAAAGGCGTATGAGATTGACGGCGTGCGGTATGACGACTGGGTGTATCGCCTGGAGTGTGGTGCGGCCTGAATGCCGAGCGGTACTGCGTTTGCCCGGCCTGGGGTTTTGTAGGCCCGGTAAGCGAAGCGTCACCGGGCGATTGGGCTGCACTGCGGGCTGATGCCCTCTTTATTTCAGAGATCCTTTAAGGAACTGCTGCAAACGCGGGCTCTGCGGGTTTGCCAGCACCTCGTCAGGGTGCCCCTGCTCTTCAATTTTCCCCTGATGCAGGAAAATCACGTGGTTCGAGACGTTACGGGCGAAGCCCATCTCGTGCGTCACCACCACCATCGTTTTGCCCTCTTCGGCCAGCTTCTGCATGATGCGCAGCACTTCGCCGACGAGTTCCGGGTCCAGCGCGGAGGTCGGTTCGTCGAACAGCAGCACTTCAGGCTCCATCGCCAGCGCGCGGGCGATGGAGACACGCTGCTGCTGGCCGCCGGAAAGGTGTACCGGATACTTCATCTGCTGGCGCTCGTCGATACCCACTTTCGCCAGGTATTTCACCGCGCGTTCCCGGGCTTCCTGCTTGCTTAAGCCGAGCACCTGAACCGGCGCTTCCATCACGTTCTCCAGCACCGTCATGTGGCTCCAGAGGTTGAAATGCTGGAACACCATCGTCAGGCGCGTACGCAGCAGGCGCAGCTGATTCTTATCCGCCACCTTCAGCTGGCCGTCTTTGTCACGCACCAGGTTGATGTTCTGCCCGCTCACCACAATCGAGCCTTCGCTCGGCTTTTCGAGGAAGTTAATGCAGCGCAGGAAGGTACTTTTACCCGAGCCGGATGAACCGATTATACTGATTACGTCGCCTGCGTTAGCCTGCAGCGACACCCCTTTCAGCACTTCATGTTCGCCGTAGCGTTTGTGCAAATCAATAACGTTTAATTTGTTCTCAGCCATCATCTTTCTCAGTGCGTCGAAGAAGGTTTTATATGCTGCAGCCAGCGTTTTTCAGCCTTACGGAACAGGCTAATCAGAACATAAGAGATAATTAAATAGAGCACCGCCGCAATGCCAAACGCGGTAAACGGCTGATAGGTCGCGGAGTTGATATCGCGCGCGATTTTGAGCAGGTCCGGCACCGTCGCGGTAAAGGCAAGCGCGGTGGAGTGCAGCATCAAAATCACTTCGTTGCTGTAGGCCGGTAGCGCAATGCGCAGCGCCGACGGCAGAATAATGCAGCGGTAAAGCTTCACCGACGAGAAGCCGTACGCGCGCGCCGCCTCGATCTCACCGTGCGGCACGGAACGAATGGCCCCGGCGAAAATCTCGGTGGTATAGGCGCAGGTATTGAGCGTTAGCGCCAGCACCGTACAATTCAGGCCACTGCGGAAGAACGCATTCAGCATTTCCGTGCCTTTTACGATCTCCAGCGTATACATCCCCGAATAGAACACCAGCAGCTGCACGTACAGCGGCGTGCCGCGAAACACATAGGTAAACAGCCAAATCGGGAACTGAATAAATTTATTGTTCGACACGCGACCGATGGCGAGAAACACCGCCAGAATGCCGCCCATCACCACGGAAGAAATCAGCAGCCAGAGCGTGATCGCCACGCCGGTAAAGCGGTAGCCATCCGTCCACAGCAGGGATTTCCAGTATTCCTGAATAATCTCAATCACAGGTCAGCCCTCTTCACACCCACGGAGTAGCGACGCTCGAGCAGAAGCAGCACACCATTGGAGACGGTCGTAAAGACCAGATAGATCGCGCCGCAGACCACCGCAAAGTAGAACGGCTCCCAGGTGCTCTTGCCCGCCAGCTGAGTCGCTTTCACGACGTCTTCCAGACCGAGCAGCGAGACCAGCGCCGTCGCTTTGAGGATAACCTGCCAGTTGTTGCCGATGCCCGGCAGCGCATAGCGCATCATGGCCGGGAACATAATCCGGCGAAACGTTTGTGAAGAGGTAAAACCAAATGCGGTTGCCGCTTCAATGTGTCCTCTGGGAACCGCCATATAAGCGCCACGGAAGGTTTCCGTGAAGTAGGCACCGTAGATAAAACCGAGGGTGATAATACCGGCCACCATCGGGTCGATATCAATTTGTCCCATGCCCATTGCATCCGTCACGCTGTTCAGGGCAATCTGCAGGCCGTAAAAAATAAGCAGCATCAGCACCAGATCGGGTACGCCGCGAATGAGCGTGGTATAGCCTTCGAAAATGAGCGCCAGCGGTTTGTTAGCCGAAAGCTTCGCCCCTGCGCCCGCCAGACCTATCAGCACCGCCAGCACCACGGAGCTGATAGCCAGCTCAAGGGTGACAAGCGCGCCCTGTAAAATAACGCCAGAAAATCCGTACAGCATACCGCGAGCCCTGTCGTATCGTGAGTGGTAAACCGTGTCTTATCCCCTCCCCCAGCGGGAGGGGCCGCACGTTATTTGACGGAGCGATTAGCCGCCGTACACATTGAAATCGAAGTACTTTTTCGCCAGCTTGTCGTAGGTACCGTCAGCGCGCATTTCAGCAAACGCTTTGTTCAGCGCCTCACGCAGTTCGTTGTCTTCCTTACGCAGGCCCATACCGGTACCCACGCCAAAGAGCTTCTCGTCCTTAATGGACGGACCGCCGAACTTGTAATCTTTGCCTACCGGCTGCTTCAGGAAACCTTCGCTTGCCGCGACTTCATCCTGGAATGCGGCATCAATACGGCCTGCCGTCAGGTCTGCGTAAATATTTTCCTGGCCCTGATAGGAGACGATTTCGATCCCCTTCGGCGCCCAGTGTTCGTTACCGTAGGTTTCCTGCGTGGTGCCCTGCAGTACGCCTACGCGTTTCCCCTTCAGCGACTCGAGGGTCGGTTGAATGTCAGAAGACTTAGCCACTACCAGACGTGAATCGGCAGCATAGAGCTTGTCGGTGAAGGCAATCTCCTGCTGACGTTTCTCGGTGATGGAAAGCGAGGACATAATCACGTCTATTTTTTTAGCTTTCAGTGAAGGGATCAGCGCATCCAGCGGGTTCTCTACATAAGTACACTGTGCTTTGATGCGTTTGCACAGCTCATTGGCCAGATCGATGTCAAAACCCACCAGTTCACCCTTTGAATTCTTCGATTCAAACGGCGCGTAGGTTGGATCGGTGCCAATACGAATTTTCTGCGGAATGGCTGCGAAGGCCGCGGTGGCGCTGGAAAAGGCCAGTACCAGAGATAATGACAACACGAGTTTTTTCATATTTGTCCTCAACAAACTGTCTTCATACGGTTTTTTTACGACGACGGGGTGGGGTTAATGTGCCATTAATCCACGCTGTCAGGCAAAGAATAATGCCTTTCAGACGGGAATTTTTGCATTATAAATGCTTAAGTATGCACGTAGCGACCCAATATGGTGCACAAATTGCACCATATTGAATCATTCACACCCGCGACGCACCACGCTGGTGCGTTAGTCACCGTAGACGTTGAAGTCGAAGTATTTCTTCGCCAGTTTGTCGTAGGTACCGTCTTTGCGCAGCTCCGTGAATGCTTTGTCAAAGGCGGCTTTCAGCTCTTTATCGTCCTTACGCAGGCCGATGCCGGTGCCGTCACCAAAGTATTTTTTGTCTTTCACGGACGGGCCCGCAAAGGCGTAATCTTTACCGGCCGGCTGCTTCAGGAAGCCTTCGCTCGCCGCGACTTCATCCTGGAATGCGGCATCCAGACGGCCTGCCGCCAGGTCAGAGTAGATCAGATCCTGGTTCTGGTAAGCCACCACGTCGACGCCCTTCTCGCGCCAGTTGGCATTCGCGTAACCTTCCTGGGTTGAGCCCTGGAGCACGCCCACATGCTTGCCTTTCAGCGAGTCGATGGTCGGCTGGATCGGGGAACCTTTCGCGGCAATCAGACGCGAATCCGCAGCGTAGAGCTTGTCAGAGAAGGCAATCTCCTGCTGGCGTTTTTCGGTGATGGAGAGAGAAGAGATAATGGCGTCGATTTTCTTTGCCTTCAGCGACGGGATTAATGCGTCGAAGTCGCTGCCCACCCATGTGCATTTCACTTCCATACGTTTGCACATTTCATTTCCCAAATCGATATCAAACCCCACGAAATCGCCTTTCGCATCCTTGGAAGAGAATGGCGCGTAGGTTGCGTCTGTACCGATACGAACCGTCTGTGGAAGCGCTGCGTAGCTACCTGCCGCCGCACTTAACCCCACCAGCAAAGACAGAGCCAGAACCGTCTTCTTCATACATTTACCCTCAAGTACCGTGATTTTATTATGTATTGTGTTGTGTGTTGTGTTGCAGGCTTCTCTTGCAGGTCTTATGCCACATTGCCGTCTGGTCAAAAGTTCGACGTTAAATATGTTAATAAAACGTTGCGATATTGCCTTAATGGTGAAAGATAGCAGGTCTGCCGAACGAACCGGAAAGAGAAAAAGGGAAAAAGCGAATTAAATGTCGAGGATATGATCGCCGTTGCATAATTGCCCTGAAACAGGGCAACGTCTCTTTTCATGCACAGCATTTGTGCACAGAATCAGGCTCCCTGCCAGCGGGTGAAGAGGTCTTCGGGCAGGTCGATGTCAAACTGATCCAGCACGCGATTGACGGTCTGATTGATCACATCGTCCAGCGACTGCGGTCGGTGATAGAACGCCGGCACCGGCGGCATGATCACCGCGCCCAGCTCAGCGGCCTGAGTCATGAGGCGCAGATGGCCCAGGTGCAGCGGCGTTTCCCGCACGCAGAGCACCAGCGGGCGGCGCTCCTTCAGCACCACGTCCGCCGCGCGCGTTACCAGCGTGTCGGTATAGCTGTTCACAATCCCGGAGAGCGTTTTGATTGAACAGGGCAGGATCACCATACCGGCGGTTTTAAACGAGCCTGAGGAGATGCTGGCGGCGATATCGCGGGCATCGTGAACCACGTCCGCCATCGCCTGGACATCGCGCAGGGAGAGATCCGTTTCAAGGGAGAGGGTTTGCCGCGCCGCCTGGCTCATCACCAGATGCGTTTCCACTTCTGCCACGTTACGCAAAACCTGTAGCAGGCGTACGCCGTAAATCGCGCCGCTGGCACCGCTGATGCCTATTATGAGTCGTTTCATGATTTCGCCCTTGCTGAATTCTGGGCTGACTGTGCAGGATTTTGCGGGGAGTTGCAAGTGAGGGCGAGCGCCCTCACCTGCGGAGAGATTAACCTTCGTTGTGCATCTCTAAGCTTTCGAGATCGTTTTGCAGCTGAACGGCTTTCGCATCGTCGTTGCGCAGCGAATCAAGGTAGTCGAGGTACTGCTGGTCAACGTCTTTCGTCACGTAGACGCCATTGAACACGGAGCATTCGAACTGCTGAATCTCCGGATTCTCGGCGCGCACCGCGTCGATGAGATCGTTCAGATCCTGGAAAATCAGGCCGTCGGCCCCGATGATCTGGCGAATCTCATCCACTTCACGGCCGTGAGCAATCAGCTCGTTGGCAGTTGGCATATCAATGCCGTACACGTTCGGGAAGCGAATCTCCGGCGCTGCAGACGCCAGGTAGACTTTCTTCGCACCCGCTTCGCGCGCCATCTCGATAATCTGCTCAGAGGTGGTGCCGCGAACGATGGAGTCATCCACCAGCAGAACGTTTTTGTCGCGGAATTCCGCGCGGTTGGCGTTCAGCTTGCGGCGAACGGACTTACGGCGCAGGTGCTGGCCCGGCATGATAAACGTGCGGCCAACGTAGCGGTTCTTCACGAAGCCCTGACGGTACGGCTTGTCCAGAATTCGGGCGATCTCCAGGGCGATATCGCAGGAGGTTTCCGGGATAGGAATCACCACGTCGATGTCGAGATCGTCCCACTCGCGGGCAATCTTCTCGCCGAGCTTCGTGCCCATATTGACGCGCGCGCTGTAGACGGAAATCTTGTCGATGAACGAATCCGGACGGGCAAAATAGACGTATTCAAACAGGCACGGGTTGCTGACCGGGTTGTCGGCACACTGCCGGGTGAACAGTTGGCCCTTCTCGGTGATATACACCGCTTCGCCCGGCGCAACGTCGCGCAGGAATTCGAAGCCCAGGGTATCCAGCGCCACGCTCTCAGAGGCAACCATATATTCGGTACGGCCATCGCCGAGGTCGCGCTTGCCCAGAACCAGCGGACGAATGCCGTTTGGATCGCGGAAGGCGACCATGCCGTGACCGATGATCATCGCCACGCAGGCGTACGCACCGCGGATCTGGCGGTTGGTCGCGGCAATGGCAGCGAAGATATTGTCTGCTTCCAGCGGGTAGTGACGGAAGTTATCCAGCTCGCTGGCGAACACATTGAGCAGGATTTCTGAATCAGAGGTGGTGTTAATGTGGCGACGTTTCTCTTCGAACAGCTTCTTACGCAGCTCATGAGCGTTGGTCAGGTTGCCGTTATGGGCAAGCGTGATGCCATACGGTGAGTTGACGTAGAAAGGCTGTGCCTCAGAGGCGCTGGAACTGCCAGCAGTAGGATAACGAACGTGACCGATCCCCATATTACCTTGCAGACGCTGCATATGGCGGGCTTCAAACACATCGTTTACCAGGCCATTGGCCTTACGTAAACGGAAGCAGTTGTTTGCATCAATGGTGATGATACCCGCAGCATCCTGCCCACGGTGCTGAAGCACCGTTAACGCGTCATAAATCGACTGGTTTACCGGCATGAAACCGGCGATACCGACAATACCGCACATTCGTCTTTTCCTCGTTAAGCCACATCTCAGGGTTTATGCCCTGGGCAAAAAACTCGACGAGCTTTGCAGATAGTCAAAGAACCATCTGATGATGAAGCTGAACTCTGGAATGAGCTGCGATTTTTGCCAGTCTTCGCTTTTGGAGAACCCGGTGAAGGTATCCAGGAAGAACAGGATCGCGGCCACAATCAGCACGCCTCGTAATGCCCCGAAACAGATCCCGAGTACCCTGTCCGTTCCTGACAGACCGGTTTTCTCGACCAGCTGACCTATCACGTAATTCACGATAGCGCCGACAATCAGCGTCGCGATAAACAGCACCGCGATGGCGATTCCATTTCGGACCAGTTCATCTTCAAAGCCCGTGAACCAGACAGACAGGTAAGTGTAGTAATGACTGGCAACAAAGAAAGCACAACCCCAGGTTACCAGCGATAACGCTTCACGAACAAAGCCACGGATCAGGCTAACCAGACAGGAAAAACCAATCACCGCAATGATGGCGTAATCAATCCAGACCATATGTGTCCCACGATTAAACGCCCTGTCATCCAGTTCGGGGCGAATTCTAACAGAAAAAGAAAACGTTTGCGTAGGGATTTCCTTCCCGCGCGTAAATAAAAAAAGCGTTGAAAAAATGTTCAACGCCGTGGCTTATCGCCTCTCTCTAAAGGAGCAGGTCGTACTTAGTTCGCGCTGTAGCTCATCACCACACCACTCAGCCCGGAGATCTGCTTCAGCTCGCCCAGCGACCCTTTCAGCTTGTCTTTCGACGCCTCCGGCCCCACGAGGATACGGGTAATTTTACCCTGTACCGGCGTGGAAGGTGAAGTGTAAACGCGATAGCCCGCGCTGCGCAGTTTACCCACAACCTCGTTGACTTTATCGGCGTTTTTCAGCGCCCCCAGCTGCACAACGTAGGCTTTGCCGGTCGGCGCTGCGTCTTGCTTCGCAGGTGGTGGAGTTTCAGACGCTGCAGCAAGCTGCTCTGCTGCTTTATCTCGCTGTTGCTGAGGCTTCGGCTGCGGTTTCTCTACCGGCTTCGGTTTTTCAGCAGGCTTAGGCTTCTCTACCGGTACCGGATCGATCTCGATGTTGTTATTCGCCGCCAGACGCGACGGGTCGAGTGACGGCGCAGCGGCATCGCCCGCGCGAACTTCTTCCGCCGCCCCTTCAGGCGGCTGAGCAGGCAGCGCCTGAGTCGCCGCAGGCAGCATATCCGGCTCATCGCGGTCGCCCGGCTTCGGCACCAGCGGAATGGCTGCAAACTCGTCCTGATAATGTTTTTTCTGCCCGTCGAGCAGCCCGGGAAGAATAATCACCCCGAGCGCGACCAGCACAATGGTTCCTGTTAAACGGTTCTGAAACTTACTCGCCACCGGTTCTCCCCGCGTCCATCACTTCCATGACATGTGCCACCGTGTGGAAAGAGCCACACACCAGCACGGTATCTTCTGGTTTAGCATCCGCCATCGCGGCATGCCAGGCCTGCGCCACGCTACTGTAGATTGCACCTTTGCCGAGATGTTCCATCAACTGCTCAGCAGTCGCACCACGCGGCCCCTCCAGAGGAGCACAATACCAGCTATCGACCACACTCTCCATGCAGGCCAGCGTGCCGCCGATATCTTTATCATGAAGCATACCGATAACCGCCAGCACGCGCCCGGTTTTTGGTAACGATTTGAGACGTCCTGCGAGATACGCCGCCGCATGCGGGTTGTGCGCCACATCCAGAATCAGACGCGGTGACTCGCTGACTATCTGGAAACGACCCGGCAGCAGCGCATTCTGAATGCCGTCACGGATCGCCTGCTCACTTACAGCTAATCCGCTGGCGCGCAGTGCCGCCAGCGCGGTTGCCGCGTTCGGCTGCGGTACCTGCGGCAGCGGCAGATTCTCCAGCACGCCCCGCGCATCGCTGAAGCGCCAGCCGTTGCCCTGCACCTCATACTGCCAGTCAACGCCTCGGCGCAACAGATGTGCGCCCTTCTCTTTCGCCACGTCGGCAATGGTATGCGGCATGTCCGGCTCGCCCACCACGGCGGGCTTATTCGCCCGGAAAATACCGGCCTTCTCGCGGCCAATGCTTTCACGGTCCGGGCCCAGCCAGTCGGTATGATCCAGCGCGATGCTGGTGACCACCGCCACGTCCGCATCCACCATATTGGTGGCATCCAGACGCCCGCCCAGCCCCACTTCCAGGATCACCACGTCCAGCTGCGCCTGTTTGAACAGCCATAGCGCCGACAGGGTGCCGTATTCAAAATAGGTTAATGAGGTTTCCCCGCGCGCCGCTTCGATAGCCGCGAACGACGCCGTATGGGCAGATTCCGCCAGCTCGGTGTTCTGCACCCGCACGCGCTCGGTATAGCGCACCAGATGCGGTGAGCTGTAAACGCCGACCTTATAGCCGGCAGCCATCAGGACAGATTCCAGCGTGCGGCAGGTCGTCCCTTTACCGTTAGTACCTGCAACGGTGAACACGAACGGAGCCGGTTTCAGCACGTCGAGACGCGCGGCAACCTGGCTTACGCGCTCAAGGCCCATATCGATGGTTTTACTGTGCAGGTTTTCCAGATAAGAAAGCCACGCGGCCAGGGGCGACGTGGCTTGGGGAATGCTTTTATTTTCCATAATGCCCGGTTGTCATTAACAGGTTATAAAGCAAAAGGGCAGCGCCATCTGGCCCTGCCCTTTTCAGTTATCAGGCCTCGGGTTCCTGATCCGGTACCACCACGCCTTCGCGCGGCTCATCCGGGTTAGGCGCTGGCAGATTCATCAGCTTCGCCAGAATGCTGGCCAGTTTCAGGCGCATTTCCGGACGGCGGACGATCATATCGATAGCGCCTTTCTCAATGAGGAACTCACTGCGCTGGAAGCCCGGCGGCAGTTTTTCACGAACGGTCTGCTCGATGACGCGAGGACCGGCAAAGCCGATCAGCGCTTTTGGCTCAGCGATGTTCAGGTCACCCAGCATCGCGAAGCTTGCGGAGACGCCACCCATGGTTGGGTCGGTCAGTACCGAGATGTACGGCAGACCGCGCTCCTGCATTTTCGCCAGCGCCGCAGAGGTTTTCGCCATCTGCATCAGGGACATCAGCGCTTCCTGCATACGCGCGCCACCGGAGGCGGAGAAGCAGATCAGCGGGCAGTTGTCTTCCAGCGCCTGCTCAACGGCACGCACGAAACGCGCGCCGACCACGGAGCCCATTGAGCCGCCCATAAAGGAGAACTCAAACGCAGCGGCAACCACCGGCATCTCGTGCAGGGTGCCCTTCATGACGATCAGCGCGTCTTTCTCGCCGGTCTCTTTCTGTGCAGAGGCCAGACGATCTTTGTATTTTTTGGAGTCGCGGAACTTGAGCACATCTTTTGGCTCCAGTTCGCTGCCCAGTTCTACCAGAGAACCTTCGTCCAGCAGGCTATGCAGGCGGTTGCGCGCCGACATACGCATGTGGTGGTCACACTTCGGACACACCTCAAGATTGCGTTCCAGCTCTGCGCGATACAGAACCTGGCCGCAGCTATCACACTTCGTCCATACCCCTTCAGGAATGCTCGCTTTGCGCGTCGGGGTAATGTTGCTTTTAATTCGTTCAATCCAGCTCATTGATAACCTTTCTGCCTGAACCTGGTCGTATGCCAGTTTTGCTATAAGAGGCGAATAATGCCATTTTTGCCTCCAACAGACCATGAATGTTGCACATTAAAACATAACAGCCCGAAACTTTGGATAAAAAAGTGGTCGAACCGCCAGCGTGCATTTACTTCGCTTGCTTTGCTGCCGCGCGTTTGTGACGAATGATTTCGATAACACCCGGCAGAACGGAAAGCACAATAATCGCTACAATCAGTAACTTAAGGTTTTCCTGAACCACCGGCAAGTCGCCAAACAGATAGCCTGCATAGGTAAAGAGCAACACCCAAAGCAGTGCGCCCACCACGTTATACATTGCAAAATGACGATAGGACATATGGCCCATTCCCGCCACAAACGGCGCAAATGTGCGCACAATAGGCACAAAACGCGCAAGGATAATGGTTTTTCCGCCATGACGTTCATAGAAGGCATGGGTCTTGTCTAAATAGCTGCGGCGGAAAATTTTCGAGTCCGGATTACTGAACAACCGCTCACCGAACACTCGGCCAATCGTATAGTTGACCGCATCCCCGACAATCGCGGCAATCACCATCAACACCACCATCAGATGCACGTTCAAATCATTGGTGGGCAGCGCCGACAACGCACCGGCCACAAACAGCAGCGAGTCTCCCGGCAGGAACGGGGTAACGACCAGACCGGTTTCACAGAACAGAATCAGGAACAGAATGGCGTAAACCCAGACGCCGTACTGCGCGACCAGCTCCGCCAGGTGAACATCAATATGCAGAATGAAATCAATCAGAAAACGTATTACGTCCATATTGTCTAAGCCTTAATTGCACCTTTGTTTAGTCCGCTAAAAACAGCGGGCCCATTGGCGGTTTTGGCAGGTCAAACCGATCCGGATAGTCTACCGAGACCAGATAAAGCCCTTCCGCTTTCGCCGTTGCTGCCGCAAGCGTTCTGTCCTTCGCTGCCAGCAGTTCTGCAATCCAGCTCTCCGGCTGGTGTCCGGCGCCCACTTCCATCAGGCTGCCTACAATATTCCGCACCATATGATGTACAAAGGCATTGGCTTTGATATCCACCACCACATACGCGCCAAAACGACTGACGTTAATGTGCATGACGTTACGCCACGGCGTACGGGACTGACACTGCACCGCACGAAACGACGTAAAGTCATTTTCACCAATCAGACACTGCGCCGCGCGATGCATGCGTTCTGCATCGAGCGGTTCATAAAAATGCGTCACGCCCTGGCTTAACACCGCCGGACGCAGACGCTGGTTGTAGATGACATAGCGATAGCGACGCGCCGTCGCGCTGAAGCGCGCGTGAAAATCTTCCGGCACAGATTTCACCCAACGCACCGCGATGTCACCAGGTAAATTCGCATTTACACCCAGCGTCCAGGCGGCATCCTTACGCACGGCGGTGGTTTCAAAGTGAACCACCTGCCCCGTGCCATGAACACCCGCGTCCGTACGCCCCGCGCACAGGACGTTAATCGGCTCGTTTGCCACCTGAGAGAGCGCTTTCTCCAGCTTTTCCTGAACGCTGCGCACCTCATTCTGACGCTGCCAGCCATAATATTTACTGCCATCGTACTCAATACCGAGGGCAATTTTATGAACCGGCTTTTGATCCACTTCGGACATCAGTACAGATACTCCTGCACCAGCTTCTCGGCGATCTTGACCGCCATCAGCGCGCCGCCAAAGCGAACGTTATCGGCAACGGACCAGAACTGGACCTGCTCCGGCATACCGTAGTCGTTACGCACGCAGCCAACGGAAAGATGCGCGCTGCCGGTGGCGTCGCCCACCTGGGTCGGGAACTCGCTCTCTTCGGAAAGGACGATATCTTCACCGCGGCCAAACGCGTCGCGGGCCTCTTCTGCCGCCAGCGGACGCAGCGCTTCAAAGCCGACCATCTGCGCGTGGCCGTAGAAGACCGGGGACTGTACGACGCTGGCGGAAATCATCAGCCCCTCGTCCTGCAGAATCTTGCGCGCTTCGTCGACGAGACGACGCTCTTCGCGCACGGAACCTTCACGATCCGGCAGCAGCGGCAGCATGTTGAACGCCAGCTGGCGGCCAAAGAAATCATCTTCGTCAATCGGGATACCGTTCAGCAGCTTCGCACTCTGCCCGGCCAGCGCGTCAACGGCCTTTTTACCGTTCGCCGACGCGGACAGCAGGCTGGTGACGGTAATGCGCGACATGCCGCCGTCGTCAATCAGCGGCTTCAGCGCGGTCAGCAGCTGGCTGGTCAGGCTGTTCGGTACCGCGATAACGTTACGGTTGCGGTAGTCAGCCAGCACAAACGGATTGACGTCCGGGACCACCAGAGGCACGTCCGGCTCCAGGGAGAACAGACCGCTCAGGTCGATCACCAGACAGCCCGAATTGGTCGCCTCTTCAGTATAAGACGCCGTGGCTTCTGCACCTGCGGCAAAAAACGCCAACTGCGCCTGGGTCCAGTCAAACGCGGCCGCATCCTGAACCATCACGGATTTACCGCCAAAACGCAGATGTTCGCCCGCGCTGTCGGTGCGCGCCAGCGCATAGATATCTCCCACCGGGAACTGACGCTCGGCAAGAGTTTCGAGCAGGGCTTCGCCCACGGCACCCGTGGCACCTAAAATGGCAATATTCCAGCCTTCAGACATGGTGGTTTACTCCAGAAATAAAAAAGCGTCCCTGTCGGCGTATCCGACAGGGAGCATTAAGAAGACATTAATGCGCCGGGTGATGAACGGCGTTAAAACCCAGTTTCTTGAGCAACGTCGCAGCCGCTGCGTCGTCGCACATCACATACAGGGAAGACCACTCGCGGCGCTCAACGTAGTTCTTGCGCAGCTTATCAAATTCACCCGGGATCCCCGCCACCTTACGCAGCAGCGCATCGTCGCGGCGCACATCATACACCAAATGCACCAGCCTTTTCAGCGTTGCCTGATCGAGCGGGCCATGCAGGGTAATGCGGCCAAATTCAGGCGCGGGGAGTAAAGTATCAAGCGCCACCTGCTGCGGATGGCCGATAAAGGCGCTGTAGGCTTCAAACACCTGCGTCGTGCCGCGCGCTTTGCCTTCAAGCGTATAGCCCGCAATATGCGCGGTGGCAACGTCAACCTTGTTCAGCAGCTCAACGTTGAGATCCGGCTCCGGCTCCCAGACGTCCAGCACCACGCTGAGATCTTTTCCTTCATTCAGACATTTCAGCAGCGCGGCATTATCCACCACCGGGCCACGGCAGGCATTAATCAGAATAGTGCCAGCCTTCAGACGGCGAATCAGCGCCTCGTCCGCCAGATGCAGGGACTTATACGGCCCTTCTTTAAACAGCGGCGTGTGGAACGTTAGCACATCGCACTGTTCAACCAGCTCATCCAGCGCGCGGAAATCCTCGTCGTCACCGTTGTCTCTACGCGGCGGATCGCACAGCAGCGTGCGGATACCTAACGCTTCAAGGCGCTTTTGCAGACGCCCGCCGACGTTACCCACGCCGACAATCCCCACGGTGCGGTCTTTCAGCGCAAAACCATCGCGCTCGGCCAGCATCAGCAGCGAGGAGAAAACGTATTCCACGACGGCAATGGCGTTACAGCCCGGCGCGGCGGAAAAACCGATTCCGGCCTGCTTCAGCCACTGATCATCCACATGATCGGTCCCTGCCGTTGCGGTTCCGACAAACTTAATCGCTTTACCGGCAAGCAACGCCTCATTTACTTTGGTCACCGAGCGCACCATCAGCGCGTCTGCGTCATCCAGTTCGTTAACCGGGATCGGGCGACCAGGGACAGCCTTAACGTCGCCGAGGCGGCTAAACAGCTCGCGGGCGTAAGGCATATTTTCATCAACGAGGATTTTCACGTCTGAGTACCTGTTTGAGAGGAAGAAAACCTGCCAAGTGTGCCATAATCTGGCCGCCAGGCATATACGTATGCCGGGTTTACGCTGAGTTTTGACTTTAAGGATTTTTGACGATGCAGCCCATTTCAGGTACGCCGCCACGCCCTCCGGGTGAAGGCCCTGTCACGCCAAACGTTGCCGGTGAACAGCCACTATCCACGCAACAGCGCACCGTGCTGGAGCGACTGATCACGCGCCTGATAGCGCTGACTTCGCAGCAAAACGCGGAAGTCTGGGCCGGGGTAAAGCATGATTTAGGCGTGAGGAACGACGCACCGCTGCAGTCGCGCCATTTCCCTGCCGCCGAGCAAAATCTCAACCAGCGTATTACGACCGCGCAGCAGAACCACACCACGCGTCAGATTGTCACGCAGTTGACCGAGCTGCTGGGCCAGGGAAATAACCGTCAGGCTGTCAGTGACTTTATCCGTCAGCAGTATGGCCAGACCGCCCTAAGCCAGCTGACGCCAGACCAGCTTAAAACCGTGCTGACGCTGTTGCAGAACAATCAGTTGTCTATTCCGCAGCCTCAGGTGCGCCCCTCAACCGAGCGCCCGCTGCAGCCTGCCGAGCACAACACGCTGAACCAGATGGTGACCAAACTGGCCGCCGCCACCGGTGAGTCGACGAAGCTTATCTGGCAATCCATGCTGGAACTGTCCGGCGTGAAGGCGGGCGAGCTGATTCCGGCCAAACAGTTTACCCATCTGGTGACCTGGCTCCAGGCGCGCCAGACGCTCAGCACCCAGAGCGCCCCTACCCTGCATACCGTTCAGGCGGCGCTTAAACAGCCGCTGGAACCGCACGAGTTCGAGGTGATTCGGGATTACGCCCAGCAGAACTGGCAGGCCACGCCGCAAACGGTACTGACCACCGCGCAGGTGCAGGATGTGCTGAATCAGATCTTTGTTCGCCGCGCCGAGCGGGAAGGCGGCGTGCCGGAGGTAAGAAACGTTCAGCCGATCTACAGCCCGCTGTTTGCGCCCGTTGTGGAGACGTTCAGAACGCTCTCTGCCCGCCTGGGATTAATGTTGATTGCATTATTGATTGCGCTGGCGATTTTCTGGCTGGTTGCCTGAGGATTTGCCCGGTGGCGCTACGCTTACCGGGCCTACAACGGCTCGAACCGTAGGCCGGGTAAGGCGCAGCCGCCACCCGGCGACAACAGTTAATTTCTGCGAAACGCCACCAGCGTCACCACGATCCCCACCACCGCAGAAACCGCGCCGGCCAGGAAGACGGACGGGTAGCCAAACGAGGTGGCTAACAGACCCGCCAGCGGCCCGGTTACGCCGTATGAGATATCCTGAAACGCCGCATAGCCGCCCAGCGCCGTACCGCGGACCTGCGGCGCCACGCGCTTCACCACCTCAACGCCAAGCGCCGGGAAGATCAGCGAGCAGCCGCAGCCGGTTAACGCCGCACCCAGCAGCGCAACGGAGGCGACCGGCGCCTGCCAGAGCAACACCAGCCCAACGGTTTCAATCACCAGCGATGCCACCGCCACCTTCACGCCGCCAAAGCGATCCGGCATCCAGCCGAACAGGACACGCATCAGGACAAACGCGCCGCCAAAGGCCGTCAGCGTAAAGCCCGCCATTGCCCAGCCGCGGCTCATGAAATAGAGGGAGACGAAGGTACCAATCACCGCGAAGCCTACTCCCTGAAGCGCCAGCCCCAGCCCTGGCTGCCAGATTTGCCCCACCACACTCCACAGCGAAGGACGTTCGCCTTTATGGGCGGGCACCTTGCGTACCGAACCGTTAAAAGCCCACGCCAGCAGCGGTAATACCATGGTGGTTGCTGCCAGTACCGCAAAACCAAACTGGCTGTGGATCAGCAAACCCAGCGGCGCGCCTGCAGCCAGTGCGCCATAAATCGCCATCCCGTTCCATGACATCACTTTGCCGGAGCGCGCAGGCCCCACCAGCCCCATCCCCCAGGTCAGGGTGCCGGTCAACAGCTGGCTTTCACCGAAGCCAAGGATTAAACGGCCCACCACCAGCAGCGCAAATTTATACGCGGCGTCGACCGGCAGAAGAGCGGCCAGCAGCCACGCGCCCCCCGCCAGACCGCAGGCAAACATGCCCTGCAGCGCCGAGCGTTTTGCACCGTGCTGATCGGCCAGCCGTCCTGCGTAGCCGCGGGTTAATACCGTGGCTAAAAACTGAATGCCCACAGCAATGCCGACCATGGTGTTGCCATAGCCGAGTTCCTGATGAACGAACAGCGGGATCACCGGCAGCGGCAGGCCAACGGTCATGTAGGTCAGGAATACCGCAAAGGCGATGCGGAAAAGAGAAAGGTTCCCGGAAGGAGTGCCCTTCTCGGGGGTAACAGCCTTCATGCATAACTCCGTGTTCAGGCATAAAAAAAGGGAGCCTTCCGGCTCCCTTCTATTATACATTCAAACGCTTATGCTTTCAGCTTGCGCATAACCAGCGTGGCGTTGGTGCCGCCGAAGCCGAAGCTGTTGGACATGACGGTGGTCAGCGTCGCTTCCGTTGGTTTGGTCACGATGTTCAGGCCAGCCGCCTGCTCGTCCATCTCGTCGATGTTGATGCTCGGGGCGATAAAGCCGTTTTCCAGCATCAGCAGAGAGTAGATCGCTTCCTGCACGCCCGCCGCACCCAGAGAGTGACCGGTCATGGCTTTGGTGGCAGAGATAGCCGGGCTGTTGTCGCCGAACACTTCGCGGATCGCACCCAGCTCTTTCACGTCACCTACCGGAGTAGAGGTACCGTGGGAGTTCAGGTAGTCGATTGGGGTGTCAACGCCGTGCATCGCCATCTTCATGCAGCGCACCGCGCCTTCGCCGGACGGAGCAACCATGTCGGCGCCGTCGGACGTTGCGCCGTAGCCCACGATCTCAGCGTAGATGTGCGCGCCACGCGCCAGCGCGTGCTCAAGCTCTTCAACCACAACCATACCGCCGCCGCCCGCGATGACGAAACCGTCACGGTGCGCGTCATAAGTACGGGAGGCTTTGTCTGGGGTTTCGTTGTACTTGGTGGACAGTGCGCCCATCGCGTCGAACTCACAGGCCATTTCCCAGCCCAGCTCTTCGCCGCCGCCAGCAAATACGATGTCCTGTTTACCCAGCTGGATCTGCTCAACAGCGTTACCGATACAGTGTGCGGAAGTCGCACACGCGGAGCTGATGGAGTAGTTCACACCGTGGATTTTGAACGGGGTCGCCAGGCACGCGGAAACCGCAGAACCCATAGCTTTCGTGACCACGTACGGACCTACCGCTTTCAGACCACGCGGGCTACGCATTGCGTCAGCACCGAATACCTGCGCTTTAGAGGAACCGCCGGAACCGGCAATCAGGCCCACGCGCGGGTTGTTCTGATAAACCTCTTCACTCAGGCCGGAATCTTTGATCGCTTCCTGCATGGAGAGATAAGCATAAATAGAGGCATCGTTCATGAAACGAACCACTTTGCGGTCAATCAAACCGGTGGTGTCCAGTTTGACGTTACCCCATACGTGGCTACGCATACCTGAATCTTTAAACTCTTCAGAGAAAGTGATCCCGGAGCGTCCTTCACGCAGAGATGCCAGGACTTCCTGCTGGTTATTACCGATGCTGGAAACAATGCCCAGGCCAGTAATCACTGCACGTTTCATTCAATACCTCTGTAAGTCGCACTATAAAAAGTTTCGAGTCGCACAATAGCGTACACTTGTACGCCGAACAAGTCCGATCAGACATTTTCTGCGGAAATTTGCACCGATGGACTCACATCGTTAAGATCGTGCCACTGCCTGTCAGACGAGTAACTTACGTGAAACAAAACGCTATACAACCCGCCAACCTCGAATTCAACGCTGAGGGTACACCTGTTTCCCGAGATTTTGATGACGTCTACTTTTCTAATGATAACGGACTCGAAGAAACCCGCTATGTTTTCCTCGAGGGAAACCAGCTCAGCGCCCGCTTCCCTGCGCACCCGCGCAGTCTGTTCGTTGTTGCGGAAAGCGGCTTCGGAACCGGACTGAATTTTCTGACTCTCTGGCAGGCGTTCGATCGATTTCGCGCTGCACACCCCGAGGCTACGCTACAAAGATTACATTTCATCAGTTTTGAAAAATTTCCGCTTACCGCGCACGATCTGCGGCTCGCCCACCAGCGCTGGCCGGAGCTTGCAGCCTGGGCGGAGCAGCTTCAGGCGCAGTGGCCGCCGCATATCGGCGGCTGCCACCGTCTGATTCTGGACGGCGGACGGGTGACGCTGGATTTATGGCTGGGCGACATTAACGACCTGACCGATACGCTCGACGACGCGATGAACCAGACGGTGGACGCGTGGTTCCTTGACGGCTTTGCGCCCGCCAAGAACCCGGACATGTGGAGCCAGCATCTGTTTAGCGCGATGGCCCGGCTGGCGCGTCCCGGCGCAACGCTCGCCACCTTTACCTCGGCCGGCTTTGTTCGCCGCGGCCTGCAGGACGCGGGCTTTACCATGCAGAAGACCAAAGGCTTTGGCCGCAAGCGCGACATGCTGGTCGGCACGATGGAAAGGACGCTGGACATTCCCGCTCGGGCTCCCTGGTTTGCGCGCAGCGCCAGCGCATCGCGCGAAGTGGCGATCGTTGGCGGAGGGATCGCCAGCGCCCTGCTCTCTCTCGCGCTGCTGCACCGGGGCTGGCAGGTGACGCTCTACTGCGCTGACGAGGCACCAGCCAGCGGCGCGTCCGGCAACCGCCAGGGCGCGCTTTACCCGCTTTTAAGCGCGCACGATCCGGCCCTGTTCCAGTTTTTCCCCGCGGCCTTTACCTTCGCCCGTCGCCTGTACGACGCGCTGCCAGTGGCATTCGACCACGACTGGTGCGGCGTGACGCAGCTCGGCTGGGATGAAAAGAGCCAGCAAAAAATCGCCCAGATGCTGTCGCTGGGTCTGCCGGAGGAGATTGCCCGCGAGGTCAGTGCGCAAGAGGTGGCAGACACCGCGGGCGTGGAAACCGGCTGTGGCGGCATTCAATATCCGCTTGGCGGCTGGCTGTGCCCGGCTGAACTGACCGCGGCGGCGATTAGCCTGGCGCAGTCACGCGGGCTAAGGGTGCATTATGCTCATAAGGTTGAATCGCTTAGCCGGTCAGAACGGTGGACTCTGCATTTTGCTGATGGCAAAGCGGCACACCATGCCAGCGTTGTGCTGGCAAACGGACATAACATCAGCCAGTTTATCCAGACCGAGACGTTGCCGGTTTATCCGGTCGGCGGCCAGGTAAGCCATATTCCGACCGCGCCCGAACTGAGCAAGCTGCGCCAGGTGCTGTGCTATGACGGCTATCTGACGCCACAAAATCCGTCTAACGGCCATCACTGCATCGGCGCCAGCTATCATCGTGGCGAAGCGGATATGCGCTACAGCGAAGCGGATCAGCAGCAAAACCGCCAGCGCCTGATTGACTGCTTCCCGGACGCGGCGTGGGCGAAAGAGGTTGACGTGAGCGAGGGCGAAGCGCGCTGCGGCGTGCGCTGCGCGACCCGCGATCACCTGCCGATGGCGGGAAACGTGCCGGACTATGAAGCCACGCTTGAACTCTATCAGGATCTGGCAGAAAACAAGGAAACGGCGGTAAGTGCCCCGGTTTATCCGGAACTGTTCATGCTGGGCGGATTAGGATCGCGAGGATTGTGCTCCGCGCCGCTGCTGGCAGAGGTGCTGGCTGCGCAAATGAGCGATGAGCCGGTTCCTCTGGACAGGGTTACGCTCGCGGGGCTGAATCCGAACCGGTTGTGGGTAAGGAAACTGCTGAAGGGGAAAATGGTTAAGTAGGGTGCGGTCTGGTGCCCTCACCCCGGCCCTCTCCCACAGGGAGAGGGAGATGACGCATTTACTTAGCGTTTAGCCTGCTGGAATAAATTGTCCCACATCCCCAGCACCAGAGACTGGTCGCGCGGAGAGAGCTCCCCGGCCAGAATGGCTTTTTCCAGGCTGCGCGTGACTTCAGCGTGAACGGCGTCGGCAGAGTGATCGTCACCTGCTTCCAGCTCGGCTACCGCCAGCGTCAGGTGACCACGCAGATAACCGCTGGCGAACAGCTCATCATCACTTGCGTGTTCCACCATGTCATCAATTAACGCCAGAATGCGTGATTCAAATTCTGCGATCATCTTCTTTCCTCTGTTAAAGATCTTCCGGCCAAGGGAAGCATTCCGCCGTGATCTCCGGCGTGTGGTAATAATTCTGTAAAGCCTCGATCAGGCGCGCCGGACGTTCCGGGATACCTTTCTCAAGATACTCCATCACCTGCGCATGCACGCGGCGCTGGAAGACGATACGGTCTGGCTCGAAGTCGCCTTCAAGGTTGTCACAGCTCACGTTGAACGGGAAGCCCGCCGCCACGCAGAACAGCCATTCCAGCGCCTGCGGCTTCACTTCCACATCTTCAAACTGGCCCTGGGTGGCGGCGTCACGCCCGTCCGGACAGTACCAGTAACCGAAGTCGACCAGCTCGCGACGCGCTTTCCCCGCGATGCACCAGTGCGAGATCTCGTGCAAACCGCTGGCGTAAAAGCCGTGGGCAAAGACGATGCGGTTGTACGGAACCTCTGCATCAGCAGGAAGATAGATCGGTTCGTCGTCGCCTTTAATCAGACGGGTATTAAAATCATCAGCAAAACAGCTATCGAAGATCTCAATCAACTGTTCGTATTTATGCGTACTGTTCATTAGTTCATCCCCAACCAGGTGAGGATCTCCTGTCCATGGCTGTCATAAAGAAGTTTGGCGCTCATCACCGCCGAGACGACAACAATCATCGGGCGGATCAGCTTTTGCCCTTTGCTTAATACCAGACGCGAGCCTGCGCGCGCGCCCAAAAACTGCCCTGCCATCATCACAAACCCGGTTGCCCAGATAACCTTGCCGCCAATGATAAACAGCAGCAGGCCGCCGACGTTCGAGGTCGCATTCAGCACCTTAGCGTGGGCGGTGGATTTAGCGAGGTTAAAGCCGGCCAGCGTCACGAACGCCAGCGCGTAAAACGAGCCTGCCCCCGGGCCAAAGAAGCCGTCGTAAAAGCCGACGCAGCCACCGGCAATCAGCGCAAACGGCAGGCCGTGCAGCCGCCGCGCCCGGTCTTCCTCGCCGAGCTTAGGCATCAGCAGGAAATAGAGACCGATGCAGATAACCAGAATCGGCAGGATCTGGCGCAAAATATCCGACTGCACGTGCTGCACCAGCAGCGCGCCCGACGTTGAGCCGATAAAGGTCATCAGGATATTGAGCTTTTGATCGGCGAGATTCACCACCTTGCGGCGGATAAAATAGAGCGACGCCGAAAGCGAGCCGCCGCAGGCCTGCAGCTTATTGGTGGCAAGCGCCTGCGCCGGGCTCATGCCTGCCGCCAGCAGCGCGGGCACGGTTAACAGCCCGCCGCCGCCCGCAAGGGCATCGATAAAACCGGCCAGCATGGCCACGAAGAACAGCACCACCAGCAGCAGCGGTGACACCATAAACAGATCGACGAAATTATCCATTAAAGTACATGCTCATCCAGTAGCGCCTGGCAGGAAGGCGGCAACGGAGGCGGTGTCTTCTTCTCAGGCTTAGAGGTTCCAGGTTTTGCCGGCTCAAACCAGCTTTGCAGTTCGTAACCACAGCCATCGCCTGGCGGCGGTAGCGGCTGATCTTCACATTCCAGGCTGTTCGCCGGGCAACGCAGACGCACGTGCATATGCGCCCGGTGCTGGAACCACGGGCGCACTTTGCGCAGCCAGTCGCGATCCGTCCCCGCATCCAGGCAAAGCTGCTGCTTGATCGCCGGGTTGACGAAAATCCGCGTGACGTCGTTATCTTTCGCCGCCAGCATGATCAGGCTCGAAATATCCCGTGACCACAGTGATGGCACCACGCTTTTGCCGTCGCGCGACACCAGATCCAGCGCCTGCGGCTTCAGCAGCTGCGCAGACGTCCAGCGCGTTTTCGGCAGCTGCAGGAAGATGTCGACATCCAGTCCGGTTTGGTGGCTGGCGTGCCCGCCGTTAAAGCGGCCACCGGCAGGCATCCCCATATCGCCAATCAGCATTGTCCCCAGCCCCAGGTTATGCACCTGGTTCCCCAGTCGCTGAATGAACAGCACCAGATCAGGGTGGCCGAAGTAACGACGCTGGTCGGTACGCATCACCTGATAGGTATCTGATTGCAGCGGCAGCTCCTGCGCGCCCACGATACAGCCGTTAGAGAAGGCGCCGATGGACTGCGCGCTTCCCGCCACCGGATGGGTGATTTTTTGCCACGGCGTGGCGGCCAGACTGGCTCCACTGGCCAGCAGCGCCAGCAGAGCAATTGCGGTTTTTTTCATGTTTACCAGCGTGGAATGGTGGTCGTCACGTCCGCGTTCTGCGCGCGCTGGCGCAGGAAGTGATCCATCAGCACGATCGCCAGCATCGCTTCCGCGATCGGCACCGCGCGGATCCCCACGCACGGATCGTGACGACCTTTGGTGATCATCTCAACTTCTTCGCCTGAGCGGTTAATCGTGTGGCCCGGCACGGTGATGCTTGAGGTCGGCTTCAGCGCGATGTTGGCAATAATCTGCTGTCCACTGCTGATACCGCCGAGAATGCCGCCCGCATGGTTGCTCTGGAAGCCCGCTTTCGTGATTTCGTCGCGGTTCTGGCTGCCGCGAAGCGCCACCACGTCGAAGCCGTCGCCAATCTCGACGCCCTTCACCGCGTTGATGCTCATCAGCGCGTGGGCGATATCGGCGTCGAGACGGTCAAATACCGGCTCGCCCCAGCCAGCCGGGACGCCATCTGCCACCACGGTGACTTTCGCGCCAATGGAGTCGCCCTCTTTTTTCAGGCCGCGCATCAGTTCGTCCAGCGCGTCAAGCTTATCCGCATCGGCGCAGAAGAACGGGTTTTGCTCGACCTGATCCCAGTCCTTGATCGCCAGCGGAATGTCGCCCATCTGGGTCAGACAGCCGCGAATGACGATGCCAAATTTCTGCTGCAAATACTTTTTAGCAATCGCGCCAGCGGCCACGCGCATCGCGGTTTCACGCGCGGAAGAGCGTCCGCCGCCGCGATAGTCGCGAAAGCCGTACTTTTGCTCGTAGGTGTAGTCGGCATGGCCCGGGCGGAACACGTCCTTGATGGCACCGTAGTCCTGAGAGCGCTGATCGGTGTTTTCAATCAGCAGACCAATGCTGGTGCCGGTGGTGCGGCCTTCAAAAACGCCGGAGAGAATTTTGACCTGGTCCGGCTCGCGACGCTGCGTGGTGTAGCGAGAGGTGCCCGGACGACGGCGGTCAAGGTCGTGCTGTAAATCTGCTTCGGTCAGTTCGATGCCTGGCGGTACGCCATCAACGATACAGCCCAGCGCCAGCCCGTGCGACTCGCCAAAGGTGGTCACGCGGAATAACTGTCCAATACTGTTTCCTGCCATCACGGCTCCGATGTTGTTGTTTGTGTTTGAGCGTTGTGAAACGGGCCGAAGCCCGCTGGATTAATCTTTATAGATGCTGAAATGTTCGCGCGCGTCGAGCAGCTGCGCTTTGGTCAGCATAAAGACGCCGTCACCGCCGTTGTCGAACTCAAGCCAGGTGAACGGCACATCCGGGTACTGCTCTATCAGATGTACCATGCTGTTGCCCACTTCACAAATCAGAACGCCGTCATCGGTCAGGTAATCCGGCGCGCAGGCCAGAATGCGGCGGGTCAGCTTCAGGCCGTCAGAGCCTGACGCCAGGCCCAGCTCCGGCTCGTGACGATATTCGTTCGGCAGATCGGACATGTCTTCTGCATCGACGTACGGCGGGTTAGTGACGATCAGATCGTATTGCAGCGTCGGCAGGTCGCGGAACAGGTCAGAGCGGATTGGCGTGACGTGATGGATCAGGCCGTGCTCTTCGATGTTGTGTTCGGTCACGGCCAGCGCGTCGGTGGAGATATCGACGGCGTCCACTTCCGCTTCAGGGAAAGCGTAGGCGCAGGCAATGGCGATGCAGCCGCTGCCGGTGCACATATCGAGAATGTGCTGCGGCTGATGGTTAATCAGGCCTTCAAAGTGGTTGTTGATCAGCTCACCAATCGGCGAGCGCGGTACCAGCACGCGTTCATCGACGTAAAACTCGTGGCCGCAGAACCAGGCTTTGTTGGTCAGGTAAGCCACCGGAATGCGCTCGTTTACGCGACGGATCACGCGCTCAACGATGCGGTGTTTTTCGCTGGAGGTCAGGCGCGCGGTGCGCATGTCTTCCGGAATGTCCAGCGGCAGGTAAAGAGACGGCAGCACCAGTTGAACGGCCTCGTCCCACGGGTTATCGGTACCGTGACCGTACCAGATATTAGCGGCGCTGAAGCGGCTAACCGACCAGCGCAACATGTCCTGTATGGTATGCAGCTCGTTTACTGCTTCATCGACAAATATTTTATCCACTCTTTCCTCCAGGGCATGCTCGCATAATTTTCGGCGGCTAGTTTGCCATGAAGACGGCGATAAATCAGCAATGACGCGTACCGCTTGAGGTTAAAAAATGCGTTTAGTCGGGTACACTATCGGAAATACGAGATGAGAATGACGAATGAAAAAGAAAACATCGCTCAGCGAGGAGGATCAGGCTCTCTTCCGCCAGTTGATGACCGGGACGCGTAAAATCGCGCAGGACACGATTGTCCACCGTCCGCAGCGTAAAAAAATCAGCGAAGTTCCGGTCAAACGGCTGCTCCAGGAGCAGGCGGATAACAGCCACTATTTTTCAGATGAATTTCAGCCGCTGCTCAATACGCAAGGGGCTGTGAAGTACGTGCGCGAAGACGTCAGCCATTTTGAGCTGAAAAAGTTACGACGCGGAGATTATTCGCCGGAGCTGTTTCTCGATCTGCACGGCTTAACCCAGATGCAGGCGAAACAGGAGCTGGGGGCGTTGATTGCCGCCTGTCGCCGCGAACACGTTTTTTGCGCCTGCGTGATGCACGGCCACGGTAAACACATTCTGAAGCAACAGACGCCGCTGTGGCTGGCTCAGCACCCGCACGTGATGGCGTTTCATCAGGCACCGAAAGAGTACGGCGGCGATGCCGCATTGCTGGTGTTGATTGAAGTTGAGGAGTGGCAGCCGCCAGAGTTGCCCTGACAGAAGGGCGGGAAACACGTAGTACCCCGCCCTGTCACACGTCACGTCAGATGGCTTTTGCCATCTTCAGGTTGCACGGGCTCATTTGCCAGTTGAAGACCCCTTTGCCGGTTTCGTCGAGAGTGACGTTGGCAATGGCGGAAGTGGTGAACATTGGCGGCGTTTCGCCCGGGCACAGCTCAGATACCAGATAGCCGACCAGCGGCAGGTGGGAAATGACCAGTGCGGAAGCGACACCTTCATTGCACAGCGCCTGAAGGTAAGCGCTGACAAGACCGACATCGCCGCATGGCGTCAGCTCAGGGAGAACGTCCACGCTGGATGGCAGGTTCATACACTCCCCTACCACGTCCAGCGTCTGTTCTGCACGCAGGAACGGACTCACCAGAACGCGTTCAATGTCCACTTTTTGACCTTTAAGCCACGTCGCCATTTGACGGGATTCGTCACAGCCACAGACGGTTAAAGGACGTACTGAGTCACTGGCGGCATCGAGTGCCGCGTCGCCGTGACGCATGATAAAAACTTGCATATTGCACCGCTTTTGTTAACCAGAATCACCGGCGTTAACTACCCGCGATTAATGCTCTGAGGTAGAAAACCCGATGGCCGGGCATTGTGCCTGATCCATTCGGTGAATGAAACGCTGTTTTTTACCTCAATGGCGTAAGTATAGTCAATCTCTGTTTACAAAATCGCCAGAACAGGTTCATTCACCTCAGGATTTACCCTTCTTTGACTTCAGTTTACGAAATCAGTTTCCCTTGCAGGCCAGAATGTCTGGCCCCGCTCCGCCATCTGCAATAATTCGTCACACGGTGTAAACCGCGGACCGTATTGCGAGGCCAGACGTTGCAAAATGACAACCACTTCACCCGCACCGAGCGTATCCATGTAACGGAACGGGCCGCCAAGGAACGGCGGGAAACCAATACCAAATACCGCGCCGATGTCGCCATCGCGTGCGCTCTTGATCACCTGTTCACCAAAGCAGCGCGCCGCTTCATTGAGCATCATCATGACGCAACGTTCTGCGCACTGAACGGCAGACAGTCTTCCCTGACCGGTGGCCGAAATAAGCCCATAAACCGAAGGGTCGACCTGTTTCTTGCTTTTACGCCCTTTCGCGCCGTAAAGATAGAAACCGCGTTCATTTTTTCTGCCTTTGCGATCATCCTTCAAAATTGCAGAAACAATGTTTGCAGGCGGGGTAAAACGATCGCCATAAGCCGCTTCCAGCACAGGTATAATTTTAGTGCCGGTGTCTATTCCCACCTCATCCAAAAGTTGGATTGGACCGACGGGGAAGCCAAACTTTACGAGCGCCTCGTCGACGTGCTCGATTTTCTCCCCTTCCGTCAGCAGCCGCATCGCTTCGTTGATATAGGGTGCCAGAATACGGTTGACGTAGAAGCCAGCCTTGTCCGCGACCACAATCGGGGTTTTACCCTGTTTTTTCGCCAGCTTCACCACGGTAGCGATGGTCTGCGGGCTGGTCGTGGCGTGCGGGATCACCTCCACCAGCTGCATTTTTTCGACCGGACTGAAAAAGTGCAGACCAATGACCTGCTCCGGACGAGCAGCTTTCGCCGCGATATCGCCAATCGGTAAAGACGAGGTGTTTGAGGCAAAAATAGTGTGCGGCGCGCAATGCTGCTCTACGTCAGCCACCATCTGCTGCTTAAGCGCCAGGTCTTCGAATACGGCTTCAATCACCAGGTCCCGGTGTGCAAAACCGCTGTAATCCGTCGTGCCGGAGATCGTCGCCAGGGTTTTATCACGCTCGCTTGCCTTGATATGGCGGCGTTTGACCTTCCGATCAAGGTTCTGCCAGCTGTACTGCAGCGCGTGGTTGATGCCCTTTGCGCTGATGTCTTTGATGCGCACGGGCAATTTGCCTTTGCTGGCGGTAACAAACGCGATTCCGCCGCCCATCAGCCCACCGCCCAGCACGCCAACGGCGCGCAGCGGCGCAGGCTCTGCCTCGCTGCCAGGATCTTTTTTCACCTCAGTACTGGCGAAGAAGATGCTGCGCAGCGCCTGCGACTGCGGTGTCATCGCCAGTTCACCAAAGGCTTTGGCCTCAGCGGCATAGCCGCTGCTGCTTCCCTGCGACAACCCGGTTTCCATCACTTCCAGAATGCGCTTTGCCGCCGGGTAGTTGCCTTTGGTTTTTTGCTCGGTTTTTTTGCCTACCATGTTGAACAGGAGCGCGCGCCCCAGTGGCCCTGCCAGCACGCGCTCGCGTACGGGGAGAGGACGTTTTGTCTCACGTCCCTTCAGCGCCAGCTCAACGGCAGCGTCCAGTAGAATGGTGTGCGGAACGACGTCGTCAACCAACCCCACTTTCAGTGCCTGACGGGGGCGTAGCTGCTTGCCGGTTAAGATCATCTCCAGGGCGGTGCTAACCCCAACCAGACGCGGCAGACGCTGTGTTCCACCCGATCCCGGCAGCAGGCCTAACTGCACTTCTGGCAACCCTAAAACGGTTTTCGGATCGTCAGTGCAGATACGGCTGTGACAGGCCAGCGCCAGCTCCAGCCCGCCGCCAAGGCAGGCACCGTGGATCGCGGCAATAACCGGAATCGGCAGAGCGTTGATTTCAGCCATCACCTGCTGCCCCTGACGCGCCAGATCTTCAGCTTCCTGCGCGCTTTTCGCTCGGGCGATCATGTTGATATCGGCCCCGGCAATAAAGTTATCCGGCTTAGCCGAGATAAAGACCAGACCACGAATCGCTTTATTTTCGCGGATCTGCTTGAGCATGGCGCGAACCTGAGTGCCGAATTCAGCCTTCAGGGTATTCATCTTTTCATCAGGCACATCAATAGTGATAACCGCGACGTTATCGAGGCGAACCGTCAGATTAAATGCAGATGGCATATCCATTATTCAGCCTCCAGAACCATTGCTGCACCAAGGCCGCCCGCCGCGCAGGCGGTGACGAGACCAAATCCGCCGCCGCGGCGACGGAGTTCGTGTAGTGTCTGGGTGATCATTCGCGCGCCCGTGGCCGCAAACGGATGGCCGTAGGCGATCGACCCACCCAGCACGTTGAATTTGCTCTGATCCACTTCGCCGGTGGCATGGGCGCGGCCCAGCACGTCGCGTGCAAAACGCTCGCTTGCCAGCAGCTGCACGTTTGCCAGGGTTTGCGCGGCAAAGGCTTCGTGCATATCAATCAGGGTTAAATCCGCCAGCGTTAGCCCTGCACGATCCAGCGCCAGCGGCGTGGACCACGCCGGACCTAACAGCATGTCCTGCCAGACATCAATGGCGGTAAAGGCATAGCTGCGCAAATAGCCCAGCGGCGTGATGCCCAGCTCTTTTGCACGCGACTCCGTCATCAGGATCACCGCAGCAGCACCATCGGTCAGCGGCGTACTGTTGGCCGCCGTCACGGTGCCGTGCTTGCGGTCAAACGCCGGACGCAGCTTGGCGTAATCCGCCAGCGTCGAGGTGCCACGAATATTGTTGTCTTCAGTAAGAGGCTCTCGATAGGGAGGCGTGTAGGCGGTCATGACCTCGTCGGTGAGTTTGCCCTCCGACCAGGCTTTCGCTGCCAGCTGATGCGAGCGATGCGCCAGCGCATCCTGCTGCTCGCGGGTGATGCCGTAGGTTTTGGCCATCTGCTCGGCGGTATCGCCCATTCGCAGGCCAGTCGAGTATTCCGCGACGGCAGGTGGCACGGGCATGAGATCGCGCAGGCGTAAACGCGAGAAGAGTTTGAGCTTCGCACCGGTGGTGCGAGCTTTATTAGCATCCACCAGAATGCGGGCCAGCTTTTTACTGACACCAATCGGCAGTACGGAGGAAGAATCGGCGCCGCCTGCGATCCCGGCGCGAATGGTGCCCGCCATCAGACTTTCCGCCACGTTTGCTACCGCCTGGAAGCTGGTCGCGCACGCGCGGCTAACGCTGTAGGCATCGGTATGAACGTTCATGCCGGTACCGAGAACAATCTCCCGCGCAATGTTAGGGGCTTCAGGCATCTGCACCACCTGACCGAAGACCAGCTGTTCGATGACCTCAGGCGGAATTTCGCTGCGAGCCAGCATCTCCCCCACTACCATTTTCCCCAGATCGACAGCCGGTATACCGTGAAACGCCGTCGCCTGACGTGCAAACGGCGTACGCAGACCGCTGACAATGGCAATGCGGTCACCTTGTCGGGTGATTAGCGGTAATGCCTGACTCATAACCTTCCCCTGTGAAAAATTTTACATGACTATAAAGTGGTCTGACCTGATAACAGTCTTAACCATTTTTTTACATTCAGCCAATCGGGGAAGCTTAAAAATGCGAGGTAAAACACAGAGAAGAAAAAGAAAATGCCCCTGCATGGCAGAGGCAATTGTGCGGTTTGTTGCCGGGTAGCGACGGTGCCTTACCCGGCCTACACGATCGTAGGCCCGTGCAAGCGAAGCGCCGCCGGGCAAAAAGAATTAACGCAGACCGAGCTGGAAAATCAGCGTTTCAGCTTCGCAGGCAAACACAAAGTCGATATCCAGCTTCACGCCGCCCTCCACTTCCGTGAAGGTAGATTTGATTTCACACGGATCGGACTCCACATCACGCGCGCGCTTGCTCAGCGCGGCCAGCGTTTCTTCGGCTTCGGCGCGGTTGGTGAACACACGGCTGTAAGACGCGGTGCAATCGGTGTTGTCCATGATGGTGCCAACATCCATACAGCAGCAAACCGGGGTTTCATCAGCACTGCATTTACTCATAGCTCAATTTCCTCTGTATTCGCGCAGCGCGCGAGATAAACACGATGCTGATATTTTACGCCCCAGCGCTGGCTCTCTCCAGCCGTTAATGGCGCAAAATCGGATAAGTGACCGATATCACACTAAAAAATGATCTAAAACAAAAACCACCCTTTTGGGTGAGCCGCGATGGTCACAATTTTGCCAACCAGATCTCGTTTCAAGAAACATGTTTGAAAATATTAATAAACAAACTTGCAACATTCAGGCTGGTCGGACCTATACTCTGGCCACTGGTCTGATTTGTCTGTCATACCTCAGACCCTACACTTCGCGCTCCTGTTACGGTATGTAACAATTATTGAATAAAAATAACTCAATGAGGTTATGGTCATGAGCCAGAAAACCCTGTTCAACAAGACTGCGCTGGCAGTCGCAGTGGCAATCGTCTCTACTTCCGCCTGGTCAGCGGGCTTTCAGCTAAACGAATTTTCTTCCTCTGGCCTTGGCCGCGCGTATTCAGGGGAAGGTGCAATCGCTGATGATGCGGGTAACGCAAGCCGTAACCCTGCATTAATCATGATGTTCGATCGCCCGACCTTCTCTGCTGGTGCGGTGTATATCGATCCTGATGTTAACATTTCCGGCACGTCACCTTCTGGTGCGAGCCTGAAAGCAGATAACATTGCGCCAACGGCGTGGGTACCTAACCTGCACTTCGTTGCACCAATCAATGAACAATTTGGCTGGGGCGCATCCGTCACGTCTAACTATGGCCTTGCTACCGAGTTCAACAACAACTACCCGGCAGGCGAATACGGCGGTAAAACCGACCTGACAACGCTAAACCTGAACCTGAGCGGTGCTTATCGTCTGAACGACAGCTGGAGCTTCGGTCTGGGCTTTGATGCCGTCTACGCCGATGCAAAAATTGAGCGTTACGCCGGTGAACAAACGGCTCGCCTGCCGAAAAACAGCAACAAAATTGCCAGCCTGAAGGGCGATGAGTGGGGCTATGGCTGGAACGCCGGTATTCTGTACGAGCTGGACAAAAACAACCGCTGGGGCCTGACCTATCGTTCCGAAGTAAAAATTGACTTCGACGGCGATTACAAGAGCGGTATCCTGACGCCGGTCAACAGCCTGGTCCCTGGTGCGGGTACCACTATCCCGTGGGGGACTTCCGGTCAAACTGTCCCTGGCTCACTGTCACTGCATCTGCCAGAAATGTGGGAAGTCTCGGGTTACAACCGCGTAGCGCCACAGTGGGCTATTCACTATAGCCTGGCCTATACCAGCTGGAGCCAGTTCCAGGAGCTGAAAGCGACCGGCACCAACGGTCAAACGCTGTTCTATAAGGACGAGAGCTTCCACGACGCCTATCGCATTGCGTTGGGTACCACCTATTATATGGATGATAACTGGACATTCCGTACCGGTATCGCATTCGATGACAGCCCGGTACCGGCTGATAAGCGCTCCATCTCCATTCCGGATCAGGACCGCTTCTGGGTGAGTGCTGGTGCAACCTACGCGTTCAACGAGAATGCTTCTGTCGATGCGGGCGTATCTTATATGCATGGCCAGAAAGTGACCTTCAAGGAAGGCCCGTACGAATTTACCTCTGAAGGTAAAGCCTGGCTGTTCGGTACTAACTTCAACTACGCGTTCTAATCGCGCAGGGATCAAAAAAGGTGAGCGTTGCTCACCTTTTTTATTTATTCCGAATCAATATCTTTGAGTTCGTTTTCAATAGCCTTCGCGTTTGGATTATCTTCCGGCTTCAGCTTGCCGCCGTTGGCGATAAAGTCATGATTCTGGAAGTACGCTTCACGCACCATAATGTATGGATCGGACGACTGGCGCAGCAGACCGTCTGAATCAAGCAGTTGCGCACGGGTTTCAATCCCTTCCACCGTCCATTTACCCACCGACAGCGGCCAGGTCAGCCACGACAGAACCGGATACAGCGTATCGACCATATCGCCGCCATCATCACGCACAGTGAAGCTGCCATAGAACGGCAGATGGACGTAAGGACCGTAACCGACACCATAATGCCCCAGCGTACTGCCGAAACGGTGCGGCTGTTCACGCTGCAGTTTCGGGTTTGCCATACCTGCAACATCGATAAAACCACCCATACCCAGCAGGGAGTTCAGGAAGAAGCGCGTAAAGTGCACCATCCCCTGATACGGATCGCCCTGCAGGAAATAGTTGACCATCACCGCAGGCTCTTCGAGGTTGCTGGTAAAATTGCTTAACCCGTTACGCGCGGGCTGTGGAACGTAATCGCGCCATGCTACTGCCACCGGGCGAACCACATACGGGTCCAGCACGTTGTAGTTGAAGCTATACATAGAGCGGTTAAATCCTTCGAGAGGATCAGAGCGTCCCGTTTGCTCCCCGGAGCTGGCGCAGCCCACAAGCATCGTCGCGCCCAGCGCAAGCGCCGACAGCCGAAGTTTCATAAATATCTCCCTGTTCAGTATGGCTATCGTTGATTGCCATCCGTAACGGAGCATCTGGCGCTCCGTCTGAAAACGTGCAAGTGATTGTAACAGCACGTTTACCGATGTCTATGAGTACAGTTACGGGCAGTAATCACCGTGACTCTGATCTCAGCATAGCCTGACTTTTGGAATTCGTTTCGCTGGCAATTTTATAATGTCTTTGAACAAGATGTATCACCTTTGTTGTCATTCCCGCCAATTTAAGAGCATCCCCACAGGCATCCCGATAAAAGCCGCTACGCTTAAAAGAAAGATCAACCTCCGGGAGCAGATATGAAAGAAGTGGGTGAAGACAAAATTGGCGAAAGTAATGAGGAACATGAAATTGAAAGCGAGGAAAAAGCGCGTGGTGAGGAGATAGAGATTGATGAGGATCGCCTCCCCTCCCGCGCGATGGCAATCCACGAGCATATACGCCAGGACGGTGAAAAGGAGATGGAGCGCGATGCCATGGCCCTCTTCTGGTCAGCTATCGCGGCTGGACTGTCAATGGGCGCCTCGCTGCTTGCTAAAGGGATATTTCATGTGCAGCTGGAGGGCGTGCCCGGCGGATTTTTACTGGAGAACCTCGGCTACACCTTCGGCTTTATTATCGTCATCATGGCCCGCCAGCAGCTGTTTACGGAGAACACGGTGACCGCCGTACTGCCGGTGATGCAAAACCCCACCCTCGGCAATTTTGGTTTATTGATGAGGCTCTGGAGCGTGGTTCTGCTGGGAAATATCATCGGCACGGGCATCGCGGCCTGGGCATTTGAATATATGCCGATATTTGATGAACCCACCCGGGACGCGTTTGTGAAGATCGGTATGGATGTGATGAAAAACACGCCGGTCGAAATGTTTTCAAATGCCATCATCTCTGGGTGGATTATCGCCACAATGGTGTGGATGTTCCCTTCTGCCGGTAGCGCTAAAATCGTGGTGATCATACTGATGACCTGGCTGATTGCGCTGGCGGATACCACGCATATCGTGGTCGGTACCGTTGAGATACTGTATCTGGTCTTTAACGGTACGCTTCACTGGAGCGATTTTTTCTGGCCGTTCGCCATTCCGACGCTGGCGGGGAATATCTGCGGTGGAACGTTTATCTTCGCGCTGTTAAGCCATGCCCAAATCCGTAACGACATGTCGAATAAACGCAAAGCCGAGCTTAAGGCGCAGGCAGAAAAGGATAAAGCAGCAAAAAAATCAACCTGAATGGTGACTCTTTGAGCAGTCAGGCGGCAACGCGCTTAACGCAAAGTGTAAATAACGCTATACTCGTGCCGCCTCGTCCCCTTAGTTAAATGGATATAACGAGCCCCTCCTAAGGGCTAGTTGCAGGTTCGATTCCTGCAGGGGACACTTTTATCTTCCTCTGTTTTTAACCCAAATTAGTCTGTTCGCTGCAAAAACTCATTGAGCAGAAGCATCCTGCTTTATTTGAGCATAACGCGTTGCCAGTTGCTTTAGGTGAAGCTCAAGTTGGGTCTTTTCTGCTTCAGGGAGCGCACTTCCTGCAGGATACTGCGACAGGCGCCTGAGCTGCTCTTCAGCGGGTATCGCATGGTTAAATGACTGTATAGTCGAAAAAACCACTGATTTAAGCTCACTCACGGTTATATATTTTCCTTTTTGCTCATCCAGACTACTCAGCCGATCACTCAGTTGCTGAAGCGTCATCATCCCCTGATACCAGCTGTTCATTGCGTCTACAGGCAACGCCGTCGCGTTAAACTTTTTTTGCCACTGTATTATCAGCGCTTTAGCCTCTTCGGGCCGTAATGTCTGGAGCTGCTTTAACAGCTGTAGGCTGTAGGAAATATTCCAGTCAGGAGACAGTTTATCCAGCCGTGCAAGCTGCTGCTGCGTATCTGAGATAAACGTAGACGGTAACGTTCCTCGCTGCGTTAACGCGTCTTGCTGAACAGGTGTAAGCACTTCAGGTAACGGCGCCAGCGAGGCAATGGCCTGAGTCGTTAAGGGATCGGGTCTGGAGAGAAAGCCCCCTCCCCACGCTACGGCGACGCAGACCACCAGCATAGAACACATCCCGGCGACAAAGGGCTTCCACTGCCCGGCAATCCGGGAGGGCATCACAGGTTCCTCACCGTTCGGCTCATTTTTCTGCTGGACAACATATACCCTTTTCACCGCCTGGATCGGTTCATCCTTTTCCAAAGGCGCTTCCCTGTCGGGCTTCATCTCATGCGAATCTGTCATTCCATGATTTTTTTCCAGTCTTGCCGCATTAGAATGTATCACCGTTCGTAATGTCTCGAACTGGCTGAGGTGTTTAAGCTCAAGGGTCTGGAGCACCGCCCCCAGCCTGGCAAGCAACGCTTCAGCGTTATATAGTTCACTCAGATTGCTGTCATCCAAAGTGAGCATACGCATGAGTTGCTGCAGGCGCTGGCTCAGGCTGCTAAGGATTTCCATTCGCACGTGTTGCGAATGCGGCCAGAAAACCTCCCACTGGTGGCTAATCAGAGCCTCCAGGATCGCCAGCCCCTCATTCAGGCCAGCGACTCCAGACTGGTGCGTACGGGCGAGGGTGTACCAGGCTGCAGTCTGCAACTCAACACCGTTTTGCTCGAATAATGAAAGGCAGCGTTTTTCAACGTATACCCAGTTCACGTCCGGTCGAGCGGGATGGCTTAATTTACTCAGTTCATCGCGAAGGGCGGCATAATCCGGAAGCGTGCGCGGGTCGCCGCCGGTTTTTAAAGTTATATCTATAGTCATTCTGGAGAGCCTGCATATTCGTGTCAGTTGATTTCGTCAGTTGATGAAATAATGTTATCGCTATGGCAACAGCGCTAAAATCAGACCGAAAAAAATACCTTCATCAAATAATTGTCCTGACCGGGATGGTGTATCTGGGGGAGTGAAGATCCAGTCACTTCCCCCCCCTACCCGCATAAAGAGCCGCCCTTGAGAAATAACATTTTCTCCGGCACAGAAAGTCACCTCGACACAACCGGCGACGCCCTGTCCATACAGAAAGATCGGCATAAACTTTACCGCCCGACTGTCATAACGAAGAACAATACCGGAAATCTCAAAAGCCCCTCCCTCCACCAGCAGGTCCGAAACGGAAGCAGAGACAGTGCTCACATTCAGTCCGGTACCTGTGAGCCACTCATCCATCTGCTGCTGAAGTTGCTCCATTCGCAGGCGAAACGCTGCAATATCTGCCTGAGTTTTACTGACTGGAGGAACGGGTGAAGGTTGACTGGCCTGCAGTTTTTTTATGAATTGTGATTTTACTGACATAGTGTTTCCTGGCCTTAAATACGGGCTGTGGTATCGAGGTACTGCTGTTGCCTGAGGTGCCTCAACAGAACCCGTCCTTCGGGCATAAACTCAGTGCCATAGCGCACCAGGCCAATCCCCTTGAGTTCAGCGTCAATGGCATAGCGCAGTTCGCCTGGAACTTTTTGGTCCAGCAGAACAACATCTATCTTCTTCAGTCGAGGTTCATATTTGAGCAAGACAGTCGACAGCGTGCTCATAAGTTCATGGGCCGTCCCTGGCATACCCTGAAGGATTTTCGTCATATCGGGCAAGCCGAAGTCAGGGAGATGCGCGAGCGTGCCGGCGCGACAGTTGAGAACGCGCTGCATATTATCCAACACTGAGAGGATGACCTGATTTTCTTCACTCACCTGGTTGAGGTTGAGGCCACCGGAAAAATTTCCGGTTAGCATTTCATACAGTGAAGGCGTGTTATGTCCGTGGGGCATCAGTTGTCCTTAAGCGGTTGCAGCGTCAGATGATTCTCGCCAGCTTCCAGAGTACGCGGTTTATCCGGATCCAGGTCGCTGCGTTTAATAACCTGCTTCCAGGTGCTGTTGACCTCATCCGGATGGCGGAACAGCCCCACCACAGCCACAAACTGCGCAGCTTCTTCCATCGGCATATCAAGGCTTGCATCACCGCCTGGTTTTACCACGACATCACGGCTCGCTAGCATAGCGTCTTTCAGAATGCTGCTATCATCCTGAAGCAGTTGCATATAAACCGTCTTATCAAAGATTTTTCGATCTTTAAGCTGGTAAACCCGCACCACGACTGGTTCAGAAAGCGGATTACTTTCTCGGGCATCAATGTTCAGCGCCTCACGTGCAGTGAAATCCAGATGCAGTATTTTAATCTTTTTATAGAACACAGAATTAAACGCCGATTTGGTGCCGTCGGTGACGCTCTGCGCCACGCCGCAGCCTGTCAGGCTAATCGCCATAAAAGGTATAATCCAGCGCATGGTCTTAATTAAACTTGTAGGTAACACGTCGATTTCCTTGTTGCGGTTTCGCAGGCTCCAGCCCGCGGTAATCACCCAGTTCTGTCGTAAAGGTATCGGGTATTTCATCCGAAAGAGTATCACCCTCTACTCCCAGCACACCGTTCATTCCCAGCCAGAAAGGGCTTTCGCCCAGCGGTGGAACGGCCAGCAGCCGGACTGAAGTGGTCAATGTAATTCTGGCCTTGAACCGCCAGCCCAGGTACACCCGGAGCATGACCAGGAAATCCTGATACAGCTGGCCGTCCGGCTTCCAGCCCTGCGCCTCCTGTTCGTTTTCCGTCGCGAGCGCAACCAGCAACTGGCTGCTGGCATCCATTGCTTCGTCACCCAGCGGGGTATTGCCGTCCAGTTGAAAATCGTCATCACCGTAGAAGCCCAGTTGCTGACTGACCTCCACCGGTCGAAGGCAGTATGGACTGACCTTCACGAGAGTATCCGGGGCCAGCAGTGTCACCAGGGCCTGCATTCCCTCCTGGGTTTTGCCCGGCTGCTGCAGAACCCCGAGTAGCGCCAGAAAGCGGGACACCGGGGTGGCAATGTGGTTTGCGGTTCCCGGTATGCCCAGCCCTACCAGCCCCAGCAGCGACTGTGAAATGCTGTCCGTTCCCCCCGGCTCAAACGTTGCGGGATAGGAGTATTTGCGCCAGATGCGGTAAAACTGCGTCAGGATGCGATGGCTGAAGATATCCAGAAAACCCTGCAGCGCTTCATACCCTTCACGACGCTGAGTAATATCATCGAGATAGGCCGTCGGCAGAGGTGAGTCGACACCGTACATCCCCATAAAGGTTGTGCGGATGAGCGGTGGTCTGCTGTCATCATCCTCGGCATACTCGACAGCCTTTAGCTCACTGGATGGGAATCCCATCCCCGAGTGCGGTGCAAAACGTACCGGGTCATCGGCGGGATGGCTGGTCGAGCCCATCAACGGCTTACCTGGATTGCGCTTCTCCAGCAGTTGACAGAAACGGTAAAAGTTAATGCGGTGAAGATCCGCCTCCAGCCGTGGGCTCAGCCGGGAATACGGCGGTTGTGCTTCTCTTGCCATTCCAGGCGTTCTCCGGTCGGTTGCAGAATGATAATCAGGCGGTTAAACAGATAGATATCGGTGTAGAGCGCGAAGAAGCGGCTTAGCATCTCGCCGAAGAGACAGATGTCGCCACGCCCGGCAAAGCCGTAGCTGTCCAGCGTCACCTCAATCTGCACCCCGCGCACCAGGTATCCCTGCTCAAAGCGTTCCGTTTCACTGTGCTTCACGTCGATAATCGCCTCCAGACGACGGCGGTTCATCTCGCTGTCAGTCCACTCGTACAGCGCCAGCGTGCCGCGCAGCACGTCGGCATTATCCATCATCGACAGGAAGCCGCTGCCAAGATGACTCAGCACACGCCAGTGAAAGCGATCCTGCGCCGGGGGATAACAGGGCAGCGTCGGCGCACACAGGTTACGCACGGCAATACTGGCTGAAGTCGTTTTCATCACTGTATCGAGCACGGTGCTCTGGAGCGCTCGCCGCGGGAGCTGGCCGTTTGTGCCCGTGAGCGTCAGGGACAGGCTTTCATCTTCTGGTACCGTGTGGTTATCAAACGCTTCGCCGCCCAGAATAAGCCAGGTGTTGTACAGGCCTGACGGGCCGCGCCGCACACGAGTGTGATAATAATATTCCGGGGCTTCATGACGCATCATGCCGCCTTTGTGACGGAAGCTCGAGAATGGCACGTAGGTATGCTGGCTGGATGACATCACCGAGTCCACAGAGTAAATCTCAGTATGGCCGTCCTGCACCCGCATCGGTCGCAGCATGTATTCGGTCTGCAGGGAGTTGAGCGTCAGCGGGTCAGATTCCAGCGGGAACAGGTTGATCACCGGCACACAGTTCAGGCGCAGATGCTTTTCGGTAAAGCTGAAATCATGCTCCCAGCGTTCTGCCAGCACCACGTCGATTTCAAACCAGGGGAGTTCAGCCGGAAAGACTACGGTCTCCAGCCCACGCAGGCCGGTAAACATGAATTTCTCACGGAAGGTGAAGTACTCCAGCAGCAGCTGATAGCCGCTAAAACTACTGCTCCCCTTCGGCCAAAGGTCGTCATCATCGTCAAATCCCAGCACAGCGAAATAGCCGTCAAGCGTTCTTCTGTCTATATCACCCGGCATCCGCAGCCACAGGCGCGCCGTGTTCATGGTAAAGGCTTCATGCATGGCGCAGGCTAGTGGTGCGTCTGCGTTGAAGTAGAACGGGAGCTGGCTGAGATCGATACGGCTCCAGTCGGCGAGATGGCTGCAGTTAAACCGCAGGCTAATAACCGAACGCCCGTCAGGGTCAGTCGACAGGCGGACGTGCTCAAGCGACAACGGCTGGAGAGTAATCTCTTTAGTTGTGGTATACCGACAGCGCGTGCCCTTCTCACCGATCGGCCTTGAGTTCACCTCAAAGCCTTTGACGATGCGCATCTGCTCTTTCATCTCACGCCACTCAGGGGTGAACTCCACCACCGACATCGACGGTATGGTGCGCAGGTAATGCGGCCAGAGCAGGCTGACCAGCCCTTCTGTCAGTTCAGGCAGGTCGTCATCAAGCTTTTCACGCAATCGCCCCATCAGGAAGGCAAAGCCCTCAAAAAGGCGTTCCACGTACGGGTCGCGCGCGCCAGCTTTATCGAGGTTGAGCATTACTGCCTGCTCGGGGTGAGCGCGGGCAAATTCTTCGCCGGCTTCCAGCAAGTAGCGCATTTCAGCGTCGTAGTAACGCAGGGTTAAGTCGTCCATATGTTTTATATTAAATTTCTCTCATTGATTAATGAATGGGAAATATTAAATTCAAGAAAACACTACCAAGATTACAGCGACATTGATTAATATTCATACTTGAATGCTTTTATTTTTTTAAAACACATATTACCAGGAGCATTTTCTAGCGTGTCATTATTAAATCCATTTTGTATTTTTATCGACAAAGAACAAGCCCCCTCTTTTGAAGAAAGAATAAAATTCTGGCCTCCCCCGCCAGTTGAATTATATTCATACTGGCCACCTATCCTCCAACCGATATCGATCGCCGCGTCTTTTCTGAACAGAGATATAAATGAAGCTTTGAATTCTCCCTTCCCACCAGGTGCTATTACTTCAGGTTTTGCCTTTACAATTTTTTCAACTTCATCTGGCTCAGGGTCTACATTATAAATACTCTCACCTGCATAGATGTACAGAGATTTATTAGTATAATTTATAATGGTTACGGAGGGTCGTATCGGGATGACATGAGAAATCAGCACCAGAAACCCTAAAAAACATATAATAATAAAAAGTGCTATTTTATTTCTCAAAATCAGACCTCTATCTTTTCTGGGTTATCTGTATTCCAGCACCAATGTTTTTCTCTTGAGTGAGGAAGTAGCACATCTGGTGTTTTCTCGAGCGCCTCAAGTATATTATCCACAGTTAAATTATCTGCATACTTCCCATATTGATGAAATAGAGCAAACCCAATTTTCATGCTCGTAACATCATCTATCGTATCATCCCCAACAGCCCCTGGCGTCATATTTTGTTCCCAAGTAGAACCTTTTAGGAGCAATGATTCAGAAAAACCGACACTAAGTCCAACATAACCATAATGTATATTTGACCACACATCATAAAAGTAATCGTGTTGTTTGAATTTGTGGTAATAAGATCTAGAAGGTTTTCCTTTTCTGGGTAGGGGTCTGGCAACAGCAACTGACGAAAATCTATCGCGGATTATTGGTTTATGATCCCATATAGAACCTGTTTTCACTGTCTGATACCATACAGCCATTGCAGCAGGCAAATCTGGATTTGGATATGGAGACAACTTTGCATAAAAAGGAAGTTTATTCCACTCTGCACGCCTTTGTTTTAAAGTATCCTCGTCGATAAAATATCTGATTGTTTCTGCAGTCTGGCTTCTGACATTCGTCTTAATTTCTTTGAGTATATAGTCAGCAACCTTTATCGCGCCATCAGTATGCTGACAATGCGGCTTACTCTTAAGGTCCGACGACTGCCCGGTGGTCGTTACTGGTGGAGTAGTTGCCGGTGAAGTTGCAAGCGAAGATGCCGATGAAGGTGCTGTAGCTGTAGCTGCCATTGTCTCCCCTGCAGAATTAGCACTCCCGCCACTCTTCTCATACGTATCATTCATCATAGACGGAATGAACTTCGCCTTACACGGACAGGTGCTGTAGCTGTCGAGAGTCCCGGCCATTCGTCTGCCGTGAATGATATCGTTATCGATGCCACCGGCTACCTTGTAAATTCCTATAAATTTACCGCAGGTCACGCCGTCCTGTTCCCGGGCAACAGGCTTACCAAACAGAGTGTGATCTTCTGCGCCCGTTATAATTCTCCCGCCGCAGGTTGTTTTGTCACCCTGCACCAGATAAAAGCCTTTTGTTGGCATACGTTTTTCCTTTTCGCTGAATTCAGTCCTGGTTACCCGCAAAGTACCGCACTGCCTGCCGGGTCAAGCGCAATCAGACCGGCCAGAAGCTGATCCATCTCGGGCTGAAGCCGAGATTTATCGGTTTCGCTGCGGGTGGCTTTCATGCGCAGCAGTCTGAGACGGCGCGATTTGACTTCAAATAGCAGCGCTGGGGTCCACTGCGTGAGGGTGATGGACTGTGCAGCGCCATCGAGTTCCCCCAGCAGATGCAGGGCCAGTTCATTTTTGCCCTTCTGCTCCGCCACGCGGGCCATTAGCAGGCGCAGCAGCCATTTGTCTTTCGTGGAGTCGTTGCCCGGGAGAGTCTGCAGCCAGTGAAGTGTGGCATCCAGGCCATCCGTGTCCGCCTTCTCAAGCGCTTCCTGCTCGAGGGTCAGAATATCGTTGTCCGTCTCACCGGCAGTACTGACTCGCTCATCACGCCAGCCGGACATATCGTCCAGCACGCTCTGATTTATCCAGTTCAGCGTGACCTCATCAGCAAACGGCGTACCGTCATTAAAGGCCAGCGTTTCAAGCCCAGTGAGGCGGCGTAGCAATCCTTTCAGGTCAGCGGCGATGATATCAGCCAGTACATCCTGCCCCAATTTAATCAGGGCCTGGTGGATATACCACTGCAAATCCAGCCAGAGGTGGTTGGCGCCACGGGAGAAAGTGCTGTCCGCGTGCTCCAGTATCTCCAGCCAGCTCTGCTGCAGGTACAGACGTTTGAGCATGGTCCGCTGGTCAGCCCGCGGTGGTTCGATCCGCGTTTTCCCTTCTGCATCAGGAGCCGGGATAGCGCTCAGCGTGTCATGACGCAGGCTTTTCATCAGCCGGTGTGCGGCAAGCCATCCATCGGGCTGCTCACGCAGATAACCCGTCAGGGTCCGGGCCTGGGCCAGTAAATCCTGACCGGACGTAATGCGGCTCAGGACGGGCGCATCAGGTTCTGTCACGTGCGATAAGATCTGTGGCTGAGACGAGTCACTGGCGTTCTGAGGAACCAAAGCATCTACGCCACCAGCCTTCATCAGGCGGGATTCCAGCGCGCTGAACAGCGCATTCAGTTCTGGCCGTGACGTTTCCGGCTCTGTCTCCAGACTGTCGCGGATGAGCAACAGCGCACCGGCAGTGCGCTGAGCATCGCTGCGCACTACTTCCGGCCAGAGGGAGAGGCTGTCGAGCAGACGAGAGCCTGCGAGCCACTCCAGCGCCGGTTTACGGCTTCGCTCCCGCTGCGGATGAAGCTGAACTCCGTAGCGCTGCAGCAATCCTGCCAGCAGTTCAAGCCCTTCGGCAAAGCCGGTTTCCCCGTCCTGGTGCAAACGCGCCCAGCAGTAATAGGTGGCAATCCGGATATCTTTGGCGGTAGTGGTCAGCAATTTTTCGGCAAGCGTACAAATCAGCCCGGTATCGATGCCGGAGAGTTTATTCACCTCCTCTCTGATACGCTGGAAATCATCGTCATAACCCGGATCTTCCCCTGTAGGATTGGTGTCGCTGACAGGGGCAAGCCAGGGCCGCCAGCTTTCTGTTCGTACCTGCGCCTGCTGTCGTAGTTCAATTTCGTCCGCCTGACAGGCGGCAACCAGATTCTGAAGAGTGCTCATTATTCGATTCCATCCATGTCACTATTTTCCGTGTTGGCCATCAGCGCCTGAGCCGTGGCCGCGCTGTCAACGCTGAAGATCTGATCCGGCAGCGTGAAGCCGTGCAGTGCCAGTAATGCCAGCGGCCCGCTGCCCAGCTGTGAACGCAGTACCCATTGCAGAGTACGACCATCCGGGGCGGTGAAACTTACCATCCACTGGCTGCGGTCAAGCTGCTGCCGCTTGCCCTGATCCAGCCAGCGAATAAAGCCCCAGGTCCCGCTGTAATCCCCAAACAGACGCGCTCCGGCGTTGACCGAGGTCCAGGTCAGCATTGTTCCTGGTTTGTATGTGTCTCCCGGCCAGCGGAAGGACTGCCAGTCGGCCATCTGGTTAAAGTAGTGCAGCTTTTGACCATCAATGGTCAACTGAGTTTCCACTACCTGCGGTGCCGGGCGCGCCTGCAGCTCGAAGCTAATGCCCTGACTGCCATCGGTAAACAGAATGTCTGACAGCTCGCTCAGTTGATTAATCGCCCGCAGGAACGTTGGGTTAAAGCTCAACCCCTGGCTGTTAACCTTATCCGGTACCCACTGACTGCCCTCTTTATGCAGCACACCGCTGAGTTCAGTCGTCAGGAAGCGTTCAATACGCCCGCTGTCCTTACGTATAAATTCGGCCAGCATGGGCAAAGAGGCATCACTCTTGCTCGCGGCGAACGGGAAGCGCCCGTCAAATGCCGTATGCCAGGTAGCCACAACTGAGCGACTCCATTTGTCATTCAGACTTGCTGCCGACGGCTGAAGCACGGTCTCCCAGGCCTGGGTCAAAGGCTGCACAAACATCGTGCTGCCAAAACCGCTCCACTCTTCGCCAAGGCTTGCCGAAATGAGGCTGCCGTACTGCTGGGTGTCGGTCAGATCCACACTTTTGCCCTGGAATACGGTTTGCGCCAGGGTCTGCATCATCTCCTGCGGGTCTGAGGCGCTGGCCACCTGCTGCAGGCGCAGGCGCACGCGGGTGATACGGGTCAGATAGGTCTGCAGGCTCAGAGAGTTGTCAGCCGACATGACGTTACTGCCGTTGTTTTTACCCAGAAGCTGAAGCAGCGGGCCGAAGGTTTCATCCAGAGGTCCCTGTGGGCCTGACGCTGACTGGTCAATCGCAGGTTTGTCTTTCCCGCCTACGAGGTCTTTAGCCGATTTGATGATTGAGTCTGAGAGGCCTTCGCTTTTCTGGCCGGTCTGCCCCTGCCAGGCGAGTGTATTCATCAGGGCAATCAGCGGCGACTGGCGGACATCGCTCATCAGCGTCAGTTGGTCGGTGACATCGGCAATATTGTTTGTTGGATTTAATCGCAGGCTGTTGAGGAAGTTCAGCCAGCTGCCGGCAAAGTCAGTAAAGTAACGCTCTGTCAGGCGCGCTTTGAGCGCTTCCGGGGAGAGATCCGCCGATACGGCTTTGCGGGAATCGCTCAATACCCAGTCAATTTCATCCTTGCGCGAGGTTGCCGCCTTCTCAATGGCCTGCTGGATACCGCCTTCCCAGGCCTGTCGGGTAAACATACCCGGCACCACTTCTTCGGTGGTGAACAGCCGACGGGCATCGGTACCGCTGGTCATGTCCTCCAAAGACACATCGGCGAAATTACGGCGTACGGATTTGAGCATGTTCTCATACAGGGTACTTTCTGCATTGCGGTGGCCAATTTGCTGCAACAGCACCTGACGGCTCTGGCTGACCAACTGCGCGTCCGGGGTGATTTTCCACTGTGGCTGCTTTGGCAATTCGTTAATGTAGAAAGCCCATAAATCCGGCGACAGACTCTGCCATAGCCCGGTTGAGATGCCCATACGCGTCGGCTGCACGGTTTTCATCGCTTGCGCGTAAAATGCACCGTCGGCTTTATCCGGACGAACCATCATCAGCCAGGCTTTCAGCTGGTCATAGCCCGGTTTCGCCAGCTGCGCCCGCTGGTCGCTGTTTGGCGCTGAACTGACCAGCGCTGTGAGCTTTTGCGCCAGGGCGGCGTTCGCCGGGTCGCGTATCAGGCGGTTGTTCGCCACACCATACCAGGGCAGCATCGCACTGAGCAGTTGCTGGTTATGGTCAAGCCCGAAGCGCTGATACCATGGCGTGCCCTCCTCAACATTATGCAGCAGGCGACCGGCGTCGTTTCGCAGGTCATGGAGTGCCGTCAGCTGGTAGTCCGATACGGAAGGGTGTTCCACCAGGGCACGGGCTTGTTGCGCAACTGAGACTATCTGTGACCGGTTAACCGCAAACGACAGCAGCGTTCCCGCCCCCCAGACGCCAATCATCGCCATTAGCGTCCAGACGAGCGTTCTTTCCCACGCCATACCGACACGGCCGCCACGCACACGGGTGCAGTCGTCAACGATACCCTGCCATGTCACCGGCAGGGTCAGGGCATGGCGTTGTGATTCCGGGATATATTTCTCCGTTCCGGCAGTTTCCTCTGACGTCTCCGCGGGTTGCTTCCCCGGCAGGCTGAACATCAGGCCCCTCAGTGGAACGCGCTGCTGAGAGACAGAGAGCCATGGCACCAGTTGCAGAGCCCGGCGGGCGATACCCCCGTCTTTGAGGTGCTGGCCCAGACGCAGCAGGAAGTCGTGGCGGTTGTTTTCCGCGACCTGACTCATCCCCTGCGCCCGCAGGGCCGGCAGCATCAGCTCAAGCTGGCGGATAACATCGTCTTCTTTTGCGCGCAGTGGAAAGCTTGCCCCCACTGGCTGCTCAGGACGTGTGGCCTGTGACCATTTGCTGTCGCAGAGTTGCCACAGCCAGACCGGTGCGGAATAACAGAGAAGTTCGCTGATTTTTTCCAGCCCGCGTAAATCGTTGTCACTGATTTGTGGGGTCAGGTTAAGCGACGGCGGCATGACGCGGACAATCGCGTCCAGCGGACGTCCACGACGCAGCTTACGCAACGCGGTGTATTTTTCCTTGTCCGGTTCAGTCGTCAGGCTCCCGCCATAAATCAGAACGGTACGGTTGCCTTCAAGCCACTGGTTTTGCTGCAGGCCGGGAACCAGTTGCTCTATCGCAGCTTCATCGCCGGTTATCAACAACAGGCGGGCTTTGCCACGCCAGTAAAGACCGATACGCGAACGCAGATGAGCACGTATCCTGGCAGACATTAGCACTGCCGGAGATACAGGAGCTTTTTCACTCTCCCGTTTCTTCTCGTCATCACCCTTAGTTTTGTCGATGAGAGCATCAAATTCCTTTTTGCCCCCACTGAGAGCCTGCAACAGGAGTAAAACCAGCATGGCAGATATGCATCCGGTAGTGCAGCCCCCGCCAATAAGCCAGTAAATCTGCTGCTGGCTGCCGTCTTCAAGCCCTGCCATATCTGGATGCTTCCAGACTATAAACATCATTACGGCAAAAACTAAAAAGAGAATAAATGCGACAGAAAGATATCGGCCTTCCGTAGTCTTTGGTGCAAAAGAAAAAGGTAGCTTCACGGATCCATCTCCTGTCGGGAAGCAATCGGAGTAATAAGCGTGCTCCACAGCACATTCTGTGTCGTATCACCGCAGATAATCATCTGTGGAGACTGTGTCTGTCGGGCTATTTCAGTGGCGGCCGCGATGGCCAGCCAGGGGGCTGCGGCACCGGCATGTCCCATAGACATATCGAGTGAAATGACTGATTCGTTCTCTACAGCCTGTGCAGGATGCGCATTCTGACACCCTATAACTTCTGCGCGCTGCTCACCCGTCAGCCCGGCAAGCCATAAATTTTTCACGATGTTTCCTTTGAGCGGGACGTTCCAGGCGGCCATCTTCATCCCCTCGCTCAGTTCACCTGGAGGGGCAGCGTCTGGCCGGTGCAACAATGCGACGGGTTCGAGTGAGTTCTGTGTGAGGCGGTTGCCCAGAAGCAGTGCTACACCGGCCTCAGCGGTATTGTCAGAATCGGAAGGATTAAACTGGAGCCCCACAATCAATAGCATTGCATTATCTTTAATACGTATATTCAACCAGCGGTCAATTACGCTGAGTCCACTCCCTTCACCATATTCAACAGGATGGGGAATATTATTCTTTTGCCAGGCCTCGTCCCAGTAATGGCGAATATTCTCAAGGGGCAGAGATGTTGTTATATCAAAAACAACAACCAGTGGGACTTTCTCAGGAATTTGTGCAAAAGGAATGCCAGCAATCAACTGCGAAAAAATATTAGTTATCACGAATTCTGGCAAGTCATGTGGGCTGGAAGCAACCTGGCTCATTCTTGTGCTTTCATTACCATCTCGGTCGACCTGTGAAACAATAATGCTATCGTTGTTTTGCATAGCAATAGCCGCATCTTTCTGATTAACTGATGAGTGGCCGGTAATAAATGTTACATTCAGCACCTGTAGTACACGCCGTGCCTTACGGGTTTCCCGGAGGATCCACTGCTCTCGCTGTTTGTCAAAAGCGTTTGCTTTACTATCCTGTAAAGCCCAAAGAAGCAGACGAGAAAAAAACAAGACACTCCATAAAGCAACAGGTAAACCTAAAGCCAATTTCCAAAAGTACAGATTTTCAACATAACGCCCAAATATACGCATTAAGATAACACTGACCGAAAGCACGGCAACCAGAGCAATAAGCCAACGAGAGAAATTCAGAGACTTAGGTCTGAGATAGCGTTCTGGCAGATGTTTAAGTGTATATGACATTCATTTTCTCACGTAAGGATATTCCACCGGGGTACCTTGCAAGCACTCAAGATGACAACAACAGTAACACAATTATAATTTTAAAATTGTTCATGGCCCACCTTCTTCATCTTTCGCAGACTTAGGCTAGAAATAATAAGATTCTAATTTACTTTAGTTGTGGAAATAAAATCCCATAACTGTTTGGAATAATACAAATTAAAAAACAACAATTAGTTTCCACTTCACCACTGTCACTAATTTCATTTGGCCCACTAGATTTATTAAATATTTAATCAAAACATATCTATTTCAGAACAACTGTTGATGCTTTACACCAATTGTTGAGCATGTATTTATGCAATAGAATATTATTTTTCAAATTAGTATCTGGTAGTGGTCTAACATTATCATCAATTACCCCAACAGGCGTAATCATCCGTTCTTCTCCTCGAAGAGAATGCTTCACACCATTTTCATAAGCAAAATATTTTACAGCAACTGGATCGAGGCCGCCCACACAACCTATGGTATAAGCAAACAATACTGTATCTAATGAGTCATTAATTTTCTTAATCTCGAATGAGTCCTTAATCAACGCCATATTTATATCAAGCGGGCATTTGTTTACATAATCTACAAGACTCCATATTTTTTTGTTGTTCACATATTCCGAAGCGGTTATTTTTGAACTTTTAATGCCCCCAATATTTTCTTCTTGAATATCGATTCTCACCTTATGGACACCATCAATTCGATCAAACTCCTTGGTAAAAGTAGATGCAAAACTATTAATTACGGGTAAAGTTATCAGAAATAATGCTAGTCTTATTTTGTTTGTTAGAATCATCTTGTACTCTCACGTCCAGTTGTTTTATAATTAATACCAATCATTTCATTGAGTTCATCTACATCAAAGATCTCTAATTCTTTTTGTACAGTTGACTCGTAATATCCTTTATATGCCACCGGTAAAAAAAACCTCAAATCATTATAGGATGAAAATTTTATTGTATCCCCCTGATTCCCACCCAAACAAATTAATTTTCCAGATTTAGACTGACCATATACAAAGGTTGCGTGATGTCCTGATGATGCGGCACATCCATAGATAGGTTTTTTGATTTCAAAAAAGTTATTGCTATCTTTAAAAAACGAAATGGCACGATATGGATCTGGAACTGTTTTATGATACCCACTTTCTTGAAAACAATAATTTACAAAAGACGAACACCAGGCATTTAATGTCCCAACTAGATTTTTTATCCATTTATGACCTATTAATGCATGATAATTGCTGGTAATAGAGTCTTCTTTAGTTCCATGCCATTTCCTGGCCTCACTCAGTGCAATATTCATCCACGGAGCCTCTCTCTGGTCATGAGGAAGTAGAGCTATTGGATTTCCAGAATTCTTTCCCCCAACCGATTCTAGCGTTTTTTTATTGGTATTTATACCGCTATTTTTTCGTCTTTTATTCACTGATTTTGATGCTGGAGAACTGACTGCTGGTTTCTTAGTCTCACCAGCAGCATTACTGCCATTTGTGCTAATAGAAAGGGATTGCCCCGGGTATATTTTATTAGGGTCCGATATATTATTCTATCGTGCGATATCATCTACACTCACACCGTTTTTCGCCGCTATTATTGCCAGTATATCACCCGGTGAAACTATATATACTGAAGGGCCACTAGTATTGACACCATAAATCGTCAAGTGCTGGCCGGGGAAGATCTTACTTACATCTTTTATATTATTATTTTTAGCCATTTCATCAGTACTTGTCTTATAACGTTCGGCAATTTTCGAGAGGGTGTCTCCTGACATAACTATGTACTCTATCGGCTCCTGAGTACTCTTCTCTCGTGGAACTTTTGGGCTTTCGGCTAGTGTTTTTGCAGCGAATTGTGAAAAGTTTCTTGTGAGCAGTATATTTTTCGTTTCATCCCCAGCAACAGCTGAATAAACAACATCCTCTTTTCCTGCAGAATTAGTATATTTGAGGACAATAGCCATTCCTTGTTTCGTATGGATGATTGTCTTGAGCTTACCATAACCATCTGTTTTCCAATCGTAGGTAGTGCTTACTAGTGTCACTTTAAATGGCACATCTGCAACTGGTCGGGAGCCATCAGAAACAGTCACATTTGTCACATACACCCATTTTTCAGTTCCGGGCTTCAGGCCACCTTCTTTTTTACTGATTGCATCCACAACTTTGCCGAATTCATTATCATTCAAATCAGATATTTTTTTATCTTTTGCAATTCCACTCTCTGAGCTTATAAAATTGGCATAAGCTACGGGATCATTGCCTGCGGCTTCTGGTGCATACTGCGACATCATCTCTGATATAGTATTGCCTCGATATTTTCGCTTCAATAATGCACATTTTTCACGCTCCCCTACTTCCATGCTAGAAAAAATCGCAAATGTATTTTCTTTCGGGTTATATACAGTCCCAGCACCTATCCGCCCTTTTTGCTTACCTGCATCAGGTAATGCCATAATATTCCCGGGATTGTTAAATCTCCAATTTAATGTCCCTGCAGTTTTTAGCAAACGTGTTCCATCACCAGCTTCGTACTCAACCGTCTTGGTTTCAAGATGGTATGTCGCTTTTACAAATCTCATACATCATCCTTTTTATTTTTTTCCGTTGGTTTAAAACTGCTGTCTTTTAGTAAAACTGAAGTCATGTGATAGCCTGTGACAGCAAGCATAACATTTCCATCTACAGTGACATGCTGATTAAGTAAATTGCGTTTGGTTTTATAATCGTCACCGATAATAATGAGCTGAACATTGCTGTCCCAACCTTTTTGCTCTGTATTAGCATCAATCACGCACTTTAGCGGGCTATCTAAATGCAGGATCCAGTAAAGTAATTTTTCGTCATGTTCCCTATCTTCTCCCCAATTAGGGGGACCGTAAAACAACTCTTCTTTCATCACTCCTGAGAGTACAACCTTATCCCCCTCTTTCAGACATGCAGCATTTGCACCGGAGTTATAGAATAAGATAGCCATACTCAATATAATTTTCTTAAGCATACTTAACATTATCAACTAGCCTTTGTTAAATTTAATAAAGTTGCAATCATTGATTCAGTCAATGCTGATGCTCTATCACCTTCAGAATCCACTTCACTTAAATAAAAATCGGCATCAGTTTCTTCATCTCCCAAAAAAACCATACTTTCGTCTTCAGTTGATGAAACAGAAAGGTCTTCTTTACTCTAGATTTCTCGCCCAATGATTAAATTTAATGTATCGCTTTCAGGAAGTACTATTTTCGGGAAGCGACCTGAACTATCTACCGTGCCAGTCGACAGGATTTTCCCATTACTGTCAATAATGTTGTACGGCTGATTTGTCATCCAGTCCATACTTTGGCTTACACTATCGGCACCAGGGAATGCAAAACGCAAACTTTGTTTTCCAGCCTCGGGTTGTTGATGTTGATGATTATCAGGCTATTCCTTTCCGCTTCCCTGTTCGTCTGTATCTGATTTACCGTGGTCTGTGCCGGGCGCTGGAGCATCCAGTACGGGGAACGTTAAAAATGAAGGTTTCGCTGAAGCCTTATGCTGCCGGTCATAAAATCCCGCCCGTGTCCGGTAATCCCCGAGCGTCGCCGCCTCAATCGCATTCGCATCCAGTGTGATATAGCTCCCGCCACCATTCAGCGTGATCTTCTTCTTCGCAAGGATCCTGATTTCATCTTCCGTGCTGACAATGCTGATTTCCTTGCGTGCCAGCAGTTCCATCAGATCGTTCTGCGCCTGTACCTGCACCGGCACCTGGTTCGCGATAAGCCTGATACCCAGCTTGCGGACAAACACGCTCAGGGCATTGCCCACCCCGATGAACAGATTTTTCACCACGCTGACGTCTGCATTTTTTCCGGCCGTGGCTATCAGGTTCTGCCCGGCCGATACCTGCAGGTGCTCTCCGCTGGTCAGCGCCACACCGTCCGGGGCGCTCATCAGCAGCACCGATTTTTTCAGGTCCGTCAACTGCTGTTCCAGCAGGGTGATTTGCGCCTGAAGGTCTGCCGGGTTCGCCGTCGCCGTCTGTGCATCATCCGATACCGACCTCACCCAGCAGGCGGGTGATGAAGTGCAGGTCATTCTCGCCGTACTGCATCACCTGCTCACGGCGCGGATACTCTTTAGTGAGCGAGAACAGAAAATCCTGGCCGCGCATACCGTGACGTTCGCGCAGGATTTTTTCCACGATTTGCGGGACCGACATGTCCTGGTAAATGGCGTTCTGGTGCGAACGGTCGAGCAGAGCCAGGCGTGGCCGGAGCGTCAGGGCGTAATGCGTTTCATCTTTAGAGGTGCCGAGGCGTTCAAAGCCGGTCACCACCCCCTGAAGGGTGCGCACGGCCTGCTGCACTCTGATGCCGTAACCCGGTGCGAACGGTCGAGCAGAGCCAGGCGTGGCCGGAGCGTCAGGGCGTAATGCGTTTCATCTTTAGAGGTGCCGAGGCGTTCAAAGCCGGTCACCACCCCCTGAAGGGTGCGCACGGCCTGCTGCACTCTGATGCCGTAACCCTGGTCTACCGGGGCCTGCAGCGTCAGGGAAGCCCCTTTCATCAGCATCATCTCTTTACTGATGGCGTGGTTACCACTGGTGAATTCAATACGGTAGCGGAACGGCGTGCTCAGGGCTTCATCGCCTTCAAAGGCCAGCACATCAAGCCCTGCGTCGCAGCCCTTCACCGAAAGCAGATGATGGCTGTGGCTGTATCTGATCGGAGGATTAGTGCTCATTGTATTCCTTCACATCGGCAGAAAAATTATGCTCAGAAAAAAGCAGACATGCATAAAGTAAGTTAATTATTGCTTAATTTTTATCGCATATTATTTACGAAAGTCTTTGCCAAAATGGATTATTGATTCACGTCCAATTTTTAATGCCTGCTGATAATATAGAATAGTAGTAACGTACTTCATCAAGCCATAAATATTTATTTCGATCACTCACTTAAAATGAACAATATCAAATTTCTTACAGTTGACTCTGGCTATTGAACACCTGTTTTTTAGAATAACTAAAAAGCATTCAACCCACTGCATGAATAATATACCTATCGCAGTTAATTCCTCTACTAACTCAATCGTTACTTTCATACAACATGTTGTAACAATTCTCTTCAGAAGATAAACCATATCTATAAAAACAATAATCTGAGAATTGCTTGAGTTTTTTTTCATTTAAATTATTAAGTAATGGTGTATCGCAACCTGCATTGCAATTTGTTGGATCAACAAAAAGAAATTTTGTACTCATATGCTTTTTGATAAAAAAGACATATTCTGTTTCTTCCTTGAATTCACCAGACACCTGCTCAACACCAACAAAAAACCATGCAAGGGACAATATTAATGTCATTATGACAGCAACCCAACAATAATTTACCCTGTTAGCTTTATCCATCCCCCCTCCTAAGATTCTTTATATTTAGTTGGTTTACCCAGATTAAATTCTTTTCTCAACTTTTCAACAAATTCCATCCCTAAATTACCAGGGCAGGATCTTTTTATTTCCTCGTTAGGCTTTTTAGGATTACGGTAAAAAACCTGGTGTTCCTTGTGCCCACCAAGCTCCGTAATATTAAAATAGTTAAGCAACGTGGATATGATTTTTTTTACTGCCTTTTCTTGTAAAGGGGTTACCTCATCATCACGATCCCACAATTGTTCATTTAAGTCAGACATTAATACAATACCTATAATAGATGTGTTGCCAAAACTGATGTGAGCACCTTTATTTCTTATATCCTGCCCTTCAAAAATTACCCCATCGCATCCAATAGCATAATGATAACCAAACTGGTTAAATTTACCCATATGTTCTTCTTCAATTTTTTTTATTTTATCACTATTCAAATCCGAGCATGAATAACTATTCCCAGCATTATGAATGGCGATTTTAGTATAATTCCAGTCAGGGGAAACGTTCTGACTGTCATTGGCCTTCCAGGCTGACCGCGTTTTGAATACACCCCCACCTTTTCTCACATCTAATATTATCGCTTGCCGCACTGCGGCTCTATTATCTAATTGGACAGGAGTGATTTTATAACATTTCTTATCTAATTGCTGCGCCGATACTATTGTAAACTCCGAATTAAAATTATTATTCTTTAAGTCATCATCATCTGACATAACTTCATCACCCAAAAAAACCTCTTTCTTGGGTGAAATAAAATTAAATGAAACCGTTGGTGTTTTTCCTGTAAATCGAATTGGTTGAGTATATCCAGACTGATTGGTTTTCCCACCACAGACCTTTCCCAGTTTAAAATTAATATAGTATTCAACATTTTTTTGAGGCTCCCCAGTATGCTTGTCTATTGCGCGAGCCAGACCTATTCTATTTGCATTAATCAGCACTATTGAATGAGGCTTTGATTCAGCCAGTTCAGTAGAATGCCTTAAAGAATTCTCATTTAATTGAGTCATTTAAACCATCCTCAGACACAAAGTTTGCAACTATTTCAAACTGAAGAGACCTCTCCCCAGTCTTTATTAATACGCGACCTTCTTCATCAGCCGCCCCTGTATTTATTGTTCCATCTTCAAATTTTATTGTATAGTCCACAAAAGGAACAGGCTCACCGGTTATATTATTTTTGAAATCAATGAAACGAATGTATTCATTTAGCTTAATTAGCGGAAAGACCATCATTTCAGGCTTGTGATGCGCTTTTTCCCGCCTGACGTAATACCCGGCCCTTGTTCTGTACTCACCTGCCGTTGCTGATTCAATCGCATTCGCATCCAGTGTGATATAGCTCCCGCCACCGTTCAGCGTGATCTTCTTCTTCGCGATAATCCTGATTTCATCTTCCGTGCTGACAATGCTGATTTCCTTGCGTGCCAGCAGTGCCATCAGATCGTTCTGCGCCTGTACCTGCACCGGCCCCTGGTTCGCGATAAGCCTGATACCCAGCTTGCGGACAAACACGCTCAGGGCATTGCCCACCCCGATGAACAGATTTTTCACCACGCTGACGTCCGCATTTTTACCGGCCGTGGCAATCAGGTTCTGGCCGGCCGATACCTGAAGATGCTGTCCGCTGGTCAGCGCCACACCGTCCGGGGCGCTCATCAGCAGCACCGATTTTTTCAGGTCCGTCAGCTGCTGTTCCAGCAGAGTGATTTGCGCCTGAAGGTCTGCCGGGTTCGCCGTCGCCGTCTGTGCATCATCCGATATCGCCTGCATCTGCGCCCGGGCATCACCCAGGTGGCTCACCGCCGGCTTCATCTCCAGCACCCGGCCCTGCGCCTTCGCCTGCGCGTCCGCGCTGATAAATATCCCTTTCTGCGCCCGTATCGCACCCCAGCTGTCCGTCCTGAGCTCAAAGCCCTCACCGCGCTGCTGCTTCCCGCTGTCGACCAGGTGCCCGAGGTTCAGCTGGCTCTTGCCGCCGTATTCCGTGCTGACCTTGATATGCTCTTTCCCGCGCTCGTCATCAAGGCGGATTTTGTTGTTCGCCGGGGTACGCAGGACGTTGCGTTTGTAGTTCCGGATGGTGACGTGGTCGCCGTGCGCCGAGTCGTGCAGCACGCCGGCAATGTACGGCCGGTCCGGGTTACCGTCCTCAAAGCCAATCGCCACTTCGGTGCCCGCCAGTAGCGGCAGGTGCAGACCGTAGGTGTCCCCTGCATAAGGGCGGGACTGGCGCACCCACAGGCTTTCGAACCCGGTCTCCCAGTTATCACGGTCGAACAGCATGTTGACGCGGTAACGGCCGTCTTTATCAATATGCCCGTAGGTGTCATTTTCGGTGGTACTGGTGACGCGGGCCGGCAGCGTACCGGCCATCACCGGGCGTGAGCCAGGTTCCGGGCGGAAGCTGAAATCCGGGCTGTCCGGAATACCGTCAAAGCGAAGGCTGAAGTCTTCATCCCGCCGCGCGTGGGTCTGCATCGCCGTGATGACCACGCCCTGTGCAAACACCTCCGCCACTTCATACCCGCCGGTCACTTTCAGTACCTGCCCCGGAAAGAGCGTCGGGCAGCTGGTGATGGCCCGGGTCCGCGTCTGGCCGTTCAGGTAGCGTTCATGACGAATGCGGGCATAAAACGCCCCGGACTCGGGCGCCGGGTTGCGGTCATACGCGCTGCCCGGCGTCAGATAATTGTCGGCATAGTGATACGCTTCTCCGTACGTGGTCGCGCCCCCTCGGGTGACGTCAACCAGCGTATTCATATCCTCTGTGGCCTGACGGTAGTTGTAGTCCCGGGTGCTGACCTGCTTCTGCACCACGCTGTGATGGCTCTCCATCCCCCACACCGAATCCACGCCCTGCGAGTGCTGGCCTGACGGCGGCACCGACGGCAGGGTCAGGCCTTTCTCGTACCCCTGCTGGCCGTCGTAAAACTCCACCACGTCAATGTTCAGGCGCGTGTCGGTGGTGAAGCGGAACCAGATACCGACCTCACCCAGCAGGCGGGTGATGAAGTTCAGGTCGTTCTCGCCGTACTGCATCACCTGCTCACGGCGCGGATACTCTTTAGTGAGCGAGAACAGAAAATCCTGGCCGCGCATACCGTGACGTTCGCGCAGGATTTTTTCCACGATTTGCGGGACCGACATGTCCTGGTAAATCGCGTTCTGGTGCGAACGGTCGAGCAGAGCCAGGCGTGGCCGGAGCGTCAGGGCGTAATGCGTTTCATCTTTAGAGGTGCCGAGGCGTTCAAAGCCGGTCACCACCCCCTGAAGGGTGCGCACGGCCTGCTGCACTCTGATGCCGTAACCCGGTGCGAACGGTCGAGCAGAGCCAGGCGTGGCCGGAGCGTCAGGGCGTAATGCGTTTCATCTTTAGAGGTGCCGAGGCGTTCAAAGCCGGTCACCACCCCCTGAAGGGTGCGCACGGCCTGCTGCACTCTGATGCCGTAACCCTGGTCTGCCGGGGCCTGCAGCGTCAGGGAAGCCCCTTTCATCAGCATCATCTCTTTACTGATGGCGTGGTCACCGCTGGTGAATTCAATACGGTAGCGGAACGGCGTGCTCAGGGCTTCATCGCCTTCAAACGCCAGCACGTCGAGCGCGGCCTCACAGCCTTTCACCGCCAGCAGGTGGTGGTTATGGCTGAACCTTAACGGAGGATTATTACTCATGCGTCCACTCCCTCCTGAACGTCAAATTCCAGGCCAATGCCCTCTTCTTCGCTCCAGCTCAGATGTAACGACCGTGGTTTTTGTCTGTCGGCCATACGGGTCAGCAACTGCTGGCTCAGCACCGGCAGAATTTGTTGATTCAGCAGGCTGTCGATATTGCGCGCCCCGGTATCCGGCAGCAGGCAGGCGGCGGTCAGGGCGTCATACAGGCTCTCATTAATCTGCGTGATCAGGCCGTAGTGGCGATGCAAGCGCTTGCTAACCTGTAACAGCTTCATTTCCACGATGGTACGCATGGCCGCTTCCGCCAGCGGGCGGTAAATCACGGTCTGGAAGCGGGCCAGCAACGCCGGCTGGAAGTGGTCACGCAGTATCGGGCGCAGCAGTTCGTGCAGATCGCCTTCGGTGGATTCAGGTTGTTCGTCCAGCAGCTGCATCAGGTGGTCGCTGCCGAGGTTGGAGGTCATCAGAATAACGGTGTTGCGGAAGTCGATTTCACGACCTTCACCGTCGCGCATAAAGCCACGGTCGAACACCTGGTAGAACAGGTTCATCACGTCGCGGTGCGCTTTTTCGACTTCATCGAGCAGCACCACGCTGTACGGTCGCTTACGCACGGCTTCGGTGAGAATACCGCCCTGACCGTAGCCAACGTAGCCCGGAGGGGAGCCCTTCAGCTGGGAAACAGTATGAGGCTCCTGGTACTCGGACAAGTTGATGGTAATCAGTGATTTTTCACCGCCGTACATCACGTCCGCCAGAGCCAGGGCGGTTTCGGTTTTCCCCACCCCACTCGGGCCCACCAGCAGAAATACGCCCTGAGGGCCATTCTCAGATGTAAGACCCGTTTTTGCCGCACGCAGGCGCTGCGCGATGGCCGCGAGCGCCACATCCTGCCCGACCACACGTTTGCCAATTTCATCTTCCAGGGTAAGCAGTTCGGTCTGCTCATCTTTCATCAGCGATGACAGCGGAACGCCTGTCCAGTCAGCAATCACATTGGCAACGGTGCGCACATCCACATCTAGCGAGAGCAGCGGGTTGCTGTGCTGCATGCCGTGCAGTTCCTGCTGCAGCGCGAGCGTCTCGCTCTGACGGGAGATGTCCTGGCGGCTTTCCAGCAGTTGTTCGGTGAGTTTCAGTTCCTGCCCGTATTGAGTTTCAAGCTCGTCGAGAGCAACGATATGATCGTTCTCTTCCTGCTCAATGACGGTCAGGCGTTCACCATGGCTCTGATTGCCGACAGCAATATCTTCCAGCAGTGCCTGCTTCTCCATTTCAAGAGAGGTGATCTGCGAGCGAATGCAGGTCAGCTGCTCCGGCACGGTGTCGAGGCTCATGCGGACGCGCGCTGCGGCGGTGTCGAGCAGGTCAACCGCCTTGTCCGGCAGCTGGCGGCCCGTCAGATAGCGGCGAGAAAGCGTAACTGCCGCGCGCACCGCATCGTCGGTAATGTGCACGTTATGGTGCTCGGCGTAGCGGGACTTCAGACCACGGAGCATCAGACAGGCGGTGTCGTCATCAGGCTCATCTACTTTTACCATCTGGAAACGACGCTCCAGGGCCGCGTCGCGCTCGAAATATTGTTTGTATTCAGACCAGGTGGTGGCCGCAATGGTACGCAGTTCGCCACGCGCCAGCGCCGGTTTTAGCAGGTTCGCTGCATCGGCGCCGCCCGCCTGATTGCCCGCGCCGATGATGGTATGCGCTTCATCAATAAACAGCAGGACCGGGGACGGTGATTGCTGCACCGCATCGATGACGTTTTTTAGCCGCTGTTCGAACTCGCCTTTCACGCCCGCGCCGGCCTGTAGCAGGCCCAGGTCGAGGGTACGCAGAGTGACCGTTTTCAGGGATTCAGGCACATTACCCTCGGCAATACGCAATGCCAGACCTTCAACCAGTGCGGTTTTCCCCACGCCCGGCTCGCCGACCAGAATCGGGTTGTTTTTGCGGCGACGAGATAGGATGTCTACCATCTGGCGGATTTCTGTGTCACGGCCAAACACAGGATCGATCTTCCCTTCCTTCGCTTTGGCGGTGACATCGAGCGTAAATTTGTCCAGCGCGTTCTGCAGTGCAGGACTCAGTTCCCCCTCTTCCATTTCCACACCAGCCGGACGCCCGACAAACTCCACTTCACCGCCGTGGTTCTGTGCCAGCTCAGCTTCGCGCTGTATTTCCGGACGCTCATCCGATTGCGCATCCAGCAACGGTCTCAGGCGCTCCAGCTGGCTCTGGCCAAGCGTTAACAACGGCCAGAGGCCGTCACAACGAGCCAGTTTTGGTTTTTCCACCAGCGCCATCAGCAGATGGACGCTGCGAATGTGCTCTTCACCATTGAGTGAGGCCAGTAGCCAGGCTTGCTGCATCAGAGTCTGGATGTCTTCTGAGAGCTGGGGCCGATGGCGCACGGAGCGAGGTTGTTTATCCAGCCAGCCGAGCAGATCCTGCCAGATGCCATCCATATCCCACTCGTAGCGGCGTGCCAGCACAGTGAGATCCCCCTCGCCTTGCTCCAGCAGCTTCAGCAGCCAGTGCTCCGGCAGAATTTCGGCATGGGCACGGGTCTGGCAGAGCGATGCCGCCCCTTCCATCGCGCGGGCGCAGTAAGGGTTCAGACGACGTAACAGGATGGCTGGATTTTCCATGAGATTCTCTCTTTGTCGGTTCCTGGACACGCTACCGCCCCTCGCTGTTCACCAAAGCGCATAAGGTCAGGCAGGCAGGTTGTGTTTTCTTTGCTGAGCACCCGCGTCTCAGGCGCTCAGCAAAAAACTGCGGGCAGGAAAAAACTGCCCGCATCAGGATTACGCGGTGGCGCGTTCGTTCCAGGAATCGGAATGAATGATGTTGCCGTCTTTGTAGGTCCAGGTGATTTTTTCGTAACGCAGCTCGATCTGCTCAAGGTGGTTATGCTTCTCGAAAGAAGGATCCTTGATGTCGTGCATTACCGGGTTCACTTTCACCACCTTGACGTTTTCAAGTTTGGTGTTGAAGTACTCCACTTCCTGGCCCGCATCGTTGATTTTGTACCACTTGAACTCAGCGGATTTCAGGGTCTGACCCGTGGTCACCGCCTTGTACAGGTACGGGCTGGAGGAGTCGATTTCCTTAGTGAACAGGAACGGCGTGTGGATACGGGTCCCGGTCAGCTTGCCGGTGTTGTTATCGGTAGGGATGTACAGGTTGTGCTGCTGTGCCACCACTTCGATGCTGCCTTCACGATCCTGAACGTCCACAGACCCTTTAATGTCCGCGCCGCCGTCGTCCTTCAGCCAAAGATAAACAGGAATTGCCATGTTAATTACTCCGTTTTATTTTCTGAGACGCCATCATCCTGCGATGACGCCGGGTGTTTGCCGGGTATCTGACAGGCATTGGCCTGCGGTACCAGACTGATTTCGACACGACGGTTGAGCGCCCGCCCTTCCGGAGTGTCGTTGGTTGCGGCAGGACGGCTTTCGCCATAGCCCTGTACCGCAAAACAGCTTTCCGGCACGTCGCCGGTGTCACGCATCCAGTTGCGTACCGCTTCGGCACGTTTCAGGGACAGCGTCTGGTTCAGTTGTGGATTGCCGGTGTTATCGGTATGCCCTGACACAACAATCAGCCAGCCCGGTTTTGCTTTGATACCGACCAGAGAATTGACCAGCAGCTTCGTCGAACCGGGTTTAAGGTCGTATCTGCCGGTATCGAACAGCGACATGCTGTCGAGGCGCACAATTTTCGGTACTGGTTTGGGCTGCGGCTGAGGTTTGGGGGGCGGAGGAACATACGAACGGATGGCCTCCAGCACCGGCATCCGGAGTCGCTCCCCCTGATAAAGCCCCAGGCCTAATCGGGCCGGTACGCCGTTACGCGCCTGGTCATCCAGCAATGCCGCATCCTTGTGCAGGACGGCAACGGCGTCGGCTTTCGGACCGTAGTCATCCATAGAAATGCGATCGTAACGGACAATATCGAAGCTCACGCGATGCAATAGCTGGCGATTATTCCAGCCACTACAAAGCAGCGCGGTAATAGCAGCCAGGGTGAAAATGCCAAGGACGCAGCGCCAGGTCCGGGCACGGGGAGTGAGTCCTCCCCCTTCCGGTAGCTGTGGCAGGATGAAATCCGGAAGTGGGGAGATCACCGTACTGTCCGTTCCCACCGGGTGCCAGCCAGACACCTGCTGCATGGCGGTATGACGCGACAACCACGCCGTCCAGGCCGATGACGCAAGGCTTCCGGCAAGAATCGGCCCCATTCCCCCCAGCATTGCTGCAGGTGCAATGGCCGGAACATCAGGATTATCATCGATGAATACCGCCTGGACATGCTGATGGAACCAACTCATCAGGCTATTCATCAGCACCTGCTGCTGCATCACAGGCGCACCGCCGGTGGTGACCCATGCGGCAATTGAACAAGGCGCATTCGACTCACGCCAGACAGTCCACCCTTCACCCGGAATAGCGGCCTGCCAGAGCATGTCATCCGTCATCGCACTGCCTATCTGACCATTCAGAATCAATGGCACAGAATGTCCCGTTTCTTTACGCAACTGACTAATTTGCCAGCGCAAAGCCAACAGACGACTTGTCAGGGCTTCGCTGTCGACGTGTTTCTGCGGACAGACACTGACCATCACCGACAGCTGACGCCCCCAGTCCGGGCGCTGCAACAGTACCTGACGGGCAACCTGCTCCAGATCCTGATGATCCTCAACGCGGATCCAGCATCCCTGCGTGACGGTCAGTACCGGTGACTGTTGCGGCCAGGTCAGAGGCATATCACCACAAACCAGCACCACAGGTTGACGGTAAGTGGTTTCAGGAAGGTCATCCAGACGCAGGCTGGCGTCATGCTCCGCACGAGGTCTGGCGATATACCAGAACGCGACGATAACCCCGATCATCGCCAGCAGAACGAGCACTGAAGCCAGCCGGGATAACGGCAAAAAAGCCAGGCATACCACAGCACTCAGCAGGGCGGCCCACAGCGCAAGCCCGCGCTGTTGTACAGGACTCATTTTATGACTCCCGGCAACAGGGTCAGCAGCATCTGATCGAGCCATTGATCCAGTCCCCACCAGAGCGCGGCAAGAACAATCACGCTCAGGCCGATACGAGCGGGCCATGACGCCAGCCAGCCTCCCGTCCCCCGTCCGGTGCGACTCTCTGCCAGAACAGGGTGAGTCTGCGGATAGCTGAACGGCGTAACACGTTCATTGAGGGCGCTGACCAGCTTCTGACGCTCAGGATCGCTTAGCGAGCGGTAACTACCCAGAAAACCGAGCATCATTACCCGCTGAAAGCAGGTCAGTACGGCATTGTCTGGTGCAGGTTCACGCAGCACATCGCGCATCCTGTCACACAAGGTGTCACCGGCGTCCATCGTGCCGAGGAAGTGTCCCTGCAAAGGAATGTCATACCACTGCACACAGGCATCATCCTCTACACCGCGGCCTTTTACCGCTTCATCAAGCAATGCACATTGTGCAGTGAGGATATGCCTACAGCTGGCTTCATCGAGTTCACTCGCTTTTAGTTCACGCTGAACGCGCTCTACATCAGCGATACAGCGTTCCCATAAGACCCGACCTTCACCTTCCTGAAACAGCGGGCCATGGCGAAGGCTGATGACCTGAAGCCAGGTATCCTGCAGCAGTGCGTCAATATCAACAGGCACGGCAATGCCGCGTTTACGCTCACTCATGTTCTCAGTACCGCAAAGAGTTCAAGTTCAGGCTCACCAAGCATGCCCGGGACGTAAAACATGCATGTCCCGCTCTGGAGCATTTCGGCTGCCAAAGGATGCGAGAGGTCGAGACTGAAATACTGATTTTCCAGGCGCAGCGGAATGGCGGCTGGCACATGACGCAGCGGCATCAGCGGTACACCCACGCGGGATGAGTTGACGATCCCACGCACATGGTCAGGACTGCCGACCTTACACTGGCGCGGGAACTGTTCCTGCAACTGCGCCACCGGTATCGGCGACCGTACAGAAAGATAGTAATCCGCTCCTTCGCGCAGACGCGGGTCATGCAGGCGAGCCTGCCAGAAGTGCAGTCGTGGGTCATAGTCGAGCGTCAGAGCCACCACGCGGGACGGCAGACTGGCTTCAAGCAGATCGCTAAGTAAATCAAACAACGGCGGAAATACCGCGTTGAGTTGCTCATGATGCCAGACCGGAATAGCGTTCACCTGGTGCTCCAGAGAAAATGTCAGCAAGCTCCCCGCCAGGCGAGAAAGCTCCGGATACAGACGTTCCGGCGGGCTTTGCAGATTACGCTGGAACTGATCCAGTACGGGCTCAGCGCTATTCAGGGCGTTGAGCAGCCAGAACAGAGAGACATCAGCCACGGCAAAGTCAGCCATACGCTCATTGCTTTCGCGCCGCATTGCCATCAAACGACAGAGACGAGCCCGCAGTTGGGTCATCAACTGTTCCAGTTGCGTCACCAGCCAGCGGCTGCCTTGAATGGTCAACAGCGGAGGAAGAAACGTCTCATCTAATTGCCATGCACCCTGCGAATCTTGCTCCAGCCGGGCGACTGGACAAGTCAGGTAATCGCTGTTGTTCTGATGCGCAAAACGCAGGGTCAGTTCCGGCTGCATTACCGCAATCTGACGGGTGTCTTCTCCATACGCATTGCGTACATCTCGCCAGCGCTGGCGATAACGCACCGGGCGCTCGGCCACTTCATCGGGTTTAAGGCAGTTACCGCCATTCGCCCGCAGTAGCGGAAGCGCCAGCATCACCGTCACCTCCTGCGATTCACTTTCAAGCGACAACACAGGCGGCAGAGAATCTGCATTGTCTGTATCAATCAGCGTTCCGTCCTGAAAACGGACATGCAGATGACGGGCCTGGAGACGTCCAAGCTTGAGAGATTCCGGTTCGAAAGTGGCGTCAATGACCCCCCAGGGTGAGATGAGTCCCAGCCGGGCAATACATTCGGCAGACCAGGCCGCATACGCGACCTGTTGCTGAAAATGCTGGGGAGAAACCATAATGCCCCTACCCCATAACGGTTGTTCCGTTTTCATCGGCTTCCTGCCTGTTTTTACGCTTTCGCTTTCGGCATCTGTGAAACAAGCGACAAATTGACGTCCATTCCTTCCACCTGGAAGTGCGGGATAGCGTACAATTTCACGCGGAAGAAGCCCGGGTTGTCCTCAATGTCTTCCACCACCACTTTCGCATCACGCAGTGGATGAGACGCCTGAAGTTCATCGCCCGGATCGGTCATTTCGGTCACCAGACTGCGGACCCAGGTGTTCAGCTCCAGCTCCAGAAGTCGGCGATCCTTAGTGGTGCCAATGTTTTCGCGCTGAATCAGCTTCAGGTAGTGGGCGATACGCGACAGCAGGAAGATGTACGGAAGACGCGCATTGATACGGCTGTTCGCCGTTGCATCTGCGGTGTCATACAGCGCCGGTTTCTGCGTGGAGTTCGCCGAGAAGAAGCAGGCGTAGTCACGGTTTTTGTAGTAGGACAAAGGAATGAAGCCCAGATTCGCGAATTCGAATTCACGGGTTTCAGGAATCATCACTTCGCTCGGGATTTTTACCTGATTGCCAGTACCGAGATCGTACAGATGGATAGGCAGGTCCTGAACCGCACCACCAGCCTGTGGCCCACGGATCTGTACACACCAGCCATTATTGATAAAGCTGCGCACCATGTTGGACGCAAAAGCAAACGATGCGTTGGTCCACAGGTATTTGTCGTGATCCGGACCTTTGACTTCTTCGACATAATTGAAGCTGCGAACCGGAACGGTATCCGGACCATACGGCAAACGACCCAGTACGCGGGGCATCACCAGACCGATGTAGCGCGCGTCGTCCGTATCGCGGAACGATTTCCACTTGATGTACTCGGCGCGGTCAAAATAGTTACCAATATCTTTAATCGCCGCAACGTCTTCCATTGACTCCTTGAGGAAGAATTTCGGGCCTGCCGAGCCAATAAACGGCATATGTGCCGCAGCAGAGACTTTAGAGATATTGCGCAGCAGAGCGACATCCTGCGCTGAAGCGTCGAACTCGTAAGCGGAAATCAGCGCCGCAATCGGCTCGCCGCCCGGGGTATCATATTCGTCGATGTAAGTGTGTTTATACAGACCACTCTGGATCACCTCCGGACAGTCTTCAAAGTCCTGGCGCAGGTCTTCTTTAGACATACTCAGAAGCTCAATTTTCACGTTCTGGCGAAAATCGGTTTTATCCACCAGCGACTTCACCCCACGCCACAGGCTCTCAACCGCCTGAAATTCATCATGGTGCATTACAGCGTCCAGCTGGCGGCTGATCTGAAAATCAAGCTCAGCGATATGGTGATCAATCAGGCTTTTATCCAGTTTTTCGACTTTCGAGCCTGCTTTGGTCAGACACTCCAGAAAGACCTGCATACCTGCAGTCAGACGTTCATCGGCGGTGGCATCCGACATCGCCTGCGCATCTTGCCAGATATCCAGCGCGCTCAACTCAGAGACCGGGCTCAGATTGATCTTCTCAAACAGGGAAGCGTAAACCCCACCCGCTGCTGGGCGCTCCAGCACCACGCTTTCACCGCCAGTAATATTATTTTGTACAGACATGAGCATTCCTTGATTAATCCGTTAAAACAGCCTGATGGTTACGATTTTTTTGACGCCAGTGCGGATAATTCATTTCGCAACTCAGCGCTAAGCGACTGGTCAAGAACGATTTTTTCCAGCTCTTTTCGGAAAGTCTGGTTGTCCAAAAGGTTGGCTTTCAAATCACGGAGCAAGTTGCGCATCGCCAGCATCGCCTTCAGTTGCGGTATCTGAGCAGCCACCTGCTCTGGCGTGAAATCTTTCATGCTCTGGAAAGTCAGCTGAATGTTGTCCTCACCGCCATCATCAGCCAGCGTATTTTTAACGGTCAGATTAACTTTTGGGGAATATTCGGAAAGAACGCTATCAAAATTGTTCTTCGTGATATTAACCTTTTCGCGCTCAAATATTGGCGCTGTGTCCTGCCCATTACTAAAATCACCCGCAACAAGCAATTTCAATGGTAATTCCATTTTCTTGCTTGCTCCGCCAGTATGCAGGTCAAGCTTTAGGTTAATACGTGCCTTAGGCACTTCATTCTGAAAACTGTCAGCCATCTCATCATCCCTCTTTGGTTTTGCTATGCCAACTTCACGGTATCGCGTTGATGCGCAATCATAGAATAATGATCGACACAAAATCAAATATGCAGATCATTAACCCGCAATGAGAAATTTCTTAAGAATTTTCTGCTAAACTATTATTGTGTAATGCCCTGCCAAGGCAGAAAAAGGAACTACTATTTTCGCGCAATCCAAATATTTATATCGTTAAAAGGATCGCAACCAGTGAGATACTAATAAAAACAACTTATTTTGATTTGCATCACGACACTTTGTCAAAAAAGCATGAATTAACTGAAAGAAGCTATTGAGGGACGCAAAAAAGAAGATACGAAAGAAGTATGAAAAGTGAATATTTTATTGATGGCATGAATAATATATAAGATTTTTCCTTATGAAAATTCTTATTTATTATATGTAGTAAAAAATTCATTTCCGGATACTTAACGAGTCGTCAATCATTAATACCGTGCTTGCTCGTGAATTGACTTTATCCTTGCACAGAGGCTTCAGCTCGTCGCACAAGAAGGAGAGATGCTCTCAATGCGGCTGTTTATAAAATCTGTAAAATCAAACACCTCCTGGATCGTCGCTTTTTTAATCAAAAACGAGTAATAGCACATATCGTATAACGGTGTTACATTATACCGCCCACCCAACGTCAGCTATGGCCAGGTAACGCCGTAAAGATCGGTAAAGCCTGCAACCATGACCTTGTACTACGGTCTAATAGGCACGTGGTATCGCACTAAGCGTTACTTTCACCGGCTCTACATAGGTTTCTCTATTTTGTCTCAATCCAAATTTCAACGCGCGTTTTTACACCCGCGTTACTGGTTTACATGGTTTGGTCTTGGCGTTCTCTGGCTGCTGGTACAGCTCCCCTACCCTGTGCTGCGTATGCTGGGGTCGAAACTGGGCAGCGCATCCCGCTATTTCCTGAAGCGTCGCGAATCTATCGCGCGTAAAAACATCGAGCTTTGCTTTCCTCAGTACAATGCTGAAGAGCGCGAAAAACTGATCTCTGAAAACTTTAAATCCATCGGCATGGCGCTGCTTGAAACCGGCATGGCCTGGTTCTGGCCGGATGAACGCGTCCGCAAATGGTTTGATGTAGAAGGACTGGACAACCTTAAACGCGCTCAGCTGCAAAAACGCGGCGTGATGGTTGTTGGCGTGCACTTTATGTCCCTGGAGCTTGGCGGGCGCGTGATGGGCCTTTGTCAGCCAATGATGGCAACCTACAGACCGCACAACAGTGCACTGATGGAGTGGGTTCAGACGCGAGGCCGCATGCGCTCCAATAAAGCGATGATCAGCCGTAACAACCTGCGCGGTATGGTTGGCGCCCTGAAGAAAGGTGAGGCCGTCTGGTTCGCTCCTGACCAGGATTACGGACGCAAAGGCAGCAGCTTTGCCCCCTTCTTTGCCGTGAAGGATGTAGCGACGACCAACGGGACTTTCGTCATTTCGCGTTTGTCAGGTGCCTCCATGCTGACCGTGACGATGGTGAGAAAAGCGGATAAGTCAGGCTACCGTCTGCACATCTCTCCGGAAATGGCTAACTATCCGGAAAACGAGTGTGAAGCGGCAGCGTTTATCAATAAGGTCATCGAAACTGAAATCATGCGCGCACCGGAGCAATATCTCTGGATGCATCGCCGTTTCAAAACGCGTCCTCTTGGCGAAGCCTCCCTCTATATTTAAGCCCTGCATGAAGGTTAGTTTCGCTAAGAAACTAGCCTTTTCAATCACCTGTCATCTCACTGCAAAACCGTCTTTGATGGCGTCGCCCAAAGTGAATTTATTGCGCTGTGAAATCAAACTGTCGCCGTTCCACGACACTCGTAAGTGGCGGAAATTATTTAAAAAAATCCCTCTTGTCACCCCTCATTTTTAAGCGTACATTAGCGCCGTCTGGCACCAGGAAAGCACAGAATTCTGAGCGGGAGTCATCGGCGTAACGGGAAAATTCTCATTTCTGTTTAGCAGGGATTTCAGTTCTCTATAATCAGTTGGACTCTGTTTTTAAATGCGTACCACAAGATACGCGGAGCGATGAAACGTGAAATATTTCTTTATGGGCATTTCGGTGATCGTTTTAGTCTGGGCCGGAACCTTTGCCCTGATGATCTAGTGAGAACATGCAGTCAAAAAAACAGGAGCCATTTGGCTCCTGTTTTTTTGTCATGAGGACACGGGGTTTTCAGCAACGCTCTTTGCTGAGAGCAGGCCATCGGCCCGGAACATACTCTTGATGCCCCTCACCGCCTGACGAATACGGTCGCTGTTTTCGATTAAAGCAAAGCGCACGTGGGTATCGCCATAATCACCAAAGCCGATACCCGGGGACACACACACCTTCGCGTCCTGCAGCAGCTTTTTAGCAAACTCCAGCGAACCCATCGCTGCGTACGGTTCCGGAATTTTCGCCCAGACGTACATGGACGCTTTCGGCATCTCCACCATCCAGCCAGCCTCATGTAACCCTTTTACGAGTACGTCGCGGCGACGTTTATACTGAGCAGCAATGTCGTGAACGCACTGCTGATCGCCCTCCAGAGCGGCAATAGCGGCAACCTGCAGCGGCGTGAAGGTACCGTAATCGTGGTAACTCTTGATGCGCGCCAGTGCACTTACCAGCGTTTTGTTACCCACCATAAAGCCAATACGCCAGCCCGCCATGTTGTAGCTTTTCGACAGGGTAAAGAACTCCACCGCCACGTCACGCGCGCCCGGAACCTGCATTATCGACGGGGCTTTCCAGCCGTCATAGACGATATCGGCGTAGGCTAAATCATGAACCACCAGCACGTCATAACGCTTGGCCAGAGCGACAACTTTCTCAAAGAAATCAAGCTCCACGCACTGCGCCGTTGGGTTCGACGGGAAACCGAGGATCATCATCTTGGGTTTCGGGTAGCTTTCGCGAATGGCACGTTCCAGTTCGTTAAAGAAATCGACACCTTCCACCAGCGGAACAGAGCGCACCTGCGCCCCGGCAATCACCGCGCCGTAGATATGGATTGGGTAACTTGGATTGGGTACCAGCACCGTATCACCGTGATCCAGCGTGGCCAGCATCAGATGTGCCAACCCTTCTTTCGAGCCGATGGTGACAATCGCCTCACTTTCAGGATCGATATCAACCTGATAACGATCCTGATACCAGCGCGAGATCGCGCGACGTAACCTGGGAATACCGCGCGAGGTTGAGTAGCCGTGCGTATCCGGGCGCTGGGCAACCGTGCAGAGCTTTTCAACGATATGCGGTGGCGTTGGGCCGTCAGGGTTACCCATGCTGAAATCGATAATATCTTCGCCGCGCCGACGCGCAGCCATCTTCAGTTCAGCAGTGATATTGAAAACATAAGGGGGGAGACGATCGATACGCGTAAAACGGCGTTCAGGACTGAATTCAGCCATAGATTCCTCAGATTAACGTTAGCGCCCGGACCGTCCGAGCGACGCTGCCACCGATGTGGCGTGCTTAGAAAATAACCTGAAAAAAATCACGCTGTCGAGAGGGAAATGAAAAAAAAGCGCCCGCGTGAAAACCGGAACACTGCAATGCCTGAAAGTGGAAACAGGGTTCTGATATTGGCTTTCCGTTAGCCGTTATTTAACACAATGATATCAAAACAGTTACCTGGTGATTTGGCGCTGAGAAAAAATCGGGTAGCATCAATCCTCACCTGACAATCCCCTTTGTAAACTATGGTTTTTCCTCATTTGATAAACCCGACGGATAGCTGGTCAATACGCCCCAGGTTTTTTATCATAGTCCTTTCCCGTTTGCCCAGGTCTGCTCCGTGCACGAGATATTCACTATGCTGCTGGCGGTTTTTGACCGTGCGGCATTAATGCTGATTTGCCTGTTCTTCCTGATTCGCATTCGCCTGTTTCGCGAGCTTTTGCATAAATCCGCACACTCGCCGAAAGAGCTGCTGGCCGTTACCGCCATCTTTTCTCTGTTCGCACTGTTTAGCACCTGGTCCGGGGTGCCGGTAGAGGGTTCGCTGGTTAACGTGCGCATTATCGCCGTCATGTCCGGCGGAATTTTGTTTGGCCCTTGGGTGGGTGTCATCACCGGCGTGATTGCCGGGACCCATCGCTATCTGATTGATATCGGTGGCGTAACGGCAGTGCCATGCTTTATCACCAGCATTATCGCCGGGGTGCTTTCCGGCTGGATCGGCCGTAAGATCCCAAAAAAACAGCGCTGGCGCGCCGGGATTGCTGCGGGCATGGTGTGCGAAACGCTGACCATGATCCTTGTCGTCGTCTGGGCCCCCACCACCGCGCTGGGGCTGGATATCGTCTCGAAAATCGGTATTCCTATGATCCTGGGCAGCGTCTGCATCGGTTTTATCGTGTTGCTGGTGCAGAGCGTTGAAGGGGAAAAAGAGGCCAGCGCCGCCCGTCAGGCCAAGCTGGCGCTGGATATTGCCAACAAAACGCTGCCGCTCTTTCGCCACGTTAACGCGGAGTCGCTGCGCCAGGTCTGCGAGATCATCCGCCACGACATTCACGCTGACGCCGTCGCCATCACCAATATCGACCACGTGCTGGCCTACGTAGGCGTCGGGGAGCACAACTATCGCGACAGAGACGACACCATTAGTCCGACCACCAGACAGGCGATTAACTACGGAAAAATCATTATTAAAAACAATGATGAAGCTCACCGAACGCCGGAAATTCACTCAATGCTGGTGATCCCGCTATGGGAAAAAGGCGTTGTGACGGGCACGCTGAAAATTTATTACTGCCACGCGCATCAGATCACCTCCACGCTGCAGGAGATGGCCATTGGCCTGTCGCAGATTATCTCTACTCAGCTTGAGGTCTCCCGGGCAGAACAGCTGCGTGAGATGGCAAATAAGGCAGAGCTGCGCGCGCTGCAGAGCAAAATTAATCCCCATTTCCTGTTTAACGCGCTCAACGCTATCTCCTCTTCCATTCGTTTGAATCCGGACACCGCGCGCCAGCTGATTTTTAACCTGTCGCGCTATCTGCGCTACAACATCGAACTGAAAGATGACGAGCAGATCGACATTAAAAAAGAGCTTTATCAGATCAAAGACTATATCGCGATTGAACAGGCGCGCTTTGGCGACAAGCTCACGGTGATTTACGATATTGATGAAGAGGTCAACTGCGTGATCCCGAGCCTGCTGATCCAGCCGCTGGTTGAAAACGCGATTGTTCACGGTATTCAGCCCTGTAAAGGCAAAGGGGTGGTCACCATCAGCATCACCGAAAGCGGCAACCGGGTGCGAATTGCGGTACGCGATACCGGCCACGGGATTGACCCAAAAGTCATTGAGCGCGTGGAGTCTAACGAGATGCCCGGGAATAAAATCGGGCTGCTGAACGTGCACCACAGAGTCAAGCTTCTCTACGGCGACGGGCTGCATATTCATCGTCTTGAACCAGGCACTGAAATCGCTTTTTACGTCCCGAATGAGCGCTCCCCTGTTCATGCGGCGACATCTTTATTACCTCAGGGTGAGTAATATGAAAGTCATCATCGTTGAAGATGAATTCCTGGCTCAACAGGAACTAACCTGGCTTATCAAAACCCACAGCCAGATGGAGATTGTGGGTACGTTTGATGATGGTCTGGACGTGCTGAAGTTTCTGCAGCATAACCGGGTTGACGCGATTTTTCTGGATATCAATATTCCCTCGCTGGACGGCGTGCTGCTGGCGCAAAATATCAATCAGTTTGCCCATAAGCCGTTTATTGTGTTCGTTACCGCATGGAAAGAGCATGCCGTAGAAGCCTTCGAGCTGGAGGCATTTGACTATATTCTGAAGCCTTACCAGGAGTCGCGAATTGTCAGCATGCTGCAAAAGCTGGAGGCCGCATGGCAGCAACAGAGCGCTCCGGCTACCGCCAGCCCGACGATACGGGAAAACGACACCATTAATCTGGTCAAAGATGAGCGCATCATCGTGACCCCGGTCAACGATATCTACTATGCCGAAGCGCACGAAAAGATGACGTTTGTCTATACGCGGCGGGAATCGTATGTCATGGCGATGAACATTACTGAATTCTGCAGCAAGCTTCCGGCAGCCCACTTTTTCCGCTGCCACCGTTCGTTTTGCGTCAATTTAAACAAGATCCGCGAGATCGAACCGTGGTTTAACAACACCTATATTTTGCGCCTGAAGGATTTGGATTTTCAGGTGCCGGTGAGCCGCAGCAAAGTGAAAGAGTTCCGCCAGCTGATGCACCTGTAACGAAAGAGCCCTCTCCCGCGGGAGAGGGTAATGATGCATCAGAGGATTTGGCCGAGAACCTGACGCAGATGGGCACCCGAACCCAGAAGGCCTGGGTTATCATGCACGATGAGATAAACGGGAATGTCCTGTACGTAGCTTCTGAAACGCCCTTTATCTTCAAACCCGCCGCGGAAACCGGAGGCTTTAAAGAAGTCGAGGAAGCGCGGCACGATCCCGCCCGCAATATAGACCCCGCCAAAGGTGCCCAGCGTCAGCGCCAGGTTGCCGCCAAACCGTCCCATAATGACGCAGAACAGCGAAAGAGCGCGACGGCAGTCGATGCAGCTGTCCGCCAGCGCGCGTTCAGTGACGTCTTTCGGCTGCAGGTTTTCCGGCAGACGACCGTCCGATTTCACAATCGCACGATACAGGTTTACCAGCCCCGGCCCTGACAGGACGCGCTCGGCGGAAACGTGGCCGATCTCCGCGCGTAACTCTTCGAGGATAATGCCCTCTTCTTCGCTGTTTGGCGCAAAGTCCACATGGCCGCCTTCACCCGGCAGGCTCACCCAGCGCTGAGCAACATGCACCAGGTGCGATACGCCCAGGCCGGTACCGGCGCCGTAAACCGCAATCGGCTTGCCTTCGACCGGTTCAGCGCCGCCAAACTGAATCAGGTGCTCCGGCTTCAGCATCGGGATCGCCATGGACACCGCGGTGAAGTCATTGATGATTTCCAGATGCGCAAAACCGAGATTCTTTTTCATCTCTGCGATGGAGAATGCCCAGGTATGGTTGGTCATTGCGACCCAGTCGCCGGTTATCGGGCAGGCAATGGCGATGCAGCCGTCTTCGACGCTCACCTGATGCTCTTCCAGATAGACGCGAACAACGGCCTCAAGGCTTGGGTAATCCAGCCCTGAGTAGGTCTTCGCCCGGGAAATTTCACCGCTACTTACATCGCATAATGCGAGACGCGCGTTCGTGCCGCCCACATCGCCTACCAAAGCATACTTTGTCATTCTTCTACTGCTCCGCTAAAGTCAGAATAAATCTTTCGGACACTGTAAATTCAAGGCGTGATAACAACAACGACCGGAAGGTGAATGCCCGTGGATTATCGATCTTCGTCACAGAATAACTTTACCGTTTCAGCACCTTTTGCACTATTGCCATAAGGCTTAATATGCAAAGTAACGTCATTGCATTTTGTACAAGGAAATCATCATGCTCCACCCGCGAGCCAGAACCATGCTGTTGCTGGCAATTCCGGCGCTGATCATTGGCGTGGCCTCAAGCCTGGTCCTTATCGTCGTGATGAAAATCGCGTCGGTGCTGCAAACTCTCTTATGGACAGCGCTTCCGGCAAAACTGGGGGTCACCGCGGATTCTTCGGCGTGGATCATCCTGATGCTGACGTTAACCGGTATTGCGGTGGGTCTGGCGATCCGTTTCAGTCCCGGTCACGCCGGACCGGACCCGGCGCTGGAACCCCTGATTGGCGCTCCGGTTCCCCCCTCTGCACTGCCGGGGCTGATCGTCGCGTTGATCGTGGGCCTGGCGGGCGGCGTCAGCCTGGGTCCCGAGCATCCGATTATGGCGGTGAATATTGGCCTGGCGGTGTTCCTCGGCGCACGCATTCTGCCTCGCGTCGGCGCGCTGGACTGGACCATCCTCGCCTCCGCAGGCACCATCGGGGCGCTTTTTGGCACGCCTGTCGCTGCTGCCCTGATCTTTTCTCAGACGTTGGCCAGTGATAACGACGTCCCGCTCTGGGATAAGCTGTTCGCTCCACTGATGGCCGCGGCTGCCGGCGCGCTGACGACAAGCCTGTTTTTCCATCCCCATTTTTCCCTCTCTCTGCCGCACTACGGAGAGATGCGGATTGCAGATATATTCAGCGGCGCCATCGTCGTCGCGATCGCCATCGCGCTGGGCATGGTGGCGGTATGGTGTCTTCCGCGCCTGCACCGGCTGGTACATAAACTCAAACATCCGGTATTGATTCTGGGAACAGGGGGGCTAATCCTCGGTGTTTTAGGGGCAATTGGCGGAACGGTGACCCTGTTCAAAGGTCTGGACGAAATGCAGCAGCTGGCCTTCAGCCAGGTGTTTAGCGTGTCCGATTATCTGTTGTTTGCCGTCATCAAGCTGGCGGCGCTTGTCGTTGCTGCAGCGTGCGGTTTCCGCGGCGGGCGTATCTTCCCGGCGGTGTTTGTCGGCGTGGCGCTGGGGCTGATGCTGCACGAGCATGTCGACGCGGTTCCGGCGGCGATTACCGTATCCTGCTCTATTCTGGGGCTGGTACTGGTGGTGACGCGCGATGCATGGCTGAGCCTGTTTATGGCGGCGGTGGTGGTGCCGGATTCGACGCTGTTCCCGCTGCTCTGCATCGTGATGTTGCCCGCCTGGCTCCTGCTGGCGGGCAAACCGATGATGATGGCCTGGCGAAACGACAAATAATCAGGCGCTATTGCGCGCTTCCAGCGCTTTGGTAATCGCCCCCAGCAGCGGCGGGATATCCGCTTTTGGCAGCATCACCTCAATTAGCGAGAGCCGCTCGTGGTGCGCCACTTTTTCCAGCACGTCCGCCAGCTGCTCCGCTTCACTGACTTGCCAGCACTGGGCCTGAGGATCGAGGCTCAGGGCCTGCGGGATTTGCGTCCAGTTCCATAGCGCAATGTCATTGTAACGCTGTTCCGGCCCGTGAATTGCCCTTTCAACCGTGTATCCTTCGTTGTTGAGCACCAGAATGATGGGATGTTGTTTATCACGCAACATTGACCCGAGCTCCTGAATGGTCAACTGTGCCGCACCATCCCCCGTTAGCACAATCACCCGCCGGTTCGGGCATGCCGTTTGCGCACCGAACGCCGCGGCCAGGGTGTAGCCGATCGAGCCCCACAGCGGCTGGACGATAAAATTCACGTCGGCAGGCAAACGCAGGTCAATCGCGCCGAAGGCCGAGGTGCCCTGATCGGCCAGGATGATGTCTCCCGGGCGAATAAACGTTTGCAGCGTTTGCCAGAAATTCTCCTGCGTAAGTGAGCCGTCCGGCTGAGGGAAATTCATCGCGCTGTGCGATGCCGGGACAGGCTTATCGTGAATATGCTGTTTGCACAGCTCCAGCAGCGCTTCAATGGCCTGGGCCATCGGGATGCCGGTAAACCAGATATCGCCGACGCGGGCGGCATGAGGCTGGACTTCTATCGTCTGTGCAGGCGTTAACTGATGGGTAAACCCGGCCGTCAGAGTATCGGTAAAACGCGTGCCGATGCACAGCACCGTATCCGCTCCCTCTATCGCCTCTTTTACCGGACCGGCACTGGCTGAACCGCTGTATGTACCGTAAAAACCAGCGTTACGTTCGTCGAATATGCCTTTGCCCATCAGCATCGTGGCATGCGCCATCGGCACATCCTTCACCCACTTCTGCAGCGCGTGCTTCAGCCCATGGCGCAGGACAAGAAAATCCGCTAACAGCGCGGTACGCTTACTCGCTGCCAGTTGACGCTCCGCAGCATCCCGGAACGCTTTCAGGCAGGCGCTATCGGCATGGGCATGCCGAAGCGTGAGAGCGTTTACAGGCGGCGTAGCGGCTTTTTTTGCCACATCAGCAGGTAACATCAAATAGCCGGGGCGACGTTCCCGGAGCATCGTCGTCAGTACCCGGTCGATTTCATAACAGGCGTTTTGTTCGGTCAGGATCGCCTGTGCAACGGTGATCGGCTCGCTCATATGGTAAAAATGACGGAACTCACCATCGCCCAGCGTATGGTGCAGCAGTTCCCCTCTTTGCTGAGACGCCATCCCCGGCGCGCCAACAATATGCAGCACCGGAACGTGCTCGGCATAGCTGCCCGCAATGCCGTTCATGGCACTTAATTCGCCGACGCCAAACGTCGTCAGCAGCGCGGCGAAGCCCTTACAGCGGGCATATCCGTCAGCGGCATAAGAGGCGTTTAACTCGTTGGCACAGCCCACCCAGCAGATATCCGGGCTGTCTATTACGTGGTCGAGAAACTGCAGGTTATAGTCGCCCGGCACGCCAAACAGATGATCGGCTCCACAATCTGTAAGACGGTCCAGCAGGTAATCGGCGACGCAGTACGGGGTACGCATAAACAGGTATCCTTCTGATGTTGACCTCACTTTGAGTATTAAATAAGCGTGATGGCTGTCCAGAATTGGTGATAAGAAGGCTATGGAAAGAATGCTTTACAAAAAATGCTGGGTTATGCTGCTTTTTTTCACGTTAATGTAAACATATACACTGATTTTTCTCTTCAGCACGAGAGGTCATACGAATGGGTTATCAGCCGGACAAAAATCGTTATCAGACAATGGAGTATCGCCGCTGTGGGCGAAGCGGACTCAGGTTGCCCGCGGTCTCGCTGGGGCTGTGGCATAACTTTGGTGACGCCACGCTCATCGAAAATAGCCGTCAACTTTTACAGCGCGCGTTCGATCTGGGTATTACGCATTTCGACCTTGCCAATAACTATGGCCCCCCGCCGGGGTCTGCCGAGCGTAATTTCGGCCGTATTTTGCAGGAGGATTTCCTGCCCTGGCGCGACGAGCTGATCGTCTCCACGAAAGCGGGATATACCATGTGGGACGGCCCTTACGGCGACTGGGGATCGCGTAAATATCTGCTGGCAAGCCTCGATCAAAGCCTGAAGCGCATGGGGCTGGAATATGTCGATATCTTCTATCATCACCGTCCTGACCCGGAAACGCCGCTGCAGGAAACCATGAAAGCGCTTGACCATCTGGTGCGCCAGGGCAAAGCCCTGTATGTCGGGTTATCCAACTATCCTGCCGAGCTGGCGCGAAAAGCGATTGATATCCTGAATGACCTGGGCACGCCCTGCCTGATCCACCAGCCGAAATACTCAATGTTCGAACGTGCGCCGGAAGAGGGTTTGCTGGATGTTCTGCAGGAAAAAGGGGTCGGCTGTATTCCCTTCTCGCCGCTGGCAGGGGGACAGTTGACCAACCGGTATCTTAACGGTATTCCCGCCGATTCCCGTGCGGCAAGCGGCAGTCAATTTCTTAACCCGGAACAGATCACCGAAGAGAAGCTTGAGAAGGTGCGCCAGCTAAACGCCCTGGCAGAAAGCCGCGGCCAGAAACTCTCGCAGATGGCGCTTGCCTGGGTGTTACGCCATGAGGAGGTCACGTCGGTACTGATCGGTGCCAGCAAAACGGCTCAGATTGATGATGCCGTGGGTATGCTGGAAAACCGCCAGTTTACCGCAGAAGAACTTTCTCTAATCGACCAGATCCTGAGCTGTTCAAAATAAAACCACTTTTAGCAAAAAGTGCTCTCCCTCGGGAATTCGGAGTTGAGGCGATGAAACGAGCCTTTACCAACTCGTAATATTGCGTTAACAGGCCCCACGAAGGCCCCGATCGTGAAGGAGAAAGAGTATGTTCAGGTCACTGATTCTTGCAGCGGTATTACTGGCTTCGGCCCCGCTCGTCGCCACTGCGGGCGAAATCACCCTGTTGCCATCAGTAAAATTACAAATTGGCGATCGTGACGACTACGGCAGATACTGGGACGGTGGCTACTGGCGCGACCGTGATTACTGGCACCGTCATTATGAATGGCGGGGTGACCGCTGGCGCAGGCACGATAACGGCCTGCATCGCGGCTGGTATAAAAACAACTCCTATGAGCGCGGCTACCGCGAAGGCTGGAAAGATCGTGACGACCGCCGCGGCGGCTGGGGTCACGGCGGAAAAGGACGCGGTGGTCACGGTCACGGTCATCATTAATGCAAAAAGGAGCCTCCCGGCTCCTTTTTCTTTTATAGCCCCAGCGCGGTGCCAATCAACAGCCACAGGTTTAGCGCTACGACGACCACCACGATGGCCCACCCGACCCGTTTCACCAGCGTCGTATTAACCAGTTCGCCCATCAGAGTTTTATTGCTGGTGAAAATCAGCAGCGGCACCAGCGCCAGCGCAATACCAAAGCTCAGCAGCACCTGGCTCATCACCAGAATTCGCGTAGGATCGAGCCCCATCAGAATCACGATAAACGACGGAAGCATGGTGATAAAACGACGCACCCACAATGGAATATGGAAGCGAACAAATCCCTGCATCACCACCTGCCCTGCCAGCGTCCCCACCACCGTGGAGGAGAGACCGGCGGCAACCAGGCTCAGACCAAATATCGTGGCAGCAGCATGACTCAGTAACGGCTCCAGCGTGAGGTAAGCCTGGTCGAGATCGGCGACGCCAGTATGACCGTTAAAGTGGAAAGCGGCGGCTGCGGTGGCCATCATCGCCAGATTCACAAAACCCGCGATGGTCATGGCGATTGCCACATCCCATTTGGTTGCCGAGTAGCGTTCTTTACGCGTCCCGCCGTGCAGATGCTGGGTCAACGAGGAGTGCAAATAAATGACATGCGGCATAATAGTCGCCCCAAGGACCCCGGCGGCCAGGAAAACCGCTTCCGAGGTTGGCAGGCTTGGGATCACCATGCCTTTCGCGAGCTGCGCCAGATTAGGCTGTGAGAAAATCAGCTCGACGATATACGCCGCAGCAACAAACAGCAGCAGGCCACCAATGACCTTCTCCAGCGGTTTTTGACCCCGACGCTGTAACATCAGGATCAGGAATGTGGCAATCCCGGTCAGCACCGCCCCCTGTAACAGCGACACGCCCAAAATTAGCTTAAAGCCGATCGCTGCCCCGATAAATTCAGCGAGATCGGTTGCCATGGCGATAATTTCCGCCTGAACCCAGTAGAGCCACACCGCCGGACGGGGATAATGATCGCGAATTTGCTCCGCCAGGTTTTTACCCGTGGCAATCCCCAGTTTTGCAGAGAGCATCTGAATCAGCATCGCCATCAGGTTTGCCCAGACGACCACCCACAGCAGCTTATAGCCGAAACTGGCCCCGGCCTGAATATTGGTCGCAAAATTACCCGGATCGATATAGCCGATGGCAGCAATAAAAGCAGGTCCCATTAATGCGAACCGCAACTTGCGCGCGGCTCTACCACTGCTACCCTCTACGCGACTGTTTGTCATTATCTGCCTCTGGAAATATAGCCTTTGCTATGTTTAATGCTATCAAAATGAGAATGATTATCAAGATCATTTAGAGAGTTTAAAATGATTTCTCTGTTAGCTAAGAACAATAGATGGGCAGGTGGTGCGACATCACAGAATGTGAAAATGCGCGGTCATTTGTGAAGCGTAGCACACAAACTTAACTTTTCACTCATTTACCTAACATAACAAAAATGTATTGTGGATCACTAATTTTGAGACTCGTCACAGGATGTAACTATAGTGTGTCCCTGATCTCGTTTTCTTTTCGCTTGTTACATAGAATGTGCACGAAAATTAAACCTGCCTCATATTTGGAGCAAATATGGACCGCGTCCTTCATTTTGTCCTGGCACTTGTTGTCGTTACTGCACTCGCATTGCTGGTCAGCACAGACCGCAAAAAAATTCGTATTCGTTATGTTGTCCAGCTGCTGGTCATTGAAGTTTTACTTGCGTGGTTCTTCCTGAACTCCAACGTAGGCCTCGGCTTCGTGAAAGGCTTCTCCGAAATGTTCGAAAAACTGCTCGGATTCGCCAACGAAGGGACAAACTTTGTCTTCGGTAAAATGAACGACGAAGGTCTGGCTTTCTTCTTCCTGAAGGTACTGTGCCCAATCGTCTTCATCTCCGCGCTGATCGGTATTCTGCAGCACATCCGCGTTCTGCCGTTCGTTATTCGTGGCATTGGTTTCCTGTTATCCAAAGTAAACGGCATGGGCAAGCTGGAATCTTTCAACGCCGTAAGTTCCCTGATCCTCGGTCAGTCTGAGAACTTCATCGCGTATAAAGATATCCTCGGCAAAATGTCCCGTAACCGCATGTACACCATGGCGGCAACCGCGATGTCTACCGTTTCCATGTCTATCGTGGGCGCATATATGACCATGCTGGAGCCAAAATATGTGGTTGCAGCGCTGGTTCTGAATATGTTCAGCACCTTTATCGTTCTGTCGCTGATCAACCCGTATCGTGTTGACGCCAGCGAAGAGAACATCCAGATGTCTAACCTGCACGAAGGTCAGAGCTTCTTCGAAATGCTGGGTGAGTACATCCTGGCAGGTTTCAAAGTGGCGATTATCGTTGCCGCGATGCTGATCGGCTTTATCGCCCTGATCTCCGCACTGAACGCCCTGTTCGCCGCAGTGCTGGGCATCTCCTTCCAGGGCATCCTGGGCTACATCTTCTACCCTGTCGCATGGGTGATGGGTGTTCCGGCTCATGAAGCGCTGCAGGTAGGCAGTATCATGGCGACCAAGCTGGTTTCTAACGAATTCGTTGCGATGATGGATCTGCAGAAAATCGCCAGCACGCTCTCTCCACGTGCGGAAGGCATTCTGTCCGTATTCCTGGTCTCCTTCGCGAACTTCTCGTCCATCGGTATTATCGCCGGTGCGATTAAAGGCCTGAACGAAGAACAGGGTAACGTGGTTTCTCGCTTTGGCCTGAAACTGGTTTACGGCTCCACCCTGGTGAGCGTCCTGTCTGCTTCTATCGCTGCGCTGGTTCTGTAACGTTTACCGTAAAAAAAAACCGGGAGACTTGCTCCCGGTTTTTTTATGCCCGCAATTCTTCCAGCGGTTTGGGTTTGCCTATCAGGTAGCCCTGGAGATAGTCCACGCCGAAGCGTAGCAGCATCTCCCGCTGCGCTGGCGTCTCAACATATTCGGCCACCACGCACAGTGATTTCGTCTTCGCCAGATTACATATCGACTGGACGATCATTGCGTCCATATCATCAGTACAAATATCTTTCACGAAGCAGCCGTCAATTTTAATGATGTCTGCCTGCAGGCGTCTCAGACGCTCGTAGTTGGCGTAGCCGGTACCAAAATCATCGATGGCAATCCTGAAACCGTAATCCCGCAGCTGCTGAATATTGTGGATGCTGCAGCCGGAATTGGAGAAGGCCTGCTCTTCGGTGATCTCAATCACGACAGCCTGAGGCGCAACGCCGTACCGTTCAAAGAGCGCACAAATCTCAGTCGCCACCTCATTTTGCATCAGCGTAAGCGGCATCAGATTGACAGAGAAACGGGCGCCAGCCTGCGTCGCTGGGTGATCGCGCAGCCACAGCAGTAATTTTTCCATGACGCACATATCAAACCGGTGGCTGAGGTTGAATTGGGCAATCAGCGGAATAAAGCGGTCAGGGGTGATGATCTCGCCCTCGCTCTCCATACGCGCCAGAATTTCGTAGTACCCGCTACCGTCCGCCTTCTGGATCGGCTGCGCATACAAATGGAACTGCCCCGCCTCCAGGGCGTGCTTAATCCGCGCCAGCATCAGGACACGCTCCGTTGTTTGTCCTGATGCAGCTTCCAGGCTATTCGTCAGCGCAAGAACGTTGTGCGCTCCGCAGGATTGCTCGGCCAGCCAGCTCAGTTGCCCCAGCGTGTGGTGCAGTTTCTCACCGTTTTCGACCATTCCCCAGGACGCGCCAAATTCGATATCCAGCCCGGTATTGTTCCAGAAAATCTTACGGCTGTTCAGCCGATCAACCATATGCTGGAGGCGCTCGGCCGTTCCCTGCCCAAGCAATACCAGCACCAGCTCGCTTCCCGGCAGCTGGAAAAGCGTCTCATCTTTTTGCAACAGCGGCTGGAGAGAGGACGTGATCATTCGTTTGCAGTGCACCCGCATGAGAATGCCGTAATGGCGGCTTAAAAACTCCAGATTATCCATTCTCAGGCAACACACTTTGGCATCCGGGTGGTCGAGGAGAAAATCTTCCAGCGCACGAATGTTGGGTAATCCGGTCAGCGGATCGGTGAGCGCTCTGTCCTGCCAGCCCTGCTTCAACCATTCGCTTCGCTGATAGATACGCGACATATAAAGCAGGCAGATAGCAAAAGAGATCAGTACCGACAGGATAAATGAGAGCGAATGGCCCGACTCCACTCCGTTAAGAAAGTTGTAATTGTAGGTCAACAGCAGAAGCGCAGAGGTGGCCCACAGCAGAGAGATAAGCGCGTAGCTCAGACGGCTAATCGCTAACGTAAAGAGAATGAAAATAATCGGCATCAAATAGCCCGCAATAACAGGCGACTCAAAAGGCGCACATAAAATTGCGATGATGGCGATTAACAGCATTAGCCAGACGAATATATATAATGATTTCTTGTGTAAAAACACGGGCTTCACACTTCGCCGCCAGAACTTGATGGCATAACGAGGATTAATAATCATTCTTAACGGATAATAGAACATCATGGTAAAAATCATCGCCGCGCATATCAGGCTTTGAATATCAACAACGTTATAAATTACCGTTCCTTCGCCGAAGAAAGTTGAGATTGTGACCGGAAAATCAAAGAAATAGCCAGCGAGATACATCGACATTTTAATGCCTATCGGCACCATAAAGCCGAGCCAAAATATGCGTAACCCAATGTGCCTGTTGGGCATACAGTAGCGCCAGCGCCGGCCCAGCAGAAGGCGCAGAACACCGCAGGCAGCGAATACGGAGAAAGTCTGACAGAACAGTAATACTGAATATTGTAGCGGTGCTAAATTAACGTTAAATATATTAGCAACCATAAAACTTATCAGAATAGGCAGAATACCGCGGCGCCCCAATAACAGCATAATCGCCAGCATAACGCTTAACGGGAGCCACGCTAAATAAACGTCGTGTTCATTAACAATTGCACGCGGGGAGAGATAACGGGAAACAGGAACCGCAATCAGACAGATCGCCAGAGCAATTATAAATATCTTTACATTATTATACGATTTTCTATTCATTAAGCTTGGGGAGATTATTATTCATTCATATCATTGACCGCATGGATAATAGGTTTATTAATTACGCGAATCAAGTTGAAGTCTATTTATAGACTGATTTATTGATTTCGGTTGAGGTGGGATATGGAAAAAAACCATTTTGGCAACAAAATACGTTTAGGGGTGTTACAAAAACATAAAAAAAACCCTCGTCTTTTGACGAGGGTTTAAAATTTTGGTGGAGCTAAGCGGGATCGAACCGCTGACCTCTTGCATGCCATGCAAGCGCTCTCCCAGCTGAGCTATAGCCCCACATGTGACTTTACTAACCACACTCTGTTGGGTTCAGAGTTTGGTGGAGCTAAGCGGGATCGAACCGCTGACCTCCTGCATGCCATGCAGGCGCTCTCCCAGCTGAGCTATAGCCCCATCGTAAAGCTGTCATGTTGACGGGCGGCATAATATGAATTCCGCCGCGGAGTGTCAACGGCAAAATCAATAGCCGCGGTTCAATCGCCGAAAAATCATGCAAATGAACCACTTTGCGAGCCTGCTCGCAGTCATGAGTTAAGCCTGTCACGTTTTCACGTAAAACGGTGCTATAAAATGAGCCGTTAATTAACCCCACGAATATTCAGGAAATTGCATGATCAAGGAACGAATGACGCCGGAAGAGTTAGCCCTGCTCACTGGCTATAGCCGACAGACCATCAATAAATGGGTACGCAAAGAGGGTTGGATAACGTCGCCCAAGCCCGGTGTCCAGGGGGGTAAAGCGCGTCTGGTGCATGTGAACGAAAAGGTGCGTGACTTTATCCGCAGCGCACGTCGGGCAACGGAAACATCCGCTGTGCCTGACGGCATCAGCACTGACGGTTCACTTCATACCCTACTCCTGACGCTGGCCAATGAAATGACGCCGGAAGAGCAGAAGCAGATGACATCGCTGCTATTGCGGGAAGGGATTACCGGTTTGTTGCAACGTTTAGGGATTCGCGACCAGAATTAATATGAAAAGACTACGTAGCAAAATGACCACGGAAGAGCTGGCGGAGAATTTGGGTGTTGCCAGACAAACGGTAAATCGCTGGATACGGCAGCAGGGGTGGAAAACCGAAGGACTCAATGGCGTAAAAGGCGGTCGGGCGCGGCTCATTCACGTTGATGCACGCGTGAAGGAGCATATTATGAGCCTCCCGGCTATCCGTAACCGCCAGGCGGTTTATCATCTGGCTGAGGTGGCCTCATCCTACAATGAACAGCCTTCACGTCTGCGTCCGGGCATTATCGAAACGCTGGAGAGTATGACTGAGCTTGAACAGCAGCGTCTGGATACCTTACTGAAGCGCGAAGGCATACGCGGTTTTCTTGCTCGTCTGGGTATTGCCGAATAAAAGGCAAAAAAAACGGCAGGATACCCTGCCGTTTTTCTTATAGATGGCTTAATTACTGCTGATTTTCACGTTCTGCAATAAAATCCAGCGCCTTGTTGATGCGCGCCACGCTGCGTGACTTGCCGATGGCATGGACAGTCACATCCAGAGCCGGAGACTGACCCGCGCCGGTCACCGCAACGCGCAGCGGCATACCGACTTTGCCCATGCCCACTTCCAGTTCGTCTGCGGTCGCCTGAATGGCGTGATGCACATTTTCAGCGGTCCACTCGGTGAGCGCAGCAAGCTTGTCACGCACCACTTCCAGCGGCTGACGCGCAACCGGGCGGAGGTGCTTCTTCGCGGCGTCAGCGTCGAACTCATCAAACTCTTCATAGAAGTAGCGGCAGCTTTCGGCAATTTCTTTCAGCGTTTTGCAGCGCTCGCCGAGCAGTTTTACCAGGTCCGCCAGCTCAGGGCCAGTGCGGGTATCAATGTTTGCCTGCTCAATGTGCCACTGCAGGTAAGTCGCCACATATTCCGGCGGCATGGTATTGATGTAGTGATGGTTGAGCCACAGCAGCTTGTCGGTGTTGAATGCGCTGGCAGATTTGCTCACAGAGCTCAGAGAGAACAGTTCGATCATCTCTTCGCGGCTGAAGATCTCCTGGTCGCCGTGAGCCCAGCCCAGACGCACCAGATAGTTCAGCAGCGCTTCCGGCAGATAGCCGTCGTCGCGATACTGCATGACGCTGACCGCACCGTGACGTTTAGACAGCTTTTTACCGTCGTCGCCGTTGATCATGGAGACGTGCGCATAGACCGGAACAGGTGCATTCAGCGCTTTCAGGATGTTGATCTGGCGTGGGGTATTGTTGATATGGTCTTCACCACGGATAACGTGGGTAATTTCCATATCCCAGTCATCAACCACGACGCAGAAGTTATAGGTTGGGGAACCGTCGGTACGGCGTATGATCAGATCGTCCAGCTCCTGGTTGCTGAATTCGATCGGGCCACGGATCTGGTCGTCGAAAATCACCGAGCCATCCTGCGGGTTAGCAAAACGCACCACGCATGGCTCATCAGCGGCATGCTCGCTGTGGTCGTGGCGGCAGCGGCCGTCATAACGCGGTTTTTCACCGTTCGCCATCTGCTCTTCACGCAGCGCATCCAGACGCTCTTTGGAGCAGTAGCACTTATACGCCGTGCCCGCGACCAGCATCTCATCAATAACAGCGTTATAGCGGTCAAAACGTTTGGTCTGGAAATACGGGCCTTCGTCCCACTGCAGGTTCAGCCAGTTCATACCATCCATAATGGCTTCAATTGCTTCCGGCGTGGAGCGCTCAAGATCGGTATCTTCTATACGCAGCACGAACTCACCTTGGTTGTGGCGTGCAAAAAGCCAGGAATAGAGAGCAGTACGAGCACCACCGACGTGCAGATAGCCTGTCGGGCTCGGCGCGAAGCGAGTTTTGATTTTCATGAAATGGCCTTACGTTATAAAGATGCCGGCAATCGGCAAATCCCGGGGAAAAAACGATGGGCAATATTCTATCACTGTGGGGGGATTCCTCAATGTCGATCCCTTTATCGTGGCGGAGTTTGCTGTTTTTGTTTAGAAATCATGCGCCACCGCCCGTTTTGCGATCGTTTTGTTTAATTTTACGACGAACGAATAAAAACTTTAGAAAATGCGTTGACTCATTTTCAACTCTCCCTATAATGCGACTCCACACAGCGGGGGTGATTAGCTCAGTTGGTAGAGCATCTCCTTTACACGGAGGGGGTCGGCGGTTCGAGCCCGTCATCACCCACCATCTACTTCGGTAGACTCGCAGTGTAGATAAGAATTGAGATTGGGCGATTAGCTCAGTTGGTAGAGCATCTCCTTTACACGGAGGGGGTCGGCGGTTCGAGCCCGTCATCGCCCACCATTCTCACCTTATCAAAGCAGTTCCGAAATGGGCGATTAGCTCAGTTGGTAGAGCATCTCCTTTACACGGAGGGGGTCGGCGGTTCGAGCCCGTCATCGCCCACCATTTCGGGTCGTTAGCTCAGTTGGTAGAGCAGTTGACTTTTAATCAATTGGTAGCTCAGTTGGTAGAGCAGTTGACTTTTAATCAATTGGTCGCAGGTTCGAATCCTGCACGACCCACCAATGTAAAAAAGCGCCCTAAAGGCGCTTTTTTGCTATCTGCGATCTGGATGATTCGAACCTGCAGCAGGTTCGAGCCGAACGCAGTGAGGCACCGGAGCCGTTTACGGCGACGGCCCGAAGGGCGAGCGAAGCGAGTCATCCTGCACGACCCACCAATGTAAAAAAGCGCCCTAAAGGCGCTTTTTTGCTATCTGCGATATAAAAATGTGAACCTGCCGCATTTTCCTCAAGCTAATCCCGTCGGTGCCGATACCTCTGTTTTATAACGCGAGGAAAAAGTATGACGACCATTCAGGCTTCAACCCAACAGATTCAAACCAGCGGCGCGAGTGGCTCTTCGAGCAGTAACGATATCTCTGCGCAAATCACCCGCATTCTCGACAAGATCAAAAAGCTGACCCAGCAGTTAAAAGAGCTGGCAAACAGCCCCGGCAGTGCAGATGAGAAGAAGAAGCAGCAGGAACTGATTCAGACCCAGATCAAAGTGCTGCAGGCACAGCTCGCCGCACTGCAGCGCCAGCAAGCCGAAGAAGCTCAGAAGAAGCAGGATCAAAAACTGGGCAAAGTAGAAGGCGTGAATAGCCCGTCAGACACTAATCATATTGATATCTACATCTAATCGTCTGATGCGTTAAACAGTGGATCGCGTATGCGGGCCTCGGTTAATCGTTGTGCCTGGATACGCACCACTTCCCAGATGGCCTGCGCCGCACCCGAGAGCGAACGATTTTTTCGCCGCACCAGCATCAGCTTTCGTTCGACAACGGGCGTCAGCCGCTTCACCGCCAGCTGGCTTCCCTGCGGCAGGGGAAGCGCCAGAGCGGGCAACACGCTGATACCAATTCCGGCTTCCACCATCGGAAACAGCGTGGCCGGATGACCAATCTCCTGCACGATCGTTGCCTTAACGCCCTGATTCACCAGCGCGGAATCAATCAGCGGGCGGCTGCCTGAGGCATAATCCTGTAAAACCAGGTTCGCCCCCTGAAGGGACTGCCAGCTGACCTCGAGCAACGCTGCCAGCGGGTCGTCGTCACGGCAGAGCAGCAAAAAAGGCTCAGAAAGAACGCTTTCGCATTCCAGATCGCTCACCTGGCCAGGATCAATCACAATACCAAAATCCACATCCCCCTGGCGGATGCTCTCGAGCACCCACTGCTGCGGTCTGTCATGCAGGACAAAATCAATATCAGGATAGCGATGGTTTCCCTCGGCAATACATTGCGGGATAAGGTGCGCGGATATCGTCTGGCTGGCCGCAACCCGCACGGTGCCCGACAACTGCTGCCCCAGCCTCCCCACGTCTCTGAGCGTGCTGTTCAGCTCATCAAGCAGCCGTTCAAGACGCAGGGCCAGCTGCTGCCCGGCTTCGGTCAGGACCACTTCGCGCGTGGTGCGATCAAGCAACCTAACGCCGGTCTGGTTTTCCAGCTCTTTCACGCTGTGGCTGACCGCCGACTGGCTCAGGCCGATCATCTCCCCTGCCCGGCTAAAGCTGCGGGCATGAGCGACGGTGACGAAAATGCGAAGCTGGCGTAGGGAATAATTCATCTGTTTAATTCATGAATGGATGCAATAAATCAATTTTATTTCTCAAATGGAAAAAAGCACAATAGCGACATCTGTTTTCAGGAGTCATTATGAAACTATTTCGTATTCTTGATCCGTTTACGCTCACCCTGGTGGCTACCGTTTTACTGGCCTCGTTCTTCCCTGCTCGCGGCGGTTTCGTCCCTTTTTTTGAGGGACTGACGACAGCCGCCATCGCACTGCTGTTCTTTATGCACGGCGCAAAGCTCTCCCGCGAAGCGATTATCGCTGGCGGTAGCCACTGGCGACTGCACCTCTGGGTGATGTGCAGCACGTTTATTCTGTTCCCGATCCTCGGGGTGCTGTTTGCCTGGTGGGCACCGGTTAACGTCGATCCGGCGCTCTACACCGGTTTCCTGTATCTCTGTATTCTCCCGGCCACCGTGCAGTCTGCCATTGCCTTTACCTCTCTTGCCGGAGGGAACGTTGCAGCCGCGGTCTGCTCCGCATCGGCATCCAGCCTGTTGGGGATTTTCGTCTCCCCGCTGCTGGTGGGCCTGCTGATGAACATGCACGGCGCGGAAGGTAACCTTGAGCAGGTCGGCAAAATCTGCCTGCAGCTGCTGCTGCCGTTTGTCCTGGGCCATCTCTCGCGTCCGTGGACCGGGGCGTTCGTGGCGAAGCATAAGAAATGGATCTCCAAAACCGACCAGTCGTCGATTCTGCTGGTGGTCTATTCCGCCTTCAGCGAAGCGGTCGTGAACGGGATCTGGCATAAGGTGGGCGCAGGCTCGCTGCTGTTTATCGTGGTGGTCAGCCTCGTTCTGCTGGCAATTGTCATTGCGGTGAACGTTTTTGTGGCGCGCAAATGCGGCTTCAGCAAAGCCGATGAGATCACCATCGTCTTCTGCGGCTCCAAAAAGAGCCTGGCGAACGGCATCCCGATGGCGAACATTCTGTTCCCCACCTCGGTGATCGGGATGATGGTGCTGCCGCTGATGATTTTCCATCAGATCCAGCTGATGGTCTGCGCGGTGCTGGCGCGTCGCTACAAGCGCCAGACGGAAAAGCTGGCGCAGGAAGAGACCCGCGCCGCGAAGGCTTAAGGACGCTTCAGGGGCTGCACCAGCTGGGTCAGCCCCTCGGTTTTGATCAGTAACGTGATAGCCATCAGCTCGCCCAGGCGCCCGGCGGGGAATTCGTCCTTGCGGGCGAACCACAGCAGGTACTCCTCCGGCAAATCGATCAGCCTGCGGCCCTTATATTTACCGAACGGCATTTCCGTATTGGCGATCTCAACGAGCTGCTCTTTCTCCACGTTACTCTCCTAACAGGCGCATCATTTCTGCTTCGTCGATAACCTCAATGCCGAGCTCCTGGGCTTTCGCCAGCTTCGAACCCGCAGCTTCGCCGGCAATCACCAGGTCGGTTTTCTTCGACACGCTGCCCGCCACTTTGGCCCCCAGCGCCACCAGACGCGCTTTTGCATCGTCGCGTGAAAGCTGGCTAAGGCTACCGGTTAGCACCACGGTTTTACCGGCAAATGGACTATCAATTTCTTCGGCGTTGACCACCACCGGCGCGGGCCATTTAATGCCCTCTTCCAGCAGCTTCCCGATGACCTCGCGGTTGCTCTCTTCGGCAAAGAAGTTAAAGACGTGCGTGGCGACGACGATGCCGACGTCCGGCACTTTCTGCAGCTCGTCGATGCTTGCCTTTTCCAGCGCCTCCAGCGTACCAAAGTACGCGGCTAAACCTGCCGCCGTCGCTTCGCCGACTTCACGAATGCCCAGCGCGTACAGGAAGCGGGCGAAGGTCGTCTCTTTCGCTGCTTCCAGCGCGTTAACCACGTTCTGGGCTGACTTCGGCCCCATGCGATCCAGACCGGTCAGTTTGCCCGCCGTGAGCCTGAACAGATCCGCTGGCGTATGGACATACTCTTTCTCAACCAGCTGATCGATAATCTTGTCGCCCATGCCGTCAACGTCCATTGCGCGACGGGAAACAAAGTGCTTAAGCGACTCTTTACGCTGCGCGCCGCAGATCAGGCCGCCCGTACAGCGGGCCACCGCTTCGCCTTCCACACGCTCTACGTCAGAGCCGCATACCGGGCAGTGGGTCGGGAAAACGACCTCGCGCGTATCATCAGGACGTTCTGACTCAACAACGTTCACCACCTGCGGGATAACATCGCCCGCGCGGCGAATCACCACTTTGTCACCGATGCGCAGGCCGAGGCGTTCGATTTCATCGGCGTTGTGCAGCGTAGCGTTACTCACCAGCACGCCTGCGACCTGCACCGGCTCCAGTCGAGCGACCGGAGTAATAGCGCCCGTACGGCCCACCTGAAATTCCACGTCGCGAACGAAGGTCATCTGCTCCTGGGCAGGGAATTTAAACGCCACCGCCCAGCGCGGCGCACGCGCTACAAAGCCCAGCTGCTCCTGCAGCGCCAGCGAATTGACCTTGATGACAACGCCATCAATATCAAAGCCGAGCGTCGGACGGTCCTCTTCCACTTTGTGGTAGAACGCCAGCACCGCTTCCGGCGAGTCGCAGAGCTGAACGCGGTTGCTCACCGGCAGGCCCCAGGCTTTAAACTGCAGCAGACGCCCGAGGTGCGTATCCGGTAACTCACCACCTTCCAGAATACCGACGCCGTAGCAGAAGAAAGTAAGCGGTCGCTTCGCGGTGATGCGCGGGTCAAGCTGGCGCAGAGAGCCTGCCGCCGCGTTACGTGGGTTAGCAAACACTTTCCCGCCGGTGCGACGCGCCTCTTCGTTAATTTTCTCGAATCCCGCCTGCGGCAGGAACACCTCGCCGCGCACTTCCAGACGCGCGGGAATGTTGTCTCCCTGCAGCTTCAGCGGGATCGCGCGGATGGTTCGTACGTTAGTGGTGATGTCTTCACCCGTCGTACCGTCGCCACGCGTGGCGGCACGCACCAGCACGCCGTTTTCATAGAGAAGACTGACCGCCAGGCCGTCGAGCTTCAACTCGCAGCACCAGGTGAGGGAATCGCTGCTTTTCAGACGGTCCTGCACGCGCTTGTTAAACGCGAGGAAGCTCTCTTCATCAAAGACATTGTCCAGCGACAGCATCGGCACTTCGTGACGCACCTGGCTGAAAGCCCCCAGCGGCTCGGCGCCGACGCGCTGGGTCGGAGAATCTGGCGTAATCAGTTCCGGGTGCTGCGCCTCCAGCTCGCGCAGCTCGCGCATCAGCCGGTCATACTCCGCATCAGGCACTTCCGGTGCGTCCATAACATGATAGAGATATTCATGATGGCGAAGCGTGGTTCGCAGTTCAGTGAGTTGTTGTTCGATTGAGTCCATATCGCACCATCAATGAGAAAAAACCCCCGACAGGCGGGGGTTGAGGAGGAGTTGAAGTAAACGCGACAATTACGCGTTGGCTTCCTTCACTTCGCGGATGCGGTCCTGATACTCGCGCAGCTTCTGCGGGGTCATCATTCGACGCTGATCGTCGAGCACCACACCACCCACTTCATCAGCGATGTGCTGAGCGGACTGCAGCATCAGCTTGAAGTTTTGCAGCTCGTCGCCGTAGGACGGCACCTGCATAAAGATAGTGACTCCCGGCGTCACGAAATCACCAGTCATTTCCGGGTCAAAGGTGCCTGGGTTGACCATATTGGCCAGGCTAAACAGCGCCGGACCACTACCGTCAGGGCTCAGGTGGCGATGGAAAATATTCATATCGCCAAACTTGAAGCCTGCCTGTTGAATACTGTTGAGCAACACGTCACCGTTGAGATGGCTGCCGTGATGCGCGGCCACGTTCATGATGATCACCGCTTCTTTACGCTGCGGCTTTTCAACAACCGGTTCAGGCTCAGCGACCGGCTCTGGCTCAACGTGCGGAGCCGGAGCGGGCTGCGGCGCAGGCTGTACATGAACAGGCGGCTGCTGCGGCTGCTGCGCAGGTTGCTGTTGCACGGGCTGCTGCACAGGTTGCTGTTGAACCGGCTGTGGCGCAGCGGGCTGCTGCTGTTGTACAGGCGGTTGCGGCGGCTGACGTACAGGTTCTTCCACTGGCTGCGGCGCTGGCTGGCGCGGCTGGGCAGAGGCATACGGCGGTTGATACTGGTGCTGCGGAGCGCGGGGGGCTTCATGCTCCCCATGAGCCGCGCCGGGCGCAGTATTGACCCGATGAACACGAACTTCACCCACGCCGTCGTCGTCGCTACCGGTGATGTCATCTTCAGTGTCATCATCATCACGACTGGACTTCATGCGCTTCAGTGGGCGATCGCGAAACATCGAGGAACGCTCTTTACGGCTGGTCCAGAAACCATGTACCAGTAAAGCGATTATGGCGATCGCGCCAACAATGATTAATATCAGACGCAAATCCTGCATCATTATATTCTCTGTTGTTCTAACACCTTGCCACCACGGCAAACATTTACTCACTAAGAGTATTTGCCGTTTACGTCAAGTGCAAGTGTGTGCAGAGCATTCGCAGCATAAAGATGAAGTAAATCGTGCTTTTTGCTGGTTTTTCGAACATTTCCGAACTGGTCATTGGTCCGCAAGTGGATAATATAGGCGGGCAATTCCACTGGTTGTGAAAAAAGGAGTACAGCCTGGTTATGGTTTCAACATCGTCTTCTCCCCCGCGCAGCGGCGTCTGGTATTTTTCTCAGGGCTGGAAGCTGGTCTCACTGCCAGGTATCCGTCGCTTCGTCATTCTGCCGCTGCTGATCAACATTATTCTGATGGGCGGCGCGTTCTGGTGGCTGTTCACAAAGCTCGAAAGCTGGATCCCGTCGCTGATGAGCTACGTGCCGGACTGGCTGCAGTGGCTTAACTACCTGCTCTGGCCGGTGGCGGTCATCTCCGTGCTGCTGGTATTCGGCTATTTATTCTCAACGATCGCGAACTGGATAGCCGCGCCGTTTAACGGCCTGCTGGCGGAACAGCTGGAGGCGCGGCTTACCGGCGCGACGCCACCGGACACGGGCGTGCTGGGGATCGTGAAAGATATCCCGCGCATTATGAAGCGCGAGTGGCAGAAGTTTGCCTGGTACCTCCCCCGCGCGGTTGTACTGCTTGCCCTCTACTTTGTCCCCGGCATTGGCCAGACGGTTGCGCCGGTGCTGTGGTTTCTGTTCAGCGCCTGGATGCTGGCCATCCAGTACTGCGACTATCCGTTCGATAACCACAAGGTGCCGTTTAAAGCGATGCGCACCGCCCTGCGCACCCGGAAGGTCGCCAATATGCAGTTCGGCGCGCTGACCAGCCTGTTCACCATGATTCCCTTCCTTAACTTGTTCATCATGCCGGTTGCGGTTTGCGGCGCGACGGCGATGTGGGTGGACTGCTATCGTGCTAAGCACGCGTTATGGAAATAATGCAAAAATGTGTAAAGCAGGGGTGGCTTATGCCGCCCCTTATTCCATACTGATCCCCATTATTTCCTTGCAGTATATAGATATGCGAATTCCTTACTTCCCCCTACCTGCTTAGCAGGTATGCTGGGTCGGTATCCCAATTTCATACAGTTAAGGACAGGCCATGAGTAAGATTTATGAAGACAACTCGCTGACTATCGGTCATACGCCCCTGGTTCGACTGAACCGTATCGGTAATGGACGCATTCTGGCGAAGGTCGAATCACGCAACCCGAGCTTCAGCGTAAAATGCCGCATCGGTGCAAACATGATTTGGGATGCTGAAAAACGCGGCGTGCTGAAGCCAGGCGTTGAGCTGGTGGAACCGACCAGCGGTAACACCGGTATCGCTCTGGCCTATGTTGCTGCCGCACGCGGCTACAAGCTGACCCTGACCATGCCGGAAACCATGAGCATCGAACGTCGCAAACTGCTCAAAGCGCTGGGGGCGAACCTGGTCCTGACCGAAGGCGCGAAGGGCATGAAAGGTGCCATTCAGAAAGCGGAAGAGATCGTGGCCAGCGATCCGGCGAAATATCTTCTGCTGCAGCAGTTCAGCAACCCGGCTAACCCTGAAATTCACGAGAAGACCACCGGCCCGGAAATCTGGGAAGATACTGACGGCCAGGTTGACGTATTTATCTCCGGCGTCGGCACCGGCGGCACGCTGACCGGCGTGTCTCGCTATATTAAAGGCACAAAAGGTAAAAAAGAGCTGATTACCGTTGCCGTTGAACCTACCGACTCCCCGGTTATCGCTCAGGCGCTGGCGGGTGAAGAGCTTAAGCCTGGCCCGCATAAAATTCAGGGCATCGGCGCGGGCTTCATTCCGGGTAACCTGGATCTGAAGCTGATCGATAAAGTCGTTGCCATCACGAACGAAGAAGCCATCTCTACCGCGCGTCGTCTGATGGATGAAGAAGGCATTCTGGCGGGTATCTCTTCCGGTGCGGCCGTTGCGGCAGCGCTCAAACTTCAGGAAGATGAAGCCTTTACCAATAAGAATATTGTGGTTATCCTTCCTTCCTCGGGTGAGCGTTACTTGAGCACCGCACTGTTTGCCGATCTGTTCACGGAAAAAGAGCTGCAACAGTAGTGCCAGTATGTTAATAACGCGTAAAAAAGCACCTTTTCGGGTGCTTTTTTGTGGCCTGCTTCAAACTTTTGCCCCTCCTGGCATTGCTTCACCCCGATGTGTCTGGTATTTAAACCAGCAATTATTTTGAAGCGTGAAATTAATCAGTGAACGAAATACCCTTGCTGAATCGATTTTATGATTTGGTTCAAGTCTTCCTTTCGCTGCATAATGTTTAATGACGATTGAAACGTCAGCGCTAACAATACAGGCTAAAGTTAAGCCGCCAGGCTAGACTTTAGTTCCACAACACTAAACCTATAAGTTGGGGAAATACAATGTTCCAGCAAGAAGTTACCATTACCGCTCCGAACGGTCTGCACACCCGCCCTGCTGCTCAGTTTGTTAAAGAAGCGAAAGGCTTCACTTCTGAAATCACTGTAACTTCCAACGGCAAAAGCGCTAGCGCAAAAAGCCTGTTCAAACTGCAGACTCTGGGCCTGACTCAGGGCACCGTTGTTACCATCTCTGCTGAAGGTGAAGACGAGCAGAAAGCAGTTGAGCATCTGGTTAAACTGATGGCTGAGCTCGAGTAAGTTTCCGGGTTCTTTTAAATATCAGTCACAAGTAAGGTAGGGTTATGATTTCAGGCATTTTAGCATCCCCGGGTATCGCTTTCGGCAAAGCACTGCTGCTGAAAGAAGACGAGATCGTCATCGACCGGAAAAAAATTTCTGCCGACAAGGTTGATCAGGAAGTTGAACGTTTTCTGAGCGGTCGTGCCAAGGCATCTGCGCAACTGGAAGCGATCAAAACTAAAGCTGGCGAAACTTTCGGTGAAGAAAAAGAAGCCATCTTCGAAGGGCACATCATGCTGCTCGAAGATGAGGAGCTGGAGCAGGAAATCATAGCCCTGATTAAAGATAAAGGCATGACGGCCGACGCGGCTGCGCATGAAGTTATCGAAGGTCAGGCAACTGCCCTGGAAGAGCTGGATGATGAATACCTGAAAGAGCGTGCGGCTGACGTACGTGACATCGGTAAGCGCCTGCTGCGCAACATCCTGGGCCTGGCCATTATCGACCTGAGCGCGATTCAGGATGAAGTGATCCTGGTTGCCGCTGACCTCACCCCGTCTGAAACCGCACAGCTGAACCTGAAAAAGGTTCTCGGTTTCATCACCGACGCGGGTGGCCGTACCTCCCACACCTCAATCATGGCGCGTTCTCTGGAACTGCCTGCGATCGTGGGCACCGGTAGCGTCACCTCTCAGGTGAAAAACGGCGACTATCTGATTCTGGATGCCGTAAACAATCTGGTTTACGTCAATCCAACTAACGAAGAGATCGAAAAACTGCGCGCGGTTCAGGAGCAGGTTGCGACTGAAAAAGCGGAACTCGCTAAGCTGAAAGACCTGCCAGCCATCACCCTGGACGGCCATCAGGTAGAAGTGTGCGCAAACATCGGTACCGTACGCGACGTTGATGGCGCTGAGCGCAACGGTGCGGAAGGTGTTGGTCTCTATCGTACAGAATTCCTGTTCATGGACCGCGACGCGCTGCCAACGGAAGAAGAGCAGTTTGCTGCGTATAAAGCCGTCGCAGAAGCGTGTGGCTCACAGGCGGTTATCGTCCGTACCATGGACATCGGTGGCGACAAAGAGCTGCCGTACATGAACTTCCCGAAAGAAGAGAACCCGTTCCTGGGCTGGCGTGCCGTGCGTATCGCGATGGATCGTAAAGAGATCCTGCGTGACCAGGTTCGCGCTATCCTGCGTGCCTCCGCTTTCGGTAAGCTGCGCATCATGTTCCCGATGATCATCTCTGTTGAAGAAGTGCGTGCACTGAAGAAAGAGATCGAAATCTACAAACAGGAACTGCGCGACGAAGGTAAAGCATTTGACGAGTCAATTGAGATCGGCGTGATGGTGGAAACACCAGCGGCGGCGACCATTGCGCGTCATTTAGCCAAAGAAGTTGATTTCTTTAGTATCGGCACCAATGATTTAACGCAGTACACCCTGGCAGTTGACCGTGGTAATGATATGATTTCACATCTCTACCAGCCAATGTCACCGTCCGTACTGAACTTGATCAAGCAAGTTATTGATGCTTCTCATGCAGAAGGTAAATGGACTGGCATGTGTGGTGAGCTTGCAGGCGACGAACGTGCTACACTTCTGTTGCTGGGTATGGGTCTGGACGAATTCTCTATGAGCGCCATTTCCATCCCGCGCATTAAGAAGATTATCCGTAACACGAACTTCGAAGATGCGAAGGTGTTAGCAGAGCAGGCTCTTGCTCAACCGACAACGGACGAGTTAATGACGCTGGTTAACAAGTTCATTGAAGAAAAAACAATCTGCTAATCCACGAGATGCGGCCCAAATTACTGCTTAGGAGAAGATCATGGGTTTGTTCGATAAACTGAAATCTCTGGTTTCTGATGATAAGAAAGACTCCGGAACTATTGAGATTGTTGCTCCGCTCTCCGGCGAGATCGTCAACATCGAAGACGTGCCGGATGTAGTGTTTGCTGAGAAAATCGTTGGTGATGGCATTGCTATCAAACCAACTGGCAACAAAATGGTTGCTCCAGTTGACGGCACCATCGGTAAAATTTTTGAAACCAACCATGCGTTCTCTATCGAATCTGATAGCGGTATCGAACTGTTCGTTCACTTCGGTATCGACACCGTTGAACTGAAAGGCGAAGGCTTCAAGCGTATCGCGGAAGAAGGCCAGCGTGTTAAAGTTGGCGACCCGGTGATTGAATTCGATCTGCCACTGCTGGAAGAAAAAGCCAAGTCTACCCTGACGCCGGTTGTTATCTCCAACATGGACGAAATCAAAGAACTGATCAAACTGTCTGGCAGCGTCACCGTGGGCGAAACCCCGGTTATCCGCATCAAGAAGTAATTCTTGCCGCACAGAAAAATGGCGCCTTCGGGCGCCATTTTTGTTTATGCAGGGAGGATAAGCTCGTCGTAGCCTTTCGACTGGGTATAAAGCATCACATCAGTCACCCGATCGCCGGCCATGCGAATGGCATCAGCAACGGTTTTCCCCTCAACAATTCCGCTCACCAGTTCTGAACAGAACAGATCCCCCGTCCCTTTCAGATCGGTTTCTACGCGCGGATGCGCGCTGACGGTCACGCCCTCACGCGTCACCAGCACCACGTGGATGTTTTGCGGGTCGTCAGCGACCGGCGCGCTGGTGATCGCCACCCATTTCAGAGTGTCAGAAAGCAACCCCTGCGCGGCGGCAATAGCGCTTTCCGGCGTCCGGCACGGCTTACCGCTCAATACTTCCAGCTCATAGACGTTTGGCGTAATCCCCTGCGCCAGCGGCAGCAGGTGTTCCCGGTAGGCTTCCGGGATATCCGGCTTCACGTACATTCCGCTGTCGATATCGCCGATAACCGGGTCGACCAGCACCAGCAGGTCAGGATGCTGCGCTTTGACCGCCCTCAGCCACTGCGCCAGCAGCGCGATCTGGCTGGCGCTGCCCATATAGCCGGTAGTGACCGCTTTAAGCTCGCGCAGGATCTCGCGCTCTTCCAGCGCCTTCAGGTAGCCGCTGAACCACTCGTCGGGGATCACCCCGCCGTAGAAGGTGTCGTAATGCGGCGTGTTGCTAAACAGCACCGTCGGCACGGCGGTCACGTTCAGCCTGTGGGTTCGAATGTTCGGCACAGCAATGCTGTTCCCCACGCTGCCGTAAACCACCTGCGACTGCACCGCGACAATGTCGGTTTGCTGCGCCCGGGTGTTATCCCGGAATAGAATCATCTCCATGACGCTTAAATCCCCGCCCCCTGCGAATAACTCTCTTCACCAAAGACGCCGGTAGACAAATAGCGATCGCCGCGATCGCAGATAATCGCCACCACGACCGCACCGGGATTTGCCTGCGCCACGCGCAACGCCCCCGCTACCGCGCCCCCCGAGCTGACCCCGCAGAAGATGCCTTCACGCACGGCCAGTTCACGCATGGTATTCTCCGCCTCGCGCTGATGAATATCCAGCACCCGATCCACCAGCTGCGCATTAAAAATGCCCGGCATATACTCCGCAGGCCAGCGGCGAATGCCCGGAATGCTGCTCCCCTCTTCCGGCTGCAGACCAACAATGGTGACCGGTTTCTCCTGCTCGCGCAAAAAACGGGACACGCCGGTAATGGTGCCGGTGGTGCCCATGCTGGAGACAAAATGGGTGATGCGCCCGCCGGTTTGCTGCCAGATTTCCGGCCCGGTGGTGGTGTAGTGCGCGTACGGGTTGTCCGGGTTATTGAACTGATCGAGCAGTTTACCTTCTCCGCGCTCGGCCATCGCTAACGCTAAGTCTCGCGCCCCTTCCATCCCCTGCTCTTTGGTCACCAGAATCAGCTCGGCCCCGTAGGCGCGCATCGCGGCGCGGCGCTCCTGGCTCATGTTGTCCGGCATCAGCAGCTTCATGCGGTAGCCTTTCAGCGCCGCAATCATTGCCAGCGCGATACCGGTGTTGCCGCTGGTGGCTTCAATCAGCACATCGCCTGGCTTAATTTCACCGCGTTTCTCGGCCTGGACAATCATCGACAGCGCCGCGCGGTCTTTCACCGACCCTGCCGGGTTGTTGCCTTCGAGTTTGACCCAGATTTCGCTGCCGTTGGCACATCCCATGCGCTGAAGCTTGACCAGAGGGGTGTTGCCGATGGTGTGTTCGAGTGTATTCACGATTTTTACTCAATAAAAAGCCCGGTAAGCATCACGCCACCGGGCGAAAAACATACTCAATAACCTATCAGGCTGACTCCGCCAGAGCAATATCCTCGCGCGTCTCAATCCGCTCCTTACCGTGATAGATGCGCGCATGCTGCAGCCCGACAAACAGGCGCTCACCCCGGTGCGGCGGAACGTCGTCGCGCATGACCACGGTCAGCGGCTCGGTATACCAGCCCAGCGGCTGTACCACCAATTGGGTGTAGTGTCCTTTAGGGCTAGCTTCCAGCACCTGCACCGGCAGCGGGGAATCCAGGCTGGTGCGGCGGCTGACGTCCACTTCCCACGGGCGCAGGAACAGATCGACCGGCCCCTGATGCGCGGAGGTGTAGCCCAGCGGCCAGCGGTGCGCGCCCACGTGGAACTGACCGCCGCGGATGGTGCCCTGCAGGCGGTTCACCTCGCCCATAAACTCCAGCACGAAGCGGGTCGCCGGCTCGCGCCAGAGCTGTTCCGGCTCGTCAACCTGCTCGATGTTGCCCTGGCTCATGACCACCACGCGGTCCGCGACTTCCATCGCCTCTTCCTGATCGTGGGTCACGAAGACGCTGGTGAATTTCAGCTCTTCATGCAGTTGGCGCAGCCAGCGACGCAGCTCTTTGCGCACCTGCGCATCCAGCGCGCCGAAGGGTTCATCCAGCAGCAGTATTTGCGGCTCAACGGCCAGCGCGCGCGCCAGCGCCACGCGCTGCTTCTGCCCGCCGGAAAGCTGCGCCGGGAAACGGTCCGCCAGATGCGCCAGCTGCACCATCTCCAGCAGTTTGGTTACTTTCGCCTTAATGGTTGCTGCATCCGGGCGTTCACGACGCGGCAGCACCGTCAGGCCAAAGGCGATATTGTCGAAAACGGTCATGTGGCGGAACAGCGCGTAATGCTGGAAGACAAAACCCACTTTACGATCGCGGGCGTGCAGGCGGCTCACGTCGGTGCCGTGGAAGCGGATGTGCCCGCTGGTCTGATGCTCAAGCCCGGCGATGATCCGCAGCAGCGTCGTTTTGCCCGAGCCAGACGGCCCCAGCAGCGCCACCATTTGTCCGGAAGGGATATCCAGTGAGATATCATTCAGCACCTGGGTGCGACCAAAAGACTTCTTAATATTGGCAATCTCAATGCTCATGATTTCCCTCCTGATGCTGACGTTTTTCCTGATTCTCTAAACGCCACTGCACCACACTCTTCAAAAACAGGGTCAAAATCGCCATCAGCGTCAGCAACGCTGCGGCAGTAAACGAGCCGATGGTGTTGTAGTCCTGCTGCAGGAGTTCAATCTGCAGCGGCAGCGACAGCGTTTCACCGCGAATCGAGCCGGAAACCACCGACACCGCACCAAACTCACCGATGGCGCGGGCGTTGGTCAGCACCACGCCGTAAAGCAGCGCCCAGCGGATATTCGGCAACGTCACGCGGCGGAACATCTGCCAGCCGGATGCGCCAAGCAGAACGGCCGCTTCGTCTTCATTGCTGCCCTGGCTTAACATCACCGGCACCAGCTCACGTACCACGAACGGACAGGTCACGAAGATGGTCACCAGCACCATGCCCGGCCAGGCGAACATGATCTGCAGGTTATGTTCATCCAGCCAGCCGCCCAGCGGGCCGTTGGAGCCGTAAAAGAGCAGGTAAACCAGACCGGCAACAACAGGCGACACGGCAAACGGAATATCCAGCAGGGTCAGCAGCAGCTGACGTCCCGGGAAGTTAAAGCGCGTCACCAGCCAGGCCAGCAGCGTACCGAAGACAAGGTTCACCGGCACGGTGATCAGCGCAATCAGCACCGTCAGCCAGATGGCGTGCAGCATGTCCGGGTTCGCCAGGTTCTCCAGCGCGGGCATCAGCCCCTTGCTGAACGCCTGGACGAAGATATAAATCGTCGGCACGACGAGAATGAGGGCGGAAACCAGCACGCCCACGCCAATCAGAAACCATTTACCCCAGTTGATGCGGGGCGCATCGTATCGCTTCAATTGCGTAACTTCCGCCATCAGTGACCTACCACACGTCGACCAAAGCGACTTTGCAGAGTGTTAATCGAATACAGCAGCAGCAGCGAGGCCGCCAGGATCACCGAGGCAATCGCACTCGCCGCCGGATAATCAAACTCCTGCAGGCGAATGAAAATCATCAGCGAGGTGACTTCCGTTTTCCAGGCGATGTTCCCGGCGATAAATATCACCGCGCCGAACTCGCCGAGGCTGCGGGTAAACGACAGCGCGACGCCCGCCATCAGCGCCGGAGAGAGCTCCGGCAGAACCACTTTGCGGAAGCTCTGCCAGCGCGTGGCGCCCAGCGTTTCCGCCGCTTCTTCGTATTCCGGACCCAGCTCTTCCAGTACCGGCTGCACGGTACGCACCACAAACGGGATGCTGGTAAAGGCCATCGCCACCGCGATCCCGAGCCAGGTATAGGTCACCTTGATGTCAAATTTCGCCAGCCACTCGCCGTACAGCCCGTTCACGGAGAAGAGCGACGCGAGGGTTAAGCCCGCAACCGCCGTCGGCAGCGCAAACGGCAGATCCATCAGGGCATCAAGCAGCGTACGGCCCGGGAAACGATAGCGGGTTAAGATCCACGCCATCAGCAGGCCAAACACGCCGTTAAAAATGGAGGCAACAAACGCCGACAGCAGCGTCACCTTATAGGCCGCCACCACCTGCGGGTTGGTGACCACGTCCCAGTACTGCGCCCAGCTCATCTGCGCAAGCTGCATCACCAGCGCGCTGAGCGGCAACAGCAGGATCAGGCAGACGAACAGCAGGCTGGTCCCGAGGCTTAAGGTAAAGCCCGGCAGCACGCGTTTAGTCGAGACTGCAAACATTACTTACGCCCCGCCGCCAGCAGTTTGTCTAACTCACCGCCGCTGGCAAAGTGCGTTTTCATCACCTCAGGCCAGGAGCCGAAATGATCTTCCACCCGGAACAGCGCGGTCTGGGGGAATTTATCTTTCAGCTTGTTCATCACGTCCGGATTGTTCACGCGGTAGTAGTAGTCGGTAATGATGGTCTGCGCCTGCGGGCTGTACAGGTAGTTGAGATAGGCTTTTGCCGCTTTCTCGGTGCCGTTCGCCTGCACGTTTTTATCCACCCACGCCACCGGGAACTCGGCCAGGATGTTGGTTTTCGGAATAACCACCTCGAAGCCCTGCGCTTCGTACTGCTTGCGAATATTGTTCACTTCGGATTCAAAGCTGATCAGCACGTCGCCCAGACCACGCTCGGCGAAGGTCGTGGTCGCGCCGCGGCCGCCGGTATCAAACACTTCGACGTTTTTCAGGAACTGGGTCATGAACTGCTCGGTCTTCGCTTTATCATTACCGTCAGCCTTGTCTGCCGCGCCCCACGCGGCTAAATAGGTGTAGCGCGCGTTACCTGAAGTTTTTGGGTTCGGGAAAATCAGCTTCACGTCGGAACGCACCAGGTCGCTCCAGTCGTGGATGTTCTTCGGGTTGCCCTTACGCACCAGGAAGCCCATGGTGGAGTAGAACGGCGAGCTATTGTTTGGCAAGCGGCTCTGCCAGTCAGCCGGGAGCAGTTTGCCCTTGTCGTGCAGGATCTGCACGTCAGTCACCTGGTTATAGGTCACGACATCTGCTTTCAGCCCCTGCAAAATCGCCAGCGCCTGCTTGGATGAACCGGCGTGGGATTGCTTGATGGTCAGCTTATCGCCATTGTTTTCTTTCGCCCACTGCTGCTCGAACGGTGGGTTAAGGGCGGCAAACAGCTCGCGGGAGACATCATACGAGCTGTTCAGCAGCTCGGTCGCCTGCGCCTGGGCCACCAGCAGTAAACCTGCCAGCGCCAGAGTTCCTTTTTTCAGTACAGTAACGGCCATTGCGCACCCTTATAAATGTGATGACTATCTTATAGTCATAATATTTATAACGGGGATGAAAGGAGTAACGGTTTTATATACCGTTTGGTGATTTACAAGCAGAAAAGGGAATAAGGGTGCGGGGAAAATTGCCGGGTGGCGCTAACGCTTACCCGGCCTACGTATGGGGAGCGTTTTACAGCGCCAGCAGGCGCTCAACGGACGGCGCAAAATAGTAGCCGCCGGTTACCGGGCGGGTGAAGCGCAGCATGGCGTCGCGCTTGCCGTCAGTGTCACCGAACATGCTCAGCAGCTGCTGCTCAATATTGTGCAGCCGCGCGCAGTAGGCGCAGAAGTAGAGGCCGTGCGTGCCGCTTGCCGTGCCGTACGGCAGGCTCTGACGAACAATTTTGAGCCCCTTGCCGTCTTCCTTAAGGTCAACGCGGGACAGGTGCGAGGTCACCGGGCGCGCATCGCCGTCGATCTCTTCGTTGGCTTCTTTGGTGCGGCCAATCATCATCTCCTGGTCGTGCACGCTCATGCGGTTAAGCTGCTTGAGGTTGTGCTCCCAGCGCTGGACGAACACGTAGCTGCCGCCCGCGTCCACGCCGTCTTTGATGACCGCCACGTCGCGACGAACCTCTTCACCCGCCGGGTTTTCGGTGCCGTCAACGAAGCCGCTCAGATCGCGCTCTTCCACCCAGCGGAAGCCGTGAACCTCTTCCTGCACGTCGATGCTGTCGCCAAACGCTTCAACCGCCGCCTGAGCAACGGAGAAGTTCACGTCGTGGCGCAGAGAGAGGATGTGGATCAGCACGTCGTATTGGGTGGCTGGCGCCAGGCCTTTGCCGTAAGGGATAAAGTCCTTCAGCTCTTCCGCGCCTTCGCCGCCGCTCAGGTGACGCCAGACGTTATTGCCGAAAGCGACAACGGCACCCAGATGGGCGTCCGGGAATTTGGCCTGGAAGGTGGCCAGTTTATCAACGAAAACTTTGCTGGCCGCGCGCAGGGCATCCACGTCCCCTTTAACATTGGCTTCAATCCAAATCGCCGCGCGGCAATGTTCTGGCAAAATGCCACTCTGAACCTGAGACATCGCTCCTCCTGAAATAAAGATGCCACGTCAGCGTGGCATTGATGGCGGCTATTATACCCGGATTTCAGCGAGGCGGTTTGTTCAGGCGCAAATTACTGCTTCCAGAGTATTTTGCTCACTTTCCAGCTCTTCAGCGTGTCGTCAGAGGGCATCAATCCTTCCGGACCGCTCCAGGTTCCGGTGAAGACATAGCTGATGTGCTGGCTGCCTTCCGCCTTACATTCCACCGCCACGCCATCGTCTGAAGGGGCGCTGCTGCAGTTGCCAAAGGCCTGTTTATAAAGATCGCTAAACGGGGTGCCCACCTTTACGCCGCTGGCGGTCGGAATATCTTCGTCCATCACGGCAATGCGGTTCACCGTCCCTTTATCACCGTTAATCACCAGCGCCAGCTTGTCGCCCTTTAGCGCTTCAAAGTAACGCACAATGTTGCCATTCTCGGTTTTCATCCCGCTACGCAGGCGATAGTCACTGCTCAAGGCATCCTGAATAGCGTCCTGATCGAGCGCCGTTGACGCGGTAATTTTTCCCACGCCCTGCTCGGTCACTTCGGTGGAAGAGCCAAACCAGTTCCACGGATACGCGGCGGACCAGTTAATGGAGGAGAGCGTCGAACAGCCGGTTAACGCCAGCGGGAGAGCGCATAAAAGTAAACGCAGCGATTTCATTGAAACGTCCTTTCTAATTAAATCAACGCTTGTTGGAGTGCGGCATCGGCAAAAAGTGCCGCGCTAATCTGACTCTTGCGTAAAACAGGCGCGTAAGCGGGGATTCGTCAGCAGCCACATCAGCGCCACAATATCCGCCACCACCAGCGCGATGCCGATACCGGAAAGCGGTTCACCCAGCCACCAGAGCACGGGTTGCCAGAACAGCAGCGCAATCTGGGCGAGGATCAGCAGCCAGCGAAGCGCACGCCACAGACGCGGGATTACATGCCGTCGACCGCTGCACAAAAAAGCCACCACCGCCGGTACGCCCGGCAGTAAGCCGAGCCAGAAGGCATCGTGGTCGGGATAAAAGAGATTCAGCAGCGTATCGCCCTGCCCGCGCGACGCACCGGCCATCACAAACAGTACCCAGGTACGGGCCTGGAGGAGCAAAACGCACCAGAATAAAAACGGCAGCCTGACGCGGCCCTGCGCGTCATAGTCAGCCGGGTGGATCTCAGTACTCTTCATCTTCGATCAGGCGCTTACCCAGCGTCAGCACGTCGGCGTGCTCGTAGCCCAGACGCTCATACATGCCCAGCACCACGTCGTTATCTTCCCGCACCATGATCTGGATTTTCGGGCAGCCGCGGGCGATGAGTTTCTTTTCCAGACGATTGAGCAGCGCGTTGGCGATGCCACGCGCCCGATATTCCGGGTGCACGCCCAGATAATAGGCCGAGCCGCGGTGGCCGTCATACCCACCCATTACCGTCCCGACCACCTCGCCGTTCACTTCCGCGACCAGAAACAGGCTAACGTCGTGATTCACCTTACGTTCGATATCCATTTCCGGATCGTTCCACGGACGCAGCAGATCGCAGCGCTCCCAAAGGGTGATCACCTCTTCGAAATCTTCCTGGCGAAAAACGCGTATCTCCATGGTATTAACCGCCTTTCCGGGTTTAAAAACAGTGATTATGGCGTGAACGGGGCGTTTAGCCAATAACCGGGGAAAATCTCGCCAAAATTTGGCATAATGTCACTTTGTCACGTATTGAAATGAAAAGTAAAACAATTCTCAATAAGGACTGTCGTAACGGGAAACACGATACGATATAACACCAGGACCCCATTTTTCAGTATTCAGGCCGCATGAGCACATTCAAACCATTAAAAGCACTCACATCGCGTCGTCAGGTTCTCAAAGCGGGGCTGGCGGCCTTAACGTTAACGGGCATCGCTAAGCAGGCTCAGGCAAAAGACGAGAGCACGCTCAAAACCAGTAACGGACACAGCAAACCGAAAACCAAAAAGCCGGGCGCAAAGCGTCTGGTGATGCTCGATCCGGGCCACGGCGGTATTGATACCGGCGCCATCGGCAGAAACGGTTCGAAAGAAAAACACGTCGTGCTGGCAATTGCAAAAAATGTGCGCGCAATTTTACGCAGCAACGGCATTGACGCCCGCCTGACGCGCACGGGCGACACGTTTATTCCGCTGTATGACCGCGTCGAGATCGCCCACAAGCACGGCGCGGATCTGTTTATGTCGATCCACGCGGATGGCTTCACAAACCCTTCCGCCGCGGGCGCGTCGGTGTTTGCCCTCTCCAACCGCGGCGCCAGTAGCGCCATGGCGAAATACCTTTCCGATCGCGAAAACCGGGCGGATGAAGTGGCCGGGAAGAAGGCCACGGATAAAGATCATCTCTTGCAGCAGGTGCTGTTCGATCTCGTGCAAACGGACACCATCAAAAACAGCCTGACGCTCGGCTCGCATATCCTCAAGCGGATTAAGCCGGTGCACCGTCTGCACAGTAAAAGCACGGAACAGGCGGCGTTTGTGGTGCTGAAGTCACCGTCCATCCCGTCCGTGCTGGTGGAAACGTCCTTTATTACCAATCCGGAAGAAGAGCGCCTGCTCGGCACCACGGCGTTTCGCCAGAAGATCGCCAACGCCATCGCCTCCGGCATTATCAGTTACTTCAACTGGTTCGATAACCAGAAAGCGCACTCCAGGAAACGCTGATGAAACCCAATGCACAGTTGGTCAAAACGTTCCTGCTGCAGCTGCAGGATGAGATTTGCCAGAAACTGGCCGCCGCAGACGGCGGTGAATTCCAGGAAGATAGCTGGCAGCGCGAAGCGGGCGGTGGCGGGCGCAGCCGCGTGCTGCGTAACGGCGGCATCTTCGAACAGGCGGGCGTGAATTTTTCCCACGTTCACGGCGACGCCATGCCCGCGTCCGCTACCGCGCACCGCCCTGAGCTGGCGGGCCGCAGCTTCGAAGCGATGGGCGTCTCGCTGGTGATCCACCCGCATAACCCGTTTGTTCCGACCAGCCACGCCAACGTGCGCTTTTTCATCGCGGAGAAGCCAGGAGCCGATCCGGTCTGGTGGTTTGGCGGCGGTTTCGACATGACGCCCTACTACGGCTTCGAAGAGGATGCCGTGCACTGGCACACCACCGCGCGGGACCTTTGCCTGCCGTTTGGCGAAGACGTTTACCCGAAATATAAAAAGTGGTGCGACGACTACTTTTACCTGAAGCACCGCGACGAGCAGCGCGGCATCGGCGGGCTGTTCTTTGACGATCTCAACACGCCGGATTTTGATACGGCATTTAGCTTTATGCGCGCGGTGGGTGAAGGGTTCACCGACGCGTACCTGCCGATTGTCGAACGCCGTAAAAACACCGACTACGGCGTGCGCGAGCGTGAGTTCCAGCTTTATCGTCGCGGGCGGTACGTGGAGTTCAACCTGGTGTGGGATCGCGGGACGCTGTTCGGCCTGCAGACCGGCGGACGCACGGAGTCGATTCTGATGTCGATGCCGCCGCTGGTGCGCTGGGAGTACAGCTACGAGCCAAAAGAAGGCAGCCCGGAGGCTGCCTTGAGTGAGTTCCTTAAAGTACGCGACTGGATTTAACTGCCGGATGGCGCTGCGCTTATCCGGCCTACTCAATCCCCAGGTCGGGTAAGCACACGCGCCCTTACAGCGGCTGCGTCTGCGCCTCAACCACCGCCAGCGCCACCATGTTCACGATACGGCGCACGGAGGCAATCGGCGTTAACACATGCACCGGCTTCGCCACGCCCATCAGCACCGGTCCTACGGTCACCCCTTCAGAGCTGGAGACGCGCAGCAGGTTGTAGCTGATACGCGCCGCTTCCACGTTCGGCATAATCAGGATGTTCGCCGACCCCTTCAGCGGGCTGTCCGGCATACGTTCGTTGCGGATGCTCTCCACCAGCGCGGCATCACCGTGCATTTCCCCGTCAATCATCAGCTCCGGCGCACGCTCGCGCACCAGTTCCAGAGTCTGGCGCATTTTGCACGCCGCCGCGGATTTAGACGAACCAAAGTTTGAGTGCGACAGCAGCGCCACCTTCGGCTCAATACCAAAGCGACGCACGGTCTCGGCGGCCATCACGGTGATCTCCGCCAGCTCGTCCGGGGTTGGATCGTCGTTCACGTAGGTATCGGCAATAAAGGTGTTGCCGCTCGGCAGCAGCAGCGCGTTCATCGCCCCGGCGGTGTGCACGCCGTCGCGATAGCCGAAGATCTCCTGCACCACGCTGAAATGCTCGTGGTAATCGCCGATGGTGCCGCAGATCAGCGCATCCGCCTCGCCGCGATGGACCATGATCGCGCCGATGACCGTAGTATTGCTGATCACCGCCCGCTGCGCCTGCTCCTGGGTGATCCCGCGACGCTTCATGATCGCGTAATATTCGTTCCAGTACTCCTTGAAGCGCGGATCGGATTCGTTGTTAACGATCTCGAAGTCCACGCCCGGCTTAATCTGCAGGCCCAGCTTCTGAATGCGCATCTCGATCACGCTCGGACGACCAATCAGGATCGGCTTCGCCAGCCCTAAGGTGATCAGTTCCTGCGTGGCGTGCAGCACGCGCGCCTCTTCCCCTTCCGCCAGCACCACACGCTTCGCGTCTGCGCGAGCCTGAGAGAAGATCGGCTTCATAAACAGGTTAGTTTTGTAGACGAACTCGGTGAGCTTATCGACGTACGCGTCGAAATCCTGAATCGGACGCGTCGCCACGCCGGAGTCCATCGCCGCTTTGGCAACGGCTGGCGCAATTTTGACAATCAGGCGCGGATCGAACGGTTTTGGAATGATGTAGTCCGGGCCAAAGCTCAGATCCTGATCCCCGTACGCGGAGGCGACCACTTCGCTCTGCTCAGCGTGCGCCAGCTCGGCGATGGCGTGAACGGCGGCCAGCTTCATCTCTTCGTTGATCGCCGTCGCGCCAACGTCCAGCGCCCCGCGGAAGATGAACGGGAAGCAGAGCACGTTGTTCACCTGGTTCGGGTAGTCCGAACGGCCGGTACAGATAATGGCGTCTTCGCGCACCGCCTTCGCCAGCGGCGGCAGGATTTCCGGTTCCGGGTTCGCCAGCGCCAGGATCATCGGCGCGCGCGCCATTTTCTGCACCATTTCCTGGGTCAGCACTTTCGGGCCTGAACAGCCGAGGAAGATATCCGCGCCGTCAATCACGTCCTCAAGCGTGCGCTTGCCGTCATCTTCCACGGCATACGCCGCTTTGGTTTCCGCCATGTTCGGCTCGCGGTCTTTGTAGATCACGCCCTTAGAGTCGCAGACCACGATATTGTGTTTCTGCATACCCAACGCCACCAGCAGGTTCATACAGGCGATGGCCGCCGCGCCCGCACCGGAGACCACCATGCGCACGTCGGAGAGATTTTTCTCCACCACGCGCAGGCCGTTGAGAATGGCAGCGGTACTGATAATCGCCGTGCCGTGCTGGTCGTCATGGAACACGGGAATGTTCATACGCTCGCGCAACTTCTGCTCGATATAGAAACATTCCGGCGCTTTGATGTCTTCCAGGTTGATCCCGCCGAAGGTCGGCTCCAGCGCGGCCACCACGTTGATGAACTTATCGGGATCAAGTTCGTCCACTTCGATATCGAACACGTCGATACCGGCGAATTTCTTAAACAGTACGCCCTTCCCTTCCATCACCGGTTTACCGGCCAGGGCACCAATGTTGCCCAGGCCCAGCACTGCCGTACCGTTAGAGATAACGGCGACAAGGTTGCCGCGCGCGGTGTATTTATAGGCCGCCAGCGGATCTTTTTCGATCTCCAGACACGGCGCAGCCACGCCCGGCGAGTAGGCCAGCGCCAGATCGCGCTGGGTCGCCAGCGGCTTGGTTGGGGAGACCTGAATTTTACCGGGGACAGGGAACTCGTGAAAATCGAGGGCACTCTGTTTTAACTGATCGTCCATCTTGTTATTCCTTTTACGTATCGGTCAGATAGTATCGCCGCTGAGCAGCGCATAAACTTTGAAGGCTGCCAAACTCTCACCATCACACATTAAAAATTGTTATCAATTTATAACAGCCATGTTACCCGTCTCAAAAGCAATGCCTGCCCCGTCTGCTATGCTTTTTTGTTAAGTCCATCATGATTTTCTCAGAAGTGTGAACTAACGCACTCATCTAACTCTTTTATTTCCAAGGAGTAATTATTTATGAACCAGCTAGACGGCATCAAACAATTCACCACCGTGGTTGCAGACAGCGGCGATATCGAGTCGATTCGCCACTATCAGCCAGAGGACGCGACCACCAACCCTTCGCTGCTTCTGAAAGCGGCGGGGCTTGCCCACTTTAGTCATCTGATTGACGACGCGATTACCTACGGTAAACAGCGCGGGAAAACGCAGGAGCAGCAGGTTGCTGAAGCCAGCGACAAGCTGGCGGTTAATTTTGGTGCGGAAATTCTGAAAAGCATTCCGGGGCGCGTGTCGACCGAAGTGGATGCCCGCCTCTCATTCGATCAGGAAAAGAGTATTAACAAAGCGCGCCGCCTGGTGGAGCTCTACCAGGAACAGGGGATCGATAAGTCACGCATTCTGATCAAGCTCGCGTCCACATGGGAAGGCATCCGCGCGGCAGAGGTTCTGGAAAAAGAGGGGATCCACTGCAACCTGACGCTGCTGTTCTCCTTTGCCCAGGCGCGCGCCTGTGCCGAAGCGGGCGTGTTCCTGATCTCGCCGTTTGTCGGGCGCATCTACGACTGGTATCAGGCGAAACAGCCGATGGACCCGTACGTGGTGGAAGAGGATCCGGGCGTGAAGTCGGTGCGTAATATCTACGACTATTACAAGCAACACCGCTACGAAACCATCGTGATGGGCGCCAGCTTCCGCCGCACCGAGCAGATCCTCGCGCTCGCAGGGTGTGACCGTCTGACCATCTCCCCTGACCTGCTGAAAAAGCTGCAGGAGAGCGACGAAACGGTGATCCGCAAGCTGGTGCCGACCTCTACCGTCCTGCCAAAACCGAAAGCCATGACCGAAGCGGAGTTCCGCTGGGAGCATAATCAGGACCCTATGGCCGTGGAAAAACTGGCGGACGGCATCCGCCAGTTCGCCGTCGACCAGCGAAAACTCGAAGATCTTCTCGCCGCCAAACTTTAACCTTGCCACGGAGTGAACTATGTCCCGTAAAGAGCTCGCTAACGCCATTCGCGCCCTCAGCATGGATGCCGTACAAAAAGCCAATTCCGGCCACCCTGGCGCCCCGATGGGGATGGCCGATATTGCCGAAGTGCTGTGGAACGACTTCCTGAAGCACAACCCCACTGACCCGACCTGGTACGACCGCGACCGTTTTATTCTCTCCAACGGCCACGCCTCGATGCTGCTCTACAGCCTGCTGCACCTTTCCGGCTACGACCTGCCGCTTGAGGAGTTAAAAAACTTCCGCCAGCTGCACTCCAAAACGCCGGGCCACCCGGAGATCGGCTATACGCCGGGCGTGGAAACGACCACCGGCCCGCTGGGCCAGGGGCTGGCGAATGCCGTCGGCCTGGCAATTGCCGAGCGTACGCTGGCCGCGCAGTTCAACCAGCCCGATCACGAGATTGTCGACCACTACACCTATGTCTTTATGGGCGACGGCTGCCTGATGGAGGGGATCTCCCACGAGGTCTGCTCGCTGGCGGGCACGCTGGGGCTCGGCAAGCTGATTGGCTTCTATGACCACAACGGCATCTCCATCGACGGAGAAACCGAGGGCTGGTTTACCGACGACACGGCAAAACGCTTTGAGGCCTATCACTGGCACGTGGTGCACGAGATTGACGGCCACGATCCGGAAGCGGTAAAAAAAGCGATTCAGGAAGCGCAGAGCGTGAAGGACAAACCGTCACTGATTATCTGCCGTACCACCATTGGCTTCGGCTCGCCGAACAAAGCGGGCAAAGAAGAGGCGCACGGCGCTGCGCTGGGCGAAGAGGAAGTGGCGTTAACCCGCCAGAAACTGGGCTGGAAATATCCGCCGTTTGAGATCCCGAAAGAGATCTACAGAGCATGGGATGCGCGCGAAGCGGGTGAAAAAGCGCAGCAGGCCTGGAACGAAAAATTTGCCGCCTACAAAAAAGCGCACCCGGAGCTGGCCGCCGAGTTTTCCCGCCGCATGAGCGGCGGCCTGCCGGAAGACTGGGACGATAAAACCCAGGCGCTGATAGAAAATCTGCAGTCCAACCCGGCAAAAATCGCTACCCGTAAAGCGTCGCAAAACACCCTGAACGCGATTGGCCCTCTCCTGCCTGAGCTGCTCGGCGGCTCAGCGGATCTGGCGCCAAGCAACCTGACCATCTGGTCAGGCTCTAAATCCCTGAAGGAAGACATTGCCGGGAACTACATCCACTACGGCGTGCGCGAGTTCGGGATGACCGCGATTGCTAACGGCATCGCCCATCACGGCGGCTTCGTGCCCTACACTGCCACCTTCCTGATGTTCGTCGAGTACGCCCGAAACGCGGCGCGTATGGCGGCGCTGATGAAGGCCCGGCAGATCATGGTCTACACCCATGACTCCATCGGGCTGGGTGAGGATGGTCCGACGCACCAGGCGGTAGAGCAGCTGGCAAGCCTGCGCCTGACGCCAAACTTCAGCACCTGGCGTCCGTGCGATCAGGTCGAAGCCGCGGTGGGCTGGAAGCTGGCCGTTGAGCGTCATAACGGACCTACGGCGCTGATCCTGTCGCGCCAGAACCTGGCGCAGATCGAGCGCACGCCGGAGCAGGTAAAAAACATTGCCCGCGGCGGGTACATCCTGAAAGACAGCGGCGGCAAGCCGGACGTGATCCTGATTGCCACCGGTTCCGAGGTGGAAATCACGGTGAAAGCGGCGGAGAAGCTGACCGCCGAAGGTCACGCGGTGCGCGTGGTATCTCTGCCTTCAACGGATATTTTTGACGCCCAGGACGAGGCGTATCGGGAATCGGTGCTGCCTTCCAGCGTTGCGGCGCGCGTGGCGGTGGAAGCGGGTATTGCCGACTACTGGTATAAGTACGTGGGGCTGAAAGGGGCTATTGTGGGCATGCGGGGTTACGGTGAATCCGCTCCTGCCGACAAGCTGTTCCCGTATTTCGGCTTTACCGTTGAGAATGTGGTGGAGAAAGCGCTGAGCGTGTTGTAGTGCGACAGCGCCATCCGGCAAAACTAGCGAGTGATCCACAGCGTGGGCCAGGCGTCTGGCCCATTCCAGCTATCGCAGCTTGGCTCTTCCGCGTAGCGTACCAGGCGAAAACGCTGGCCGTCAAAACGCCAGCGCGTCTGGATCCCGCAGTCTCCAATACCGCGTCCCAGCGCCAGCGTCGTCAGCTCGCGCGTTTTCTCATCAAAGCGGGCGTTCATCAGCTCCATATCGCTGCTCTGGCTGGAGGGGGTGAACGGCAGACGTAACCTGACGCTACGGGCGGCGAACGGTTTTTTACGTGAGACCTGCCACGCCAGATCGACCGTGTTATAGGCCCCCGCTTCACAGCTGACGATCAACAGCGCTTTGTCATCCGTTAATGCAGTGACGCGCACTTCACGACGGTTAGGATCCAGCGAGCACTGGCTGTTGTTCATCCGCCACGTCCCATAATCCAGCAGATCGTTCAGCTCGCTATGCGTCAGCGGCGTCGGCGTCGGGTTCACCACTGCCACCTTTTTTAATGCCGGTGCAGGAGGCACGCTCAGCGGCGGGCTATCTCCTTTTTTAATCCATGCCGTTTCGCTGCCAACGCGCTTCTGCTGGGCGTCGATAAACAGCAGCGCCGCCTTCAGACCGACCAGCGAGATCGTCTGCTTCCCCCCGCGCAGGGTCAGCGCCTGCCCTTCCTGAATGTTTTTCAGAAACGTGGTGATGGTACCCGCATCGTCAGTTTTGAGATGCCAGGGGGTTAACTGCCAGTGCTGCGAATTGAGCTTTAACGGAACGTTGTCGAGCAGCAGGCGCGGGGCAATGTCAGGCTCTTTAACCGGCGGGGCCGAAAGCCCGCCGAGATCGATGCGCAGGCTGGCGTCCGTTTTCGCGCCTGCGCTACGGCTCAGCGTCATGACCAGACCGCGATGCTCGCCGGTATTCCGGGCAACACAAAAATTCTGGTTATTGCAGGTAACCTGCCAGTCTGAAAAAGACTGCTGCGCGGGCGCAGCCCACACCAGAGGTGCGGGTAGCACGCAGAAAAAGAAGAGAAGCAAAACGCAGTAGCGCATGAATGGCACAGCCCCGGAAACGAAAAGGTCAATCTGGGGCGTATCTTCGTGCCCAGGGCGGGCGGGCTCAATCGGATTTATCGGATAGATTTATCTGAAATACACGTTATCACGACATCGGTTTAGGGTTCATTAAGCCGCTGGTTTGCAGATACTGTAACAGGATCACCGCTTTACCGTCGCGAATCTCGCCGCTTTTCACCATCTCAACGGCCTGGGTGAAAGGCATTTCCAGCACTTCAATGTCTTCATCCTCCACGCCGCCGCCGCGATGCGTGCGCTGGGCATCGGTGTATTCCGCAATGAAGAAATGGACCAGCTCGGTCACCCCGCCAGGGGACATGAAAAGCTCAAAGACTTTTTGCACCTCGCCCACTTCAAAACCGGTCTCCTCAACGGCCTCCTTGCGGATGCAGACTTCCGGCTCATCGTCATCAAGCAGGCCGGCGCAGGTTTCAATCAGGCGCCCGTCCGCATTGCCGTTGACCCAGGTCGCGACCCGAAACTGGCGAATCAGCACCACGCTTTGCTTTTCACGGTTATACAGCAGAATGGTTGCGCCATTGCCCCGGTCGTAGACTTCGCGTTTGTGGCGAATCACGTCACCGTTCTTACGGGTTAAATCGTAAGTGATGTTACGCAGGACAAAGTAATTTTCAGAAAGGATTTTGTCTTTGATAACGGTAATGTTCAGGGACATACGGGCTCCACGGCTAAATGAGTCTGTTTATACTACTCCGTGAAGCCCGCTTTGTCGTCCGTCGGCTCAGGCGGCGCGTTACTTCTCGCCAGATTTCAGGTTAATGCCCAAAGCGGCTTTTGGATCAATAACCTTATCTTTAGTATGAATAAGCTATTTGCTCGCTACCGCGTTATCAGGCAATGTACAACTGCCCATGACCTGTGGCTGAGCCATTTTATGCAGAGATCCGTCCCGTGACCGTTAAACGCCCCGTTTCCGGAAGCCTTGCCTGGGCTTTCTTTTCGATCATTGCCCTGTCCGTGCTGACCAGCACCGTCGCGCTGCTGACGCTTGCCAGCAGCCAGCGTGACGCCGAAGCTATCAACATTGCGGGATCGCTGCGCATGCAGAGCTACCGCCTCGGCTACGAGATGCAGCGCAACAGCCCCTCCCTTATGGCGCATCGTGAGAACTGGCAGCGAACGTTAAGCGCGCCTTCCCTGGAGAAGCTGAACCGCTGGTACGTCCCGGACAACGTCAAGGCGCGCTATCAGCAGCTGCATGTGGCCTGGCTGGACATGGACAAGCACATCGCCCGCGGCGACAGCGCATGGTATGACGCTCACATTGAGGATTTTGTCGGCCGCATTGATGCCTTTGTGCTCGCCCTCCAGCACTACACCGAAAATAAAATCCAGACGGTGACCCTCCTCTCTCTGGCTGGCGCGCTCGGGATCCTGCTGCTGACGCTGTTTACCCTGCGGCGCATCCGTCGCCAGGTGGTGTTGCCGCTGAACAACCTGGTGGCCGCCAGCGAACGCATTGAGCGAGGGGAATTTACCACCCCGGCGCCGGACACCGCGCTCCCCAACGAGCTGGGCCAGCTCTCCCGCGCCTTCAACCATATGTCGGGCGAGCTACATACTCTCTATCGGTCGCTCGAAGCCTCCGTCGCGGAAAAGACGCGGCATTTGCATGAAGCCCACCAGCAGCTCGACATGCTGTTCAAATGCTCCCAGGCGCTGAATACCGGGCAGATAGACAGCCTGTGCTTCCGGCATATTTTGCAGATTGTGCATGAATACACGCAGATGAATTACCTGGAGCTACGCACCAGCGACGACTGGCGGCTGTGTGAAGGAACAGAGGTGAGCGGCATTTCACTGCAAACCCTGCCGGTGCTGATGCAGGATACCCTCTACGGCGAGCTGCGCTGGCAAAGCGAGACGGGCAGCGTTCCTCTTCCGCTGATGAGAAGCGTGGCGACCATGCTCGGACGTGGGCTGTACTTTAACCAGGCGCAGAAGCATTACCAGCAACTGCTGCTGATGGAGGAGCGCGCCACCATCGCCCGCGAGCTGCATGATTCGCTGGCGCAGGTACTCTCCTATCTGCGGATCCAGCTCACGCTGCTTAAACACGCCGTGCCGGCGGAAAATGCCTCCGCGCAGACGATCATCACCGACTTCTCCCGCGAGCTGAACAACGCCTGGCAGCAACTGCGCGAGCTGCTGACCACCTTCCGCCTGACGCTAAACCATGCGAATTTACCCGCGGCGCTGCAGGAGTCCCTCGATGCCCTGCAGAGCCAGACGCAGGCGAAGCTGCACCTCGACTGCCGCCTCTCCACCCTGGCGCTTGACGCGCAGAAGCAGGTGCATTTGCTGCAGATCGTGCGGGAGGCCGTCCTGAATGCGATTAAGCACGCGCAGGCCAGCGAGATCACCGTCAGCTGCGTGACCGCCGTGGACGGCACGCACAGCGTCAGCATTCGCGACAACGGCATCGGGATTGGCGAGGCCAGCGAGCCGCCGGGACACTACGGGCTGAACATTATGCGAGAACGCGCGCAACGGCTCGGCGGAATGCTGCACTTCTCGCAGCCGCAAAACGGCGGCACGCAGGTCAGCGTGACGTTCCCCGCACCCGCGCCGTTAACAGGTAAATAACGGTAAAGGGGGAAGCGCCGGGAAAAGCGCATGATAATTTACATTATCTCCTTTATTTCTCCACGTTTGGCCTGGGCCTTACCGCTAAAGTGATGCGGGCAATAAACAATAATGACGTGCAGCAAAACGAGGTCACACTTTCATGGCGAATTTTTTCATCGATCGCCCCATTTTTGCCTGGGTGCTTGCCATCCTGTTGTGTCTGACAGGTGTCCTGGCGATTACTTCTCTTCCCGTTGAGCAATATCCCGATCTGGCACCGCCTAACGTGCGTGTCACAGCAAACTACCCCGGCGCGTCCGCACAAACGCTGGAAAATACCGTGACGCAGGTTATCGAGCAGAACATGACGGGTCTGGATAATCTGATGTACATGTCCTCCCAAAGCAGCGCCACGGGACAGGCCACGGTTACCCTGAGCTTTGAGGCGGGCACCGACCCGGACGAAGCGGTACAGCAGGTACAAAACCAGCTGCAGTCGGCCATGCGTAAATTGCCCCAGGCCGTGCAGAACCAGGGCGTCACCGTGCGTAAAACCGGTGATACCAACATTCTGACCATCGCGTTTGTCTCCACCGATGGCTCAATGGATAAACAGGACATTGCGGACTACGTCGCCAGTAATATTCAGGACCCGCTCAGCCGTATTAACGGCGTGGGGGATATCGACGCCTACGGCTCACAGTACTCGATGCGTATCTGGCTCGATCCCAACAAGCTGAACAGCTATCAGATGACGGCGACCGACGTGACGGACGCCATCAAAGCCCAGAACGCCCAAATTGCCGTGGGGCAACTGGGAGGCACGCCTTCCGTCGATAAACAGGCCCTGAACGCCACCATTAATTCGCAATCTCTGCTTCAGACCCCGGACCAGTTCCGCAACATCACCTTGCGCGTGAATCAGGATGGCTCAGAAGTGCGTCTGGGCGACGTTGCTAAGGTGGAAATGGGTGCGGAGAAATACGATTACCTGAGCCGCTTTAACGGCAACCCGGCCTCTGGACTGGGTATTAAGCTGGCCTCCGGCGCAAACGAAATGGCGACGGCGAAGCTGGTATTGGACCGTCTGGATGAGCTGTCGCAGTATTTCCCGCACGGGCTGGAGTACAAAGTCGCCTATGAAACCACCTCCTTCGTTAAAGCCTCGATTGAGGACGTAGTCAAAACCCTGCTGGAAGCGATCGCCCTGGTGTTCCTGGTCATGTACCTGTTCCTGCAAAACTTCCGCGCCACGCTGATCCCCACCATTGCCGTCCCGGTGGTGCTGCTGGGCACCTTTGCGGTGCTTTACGCGTTCGGCTACAGCATCAACACCCTGACGATGTTTGCTATGGTGTTGGCGATTGGCCTGCTGGTGGACGATGCTATCGTGGTGGTCGAAAACGTCGAGCGCATCATGAGCGAAGAGGGGCTTTCCCCGCGTCAGGCGACGCGTAAATCGATGGGACAAATTCAGGGGGCGTTGGTCGGTATCGCGATGGTGCTGTCGGCGGTCTTTATCCCGATGGCCTTCTTTGGCGGTACAACCGGGGCGATTTACCGTCAGTTCTCAATCACCATCGTCTCGGCGATGGTGCTCTCCGTACTGGTGGCGCTGATCCTCACCCCTGCGCTCTGCGCCACCCTCCTTAAGCCGCTGCACAAAGGGGAACATCACGGCCAGAAAGGGTTCTTCGGATGGTTTAACCGCATGTTCAACCGCAACGCCGAGCGGTATGAATCTGCCATCGGTAAAGTGCTACACCGCAGCCTGCGCTGGATGATGATTTACGTTGTGCTGCTGGGCGGCATGGTGTGGCTGTTCCTGCATCTTCCCACCTCGTTCCTGCCGCAGGAAGACCGGGGGATGTTCATCACCTCGGTGCAGCTCCCGAGCGGATCCACCCAGCAGCAGACGCTGAAGGTGGTTCAGAACGTTGAGCAGTACTTCTTCACCAAAGAGAAAAATAACGTTGTTTCGGTCTTCTCTACCGTCGGCTCCGGCCCGGGCGGGAACGGGCAGAACGTCGCCCGCATGTTTGTCCGCCTGAAAGACTGGGACGAACGCGACGCCAGAACGGGAACCTCGTTCGCCATCATCGAACGCGCGACCAAAGCGTTTGCCCGCATTAAAGAGGCGCGCGTCTTTGCCAGCAGCCCGCCCGCGATCAGCGGCCTGGGCAGTTCCGCCGGTTTTGATATGGAGCTACAGGATCACGCCGGCGCGGGCCACTCGGCCCTGATGGCCGCGCGCGATAAGCTGCTAGAACTAGCAGGGAAAGATCCCGGCCTGACCCGCGTTCGTCACAACGGTCTTGACGACAGCCCGCAGCTTCAGGTGGATATCGACCAGCGTAAAGCTCAGGCGCTGGGCGTGTCGATCGACGATATCAACGACACCCTGCAAACCGCATGGGGCTCAAGCTACGTAAATGACTTTATGGATCGCGGCCGCGTGAAAAAAGTGTATGTCCAGGCAGCCGCGCCGTTCCGCATGTTGCCGGATGATATTAACCGCTGGTTTGTACGCAATAATTCTGGCGGGATGGTCCCCTTCTCCGCCTTTGCCACGTCGCGCTGGGAGAGCGGTTCGCCGCGCCTGGAGCGCTATAACGGCTATTCGGCAGTTGAAATCGTCGGGGAAGCCGCTCCGGGCGTCAGCACCGGTACCGCCATGGACACGATGGAAAAACTGGTGCAGCAGTTGCCCGCCGGTTTTGGTCTGGAATGGACGGCCATGTCTTACCAGGAGCGCCTCTCCGGGGCGCAGGCCCCTGCCCTCTATGCGCTTTCTTTGCTGGTGGTCTTCCTCTGCCTTGCCGCGCTGTATGAGAGCTGGTCGGTTCCGTTCTCGGTCATGCTGGTGGTGCCGCTTGGGGTTATCGGTGCGCTGCTGGCGACCTGGCTGCGCGGCCTGGAGAACGATGTTTACTTCCAGGTGGGGCTACTTACGGTGATCGGCTTGTCGGCGAAAAACGCCATTCTGATCGTTGAGTTTGCCAACGAGATGAATGCCAAAGGCCACGAGCTGATGGCCGCCACGCTGCACGCCTGCCGCCAGCGCCTACGTCCGATCCTGATGACCTCACTGGCGTTTATTTTTGGCGTACTGCCGATGGCAACCAGCACGGGTGCAGGCTCAAGCAGCCAGCATGCGGTGGGTACCGGCGTCATGGGTGGGATGATTTCGGCCACCATCCTGGCGATTTATTTTGTGCCGCTGTTCTTTGTGCTGGTGCGTCGTCGCTTCCCGCTCCGGGAGCGACAGGAATAACCCGCAGTAATAAAAAAGGCGGCTTAATCGGCCGCCTTTTTATTGTGTGATTAATTCACACTATGATTATTTTACTTATTTTAGTGCTCTTGCAATTCTTACTGAATGTCATTTACGAAGCATGCCTTCGATAAAATCTTTCCAGTTCCCCAGTTCACGTTCAATCATAACAACCTCTCTTATTATTATGCGCATTCTACGAAAACGTATCATCATTGTGAAGACTGTTTAACCAATCGCTGTGATTGTACCCCGCCACCGTTGGGGATTTATGATAAATATGAACGGAGGAGTTTAAATTTTGTGTGACGGCCAGCAATATTTTGAAATAACCCTACGAACGGGTGAGTTTTATTTTACGCGCTGAGTTTATTCAGAATTTAAACACGGTGGACATCTATGCTTAAATGGTGAAAGTATATTCAGCGTACAAGTGTGAGTTGAATTAAGAAGAAGTGTAAATCCAGAGCATTCCTGAGTGTGTTATATTCCACCTAAAGATATATCTTCGAATTTACTGAACGTTTAATCGCCATAAGAGCAAAAGGATTCAACATGGTTGTGATGTACGGCATTAAAAATTGCGACACCATCAAAAAAGCACGCCGCTGGCTGGAAACTAATAACGTCGAGTACCGCTTCCACGATTATCGTGCCGACGGGCTTGATGCAGAATTTCTGCATACCGCCATTAACGAACTGGGATGGGAAGCGCTGCTGAACACCCGCGGCACCACCTGGCGTAAGCTGGACGAATCCGTGCGCGCCAGCATCGTTGACGCTGACAGCGCGGCAAAGTTGATGCTCGACATGCCGGCAATTATCAAACGCCCATTGCTCTGCAAGCCAGGTCAGCCTATGCTGCTGGGTTTCAGTGAAACCCTTTATTCTGACTTTTTCGTAGAGGTGTAGTGTATGTCATGCCCGGTCATTGAGCTGACTCAACAGCTTATTCGCCGTCCCTCCCTTAGCCCGGACGACGCAGGTTGTCAGGCATTAATGATTGAGCGCCTGCGCGCCATCGGTTTTACCGTTGAGCGCATGGATTTTGGCGACACCCAGAACTTCTGGGCGTGGCGTGGCCAGGGCGAAACGCTGGCCTTTGCCGGGCACACTGACGTCGTTCCCGCGGGTGACGCTGATCGCTGGATTAATCCGCCGTTTGAGCCGACCATCCGCGATGGCATGCTCTTCGGCCGCGGCGCGGCAGACATGAAAGGCTCGCTGGCGGCGATGGTTGTGGCGGCAGAGCGCTTTGTGGCTCAGCATCCGAACCACAAAAACCGTCTCGCGTTCTTGATCACCTCCGATGAAGAAGCCAGCGCCCATAACGGTACCGTGAAGGTCGTTGAGGCGCTGATGGCGCGCAATGAACGTCTTGACTACTGTCTGGTCGGCGAGCCGTCCAGTACCGAAGTGGTGGGTGATGTCGTCAAAAATGGTCGCCGCGGCTCGCTGACCTGTAACCTGACCATACATGGGGTTCAGGGGCATGTGGCCTACCCGCATCTGGCCGATAACCCGGTCCACCGCGCCGCGCCAATGCTGAACGAACTGGTAGGCATCGAGTGGGATAAAGGCAACGAGTTCTTCCCGCCGACCAGCATGCAGATCGCCAACGTCAAGGCCGGAACCGGCAGTAACAACGTCATCCCGGGAGATTTCTTCGTCCAGTTCAACTTCCGCTTCAGTACCGAACTGACCGACGAGACGATCAAAGCGCGCGTTGTCGCTCTGCTGGAAAAATACAACCTGCGCTACACCGTTGACTGGTGGCTTTCCGGCCAGCCGTTCCTGACGCAGCGCGGCAAGCTGGTGGATGCGGTGGTGAACGCCATTGAGCACTATAATGAAATTAAGCCGCAGCTGCTGACGACGGGCGGCACCTCAGACGGACGCTTTATCGCCCGCATGGGTGCACAAGTTGTCGAACTGGGTCCGGTTAACGCGACGATTCACAAAATCAACGAGTGTGTGAACGCAGCCGATTTACAACTGCTGGCCCGCATGTATCAACGTATTATGGAGCAACTCGTCGCCTGACGAGCGCTCAGAGAGGAATAGCGAATGGATTGGCTTGCAAAGTACTGGTGGATTCTGGTGCTGGTGTTTCTGGTGGGTGTATTGCTTAACGTGATTAAAGACCTTAAGCGCGTTGACCACAAAAAGTTTCTCGCGAATAAGCCGGATCTCCCGCCGCACCGTGATTTTAACGACAAGTGGGACGATGACGACGACTGGCCGAAGAAGGACCAGAAGAAGTAATCGGTCTGTATCCCCTCTCCTGTGGAGAGGGGATAACCTCACATAAACTCAACAATATCATCATCATTCGGCTTACCGCCGCTGAGCGCTTCATCAAAGTAGTGCTTCGGCACGGTATAGCGCAGATGGTCGAGCGCAAACTGCATGCTGCGGTCGTCGATCGCGTGGCCCAGATCGTCAACAATATCCAGCGTCACATCCCCGCCCTCACGCACCAGCGCTTCCTGGGCAGCTACCGCATGCGAAAGCTCAATCACCCGATCTTCACCACCGTGAATCAGATGGATGGTGGTCTGCGTGGTCGCGCTTGTCGGTAGCGTTGCATAACGCCCGTTAAAGGCGATGACGCGTGAAGCCAGGCCGGGCTGCGCTTTTACGCTTTCCAGCGACATGATTGACCCCTGCGAGAAGCCAATCAGCGCCGTTGCGTCAGCGCCTACGCCGCTCTGCTGCTGCCAGTAGCGCACGATGTCGATAAACGTGGGCATGATCGCATCAATGCGCGCCTGACGGTTCTCCTCCGTCACGCCCTGAACCGGGAACCACTGCCGTCCGTCTGGACCGCACGGCTCCACGCCGCCGATGCTGACGATCAGTGCTTCCGGAAAAACGGGCGCAAACCAGCGGCCAATCTGTCCCATATTGACGGCATTATCACCCACGCCATGAAACAGGAGCAGTAACTGTTTAGCCGGTTTGTCAGGGCTTTGAACAACAAAATGGTCGTGTTTCATGGCGGTCTCCTTAATTGATGAGCAGGATTTTACGCCTCTGCGGGGTAATGACCATGCCACTTTACTGAAGAAGTCATTGAAAAAATTGCCATTGCAAAATGTCGGCTTTCAGCTGCTGGCAGCGGGAATAATCAAGGCTCTCAAGCGCTTGCGCGGTTTCACTCCGCAGTTTAGCCAGCAGCGCTTTTCGCCCCATCTCCTCCGTCTTACCCTCTATTTTCCCGCGCAGCGCCGGAAGCGGCATGTCTGTAGCTAACACCAGCCGCGTCAGGGCAGCAACCGAGGTTGAAAATGCCCGGTGCGCAAAGGCAAACCCCGCCAGCTCCAGCCAGTCGTCACTATTAAGGGTAGCTTCCCAGGCATCGGTCACCGGGATCTTTTCGCCGTTCCAGGCCGAAAGAACGCGCATATCGCGACACAGGCGCTGGTGCTCCTGCGCGCACAGGCGGTGCCCGGCCTCGCTATGCGGCAGTAAGGCCATCGCCGTGTAGCACCCGCTGCTGGCTTCCCGATGGCTGCCCATTCGCACCAGCACAAAGCCGCACTGCCGCCAGAAACGCCACAGCTCGTCGGTATAGCCAAAGCTTACCGAGAGATAATCTTCACCGCTGACGCTGCGAATAAGCCGCTGGCCGATGCCTTCCCGTTGACGGTGGGGATGCACCGCAATGCGGCTAATCCGCCGCCCCTTCAGCGTCGCCGCGAGAGGCGATCCGCCGTGCGCCGCCAGTGACTGCGCCACAAGGTTCCCGCGAGGACGACGAAAGCCCGCCCACACCGCGCGGCTCAGTTCGGGGGGCAATCCCCCCTCTTCCACCAGCCAGAGCGCGCCCGCCATATCCGCCCCCGCGTGTGCAACCGCAAAGTGCTGGCCGGGGGCGTCCATCATCCGGCGTAAATCGAGCGGGGACGTCCGGTAGTGCGCGGCACACAGCAGTTCATACACGCTTGCCACGCGCGCCGGGTCGCTCTCCCACATCCGCGGCTCCAGCAACCGTATACGCACGTCACCTTCCGGTTTGCGGTCAATAAGCGCGTCGTCAAACAGCAGCGTATTCGCCACTATCCGCTCAAGCGGACACCCGGCCGCCCAGCGAATGGGGGTGGTTAAGGTATAGCGCCGCAGCCCGCTGAACCGGGCGCAGAACTTAAGCAGAAACCCCCTGCCAGTGCCTTCATAACCCTGGACCGTGGTGGTCAGCAACACGCGGGGAAAGCGCGACACCAGCTTGTCCAGCAGCGGGCCGGGGATGGCTGCGGCTTCATCAACAATCAGCCAGTCGGCTTCTGTCGTGGAGGCCAGCAGCGCATCCGGGGCCATAAAGTGAAAACGCTCGCCAGCGAAGCTCGCAATGACATCCGTTGCCCCTTTGGCCGGTGCAGTGACCACCGCACTCCCCTGAATGCTGTTGAGCAGCATCCCCGCCAGGGCTGACTTTCCGCGCCCCCGCGGTGCCGTCACGGCAGCGACGCCTGCAGGCATGGTCAGAAGCGCGTCGAGGATCTCCGCCTGCTCGCGCTGCGGCTCGCCGCTGGCTGGCTGCCAGGCGGGCGAATCCGGCGCAGCGGGAAGAGAGAGAGGACGATGCTGTTGCCAGACGATCGCATCCGCATCGGCGGCAAGCGTCCGGCAAAAATGGTGAACGAAGCGCGGGGTGGCGATCGGTTCCGCGCTGTCGCTCCAGCGCACGGAATCGCCGTCGGGCTTGTCGGCCCAGTCAGCGAGAGGCGGCACCAGCAGCACCAGCAGGCTTCCGGCGCGCAGCGTCCCGCTGAGTGCGGCAAAGGCTGAAACATCAAACCCGACACGCGCATCAAAAACGGCGTGCAGGTATTCGCGTCCCAGCAGCCCGCTAACGGCTTTTGAGGGATTCTCCTCCAGCCACAGCCAGTCTCCCGGCAAGGCATCACGCAGGCCAGCCGCCTGGCTCAACGTCCATTGTTCATCGCCAGTGAGCACCACCAGACGGCGGTGCCCGGTACGCTCAAGCTCGCGCGTCAGATGTTCAAACGACACCATCACATGGCTTTGCCGAAGGTATTACACTGGGCCGGATCGCCGCTGTCAAAGCCGCGCTTGAACCAGCTGTAGCGCTGCTGCGACGTACCGTGAGTGAAACTGTCCGGCACGACATGACCCTGGCTCTGCTGCTGCAAACGGTCATCGCCGATGGCCTCAGCCGCGTTTAATGCCTCTTCAAGATCCCCGGATTCCAGCACGCCCTGCTGCTGCATGCTATGGCCCCAGACGCCCGCGAAGCAGTCCGCCTGCAGTTCCATTTTGACGGAAAGGCGGTTCACTTCGGCCTGAGACGCGTTCTGCTGCAGCTGGCGCACTTTGGGCTCAATCCCCAGCAGCTTTTGCACGTGATGGCCGACTTCATGCGCGATAACGTAGCCCTGGGCAAAATCACCGTCAGCGCCAAGCTTGCGTTTCATGTCATCGTAAAAAGAGAGATCGATATAGACGGTGCCGTCTGCCGGGCAATAGAACGGCCCCATAACAGATTGCCCGGTACCGCATCCGGTGCGGGTTGCGCCCCGGTACATCACCAGCTTCGGCTGCTGGTAGGTGCGCCCCATCTTCTCGAACTGCTGACTCCAGGTGTCTTCAGTTGTGGCGAGAATAACGGAGGTAAATTTGGCCGCTTCATCTTCATTCGGGCTGATGGAGTGCTGAGACTGTTGCTGCTGCAGCGGTTGACCGGTCATCAGACCGGTGAGGTCGACGCCGTAATACCCTGCGACCAGCACCACAATCAGCAGGATGATACCGCCCTTGCCGCTGGGTAAGCGGAAGCCGGGCCCGCCCATTGAAGGACCGCCGCCACCATCACTGCGTCTGTCTTCTACATTGTCACTTTCACGACGCCCTTGCCAGCGCATAACCACCTCGAACTATTCCATTAATAATAGCTATGATCGTAGGCGGTTAACGGCAAGATTACCATAGGAAACAAAGGTAAGACGCCAAAGGATGCGAACATCCTTTGGCAACTGAGGGACTTAGTCGAGCTTAACGCCTAAACGGTGAGCTACCGCCTCGTACGCTTCAATCAGGCCACCCAGGCTCTGACGGAAACGGTCTTTGTCCATTTTATCCAGGGTTTCTTTATCCCACAGGCGGCTGCCGTCCGGGGAGAACTCGTCGCCCAGCACCACTTCACCTTTGAACAGACCAAACTCCAGCTTGAAGTCGACGAGGATCAGGCCCGCGTCATCAAACAGCTTTTTCAGCACGTCGTTGGCTTTGTAGGTCAGTTCCTGCATGCGCGCCAGGTTCTCTTTGCTCACCCAGCCGAAGGTTTCGCAGTAGGATTCGTTGACCATTGGGTCGTGCATGGCATCGTTTTTCAGGAACAGGTCGAACAGCGGTGGATTCAGCTCGATACCTTCTTCAATGCCCAGACGCTTCACCAGGGAGCCTGCCGCACGGTTACGAATCACGCACTCAACCGGAACCATATCCAGTTTTTTCACCAGACATTCCGTATCGGACAGCAACGCTTCCATCTGGGTCGGGATACCCGCTTCGGCCAGTTTAGTCATAATGAAGTGGTTGAACTTGTTGTTCACCATGCCTTTACGATCGAACTGCTCAATGCGGGCGCCATCCCCTGCTGACGTATCATTGCGGAACTCGAGCACCAACAGATCCGGGTTATCCGTGCTGTATACGGTCTTCGCTTTGCCACGATACAACTCAGCTTGCTTCTGCATCTTCATTACTCCTGGTGTGATAATTTGCGTTCAAAACGGGGTATATTATGCCACGCACACGTTTGCGTAGCACGAAAATAAAAAGGGCGGGATTAACCCGCCCTCGTATTTATTTGCTGAATGCTGCCTGGAAGACAGCGACCAGCGCATCGTTCTGCGCCTGGGTCAGCGTGTGACCTTTTGGATCGATAAACTGCAGGCTGCTGCGGTTATCGAGGTCACCTACCTGAATCTTGTAATCACCGGAGGCAAGCTGAGGATCTTTGGCGCCCAGTTCCTGCCACGCGCTGTCGGACAGCGGCTTATAGGTCGCCGTCATGCTGCCGGTTGAACGGGTGCTGTCGGTCACTTTCATGCCCACTTTTTCCAGCGTCGCTGGCAGGCGCTGCCAGGTCTGGTTAAACGGTGCACGCACCACCAGCATTGGCAGGCCGGTGTCATCCGCGCCGCTCTGAACGTCGTAAGTGACGCCGTTACGGTTCTGCGCGGCGTTCGCGGCATCGGTAGCGGTCTTATCCAGACCTGCGGCGATCACGTTCAGCATTTCAGTGCTGTAACGCTGCATAGAGGCGGCATCCGCAACCGGTTTACCCGCCTGCTCCAGGTTCAACAGCTTAACGTTAACTGCCTGCTGGTAACCCTGTGGTTTCACGGAGACCTGATAGCGTCCACGGTACTGCTGATCTTCATCAAGACGGTTCCACTCGATCCAGTCGGTGGTTAACGTCTGGCTGGCATCATCGCGCTTATCAATGGTGTAATTCTTCGCCTGAATAACGCTGACGACCTGTGGCCACAGATTGCTTCCGCGCGCGCTTTCAACCAGCAGAGACGCCGTATCACCGGTGAACTGGGTACGCGCCCCGCTTACCAGCGCCAGAGGCTGTGCTGGCGGACGAATATCAAGCGCTTTACCAACCAGGCCGCTGCCGTTGGTCACGGGAATATTATAATCGCCGTTTTGAATCGGCAGGATCATACCAGCCGGTGCATGAAGTTCAGCAAGCGGGGTCGCATCCAGATAGGATTCATCACCGCTCACCTGGCGCTTGTAGCGCGAGTCTGAACTACAGGCAGCGAGCAGCATAACAAGCGAAACACTCGCAACCTTCGCCAGGCGCGACTTCTGTACTGAATAAGCCATCAAATCTCCCTAAACTTTACAGCAAACCGGCATGCTTCAGCGCTGCCCTGACGATGTCGCGACCGTGGTCGGTAATCGGTGTCATTGGCAAACGCAGCGTATCGGATGCTACAAGCCCCAACTCCTTACACGCCCATTTCACTGGGATCGGATTGGGTTCGACAAATAATTTATTGTGCAACGGCATCAGACGCTGATTAATGACACGCGCTTCATTATAGTGACCGGCTGCGGCCAGTTTGCACATTTCAGCCATATCGCGCGCCGCAACGTTCGCCGTTACGGAGATCACGCCATGACCACCAAGCTGCATAAAGTCCAGCGAGGTCGCATCATCACCACTCAACAGGATAAAGTCGTCTGAAACCAGCTCTTTGATCTGATGAACGCGGCTTAAGTTCCCTGTCGCCTCTTTAATACCGATAATATTTTTTACTTCCGAGAGACGACCAACGGTTTCCGGCAGCATATCGCAGCCGGTACGGGACGGCACATTATACAGAATTTGTGGCAAGTCAGTATGTTCAGCGATGGCTTTGAAGTGCTGGAACAAACCTTCCTGAGTAGGACGGTTGTAGTAAGGGGTTACCGTCAGACAGCCCACGATGCCGCTGTCGTTAAAACGTTTGGTCAGGCTGATCGCTTCTGCGGTCGCATTAGCACCTGTCCCCGCAATGACCGGAATACGTCCGTCAGCCAGTTCCAGGGTCAGCATAACCACATCGCCGTGCTCTTCGTGGCTCAGCGTTGCAGATTCACCGGTAGTCCCTACCGAAACGATCGCCGAGGTTCCATTGGCGACATGGTAATCAATCAGCTTTTTCATGCTGGACCGGCAGACATTACCTTTTTCATCCATCGGTGTAACAAGCGCGACAATACTTCCCGTGAACATGAGCCATCCTCTGTGCGAACAAGAGCCTCAATGGTACGTTTGGAACTGTAATAAAAGCAAGCGACCTGAGGCCCTCTGGCGGTTGTATGCACGTTTTTTTTATGCTTTCCTTAGGAAGACTTAACCATGCAAAGGAAGAACAGGTTTGACAACCTCATCACAACATTACCTGGTTATCACCGCGCTGGGTGCCGACAGGCCGGGTATCGTGAACACCATCACCCGTCACGTGAGCAGCTGCGGCTGTAACATCGAAGACAGCCGCCTGGCGATGCTCGGCGAAGAGTTCACGTTTATCATGCTGCTGTCCGGAACATGGAATGCCATTACCCTTATCGAATCCACTTTGCCGCTGAAAGGCGCGGAGCTGGATTTGCTGATCGTCATGAAGCGCACCACCGCGCGCCCGCGTCCGGCCATGCCCGCGACCGTCTGGGTGCAGGTTGAAGTCCCTGATTCTCCGCATCTGATTGAGCGCTTTACCGCGCTGTTCGACAGCCATCAGATGAACATTGCCGAACTCGTCTCCCGCACGCAGCCGGGCGACGAAAGCACCGTTCCCACGCTCTTTATTCAAATTACCGCACACAGCCCTGCCTCGCAGGATGCGTCAAATATCGAGCAAGCGTTCAAAGCCCTCTGTACAGAATTAAACGCGCAGGGCAGTATAAGCGTCGTCAATTATTCGCAGCACGAACAGGATGGAGTTGAGTAATGAATCCACTGAAAGCCGGTGACATCGCACCGAAATTTAGCTTACCGGATCAAGACGGTGAGCAAGTAAATTTGACCGACTTCCAGGGACAGCGTGTTCTGGTCTATTTCTACCCGAAAGCCATGACCCCCGGCTGCACCGTACAGGCCTGCGGCTTACGCGACAACATGGACGAGTTGAAGAAAGTCGGCGTGGAAGTGCTGGGAATCAGCACGGATAAACCAGAAAAGCTGTCACGATTTGCGGAAAAAGAGCTGCTGAACTTCACGCTGCTATCCGACGAAGATCACCAGGTCTGCGAGCAGTTCGGCGTCTGGGGTGAAAAGACCTTTATGGGTAAAACCTACGACGGCATTCACCGCATCAGCTTCCTGATTGACGCTGACGGTAAAGTTGAACATGTGTTTGACGACTTCAAAACCAGCAACCACCACGACGTGGTGTTGAACTGGCTGAAACAAAGCGCCTGATAAGCAGCAAAACGGCAACCCAGGTTGCCGTTTTTAGTGTTTTCCCCCTCTCCCACAGGGAGAGGGTCGGGGTGAGGGCATCAGGCCGCACAAAAACTACTTCTCCTCCACCGCAGGCACATCCGGCCACGCGTGCACCACCGCTTTAATCAGCGTCGCCAGCGGAATGGCAAAGAACACGCCCCAGAACCCCCACAGCCCGCCGAAAATCACCACCGACAGGATAATCACCAGCGGATGCAGGTTCACGGCCTCGGAGAACAGCACCGGCACCAGCAGGTTACCGTCCAGCCCCTGAATAATCAGGTATACCGCAAAGCAGCTCCAGAACTCGGTACCCAGACCATACTGGAACAGCGCAACGCCCACCACCGGAATGGTTACCACAAACGCGCCGATATACGGGATCAGAACCGAAAATCCGACCAGCACCGCCAGCAGCAGCGAGTAGTTCAGGCCGAAGATCAGGAAGCCAATCCAGGTGGCGACTCCCACGACTATCATCTCCAGCACCTTGCCGCGAATGTAGTTGGTGATCTGCTGGTTCATCTCCTGCCAGACCTGCCCTGCCAGCCCGCGATTGCGCGGCAGCACGCGGCGTACCGCGTTCAGCATTTGCTCTTTGTCCTTGACCAGGAAGAACACCATTAGCGGCACGAGCACAAGATAGACGGCCAGCGTCAGCAGACCCACCAGCGAGGCCAGAGAGTATTTCACCACCGAATCGCCCATCGTCATGATGCGGGCGCGCATGTTTTCGGCCATCGCATCTATGATCCCCGCATCCATCAGCGCGGGGTAACGACGCGGCAGCGTGGCGGCGAAATCAGACAGCTTGTTCAACATGCCGGGCATATCGCGGATCAGGTAGATCCCCTGCTGCCAGGCAACCGGCATCACCACAAATGCCATCAGCAGCAGAATGCCGACAAACAGCACCAGCACGATACTCGTTGCCCAGCGGCGCGAACAGCCGATATGTTCCAGGCGCGCCGTTGGCCACTCCAGCAGGTACGCGAGCACAATCGCCACCAGCAGAGGGGCGAGCAGGCCGCTGAAGAAGAACAGAATACCGAACCCGGCAACCAGAATAACCAGCAAAGCAATGGCTTCCGGGTCACTGAACCGACGCCGATACCACTGCATTAACATTTCGAGCATACAACCCTTCCCTGAATCGATTGGCGGGAGTGAGACGGTGAATTGTATCTAACTGTCACAAAAAAGACTTTCGCTTTTTGTATCCCTGTCACAATCCGCAAAAGCCTGATGAATGGGATTTTCTTCATGCGGTAACACGGCTACACTCGCAGGGCAGCAGAGATGAACGATATGCCGGTTCATCGGTCAAATTAGCACCTCCAACATACAGGACAGTGGTTATGTTCAGGCAGTTGAGAAAAACACTGGTTGCAACACTGATTGCCGCAGTGACGGTCGGTCAGGTGTTGCCCGCTTTCGCTGACTCGTCCGATTCATTGCCGGACATGGGCACCACGGCAGGAAGCACGCTCTCTATCGGGCAAGAGATGCAGATGGGTGATTACTATGTGCGCCAGCTGCGCGGCAGCGCCCCGCTGATCAACGACCCTTTGCTGGTGCAGTACATTAACGGGCTGGGGATGCGCCTGGTGGCGCACGCCGATTCGGTAAAAACGCCCTTCCACTTCTATTTGATTAATAACGACGAAATCAACGCCTTCGCCTTCTTCGGCGGAAACGTGGTGCTGCATTCGGCGTTATTCCGTTACTCAGACAACGAAAGCCAGCTGGCTTCGGTAATGGCGCACGAAATTTCGCACGTTACCCAGCGCCACCTCGCGCGTGCAATGGAAGACCAGAAACGTAACGCCCCGCTCACCTGGGTGGGCGCACTGGGCTCTATTCTGCTGGCGATGGCCAGCCCGCAGGCCGGGATGGCGGCCCTGACCGGTACGCTTGCGGGAACGCGTCAGGGGATGATCAGCTTCACCCAGCAAAACGAGCAGGAAGCTGACCGCATCGGCATTCAGGTTTTACAGCGCTCCGGCTTTGACCCGCAGGCCATGCCGAGCTTCCTGGAAAAACTGCTCGACCAGGCACGGTATTCTTCCCGTCCGCCGGAAATTTTGCTCACCCACCCGCTGCCGGAAAGCCGTCTCTCGGACGCACGCAACCGTGCCAACCAGATGCGCCCGGTGGTCGTGCAGTCTTCGCAGGACTTCTACATGGCGAAAGTAAGAACGCTCGGCATGTACAACTCCGGACGTAACCAGCTCACCAGCGATCTGCTGGATACCCTGGCGAAAGGCAACGTGCGGGAAAAAAATGCCGCGCAGTATGGTCAGGCGCTACAGGCGATGGAAGCCAGTAAATACGACGAGGCGCGTAAAGCGCTGCAGCCGCTGCTGGCAGCCGACCCGAACAATCCGTGGTATCTCGATCTCTCGACGGATATCGATCTGGGGCAGAAAAAAGCCACTGATGCGATTAACCGCCTGAAAGGGGCGAAAGACATTCGGACCAACCCGGTGCTGCAGCTTAACCTGGCGAACGCTTACTTGCAGGGCGGTCAGCCTGCGCAGGCCGTAACCATTCTGAACCGCTACACGTTTAACAATAAAGACGACCAGAACGGCTGGGAACTGCTCGCTCAGGCGCAGGGGCAACTGGGTAACCGCGATCAGGAACTGGCGGCGCGTGCTGAAGGGCTGGCGCTGGCGGGCCGTCTCGATCAGGCTATTTCCCTGCTCAGCAGCGCCAGCTCGCAGGTGAAGCTCGGCAGCCTGCAGCAGGCCCGCTACGACGCGCGTATCGACCAGCTGCGCGGCCTGCAACAACGCTTTAAGCCGTACGAGAAGATGTAATAAAGGAGAAGTCATGACAGACGCGGTAAAAATTTACCATAACCCTCGCTGCTCCAAGAGCCGCGACACCCTCAGCCTACTGAAATCTAACGGCATCGACCCGGAAGTGGTGCTGTATCTGGAGACGCCGCCGGACGCGCAGACGATCCGCGAGCTGCTGCACATGCTGGGGATGGGCAGCACGCGCGAACTGATGCGTCAGAAAGAGGATCTGTATAAATCGCTTAATCTGGATGACAGCCGCCTCACCGAGGCTGAGCTGGTACAGGCGATGGTCGACAATCCAAAGCTGATTGAGCGCCCGATTGTGGTGGCGAACGGCAAGGCGCGCATTGGCCGTCCGCCGGAAGATGTGCTCGAAATTCTCTAGTCCCTACGCCGCAGCGCTTCCAGAAACGCCTGCGGCGTACTCTCTCCCAGCTTTTTCTGCGTTTTGCCCCGGTTATAAAACTCGCACAGCGCGATCAATACCTCTCCCGCCGGTTCATCATTCACGCGAGGAATAACATCGCCTAATGGCACCGCTACCTGAAGCGCGTTGTGTTTTTGGGGATGCGTTTTGACAGCCACATCTTTTGCAGCCTCCGTCAGCTCAAAACCAAAAGTCTCAATAGATTGTATATTAGCCGGACAGTCATCAAGCAGCGCCCGCGTCCAGGTATTGAGCAACTGGGGCGACAGTCCCGCATAGAGCCGGGCATAACACCAACCGCTCACCGGTTCGCGCGCCCAGAGCAGGTGTTGTTCACCCCCATCGTCCATGTGCAGGGATAGAGGCAGATGATGGAGCATCAGCGTATGCGGCCGCATGCCAGCCTTCAGCGCTTTTATTCCCTGCAATGGCCCCCCTTTTAGCTTCGCGGAGGCCGGTTTGAGATAGCGATTCAGCGTTGCCCTTGAAACGCGGATCCCCAGCACGTCGTTAACCATCTGCAGCAGTTCATCTAACGGCGCACCTGAGATGTCGCGCAGCGCATTCACCAGCGCAATCTGTTCCTGTCTCAACGCTTTGTGTATCACTTTTGGCGTGGTGTGGTTATCCGAAACCTGGTCGCGGTTGCGCCAGCGCCTGACGGTCGTGACCGAGATCCCCAGCTCAACAGCAAGCTCTCTGTCGCTTTTATCTGACTGTTGCAGATAGCGGCGGATGCGCGGCGTGGTGGTCGCATTGGCGTGAAGTTTAATTTCCATCGCAACAATTCCGTTAACTAATCATATGAGATTTATATAACACAGGCGATTGCTTTGTGACCGGTTTCACCTTTCGCTCGCCGCGCTTCACTGATAATCCACAGACATAACATAAACAACACCCCTCAATCTTGTACGGAGTTCACAATGAACAATGTTCTGGGATTTCTTGAAGCAAAACTGATGCCCCTGGCGGCGAAAACGGCCCAGCAGCGTCATCTCGGGGCCATTCGCGGTGCCTACGTGTCATTCATGCCATTTATTATCGTCGGCTCCATTCTGCTGGTTATCTCCTCCTTCCCTAACCAGGCCTATCAGCAGTTTATGTCTCAGGCCTTTGGTGAGAGCTGGAGCGCGATTATTGAAATTCCATTCAACGCGGTGTTCTCCACCATGTCGCTATTCATCAGCTTCCTGGTCGCCTTCCGCCTGGCGGAACACTACGGCGAGGACCGCATCTCCTGCGGCATTCTGGCGCTGGTCGCGTTTCTGATCCTGACGCCGTTTATTAAGGTGGCGGAAAACGGCGGTATTACCGTGATGCCGGTGGAGTGGATTGGCAGCAAAGGATTGTTCGTGGCGATGATCGGTTCGCTGCTCTGGACGGAGCTGTTCTGCTGGCTGAAGCGCAAAAATCTGGTCATTAAAATGCCGGACGGCGTGCCTCCTGCGGTGCAGGAGTCGTTCGCGGCGCTGATCCCCGCCCTGCTGGTGATGATTCTGGTACTGGGTATCCGCATCGTCTTCGAGAACACTCACTACAACACCATCCACCAGTTTATTTATGAAGTGGTTGCTACCCCGGTGCGCCACTACGGTACCTCCTATTTCGGTGCGCTGATGACGGTATTCAGCATCACCATTCTCTGGTCAGTGGGCATTAACTCCGGCTCGATGATTAACGGCATCATTCGTCCGCTGTGGATGGAAAACCAGACCGACAATATCGCCGCGATCCAGGCGGGAACGACGCCGCCGCACATTATCACGGAACAGTTTTTTGACATGATCTGGATGGGCGGCGCGGGTGCTACGCTGTCGCTGGTAATTGCGATGCTGATTTTCGCCCGCAGTAAAAACATGCGCGAAGTGGCGCGCCTCGGCGCCGGGGCGTCGGTGTTTAACATCAACGAGCCGATTCTGTTTGGCCTGCCGGTGATCATGAACCCGATCATGCTTATTCCGTTCAACCTGGTGCCGCTGGTGCTGGTCACCGTGCAGTATGCGGCGATGAAGGTTGGCGCGGTCGCCGTCACCACCGGGGTGTTTATCCCCTGGACGCTGCCGCCGGTGATCAGCGGTTTTATCGTCACCGGACACCTGAGCGGCAGCGTGATGCAGCTGATCAACCTGCTGATTGGCGCCATGCTGTACCTGCCTTTCATGCGTATCGTGGACAAACAGTACCACGCGGCGGAAATTGCCACCGTTACGCAAACCGACACCACCCTTGCAAAACAGGAGTAAAGCATGTGGGGAATTATCGCAACCTGGCGAATGGCGCTTGAAGGGGTAACGGAATCTGCGTCTGCCCTGGCGGCGGGAAAACCGGTCGCTACGGCGGTGGTTGATGCCGTCGCCGCCGTCGAAGACTTTCCGTTTTATAAATCCGTCGGCTACGGCGGGCTGCCGACCGAAAACGGCGAAGTCGAGCTGGACGCGGCATTCATGGACGGCGACACGCTGGCGTTCGGTGCCGTGGGGAACCTGGTGGATATCGCCAACCCGGTGCGCGTGGCGCACGCGCTCAGCCGCCAGCGCTACAACAGCCTGCTGGTCGGCCAGGGCGCGCGTGAATGGGCGCTAAGTCAGGGCTTTGCCGACAAAAGCATGCTCACCGAACGGGCTATGCAGCACTACCGCAAACGCTGCCGCGAGACGCTGGATAAAGGCTTAAGCCCGTACGACGGACACGACACCGTCGGCATTATCGGCCTCGATAAGCAGGGGTCGATGAGCGTTGCCACCTCCACCAGCGGCCTGTTTATGAAAAAACGCGGCCGCATTGGGGATTCGCCGATTATCGGCTCCGGCTTTTACTGCGACAGCGAAACCGGCGCGGCCACCGCTACGGGCGTCGGTGAAGATCTAATGAAGGGCTGCACGAGCTACGAAATTGTTCGTCGCATGGCGCAGGGTATGACGCCGCAGCAGGCGGCAGACTCCGTGGTGTTCGAGCTGGAAGACAAGCTGATGTCGCGCTTCGGTCGCGTGGGCGATCTCTCCGTGGTGTGCATGAACAACAGAGGCGAATTTGGCGCCGCCACTAACATCAAAACCTTCTCGTTTGTGGTGGCGACGGCCCGTCAGCCCCTCACCGTTTTTCGTACCGAGCGCCAGCGGGAGAAAACGCACTATCACGCCGTGGACGAAGAGTGGATGCAGGCCTATGCCGCGCGGATCCGCGCACCGATTGAGGAGTCATGATGATCGCGTATCAGTTTATCACCGCGCTTTCTGACGCGAAGCCACGAAGCCATTTAATCGCCCGCGTCTCCTGTGCGCAGTTGCCGCAAACCGCGCTTGTTGCGGAAATGCGTGACTCTGACGGCATCGCGGACACCCGCTTTGGCTGCGCGCCCTTTGCGCGCATCACCCTGCTGCCGGATGCGCTCTGGCATGACGCGCTCACTGAAGGCCTGCTTACCGCCCTGCGACCGCTGATTGCCTCTCCCGTCAGCGCAGATATCGTGCTGGACGTGACGGATATCGACGAGGTGGTGCTGGCGCAGGTGCTGCGTTTTCTCTTTAATCAGGCGCACAGGCTGAGCGATTTACAGCTGAAAAAAACCAGTGAGTGCGTTCGTATTAAGCACATCACCGCCCTCTGCCTGCCGGAACTGCAGGCGAAGCTGGAAACTATTTTCCGCCAGCAGCAGGCCATCGCTCACGGCATGGTCGCAGCGCGTCGCCTGGCGGATATACCGTCCGATCGCTGTACGCCGCAGTTTATGGTCGAAGAGGCGCAAAAACTGTGTGCCGCCTACCCTGCCCTGCGCTGCGAGGTGCTGAACGAAAAGGCTATTGTTGAGCAGGGTCTTGGGCTGCTGAACGCCGTCGGCAAAGGGGCGACCTGCCCGCCACGTCTGCTGGCTATTCATTACGACGGCATTTCTGACGGCCCGGTGCGCTGCTACGTAGGTAAAGGCATTACCTTCGATACCGGCGGCCTGTGGCTGAAGGAAGGCGCAGGCATGTACACCATGAAATACGACATGTGCGGTGCGGCCAACGTGCTGGGGCTGATGCTGACCGTAGCAGAGCTGGCGCTGCCCGTACGCATCATGGGCGTGCTGGCGCTGGCGGAAAACGCCATCGGACCGGACGCCATGCAACCCGGCTCGGTAGCAACGGCCTGCAACGGCATGACGGTTGAAATCAACAACACCGATGCCGAAGGCCGACTGGTGCTGGCGGACGCCATCGCCTGGGCCAGCCAGCGCCATCCGCAGGCACGCTATATCATTGATATGGCGACCTTAACCGGTGCGGTGGTGAAAGCGCTGGGGTATGAGCTGAGCGGGCTGATGACGCAGGACGAGCCGCTGCGCGCCGCGCTGACGCAGGCGGGTAAGCGGAGCGGCGACGAAGTGTGGTCTCTGCCGCTGGACGCGCGGCTGAAAAAGCAGACCGACAGCGCGATTGCCGATCTGTGCAACACGCCAACCAACAATGCGGCAATCAGCGCCTCTGCGGCGTGGCTGCTGCACCATTTTTGCCCGCAGACGATCCCGTGGGCGCATCTGGACATCAGCGGCACGGCGCTGTGGCGCGAGAATGCCAGGAGCGTGGCGTCGGGAAGGCCGATTCCGCTGCTGGTGGAGCACTTGCTGGGGGATCTTTAGCCCGGTGGCGCTGCGCTTACCGGGCCTACGGGCACCATACGCAGGCCGGGTAAGGCGCAGCCGCCACCCGGCATAACTACAGCTTAAGAATATCTTTCACAAACGGAATGGTCAGCTTGCGCTGGGCGGTAATGGAGGCGCGATCGAGCTGATCGAGCGTATCAAACAGGGTGCGCATCTCGCGGTCCAGACGCTTGAGCAGGAAACGGCCCACGTCTTCCGGCAGCTCAAAGCCGCGCTGCTTTGCTCGCAGCTGTAACGCCTGCAGCTTATCTTCATCCGACAGCGGCTGGAGCTTGTAGATTTGCCCCCAGTCCAGACGAGACGCCAGATCCGGCAGCCCAAGGTTAAGCTGGCGCGGCGGACGATCGCCGGTGATCAGCAGCCGGGTTTTGCCCGACTCCAGAATGCGGTTGTAGAGGTTAAAGATCGCCATTTCCCACGGCTCGTCCCCCGCCACGCATTCGATATTATCGATGCAGACCAGCGAGAGATGTTCCATGCCCTCAAGCACTTCAGGCACAAACCAGGTACGTTTATCCAGCGGCACATAGCCGACCGCATCGCCGCGCGCCGAAAGCTCGGCACAGGCGGCATGCAGCAGGTGGCTGCGCCCCGCGCCTTCGCGTGACCAGATATAGATGTATCCGCTGTGATCCTGACGCAGCACGTTTTGCAGTGCAGCCAGTAAAGAGGGGTTATCACCCGGCCAGAAACTCGCAAAAGTTTCGTCGTCAGGGAGATAGAGTGGCAGAGAGAGCTGTGCCGGTCCGTTCAGAAATACCTCAACCAGAGATCTTACATAAAATCGGCGATGAGTTTAACACGGAACCCGCCAGGAGAGAACCGGGCGATCCTTCGCCCAGTTAATGGATCAGTGTGGGGCTTTTTCGCTTTCGTCAGCGTCCAGGACCACCTCTTCCGGGCGGATCACCGAGATCAGCTTGAAAATCAGGCTCAGGCCCACGCCCACGATGGTCGCCAGCGCCATGCCCTTCAGCTCGGCCGCACCGATGTGCACCTTCGCGCCGCTCACGCCGATGATCAGGATAACGGAGGTCAGGATCAGGTTTTGCGCCTTGCTGTAATCCACTTTGGATTCAATCAGCACGCGAATACCGGAGGCACCGATCACCCCGTACAGCAGCAGAGAAACGCCGCCCATCACCGGCACAGGAATGATCTGAATCGCTGCCGCCAGCTTGCCCACGCAGGAGAGCAGAATGGCGATGATCGCCGCGCCGCCGATAACCCAGGTACTGTAGACGCGGGTAATCGCCATCACGCCGATGTTTTCACCGTAGGTGGTGTTTGGCGTGGAGCCGAAGAAACCGGAGATGATGGTGGAGAAACCGTTGGCAAACATGGAGCGGTGCAGACCCGGGTCGCGGATCAGGTCGCGCTTCACAATGTTCGCCGTCACCACCAGGTGGCCAACGTGCTCCGCAATTACCACCAGCGCGGCAGGCAGAATGGTGAAAATGGCGAACCATTCAAAGCGTGGGGTGTAGAAAGTTGGCAGCGCGAACCAGTGCGCCTCGGCAATCGGGGTGGTATCCACAACGCCCATGACGAAGGAGAGCGCGTAGCCCGCCAGCACGCCGATCAGGATCGGGATAATCGCCATAAAACCGCGGAACAGCACGGAGCCAAATACCGTCACGCCCAGCGTCACCAGCGAGATGATAATGGTTTTGGAGTCCGGTGACTGGCCGTCCGCAGGCAGCAGGCCGGCCATATTCGCCGCCACGCCCGCCAGCTCCAGGCCGATAACGGCAACGATGGCGCCCATCGCCGCAGGCGGGAACATCACGTCCAGCCAGCCGGTACCGGCTTTCTTCACAATGAAGGAAACCAGGCAGAACAGCACACCACACATGATAAAGCCGCCCAGCGCGACCTCATAACCCAGCGGCAGCAGCAACAGCACCGGCGAGATAAAAGCAAAGCTCGACCCCAGATACGCCGGGATTTTGCCTTTACAGATAAAGAGGTACAGCAGCGTACCGATGCCGTTGAACAGCAGCACGGTAGCCGGGTTAATGTGAAACAGGATTGGCACCAGCACGGTTGCGCCAAACATAGCGAACAGGTGCTGCAAACTAAGCGGGATAGTCTGTAAAAGCGGCGGTCTTTCACTCACCCCGATAGCACGGCGCGTCATAGTGTTTTCCTCTGTGTAGTATTGTTGGTTTTTATTCAAAAAAAAGCCGACTATCAAAGTCGGCTTATTTATCGTTATTCGATTATTTCGTACCAAAGATCTTATCGCCGGCATCGCCGAGCCCCGGGATGATGTACCCGTGCTCGTTCAGCCCCTGGTCGATAGAGGCGGTGTACAGCTCAACGTCCGGGTGCGCTTTTTCCAGCGCCGCGATCCCTTCCGGAGCAGCAACCAGAACCAGCACCTTAATGCTGCTGCAGCCCGCTTTTTTCAGCAGATCGATGGTGGCGATCATTGAACCGCCGGTTGCCAGCATTGGGTCAACCACCAGCGCCATGCGCTCGTCGATGTTAGAGACCAGCTTCTGGAAGTAAGGTACCGGCTCCAGCGTCTCTTCGTTACGGTAGATACCGACCACGCTGATGCGCGCGCTCGGTACGTGCTCCAGCACGCCTTCCATCATGCCAAGACCGGCACGCAGGATAGGCACTACGGTAATTTTCTTACCTTTGATCTGCTCAACCTGCACCGGGCCGTTCCAGCCTTCGATGGTCACTTTTTCCGTTTCCAGATCGGAGGTTGCTTCGTAGGTCAGCAGGCTGCCCACTTCAGAAGCCAGTTCGCGAAAACGCTTCGTGCTGATGTCATGCTCACGCATCAGGCCCAACTTGTGTTTAACGAGTGGGTGTTTCACTTCCACAATCTTCATTCTCTTTCTCCTCTGAGGTGGCATCCGCAAAAAAATCGCGGGATTATACCGCTTTTTTCGGATTGCGCCATACCCAACTTGCTTGACGTATATCAATCAAAAACAAAAAAACCGGAGGCTGGGCTCCGGCTTGGGTGCGGGGTCTTGCCCGGTGGCGCTGCGCTTACGCGGGCCTACGTGTATTGTAGGTCGGGTAAGCGTTAGTGCCACCCGACAATTAGAGGTTATCGCCGTTGCTCGCAATCACCTGCTTATACCAGTCGAACGATTTCTTCTTGCTGCGGTTCAGGGTGCCGTTACCTTCGTTATCTTTATCGACAAAGATAAAGCCGTAGCGTTTTTTCATTTCGCCCGTTCCGGCAGACACCAGGTCGATACAGCCCCACGGGGTATAGCCCATCAGATCCACGCCGTCTTCCACCACCGCTTTTTTCATCTCGCGGATGTGTGCGGAAAGGTAATCGATGCGGTACTGGTCGTTCACCGTGCCGTCGCTCTCCTGCACGTCGATCGCGCCAAAGCCGTTCTCAACGATAAACAGCGGCAGCTGGTAGTGATCCCAGAACCAGTTCAGAGAGTAGCGCAGCCCGACCGGATCAATCTGCCAGCCCCAGTCGGATTTCTGCACGTACGGGTTGGAGACCAGGCTCTTGCTCTCGTCGTAGTCCAGCGCCGGGTTATCTGCCGTCGCTTTGGTGGCGAAAGACATGTAGTAGCTGAACCCGATGTAATCCACGCAGCCCTGCGTGAGCGCCGCCTTATCTTCTTCGGTGATATCCAGCGCGAAGCCGCGACGTTCGAAGTAGTTGAGCAGATGCTGCGGATATTTGCCGCGCACGTGAACGTCGGTAAACCAGTAGCGACGGTGCATGGCGTTCATCGCCATCATCATGTCGTCCGGCGCACAGGTCAGCGGGTAGATGGGGCACATGGCAATCATGCAGCCGATCTGCAGCGACGGGTTAATCTCGCGGCCCGCCTTCACCGCCAGGGCGCTGGCCACCAGTTCGTAGTGCGCCGCCTGGAACATCACCGGCTCGCGGTCTTCACCAGGCGCGTACTTCAGCCCGGAGTTGGTAAATGGCGCAAAGTCTTCGTGGAAGTTAGCCTGGTTGTTGATCTCGTTAAAGGTCATCCAGTACTTCACCTTGTGCTGGTAACGCTCAAAAACGACCTTTGCAAAACGCACGAAGAAGTCGATCAGCTTACGGTTGCGCCAGCCGCCGTATTCCGTCACCAGGTGGAACGGCATCTCAAAGTGGGAAAGCGTGATAACCGGTTCAATGCCGTACTTCAGGCATTCGTCGAACAGATCGTCATAGAATTTCAGGCCTGCCTCGTTCGGCTCCAGCTCGTCGCCTTTCGGGAAGATACGCGTCCAGGCGATGGAGGTACGGAAGCATTTGAACCCCATCTCGGCAAAGAGTTTGATGTCTTCTTTATAACGGTGGTAGAAATCGATAGCCTCATGGTTAGGGTAGTTTTTCCCCTCCAGCACGCCGTTGGTGATTTCACGCGGCACGCCGTGGGCGCCCGCGGTCATGACGTCGGCAACGCTTACGCCCTTACCGCCCTCTTTCCAGCCGCCCTCAAGCTGGTGCGCCGCAACGGCCCCACCCCACAGAAAATCTGCTTTGAATCCTGACATTCGCTTTCCCTCATTCTGCGTTATTTTCTGCAAAAACAATTACAGAAACCGGTTTCAGTTCGATGATGTGCAAAGGGGATATTCGTTGCAAGCAGATCGCCGAAACCGGTTTCATTTTCGTGAACGGAGTCAAGTTTGGCTGCATTTACGGGCTATACAGAAAAAAAGATCCCCACGTCCAGAATAGGCTCGCAAACGTTTGCCTGGACTGTTAGAATTGCGCCGATTTTTCTTACTAGCTATGCAATCGCGTGGGGATTTAAGCCGTGACCAACAAAACTTCTCTCAGCTACAAAGATGCCGGTGTTGATATTGACGCAGGTAATGCGCTGGTTGACCGAATCAAAGGTGTGGTGAAGAAAACCCGCCGCCCGGAAGTGATGGGTGGTCTGGGTGGATTCGGCGCACTGTGCGCGCTGCCGCAAAAATATCGTGAACCTGTTCTGGTCTCGGGTACTGACGGCGTAGGCACCAAGCTGCGCCTGGCGATGGATTTAAAACGTCACGACACGATCGGTATCGATCTGGTTGCGATGTGTGTGAACGACCTGGTGGTTCAGGGCGCAGAGCCGCTGTTCTTCCTCGATTACTACGCGACCGGCAAACTGGATGTGGATACCGCAGCCAGCGTCATTAACGGTATCGCCGAAGGCTGTCTGCAGTCCGGCTGTGCGCTGGTGGGCGGTGAAACCGCTGAAATGCCGGGCATGTACCACGGCGAAGATTATGACGTCGCGGGCTTCTGCGTCGGCGTAGTAGAAAAATCAGAAATTATCGACGGCAGCAAAGTGGCCGATGGCGATGTGCTGATCGCGCTGGCCTCCAGCGGCCCGCACTCTAACGGCTACTCTCTGGTGCGTAAAATCCTCGAAGTAAGCGGCTGCGATCCGCTGACCACCGAGCTGGACGGTAAACCGCTGGCCGACCACCTGCTGGCCCCAACCCGCATCTACGTGAAAAACGTGCTGGAGCTTATCGAGAACGTTGACGTTCACGCTATTGCTCACCTGACCGGCGGCGGCTTCTGGGAAAACATCCCGCGCGTGCTACCGGACAACACCCAGGCGGTGATCGACGAATCCTCATGGCAGTGGCCAGCCGTCTTTAACTGGCTGCAGACTGCAGGCAACGTCAGCTCTCACGAAATGTACCGCACCTTTAACTGCGGCGTGGGCATGGTTATCGCCCTGCCGGCAAGCGAAGCGGATAAAGCGGTTAAGCTGCTGACCGAGAAAGGTGAAAACGCGTGGAAAATCGGTACGATTAAAGCCTCCGATTCCGAACAGCGTGTGGTCATTGAATGAAAAACATCGTGGTGCTCATTTCCGGCAACGGAAGCAATTTGCAGGCCATCATAGACGCCTGCAAACAGAAGAAAATCAATGGCACCATTCGGGCAGTTTTCAGCAACAAGGCCGACGCGTTCGGCCTTGAGCGCGCGCGGGAAGCGAACATTCCCGCTCACGCGCTGGAAGCCAGCCAGTTCGCCGGACGTGAAGCCTTTGACCGCGAGCTGGTGCAGGAGATTGACGCCTACGCGCCCGACCTCGTAGTGCTGGCGGGCTATATGCGTATTCTGAGCCCGGCCTTCGTCGAACACTACGCCGGTCGACTGCTGAATATTCACCCTTCCCTGTTGCCAAAATATCCCGGCCTGCATACCCATCGTCAGGTGCTGGAAAACGGTGACGAGGAGCACGGTACCTCCGTCCATTTCGTGACCGACGAGCTGGACGGTGGCCCGGTGATCCTGCAGGCGAAAGTCCCGGTCTTTGACGGCGACAACGAAGACGACGTGACCGAACGCGTGCAGACGCAGGAGCACGCCATTTACCCGCTGGTGGTAAGCTGGTTTGTCGACGGGCGTCTGGAGATGCGCGACGGCGCAGCCTGGCTGGACGGCGTGAAGTTGCCCCCGCAGGGTTATGCGGCCGAAGAGTAGTTTGCTATGTCGGGTGGCGCTTCGCTACCCGATATTCCCTCCCCCAACCCGCTAAATTCCCCAACAAAAAAAAATAACTGTCATACTTTTCTGGCACTGTTGGACATATCGTGGAAATGCTCGCCATAATAAGGACGAGACGGATTTACCACGTCCTGTGATTGAACTGGAGTGTGAGCTGTAATGGGTCAGGAAAAGTTATATATCGAGAAAGAGCTAAGCTGGTTAGCATTTAACGAACGTGTACTCCAGGAAGCGGCAGACAAAAGTAACCCGCTAATCGAACGCATGCGTTTTTTAGGCATTTATTCCAACAACCTGGATGAGTTCTACAAGGTTCGCTTTGCCGAGCTGAAAAGACGCATCATCATCAGCGAAGAACAGGGCTTAAACTCGCACTCGCGGCATCTGCTGGGCAAAATCCAGTCCCGCGTGCTGAAAGCCGATCAGGAATTTGACGGCCTGTATAACGAACTGCTGCTGGAGATGGCGCGCAATCAAATCTTCCTGATTAACGAACGTCAGCTTTCCGTTAACCAACAAAACTGGCTGCGCCACTACTTTAAACAGTACCTGCGCCAGCACATTACCCCGATTCTCATCAACCGCGAAACCGATCTGGTGCAATTCCTGAAGGATGACTACACCTACCTGGCGGTGGAAATTATTCGCGGTGAATCCATCCGTTATGCCCTGCTGGAGATCCCGTCCGACAAGGTGCCGCGCTTTGTGAACCTGCCGCCGGAAACCCCGCGCAGACGCAAGCCGATGATCCTGCTGGATAACATCCTGCGCTACTGCCTGGACGACATTTTCAAAGGCTTCTTCGATTACGATGCGTTAAACGCCTACTCGATGAAGATGACCCGTGACGCCGAATATGACCTGGTGCACGAGATGGAGGCCAGCCTGATGGAGCTGATGTCCTCCAGCCTGAAACAGCGCCTGACGGCCGAGCCGGTGCGCTTTGTCTATCAGCGCGACATGCCGGACGCCATGGTGGAGATGCTGCGCGAGAAGCTGACCATTTCGCGCTATGACTCCATCGTGCCGGGTGGCCGTTACCACAACTTTAAAGACTTCATTGGCTTCCCGAACGTTGGCAAAGCCAATCTGGTGAACAAACCGCTGCCGCGCCTGCGTCATATCTGGTTCGATAAATTCCGCAACGGATTCGACGCCATCCGCGAGCGCGACGTGCTGCTCTACTACCCGTACCACACCTTTGAACACGTGCTGGAGCTGCTGCGTCAGGCCTCGTTCGACCCGAACGTGCTGGCGATCAAAATCAACATCTACCGCGTGGCAAAAGATTCCCGCATCATCGACGCGATGATCCACGCGGCACACAACGGCAAAAAAGTCACCGTGGTGGTTGAGCTGCAGGCGCGCTTCGACGAAGAGGCGAACATTCACTGGGCGCGCCGCCTGACGGAAGCGGGCGTGCACGTGATCTTCTCCGCGCCGGGTCTGAAAATTCACGCCAAACTGTTCCTGATCTCGCGTAAAGAGGGTGATGACGTGGTGCGCTATGCCCACATCGGCACCGGGAACTTTAACGAAAAAACCGCGCGGATTTATACCGACTACTCGCTCTTAACCGCTGACGCCCGCATTACCAACGAAGTGCGCCGGGTCTTTAACTTTATCGAAAACCCTTACCGCCCGGTCAGCTTCGACTATCTGCTGGTCTCACCGCAGAACTCGCGCCGCCTGCTATACGATATGATCGATAAAGAGATCGCCAATGCCCAGAAAGGCTTGTCGTCCGGCATCACGCTGAAGCTTAACAACCTGGTCGATAAAGGGCTGGTGGACAGGCTGTATGCGGCGTCCAGCTCCGGCGTGCCGGTTAACCTGCTGATCCGCGGCATGTGCTCGCTTATTCCGGAATTGGAAGGCATCAGCGACAATATTCGCGTTATCAGCATCGTTGACCGCTACCTGGAGCACGATCGGGTCTATATTTTCGATAATGCGGGCGATAAACAGGTCTATCTCTCTTCGGCAGACTGGATGACGCGCAATATTGACTATCGAATTGAAGTCGCGACGCCGCTGCTGGATCCGCGTCTGAAACAGCGTATCCTCGACATTATCGAGATCCTGTTCAGCGATACGGTGAAGGCGCGCTATATCGACAAAGAACTCAGTAACCGCTACGTACCGCGCGGCAACCGCCGTAAAGTGCGGTCACAGCTGGCGATTTACGACTATATCAAATCACTCGAGCAACCCGATTAACCTATGCCGATAAATGATAAGACCCCACGCCCGCAGGAATACGCCGCGGTCGATCTTGGCTCTAACAGTTTTCACATGGTCATCGCCCGTGAGGTGGATGGCGCGCTGCAGATCATCGGTCGTCTGAAGCAGCGCGTACACCTGGCGGATGGGCTTGATGAGCGCAGCATGCTCAGCGAAGAGGCGATGGAGCGTGGTTTAAACTGCCTGTCGCTGTTTGCCGAACGCCTGCAGGGCTTCTCGCCCTCCAGCGTTTGCATCGTGGGCACCCACACGCTGCGCCAGGCGCTGAACGCGCCGGAGTTCCTCAAGCGGGCCGAAAAAGTGATCCCCTACCCGATTGAGATCATCTCCGGTAACGAGGAGGCGCGTCTGATTTTCATGGGCGTTGAACATACCCAGCCGGAAAAAGGGCGCAAGCTGGTGATCGACATCGGCGGTGGTTCTACGGAGCTGGTGATCGGCGAAGACTTTGAGCCGCGCCTGGTGGAGAGCCGTCGCATGGGCTGCGTCAGCTTCGCGCAGATGTACTTCCCCGGCGGCACCATTACCCGTGAAAACTTCCAGCGGGCGAAAATGGCTGCGATCCAGAAGCTGGAGAATCTGGCCTGGCAGTACCGCATTCAGGGCTGGAACGTGGCGCTGGGCGCGTCGGGCACCATCAAGGCGGCGCATGAAGTGCTGCTGGCGATGGGTGAAAAAGACGGTTTTATCACGCCTGAACGCCTGACCCTGCTGACCGAAGAGGTGCTGAAGCATAAAAGTTTTGACGCCCTAAGCCTGCCGGGGCTTTCCGACGAGCGTAAGGCAGTCTTCGTGCCGGGCCTGGCTATTCTCTGCGGCGTGTTTGACGCCCTGGCGATTAAAGAGCTGCGCCTTTCCGACGGCGCGCTGCGTGAGGGGGTGCTGTATGAGATGGAGGGCCGCTTCCGCCATCAGGACATTCGCAGCCGCACCGCGCAGAGCCTGGCCAACCAGTACAACATCGACCGCGAGCAGGCGAAGCGCGTGCTGGAAACCACGGTGCAGATGTACGAGCAGTGGCAGGAGCAGAACCCCAAGCTGGCGCACCCGCAGCTTGCCGCGCTGCTGAAATGGGCCGCGATGCTGCACGAGGTAGGGCTGAACATCAACCACAGCGGGATGCACCGCCATTCAGCGTATATTCTGCAAAACAGCGATCTGCCCGGCTTCAACCAGGAGCAGCAAACCATGATGGCGACCCTGGTGCGCTATCACCGTAAAGCCATCAAGCTCGACGATCTGCCGCGCTTCACGCTGTTTAAGAAAAAGCAGTTCCTGCCGCTTATTCAGCTGCTGCGCCTGGGCGTGCTGCTGAACAATCAGCGTCAGGCCACCACCACACCGCCGACGCTGAAGCTGAAAACCGACGATCACCACTGGACGCTGAGCTTCCCGCACGACTGGTTCAGCCAGAACGCGCTGGTCCTGCTGGACCTGGAAAAAGAGCAGCAGTACTGGGAAGCGGTCACCGGCTGGATGCTCAAAATCGAGGAAGATAGCGCCGACGTCGCCGCGTAACGGCTCAGGCGTCCGCCGTGGACGCCTCTGCTTCCAGCAGTGACTCAAGCGGTGCCGGTCTGCCAATCAGATAGCCCTGCACATAATCAATGCCTAGCGCGTGCACCGCGCTACGTATCTCTTCGGTCTCGACATATTCCGCCACCACCAGCATCTTCTTCATGCGCGCCAGATGACAGATAGAGGCCACAATCTGGTAATCCAGACTGTTGTTGACGATATTGCGGATGAAATCGCCGTCGATTTTGAGAATGTCCGCATCCACGCTTTTCAGCCGCGCATAGCTCGCATAGCCGGTACCAAAATCATCGATCGCAATGCGTACCCCCATTTTCTGCAGCTGCCGAAGGATGTGGAGCCCCTGCTCCGCGTTGCAGAAGGTGCTGCACTCCGTCACTTCAAAGATCAGCTGCCACGGCTCAATGGCATATTTCGCCAGCAGGCGACTCACCTCAAGCGGGAACTGCACCCGACACACCGTTGAAGGGGCCAGATTAATGGCAAAGCGCTGGCCGGGCAGCCGTTCGCGATGCGCGGCGAGGAAGCGCAGCGTATGCTCCAGCACCCACAAATCTACCCGCGAAGAGAGGCCAAACTCCTGGGCTATCGGCAGGAATTGTTCAGGGGAGATCAACAGCCCGTTTGCATCAGTCATCCGCAGCAAGACTTCATGAAACCTATCGCCACGCAGGCCGCGTACGGGCTGAACGAGCAGCGTGAATGCGTTGTTATCCAGCGCACGCTGCAGGCGACTCATCACCGCGACTTTATCCTTCAGGCTACGCTGCAGATGGACGGCGCCGCGCTGCTGAAGATTTTCCGGGTGGTTAGAGGAGAGCGACAGATCGGCCACCACCCCCAGCTCACCCAGCACCAGATAGAGGTGGTTAACCGGCGAACGCACATAGCAGTAGCTCACCCCCACCTGCGGCTGCAGCGGCATGCCGTCCCAGACAAAGCGGAACTGCTTGATGTGCTCGTCCAGGGTTTCAATCCGCTGCTGGTGCGATTCGGCGTTAAGGCGAACCGCCATGTCACAGCCCGTCAGGTGATAGACCAGTTCATTGGGCTGGAGCGTGCCGTTAATCCATTGCGCCAGCTGCTGTTTGTACTGAATGCGCAGTAACACGCCATAGTTACGGCCCAGAATTTCAAGCTCCGGAACGCGGAGTAAACAGAGCGCCGACCAAGGATTTTTCGCCAGATCTCGCGAAAGCGCCCGCAGGTTAGGCATATGCAGAACCGGGTCGAGCAGCGCCAGCCTGCGGGAGCGTTTGTTCACCGCCCGCTGCCGGGTCGCCAGCATCGACATGTAAATCACCACAAACGAGAAGACCAGATAGCTGGATGAGGTGATTGCCAGCTGAATGTCGTACCCCTGGTTCACGGGAATATAGCGGTAAAAATAGTGAATAGACACCAGCAGTATCGGGATCCAGATAAGCGAAATCAGCTTATAGCCAAAGCGCATCGCCCCCCAGAGCATCACCGGCATCAGCAGCGACAGGGTGTAGTTAGTGGTGAAAATCGAACTGTTTTCATTCATCGGCAGCAGCAGGAGCGAAAGCAGCCCGGCAAGCGCAATGGCCCAAATCAGAAACTCAGCGCGCGTCACCTTTTTGTCTATCTGGGTACGGATCTGCGAGATGAGGCTTTTGAGATAGCGCGGATGACGAATCAAGCGGATCAGCAGATAACTTAACGGCACGCCCGTCAGACCGCTGACCAGCAAGGCCTGATAGTTGATCAGCGTGCGAATGTTGAGGGGGTTAAGCCCTGCCAGGCTCTGGCGACTCTCATACACTCCCAAATACACCGCAAACTGGAACAACAGCAGAAACAGCGTCGCGGGGCAGAAGGCCTGCCAGAAGATGCGCTGCGCCATCAGCCGTACGTCGCCATACGCCGTCATATTGCGTCTGGGCGCAAACACCCGGTAGCCGCCCCAGCTAAGCACTATAGGGACAATAAAATGGAGCACGCCGGCGACGGTTTCAAACATCCCGACCGACGGGTAATAGCGGATAAACAGCGACAACACGATCCCGGGAAGGGCTTCCAGACCAAAAAACATCATCAGCGAAAGCAAAAACGAGAGCGGTAAATAATAAAGTGCCGCTATCCCGTCGCCCAGGTGCGTAAACGTATTCGCCACGCTCAGTACGGGAAGTAAAACCACCGGTAAAATAAGCGGCAATACCCACCAGCGGTGTTGATTCTTTTTCAGGAAAGCAAAAATGTTCATAGATGCCCGGTTAAACCCCTTTTTCTCCAGAAGGAAAATAATGACAGGCATCCAACCTGACCTGGCGCCGCCCGGCCACGTGCGGGGCGAACGGTATGGAGGAGGGATTTTAAATATCAGGGCCGGGAATCCGTTGACATAAATCAAACTATTTTACGCAAATAAGCTTTGCACCGCTTTTTTTTGAAATAATTTTCTTCATATTATCAATATGGTAAATGCAAATATTAATTTCAATAACAATAATTAATGTAAACGTTGACGGTTATTTACACATGACGGAATTGACCCTCTCTTTCCGCTGTGCCTTAATATCCCCGTCGCCCAGAAGGGCATGCCCAGGAAAAAGAAGAGTGAGTCAGGCCACGCGTATGCGCAAACGACACCGTTTTAACACCCGGATGACCCGCATTATACTGCTAATCAGCTTTCTGTTTTTCTTTGGCCGCTTCGTTTACTCTTCCATCGGCGCCTGGTATCACCATCAGGACAAAATCCAGTCGCAGCAGTCCAGCCTGAACGTCGACGCCGCTGACCGCTAGCCCTGCGATGGGTTTTGCACCAGCCGAATAATCCCCGCGATCCCTTTGCTGAGGATCTTGTCCTGCCGCATCACGATGGCGAGCTGGCGCTGCAGCACGGGCGTGAGCGACATGACGCAGAGCCCTTCACGGTCAGCGTCATGCTCAACCGCCATTCGCGGAACGATACTGTAGCCGAGCCCCACCCGAACCATACGCTTAATCGCCTCAATGCTGCCAAGCTGCATCACCGGCGCGATCGCTAACCCATTGGCCGCAAACCAGCCATCAATGAGCGCCCGGGTACCGCTGCCAGACTCAAAGGCGATTAGCGGCTGAGCATGGAGCGCCTCCGGGGTTAACTCCCTGAAAGCATCCTGCTGTTCCCGCGACGCGATAAAAACAAACTCCTCGTCCATCACCGGCATAACGTCCAGCGCTCTGCCGCTGACCGGCAGCGTCACCAGCCCCATATCGAGACGGTTCTCTTCGATGGCCCTGACGATATCGAGGGTGTTGCCCGTTGTTACGCCCACCCGCAGGAGCGGATAGTCGCGGCGCAGCTGCTCCAGCAGGGGCGGCAGAAGGTGGATACAGGCCGTCGCCCCCGTACCAAGAGTAATGGTCCCGCTGACATCGTGGCTGAACGCGCTCACGGACCGCAGGGTTTCGTCCACAACCTGCTGAATGCGCTCTCCGTGAACCAGCAGTGACTCTCCTGCCGCCGTGGCCTTAATGCCCCGCCCGGTACGCTCCACCAGCCGCGTTTGCAGAAACTGCTCCAGCTGACGTATTTGCAGACTAACGGCGGGCTGGGAAATGCCCAGCAGATCCGCCGCCGCCGAAAAGCTGCCGCGCTGGATCACCAGACGGAACGTCGCGAGATAGCCAAGGTTAAGCGTCGTCATTCAAAGTTTCTCTTATACAGCGCATAAGGTTGCAGGCCTGCCAGCACAATACCGCGCTCGCTATGCTCAGGACAACTGCATAACGGAATGAAAAACAATGGAAACACCTACCCTGCCTCGTCGCCTTGCCCTTACTGCCGGATGTAATCAGCTTATCAACTGGGGGATCTCGTTTTATCTGCCCGGCACCTTTGCGCGGACCATTTCAGCCGACCGGGGATGGTCAGCGCCGCAGATTTACCTCGGCCTGACGCTGGCGATGCTGGTGATGGCGGCGGTATCACCTTTTGTCGCCCGCCTGCTGGCACGCTTTGGCGGGCAGAAAGTGGTGATGGTCGGAACGCTGCTGATCGCCGCAAGCTGCGCCGGTATGGCGTATACCCGGACGCTGTCTGGCTGGTACGGCGCCTGGCTACTGTGCGGCATCGGGATGCGTCTGTCGCTGTACGATGCGCTGTTCGCCGCGCTGGTCAACCTCTACGGGCAGCAGGCGCGAAGAACGATCTCACGCGTCACGCTGGCGGGCGGGCTGGCGTCTGCCGTCTTCTGGCCGCTGGGCGATTGCCTGCTTCACATCATGAGCTGGCAGGACGCGTTACGCATTCATGCCCTGCTTGGCCTGCTGAGCGCAGTGCTGATCCGCACGCTTCCCCGGCAGCGGCTGACGGAAAACACGAAGGCCATCGCGCCGCCCCTGCGCAACGAGCAGCGTAACGCCTGGCTTTATGCGGCCTTCATCGCCCTTATCACCTTTGTCTCTAACGGCACCTCCACCCATCTGCCGGAGTTTATTGCCCACTTTGGCCTGCCGGTCGCCATCGGCATGCTGTGGGGGATCGGACAGACGGGCGCGCGCTCGCTGGAGGTGCTTGCAGGCGGCCGCTTAACCCCCTTCAAACTCACGCTCTTCACCGCCCTCGCCATGCCGCTCTGCTTTATTCTGGGGATGAGCAGCCCCCTCTTTGCGTGGTGTGCGGCCGGGTTTGTGCTGGGCTACGGCGCCATCAACGGGCTGGTCACCATAGTAAAAGCCACGCTGCCACTGGAGCTGTTTAGCACGGAAAGCTATGCCCGCCGCACGGGCATGCTGCTTATCCCGGGCCAACTGATGGCCGCAGCCGCACCGTTTGCCTATGCGTGGCTGAACAAAACGCTGGGGATCGCGGGTGCAATGGGAGTGTCGACGGGGTTAACGCTGGTGATTGCCGGGCTGGCGATAGCGATCGTGCGACATCCCGGTAGGCAAACTGTATCGCACTGTATCCCGCGCGACGCGCTGACAAACGGGTACAAAACGCCCCCTCCGGCAAATATCTCCGATACATAAAAATGGTTTTCTTTCCCTGTCGTCATTCAGAACTGATGAGGAGAGAACCATGATTCGTCGTTACGCAATTTTACCCCTGCTCGTCCTGGCCTCTGTAACACATGCCCAAGCCACGCCGCTGGACAACCTGAGCGCCGCGGACGTTAACGGCCCTGCCGCCGTTGCGCCGCTGGAACACCCGCAGCCGCCCGCCAGGCTGATCGTCGATCCGCCGCTTGCCGGGCCGCTGAGCAAAGGCGCGGTGTTTATTCAGTACCGGGCCGAAAACCTGCGCATCGAGCCGGTATTCGGCCCCGAGGCGCTCAAGGTGACCCCGCGTATCGGACACATTCACGTGGTGGTGGACGACGCGCCGTGGCACTGGGCTGACGCCAGCGGCGAGCCGGTGATCCTGGTGGGGCTGCCCGCCGGCAAGCACAAGGTAACGATCATCCTGGCTGACCCGACGCACAAGCCGCTCGACCACAAAACCATTGAATTCACCGTCCCGCCCCACGCGGCGATCCACCATTTTTAAGGAGTCTGAACATGAAAGCACTGTCTGTACTGACGGCGGGCCTGCTGGCGCTTTCTGCCAGCGCCTTCGCGGAAAATAAAACCAGCGTCGTGCTGGTGCACGGCGCGTTTGCCGACGGCAGCAGCTGGGATAAGGTGATAACCCTTCTGCAGAAACAGCACGCAGAGGTCATTGCCGTCCAGCTCCCGCTCACCTCGCTTAAGGATGATGTTGCCGCCACAAAAGGGGCCATCGCCCGGGCGCACGGCGACGTGGTGCTGGTAGGCCACTCCTGGGGCGGAACCGTCATTAGCGAGGCGGGCAACGATGCACGGGTAAAATCGCTGGTCTATGTGGCGGCGTTCGCGCCGGATTCCGGCCAGTCGACGGCGGATCTGGCAGGTAGCTTCCCACCTCCGCCGGGTAGCGCTGGCATCGCTAAAACGGCGGACGGCTATTTATACCTGCCGACGGAAGCCGTCAGGAAGGACTTCGCGCCTGACGTGAAGCCGGGTGAACAAAACGCTATCGCGGCCACGCAGGGGCCGATCAAAGCCGATGCGTTTGGTGAAAAGGTGACTCACGCGGCGTGGCATGATAAACCGAGCTGGTTTGTGGTCAGCAAGCATGACCGGATGATCAACCCCGACCTGGAACGTGCGATGGCGAAGGCGATACATGCGAAAACCACCGAGGTGGCCGCGAGCCACGTGTCGATGGTGAGTCAGCCGGAAGCCATCGCCCGGACGATTGAGCAGGCGAGGCGGACGCACTGAGGACAATTCGCCCGGCGGCGCTACGCTTGCACGAACCTACGATTTCGTAGGTCGGGTAAGCGCAGCGCCACCCGACAAGAAAGGCCGTCTCAGCCCCCCCTCTCTGCGGGATAATCGCGATTAATCCACGCGTGGTCCTCTTCCCAGGTGAACATCCATTTGCGCACCGGACCGGCCATCACGTTGAGGTAGTAGCTGTCATACCCGGCCATCGTCGCCACCGGATGATACCCCTTCGGCACCATCACCACGTCACGGTTGTAGACCGCCATACATTCATCCAGCGTTCTGTCGTCGGTGTAGACGCGCTGCATGCAGAACCCCTGCTCCGGGTTGAGGCGATGGTAGTAGGTCTCCTCCAGGTAGGTCTCCTGCGGCGGGTTATCCGTGTCATGCTTGTGGCTCGGGTACGAGCTGGTACAGCCCTCGTTAGTCCAGACCTCCACCACCAGCAGGCTGTCGGCGGGCTTGTCTTCCGGCAGAATGTTGTGCACGTAGCGCTGGTTGTGCCCCTTGCCGCGCGCTTCAGCGTCGATATCCTGCGGGGCAATCAGCCGCGTCGGGTACGAGCCCTTGCCCGGCGCGGCGCAGACCGCCAGCTCCAGCGCCGTCAGCGCCTTCACCTGCACCGTCTCCTGCGGGGTAACGTACACTGCCCACGGTTTGATGCGCTCGAAGGGGCTCATCCGCTCGCCGATATCGTTAAACTGCGCGGAAGGAGTGGTGATAGAGGCGCGCCCGGCGACCAGCACCAGGCAGCGCTCTTCCCTGACGGCGGGCAGCGTCAGCGTCTGCCCCTCCTGCAGCTCATACGCCTCAAACCCGACGTACCCCCACCCTGCGCGTTCCGGGGTGACGGACTGAGTGCGCCCCTCCGCGTTCGGCTGCTGCCAGCGTGATAACAGACGTGACATGTCACCTCCTCAAATAAGCCCGGCGTCGCGCGCCAGGCGGCTCAGGTTGTTATACCCCAGACGAGCGTAGGTCAGCGGATGGGCAATCGCCGGATCCTGCTCGGCCTCCACCACCAGCCAGCCGCGATAGTCCTGCGCCTTCAGCAGACTCATGATCGGCGGGTAATCGACGCAGCCGTCGCCCGGCACGGTAAACACGCCGCTCAGCACCGCATCGAGGAAGCTGGTTTTGCGGTTTTTCACGTCCGCCAGCATGTCGGCGCGCACGTCTTTGCAGTGAACGTGGTTGATGCGCGACGCCCAGCGCTGCGCCACCGCCAGCGGATCGGCCCCGGCAAAGGTCAGGTGACCGGTGTCCAGCAGCAGTCCCACCGCCTCTCCGGTGTGGGTCATCAGGTTGTCCACGTCGTCGGCGGACTCAATCACCGTACCCATATGATGATGGTAAGCAATCTGGACTCCCTGCTGCTGCGTGTAGCGGGCAAATTCGGTGAGCTTCTCGCCGTACTCCTTCCAGCGCGCCTGAGGGAAGCGCGGACGCAGATGCACCGGGGTCTGCTGCTCGCCGTGAATGCAGCCGCTCACTTCCGCAAAGACCAGCACCTTCGCCCCCAGCTCGCGCAGTAGCGTCAGGTGCGGCTGCACGGCGGCGATCTCCGCCTCCACGCTGCGCTCCAGCAGGCGGCCGGAGTACCAGCCGGAGACCAGCTGCAGGTCGTGGCGCTGCAAAATCGGGCCAAGCAGGCGCGCTTCACGCGGGAATTTGTTGCCCAGCTCAAAGCCAGCAAAACCGGCCTCTTTCCCTTCGCTCAGGCAGGTCTCCAGCGAGGTTTCCGCGCCGAGGGAAGGCAGATCGTCGTTCGTCCACGTCAGCGGGTTAATGCCTAATTGCACACTCATTGTTATCTCCATTATGCGTGTCCGCGCTCGCGCCACCAGGCGATAAGCTGCAGGTAGTTGTCCCGGATGCGCGCCACCAGCTGCGCATCGTCAATATCGTGCTTCAGCCACGCGCGGGAGGCGTCGCCAAACAGCGTGCGCCCCACGGCGAAGCCTTTAACCAGCGGCTGCCCCGCTGCGGCCTTGAAGCCCGCGCGCAGCTGTTCCGCCGGAGCGTCCAGACCGAGGATCACCACCCCGCGGCAGTGCGGGTCCCGGCGTTCGATAATCTCGCCGAGCGCCGTCCAGCCGTCGGCGGAAAGCGGCGGCAGCTTCCACCAGTCCGGGTAAATGCCCAGGTTGTAGAAGCGGGAAATGGCGCGCAGGTAGAGCTCGTCGCTGCGCGGCATGCTGGCGGGCAGGATCACCTCCAGCAGCAGCTCGTGCCCGGACCGGCAGCAGGCGTGGTACACCTCAGCGATTTTCTGCTCCTGCTCCAGGCGCAGGCCATGGGCGTCTTCCGGGTGGAAGAAGACCAGGCACTTCACCACGTGCTCCTGCGGCCAGCTGATAAGCTGGGTGCCGATATTGCCGTGCTCCATCTCCAGCGGGCGGGAACCCGGCAGCTCAATGGGGCGACCAATCCACCACCCTTCCCCGGTGATCGCGTTCAGCGCGTCCTGACCAAAGGTGCCGTCGCACAGCAGGCCGGCTTTGCCCTCCAGCCCGGCGCGGCTCGCAGCCTCGCGGCTGGCCTGCAGGATCAACTGCTTCAGCGCCGGAATGCGCTTAAGCGACGCGCCGCACTGCATCGCCATATCTTCGAGCTGGCTGCGGTGATCGAAGGCCATCACGCACAGCTCCGGCCATTCGCGGCGGCGGGTGGTCACCCGGTGGAGATGGTTAAGACGCGGGTCAAGATCCGGGCGCGGCACAACCGCAGCGCGGGAGAGATAGTCATCCAGCTCGATTTTGCTCGGCATCGCCGGGGCGCAGCCGTGGCGCGAGACCACCAGCGCGCCGCAGGCGTTGGCGTAGCGGCACGCCTGCTCCCAGCCCTCGTCGTTCAGGTAGCCGCGCAGCAGGCCGGACATAAACGCGTCCCCCGCCCCGAGAACGTTCAGCACCTCCACGCGCACGCCGGTCACCGTCAGGCCGTCGTCCAGCCGGGACGGAATGGCGTCGGTATAGACCGAGCAGCCCAGCGCGCCGCGCTTGCAGACCAGCGTTGCTTCACTGACGGTGCGCACTTGCCCCAGCGCCTGCAGCGTATCCGTGCTGCCGCCCGCAATGTGGAACTCCTCTTCGGTGCCGACAATGACGTCGAAAAGGTGCAGTACCTCCTGCAGCTCGCGGGTGACCTGGTCGGCGGCGATAAAGCGCGTTTCGCCGTCGCCTAAGGAGGTGAGCCCCCACAGCACCGGACGGTAGTCGATGTCCAGCACCGTGCGCACGCCGTGACGGCGGGCATAGCCCAGCGCCGTCAGCACCGCCTCACGGGTCTGCGGATGAGAAAGATGGGTCCCGGTGATGGCAAGACAACGTGCGGAGGCAATGTAGCTTTCATCCACATCGCTGGCGGTAATCGCCATATCCGCGCAGTTATCGCGATAAAAAATCAGAGGAAAGGTGTCCCGGTCTTTAATGCCGAGTAGCACCAGCGCCGTGAGGCGCTCTTTATCGGTAATCAGATGGCTGGTATCGCAGCCTACCTGGTTGAGCTCTTCGCGCAGGAAGCGGCCCATATGTTCATCGCCGACGCGCGCCAGCATCGACGAGCGCAGGCCCTGGCGCGCGGTGCCGTACGCCACGTTGCCGGAGGATCCGCCAAGGTATTTGGCGAAGCTCGACACGTCCTCCAGGCGGGCACCAATCTGCTGACTATAGAGGTCTACCGCCACGCGGCCCATGCATATCACATCAAACTGCTTTTCCACGTTGATACCTCATCAGACAATGTCGTTCACGTTCAGCCAGCGGCCCTGCAGGTGCGAGAGCGCAATCGCGTCCAGCACGCGCGACACCTTCCAGCCCTCTTCGAAGTCCGGCCACATCGGCGCGTCGGCGGCAATCCCGTCCACCAGGTCGCGCACCTCCACCGTTTTTTGATCGTTAAAGCCAATTCCGTGGCCTGCGCCCATGCAGAACGCGGCGTAGTCCGGGTGCGCCGGGCCGACGAGCAGCGTGCGGAATCCCTGACGGTTCACCGGATCGTCATGCAGATAGAGCTTTAGCTCCGCCATGCGCTCCTGGGTGAAGCTGATGGCGCCCTTCGTCCCGGTGATCACGTACGAGAGCCCCATCTTGCGGCCACAGGCGACGCGGGAGGTTTCAATGACACCCTGCGCCCCGCCCGCGAAGCGCACCATCGCGTGGGCCTGATCCTCGTTTTCCACCGCAATCATCTCTGACGATCCGGCCTTCGCCGGGCGCGCCGGGACCACGATCTTCAGATCGCCGCAGACCTGCTCGATATCGCCCACCAGGTACTGAGCCATATTGACGATATGCGCCGCGAGGTCGCCCAGCGCGCCCAGCCCGGCGGTCTCTTTAAAGCAGTGCCAGTGGATGGGCGACAGCGGGTCGGCCATGTAGTCTTCGTTGTGGGTGCCGTAGAAGTGGATCACATCGCCTATCTCGCCGCGGGCGATAATCTCCTTCGCCAACTGCGCCGTCGGGTTCTTCATGTAGTTGAACCCCACCAGCGTTTTCACCCCGGCCCGATTCGCGGCGTCGACCATCTCGCGCGCATCATGGGCGTTGAGCGCCAGAGGCTTCTCCGAGTAGACGTGCTTGCCGTGGCGGATCGCCTCCAGCGCCATCTCTTTATGCAGGTGGTTGGGTGAGCAAATATCCACCACGTCAATGGCCGGGTCGGCCACCAGCGCCCGCCAGTCTCCCGTTGAACGGTTAAAGCCAAACGCCCGGGCGCGCTCTGCCGCCAGCTCCGGCGTGACTTCCGCCACCATCTCGCGCACCAGCCTGCCGCGCAGGTTGAACACCGTCGGGGCCTGGGCATAGGCGATAGCGTGCGCCTTGCCGATATACCCGGTGCCAATCAATCCAATACGAACCTCTTTCATCACGATCCTCACAGTGCGCCGCGACGGCTCTTGGCGTAGGTATCGAACGCCACCGCCAGAACGATAATTAACCCGGTGATAATCTGCTGGTAGTAGGCCGAGACGTTCATCAGCACCAGACCGTTAATCAGAATACCCATAATGATGGAGCCGATAATGGTGCCGCCGATGCGCCCGTAGCCGCCCATCAGCGAGGTACCGCCGATCACCACCGAGGCGATGACGCGCAGCTCAAAGGAGATGCCGGCCACCGCCTCGGCGCTCCCAAGACGCGCGCTCAGGATGAAGCCCGCCAGCCCGGCCAGACAGCCGATCAGCACGTAGACGCTGACGAGCACGCGCTTGACGTTCACCCCCGCCAGGCGCGCCGCCTCCGGGTTGCCGCCGATGGCGTAGACGAAGCGGCCCCAGCGGGTTTTATGCAGCGCCAGATAGCCGCCGACGGCGACGATGGCGAAGATCCAGATCGGAATGGAGATGCCGAGCAGCTCCCCGCGCCCCCACCAACGGTAGCCAGGGTCAAAACCGGCAATCGGCGCGCCGTCGTTGATCACCAGCGTCAGGCCGCGCCAGATGGTCATCCCGCCGAGGGTGACGATAAACGGCGGCAGACGCAGGCGGGTGACACCCAGGCCGTGCAGGAAGCCAATCGCCGTGCCCATCGCCAGACAAATCCCCAGCCCGATCAGCCAGCTCATGCCGCCCCAGGCGTTCGGGTCGACGGTGGTGAAGTTATCGCCCTTAATAACGTACGCCGCGGTCATGGCGCACACCGCCAGAATGGAGCCCACGGAGAGGTCGATCCCGGCGGTCAGAATGACGAAGGTCATCCCCACGGCCATGATCCCGTAGATGGAGACTTCGGTCAGGATGTTGAAAATATTGCGTTCAGAGAAAAAGTTACTGTTCTGCGACTGAAAGAAGATCAGCAGCAGGATCATGAAAATCAACACCCCGAAGCGCTCGAAGAAGGCGATGGGATCGATGCGTCCGGCGCGTTTGACCGGGGCCTGCGTTTTAGAAATCATCTGCGTCATGAGAAACTCCGTTATGCCGCGTTCAGGGCGTTGTGGTTGATGGCCATCATCGTCATCAGCCGTTCTTCGTTAGCGTCGTCACCGTGGATCTCGCCGGTCACCCGGCCTTCGCTGAGGGTGATGATCCGGTCAGACACCGCCATCACTTCAGGCAGATCGGAGGAGATCACGATCACCGCCACGCCCTTTTTCGCCATGTCAAACAGCACCTGGTGCACTTCCGATTTGGTCCCCACGTCGATGCCGCGCGTCGGCTCATCGACGATCAGCACCCGCGGGTTGAGCGCCATGCAGCGCGCGAGGATCACCTTCTGCTGGTTACCGCCGGAGAGCTTGCGCACCTCCTGCGCGCTGTTGACCATTTTGATCTGCAGGGCCTGGCGATAGGACTCAATCAGATCGTCCTCTTTGCGGGTGTTCACGAACCAGCGCCACTGCAGCAGCGAGGAGAGGCACGAGAGCGACAGGTTGTCGCGAATCGACAGTCCCAGCACCGCCCCCTCTTTTTTACGGTCTTCGGGCACCAGCGCCACGCCCTGGTCGAGGGCATACAGCGGGTCGCGCGGCTGGTACGGCACGCCGTCCAGCTCAAAGCTCCCGGAGGTAAAGGCGTCTGCGCCAAACAGGCAGCGAGCCACCTCGGTGCGTCCCGCGCCCACCAGCCCGGCAATGCCCAGAACTTCCCCGGCATGGACGTGGAAGCTGATGTCGTGCAGGGCGATGCCGTGCGGATCCAGCGGCGGCTTTTCACGGCTCAGCCCCTTCACCGCCAGGCGGACGGGTTTGTCTTGATGATGGGTTTCGCTGGCGGGGCGACGGTTAAAGGCCACGTCGCGCCCGACCATCAGGCGGATCAGCTGTTCGACGTTGGTCTCCGCTACCGCGCCAGTGCCGGTGAAGCGGCCGTCCTGAAATACGGTGAAGCGATCGCAGAGCTGAAAAACTTCGTGCAGGCGGTGGGTAACGTAAATAATGCTCACGCCGCGGTTTTTAAGCTCCCGCACCACGCGGTGCAGGCTTTCCACCTCGCTGTCGCTCAGCGCGGCGGAAGGTTCGTCCATGATGATCAGGCGAGCGTTGAGGGTCAGCGCCCGGGCGATCTCCACCATCTGCTGCTGGGCGACGCTCAGACGGGCGACCGGCGTGGTCGGCGCAACGTTTAGCTGCAGGTAATCGAGAATGACCTGCGCCTCCTGATTTACCGCCCTTTCGTCGACAATCAGGTTCCGTTTACGCGGCTCGCGCCCGAGAAACATGTTTTCCGCGACGGTCATGTTGGGCAGCAGGTTGAATTCCTGATAGATGGTGATAATGCCCTTGTTCTGCCGTTCCACCGGGGAGTCGTCCACCGGCAGCATTTCGCCGTTGAACCAGATATCCCCGCGGGTTTGCGGCTGCGCGCCCGCAAGCGCCTTCAGCAGCGTGGATTTTCCCGCTCCGTTTTCCCCCAGCAGGGCGTGGATCTCCCCCGCGCCGACGGTCAGCTGGGCGCTGCTTAGCGCCCAGACGCCGGAAAAGCTTTTTGCCAGGTCGGTCACTTTCAGTAAGGGTTGCGACATCGGTCTGCTCCTCCTCATGTTGAGCCGCCAGAGGCGGCTCGGGACATATCAGTTACCGGCCTCACCGATACGCTCAGCCTGCTGCAGGTTCTCTTTGGTGATAAGCGTTGGCGGGTAGTCGGCCCCGGTGATGGCTTTCTTCTCGCGCACGTTGGCCACCAGTTGGCTCATCGCCGTCTGCACCGCAAAGCCCGGACGCTGATCCGCCGTTACCGCCAGCCAGCCGTCGCGCACGCGGGCCAGCGCTTCCGGCACCGCATCAAAACCGGTCACGAGGATTTCACCCGGCTTCACGCCCTGGCTCTGCAGGGCTTCAATCGCGCCCAGCGCCATATCGTCGTTGGCGGAGAGGATCACCTGCGGGCGTTTCGGTAGCGAAGGCAGAACGCTTTCGACGATGCGCATCCCTTCAGAACGCATCCAGTTGCCGGTCTGATCGGCGACGATCTTGTACTTATCCCCGCCCGCCTTCAGGCTGTCGCGGATCCCTTTGGTGCGTTCAATATTGGAAGAGGAACCCGGCTGGCCGGTGAGCAGGATGATCTCTGCCCCGTCGGGGAATTTGGTTTTGACGAAGTCGCCAATCGCCTGGCCGCCTTTGTAGTTGTTGGCGCCAAAGTGGGGCACTTTCTTCTGGCTGTCGACGGAGCGGTCTAGGGTGACCACCGGCAGCTTCGCATCCTGAATTTCATCCACCGCGCTGGAGACCGCGTTCACGTCGTTCGGGGAGACGATAAAGCCCTGCGCCCCGCGAGTGATGGCGTTTTCCAGGTCAGCCACCTGCTTCGGTGAACTGCCCTGCCCGTCCAGTACCTGAAGCTTCACGCCCATCTCTTTCGCGGCTTTCACCGCCGTACGCTGCATGTGAACCTCAAACGGCATGGCCAGGTTTGGCGTACTGAAAACAATCTGCTCGTTTTCGGCGAGGGCGGCCCCGGACGTCATGGCGATGAGGGCGGCTAAGATCAGTTTTTTCATTATTATGTCTCTCTGTGTAGGGTTGTTGTGTTTAGAGGACGATCTCGCGCTGGCTACGCAGCGACTCCAGCGCTTTATCCGCGAGGTACAGCGCACGTTCACCATCATCGCCGCTGCAGTCAGGCACCGCTTCGCCGCGCAGGACCGCAACAAAGTGTTCCCATTCCGCGGCGTAAGCGGATTTGTAGCGCTGCAGGAAGAAGTGTTCCGGCAGTGCGCTGGTGCAGCCCTGTTTGCCGTAGTGCTGCACCTGGTTTTCCAGAATATTGCCAGCGCACAGCAGCCCTTCGGAGCCGTGCAGCTCCAGGCGCTGGTCGTAACCGTAAGAGGAGCGGCGGCTGTTGACGATGGTCGCCATCGCGCCGGAGGCATATTTCAGAACGATAAACGCGGTATCGATATCCCCCGCCTCGCCAATCGCCGGATCCACCAGGTTACTGCCCTGGGCATACACCGACACCGGCTCTTCGCCCATGATGAAACGGGCCATGTCGAAGTCGTGAATGGTCATATCGCGGAACATGCCGCCGGAGACGCGCACGTACTCCGCAGGCGGCGGAGACGGGTCGCGGGAGATGATCAGCAACGATTCCGGCTTGCCGATGCGTCCGGCCTGGGCATCGGTTTTCACGCGGCGGAACTGCGGGTCAAAGCGGCGGTTAAAGCCGATGAACAGCGGCACGTCGTACTCTTTAACCACTTTCAGGCAGTCGCGCACGCGGGCGAGGTCGAGGTGTACCGGCTTTTCGCAGAAGATAGCCTTGCCGTGGCGGGCGGCCATTTCAATCAGATCCGCGTGGGTGTCGGTGGCGGAGGCGATCAACACGGCGTGAACGTTAGGGTCGGTCATCGCCTCATCCACGCTCTGCTGGCGGGCCTGATACTGTGCGGCGAGACGGGTGGCAAATTCCTGATTCGGGTCAACCACGGACCAGAGCGTGGTCGCGCCGTGGCTGGCGATGTTAGCTGCATGTACCTGGCCAATTCGGCCAGCGCCCAGTAAAGCAATGTTAAACATAACGGCTCCCGGTGTTGGTGAATGCTCTGAACTAACGACCCTATAAATAAAACATTTATTTCATTTTTATAAATAGTGAAAATTATGTTTTTGAGTGCGGGTTAACACTTTTGAGATATATGAGATAATTTTTGTTATCAATCTCACAACATGAAAGAAGGTACTGCTCACCCCTCACCCCGGCCCTCTCCCCAAAGGAGCGAGGGAGAAAAGCGTGCACCACCCCATCCCCTCTCCACTTTTGGGAGAGGGTTAGGGTGAGGGGAAAATGAAATGAAAATTTCGTTAAGACAGGAAAACTCAATACTGACGGGCTTTTTTCACCTGCGCCTGCGTTTGCTCCGCAGCCTCACGCACGGCAGACGACTCTGCCACCTGCGCGTCACCGGTTCGCCACCACGAGGCGTAGTCATGGGTCATGGTCTTCGGCAATACCTTGATGTCCAGCAGCGTCGGGCCCGGATGGGCGCGTGACGCCTCAAGCGCCGCCAGCAGGCTCTGCTCGTCGTTCACCCGCCACGCGCGACAGCCGTAGCTTTCCGCGTTTTGCGCAAAATCGACTTTCACCAGCGGCCCGTCAAGCCGCCCGGTTTCCGGGTTGCGATGGCGATTTTCCGTGCCAAAGCTGCCCATTCCATGCCCCATCTGCAGGTTGTTAATGCAGCCGAAGCTGGCGTTATCAAACAGCAGAACGGTGACCTTAATGCCCTCCTGTACGGCGGTTTGCAGCTCGGAGTGCAGCATCATGTAGGAGCCATCACCCACCATGGCGTAAACCGGCTGCCCGGGTCGGGCGAGCTTCGCGCCGATGGCCGCCGCAATCTCGTAGCCCATGCAGGAGTATCCGTACTCAAGGTGATAGCTGTCCGGCGTTTTGACCTGCCAGAGGCGCTGTAAATCTCCCGGCAGCGAACCGGCCGCGCCCACCACGATGGCGTTATCTTCCACATGCTGATTGATCAGCCCCAGCACCCGTGTCTGGGTCAGGCGGGTGTTGAGCGTCTCGCCGTATTCCGCCAGCTGCGCGTCCAGATGCCCCGCCACTTCGGGCGCGTCGTCCGGATGCCACTGGCGATCCCACAGGCGGCGGCACTCATCGCGCCACGCGGATTTCGCCTGGGCGATCGCCTCTCCCCAGCCGCTGCGATACTCGCCGAGCGCGTGGGTCAAAGCCTGGAGCCCGGTTTGGGCATCGGCAATCAGCGCGGTGGCGTCCAGCTTCAGGGCGTCAAACTCAGCCACGTTAAGCAGCAGGAATTCGACGTCCGGATGGGAAAAGAGCGCCTTGGAGCCGGTGGTAAAGTCGGTCAGGCGCGTGCCGACGCCAATCACTAAGTCAGCCTGTGGCGCGAGCTGGTTGGCGGCCATTCCGCCCGTCACTCCTACGCCGCCGAGGTTAAGTGGGTGGTCACTTACCAGCGCCCCCTTCCCGGCCTGCGTTTCGGCAAACGGCAGCTGCAGCGTCTCGACAAATTCGCGAAACGCCTCATGCGCGCCGGAGTAACGCACGCCGCCGCCGCACACCACCAGCGGACGGCGCTTGCGGGCGATCAGCGCCCGCGCCTGCGCCAGTCGCTGCGGATCGGGCGGACGGCGTTCGATGTGGTGCACCCGACGCGCGAAGAAGCTTAGCGGGTAGTCCCACGCTTCCCCTTGCACGTCCTGCGGCAGACAGAGGGTCACCGCTCCGGTATCTGCGGGGTCAGTAAGCGTTCGCATCGCGCTTAGCATGGCGCTCATGAGCTGCTCGGGGCGGTTGATGCGGTCCCAGTAGCGGGAAACCGGACGGAAGCAGTCGTTGGTGCTGATGCTGAGATCGTGATACTGCTCGATCTGCTGCAGCACCGGGTCCGGCTGGCGGCTGGCGTAGATATCGCCCGGCAGCAGTAAAAGCGGGATGCGGTTCGCCGTGGCGGTGGCCGCTGCCGTGACCATATTGGCGGCGCCCGGCCCGACCGAGGAGGTGACGGCAAAAATGCGCTGGCGGCGGTGCTGTTTGGCGAATCCCGTCGCCATGTGGGCGATGCCCTGCTCGTTGCACCCCTGCATGATTTTCAGATGACCGGGCTCCTGCTCCAGCGCCTGGCCAATACCCAGCACGTTGCCGTGCCCAAAGATCGTCGCCACGCCCTCCACGAAGGGCGTTTCGTTGCCGTCAACGCTGACGTACTGTTGATTCAGGAACCGGACCAGCGCCTGGGCCATGGTCATACGTTCGGTTTGCATAATGCCTCCTGTCAGCCCAGCGTCGGCATGGAGAACGCAGCGCCTGTCTCCTGCTGCATTTCCGGCCAGCGCGCGGTGATGGTTTTCATTCGGGTGTAGAAACGCACGCCGTCGTTGCCGTGCACGTTGAGCGCGCCAAAGATGGAACGCTTCCAGCCACCGAAACTGTGGAATGCCATCGGCACCGGGATCGGCACGTTGACCCCCACCATGCCCGCCTGCACCTCTTCGCAGAAGCGGCGCGCGCAGCCGCCGTCACGGGTGAAGATCGCCGAGCCATTACCATATTCATGGCGGTTAATGAGGTCCACCGCGCTGGCGTAATCTGCTACGCGCACCACAGAAAGCACCGGGCCAAAAATCTCTTCTTTATAGATGGTCATCTCCGGTGTGACGTTATCGAACAGCGTCGGCCCGACGAAGTAGCCCTGCTCGTGGCCCTTCACGCTGAAGCCGCGCCCGTCCACGCGCAATTTCGCCCCCTGCGCTTCCCCGCTGTCGATATAGCCCAGCACCTTGCTGCGGTGCGCGGAGGAGATAAGCGGCCCCATTTCGTTTTCCGGTGTTTGGTCCAGCCCCGGCCCGACGCGCAGCGCTTCAATCTGTTTTTCCAGCCTGGTGCAGAGGTCATCGGCGGTTTTATCCCCCACCGCCAGCACCACCGAGAGCGCCATGCAGCGTTCCCCCGCCGCGCCGTACGCCGCGCCCATGATGGCGTTGGTCGCCATCTCCATGTCGGCATCCGGCATTAAAATGCAGTGGTTTTTCGCGCCGCCCAGCGCCTGACAGCGCTTACCGTGGGCGGAGGCGGTCTGGTAAATGTATTCGGCAATCGGCGTGGAGCCGACAAAGCTCACCGCCTGCACGCGCGGGTCGGTCAGGAGCACGTCAACGGACTCTTTATCCCCCTGCACCACGTTGAAGACGCCGTCCGGCAAGCCTGCCTCTTTTAGCAGCTGCGCCAGCGCGAGCGCGAGAGAAGGGTCTTTTTCCGACGGCTTCAGCACGAAGGTATTCCCGGTCGCCAGCGCAATGGGGAACATCCACATCGGCACCATCGCCGGGAAGTTAAACGGCGTGATCCCGGCGCAGACGCCGAGCGGCTGCATCAGGGAGTGGCTGTCGACGCCGGTACCGACGTTCGCAGAGTGTTCACCCTTTTGCAGATGCGGGATACCGCAGGCAAATTCCACCACTTCCAGGCCGCGGGTCAGTTCGCCCACCGCGTCGGAGAAGACCTTGCCGTGCTCTTCGCTGATGATGCGGGCCAGGCGCGTCATGTTCTCTTCCAGCAGCGCCTTGAAGCGGAACATCACGCGCGCGCGCTTAAGCGGAGCCTGGCGCGCCCACGCGGGAAACGCCTGCTGCGCGGCGGCAATCGCCTGCTCCGTTTCCTGTGCCGTACTCATCACCACCTGGCGGATCTGCTCGCCGGTGGCCGGGTTGAAGATCGCCTGAACGCGCTGGCCTGAACCGGTGACACATTCGCCGTGAATAAAATTCGCTACCGTCTCCATCCTTAACCTCTCGCTGTTGATACGTGACTGTTACCTGAACGCTGTGTACTGGACACTATATATGAAACAAATATTCCATTTTAAGTTGAAATAAAATAAATGATGATTATTGTGATCAAGGATGGATTTTTATGTTAACAGCCAGCAACACTGACGCTGCGTGCGCTATTAAGGGATTTCGGGCGAGGAAATGACTGAAGCTTCTGTTTCATTTTTGCTGCCAGATGGATGGCCGACATTTAAAAGACGCGGTTTTGCGTTTAGAATCATCAGACTGTATTTGGGGGATAACATGACGACAGCAACCAGCCTGAACGAACTGCAGCAGCAAATCCGCGATCGCTACGATAGCCTGAGCAAGAGGCTGCAGCAGGTCTCCCGCTACGTGCTGGATAACACCAACAGCGTGGCCTTTGATACGGTTGCCGTCATTGCCGAGCGCGCCGACGTGCCGCCTTCGACGCTGATCCGCTTTGCTAACGCCTTTGACTTCACCGGCTTCAACGAAATGAAACAGCTGTTTCGCATGAACCTGGTGGAGGAGACTGCCAGCTACAGCGACCGCGCGCGGCTGTTCCGCGAAATGGAGAGCGAGGCCGTGCCGGAAACGCCGCTCGATATTCTGCAGGAGTTCGCCCGCTCGAACGCGCAGGCGCTGCAGCAGCTGGCCGCCCGCGCCGAGCCGGAAATGCTGGAGCGCGCGGTACAGCTGCTGGCCGACGCCGACACTATCTACATCGCCGGACTGCGCCGCTCGTTTAGCGTCGCGGCCTACCTCACCTACGCCCTGAGCCACCTGGAGTGCCGCCCTATCCTGCTCGACGGCATGGGCGGGATGCTGCGCGAGCAAATCAGCCGCATTAAGGCGCGCGACATCGTGGTGTCGATCAGCTTCTCGCCGTACGCGGAAGAGACGGTGATGGTCAGCGAAACCGCCGCCAGCGTCGGCGCCCGGCAGATCGTGATTACGGACAGCCAGATAAGCCCCCTGGCAACGTTCAGCGATCTCTGCTTTGTGGTGAAGGAGGCGCAGGTGGATGCGTTCCGGTCTCAGTCGGCGACGCTGTGCCTGGTGCAGTCGCTGGTGGTGGCGCTGGCGTATCGGTTGGGTGAAGGGAAATAAGGCAATAAAAAACCCCCTGCGCAGGCAGAGGGTTTGGGTGTTAATTCAGAGGGAAATCATTCCCACTCAATCGTAGCCGGTGGCTTACCGCTGATGTCATACACCACCCGGGAAATACCGTTCACTTCGTTGATGATGCGGTTAGACACGCGGCCTAAGAAGTCATACGGCAGGTGCGCCCAGTGCGCGGTCATGAAGTCGATGGTTTCCACCGCACGCAGGGAAACAACCCAGTCGTACTTACGGCCATCGCCCATGACGCCGACGGAGCGAACCGGCAGGAACACGGTGAACGCCTGGCTCACTTTGTTGTACAGGTCAGCTTTGTGCAGCTCTTCAATGAAGATCGCGTCCGCGCGACGCAGCAGGTCGCAGTACTCTTTCTTCACTTCGCCCAGCACGCGCACGCCCAGACCCGGACCCGGGAACGGGTGACGGTAGAGCATGTCGTACGGCAGACCCAGTTCCAGACCGATCTTGCGCACTTCGTCTTTGAACAGCTCGCGCAGCGGTTCAACCAGACCCATCTTCATCTCTTTCGGCAGGCCGCCCACGTTGTGGTGAGATTTGATGACGTGCGCTTTACCAGTTGCGGAGGCCGCAGACTCGATCACGTCCGGATAGATGGTACCCTGCGCCAGCCACTTCACGTCTTCCAGCTTCAGCGCTTCTTCGTCGAACACTTCCACGAAGACGCGGCCGATGATCTTACGTTTCGCTTCCGGATCGTTTTCGCCTTTCAGCGCGTCCAGGAAGCGCTGCTCGCCTTCCACGTGAACGATGTTCAGACCGAAGTGGTCGCCGAACATGTCCATGACCTGCTTCGCTTCGTTCAGACGCAGCAGACCGTTGTCCACGAAGACGCAGGTCAGGTTTTTGCCGATGGCGCGGTGCAGCAGCATCGCGGTGACGGAGGAGTCCACGCCGCCGGAGAGGCCGAGGATCACTTTGTCATCGCCAACCTGCTGGCGGATACGCTCAACGGCGTCGTCGATGATTTTTGCCGGGGTCCACAGGGCTTCACACTGGCAGATGTCACGCACGAAGCGCTCCAGCATGCGCATACCCTGACGGGTGTGGGTCACTTCCGGGTGGAATTGCACGCCGTAGAAGCGCTTTTCTTCGTTCGCCATGATCGCAAACGGGCAGCTTTCGGTGCTGGCAACGGTCACGAAGTCAGATGGGATGGCGGTGACTTTGTCGCCGTGGCTCATCCACACGTCCAGCAGCGGCTTGCCGTCTGCGGTCAGGGAGTCTTCGATACCGCGCACCAGCGCGCTGTCGGTGACAACTTCAACCTGCGCGTAGCCGAACTCACGCTCGTTAGAGCCTTCTACGTGGCCGCCCAGTTGCATCGCCATGGTCTGCATGCCGTAGCAGACGCCGAATACCGGCACGCCCGCTTCGAACACGTACTGCGGCGCGCGCGGGCTGTTCTCTTCGGTGGTGCTTTCAGGGCCGCCGGACAGAATGATGCCGCTTGGATTGAATTCGCGAATCTGTGCTTCCGTGACATCCCACGCCCACAGCTCACAGTAAACGCCCAGTTCACGCACGCGGCGCGCGACCAGCTGAGTGTACTGAGAACCGAAGTCCAGGATGAGAATGCGATGTTTATGAATGTTTTCCGTCATTGACGCTAATTCCGAGGCAAGTGAAACAAAACAAAGCGCCCGGCAGAAGCCGGGCGCGGAAACTTATCAGGAGCCCAGACGGTAGTTCGGGGACTCTTTGGTGATCGTCACGTCGTGAACGTGGCTCTCCTGGATACCCGCACCGCTGATACGTACGAATTCCGCTTTGGTACGCAGCAGGTCAATGGTACCACAGCCGGTCAGACCCATACAGGAACGCAGGCCGCCCATCTGCTGGTGAATGATCTCTTTCAGACGGCCTTTATAGGCCACGCGGCCTTCGATACCTTCCGGTACCAGTTTGTCAGCAGCGTTATCGGTCTGGAAGTAACGGTCAGAGGAACCTTTGGACATCGCGCCCAGGGAGCCCATCCCACGGTAAGATTTGTAAGAACGGCCCTGGTAGAGTTCGATTTCGCCCGGGGATTCTTCGGTACCAGCGAGCATGGAGCCTACCATTACGGCAGCAGCGCCCGCGGCGATGGCTTTAGCAATGTCGCCAGAGAAGCGGATACCGCCGTCAGCGATAACCGGAATACCGGTGCCTTCCAGCGCTTCAACCGCGTCAGAAACCGCAGTGATCTGCGGAACGCCCACGCCGGTCACGATACGGGTGGTACAGATAGAGCCAGGGCCGATACCCACTTTCACCGCGCTGCAACCCGCTTCCGCCAGTGCGCGAGCGCCTGCGCCCGTCGCCACGTTGCCGCCGATGATCTGCAGGTCAGGATATTTCGCACGGGTGTCGCGAATACGCTGCAGCACGCCTTCGGAGTGGCCGTGAGAGGAGTCAATCAGCAGGACGTCAACGCCCGCCGCCACCAGCGCGTCAACGCGCTCTTCGTTACCTGCCCCCGCGCCTACGGCAGCGCCGACGCGCAGACGGCCATGCTCGTCTTTACAGGCGTTCGGTTTACGTTCTGCTTTCTGGAAATCTTTAACGGTGATCATGCCGCGCAGGTGGAAGTTCGCATCCACAACCAGCGCTTTCTCAACGCGTTTTTCGTGCATTTTCGCCAGTACCACGTCGCGAGTTTCGCCTTCGCGGACGGTCACCAGACGCTCTTTTGGCGTCATGTAGACGCTGACAGGCTGGTTCAGGTCAGTCACGAAGCGCACGTCACGACCGGTGATGATGCCCACCAGTTCATTGTCTTCGGTCACTACCGGGTAGCCGGCAAAGCCGTTACGTTCGGTCAGGGCTTTCACTTCGTGCAGGGTAGTGGTTGGCAGAACGGTCTGAGGGTCGGACACGATGCCGGACTCATGCTTCTTCACGCGGCGAACTTCTTCCGCCTGACGCTCGATAGACATGTTTTTGTGGATAAAGCCAATGCCGCCTTCCTGTGCCAGGGCGATAGCCAGGCGCGCTTCAGTCACGGTGTCCATTGCCGCGGAGAGCATAGGAATGTTCAGACGAATGGTTTTCGTCAACTGCGTGCTGAGGTCGGCAGTATTCGGCAGAACGGTGGAATGAGCGGGAACGAGGAGGACGTCGTCAAACGTCAGTGCTTCTTTAGCGATACGTAGCATGGGCAATATCTCTGACCTGGGTGGTTAAATATTGCCGTGGCATTATACAGAGCGTAACCGATTGCATCTACACTTTTTTGAAAAAATGCTTGCGAATGCCTCTCAGCAGGTTACTATCGACTGAATAACTTGCTGATTTAGAATTTGATCCCGCTCACATGTTATCCTCTCAATCCCCCTCAATTTATACTGTCAGCCGCCTTAATCAGACGGTGCGTTTGCTGCTTGAGCAGGAAATGGGGCAGGTCTGGATCAGCGGTGAAATCTCTAACTTCACGCAGCCCTCCTCCGGACACTGGTACTTTACCTTAAAAGACGACACCGCCCAGGTGCGCTGCGCGATGTTCCGTAACAGCAACCGTCGCGTGACGTTTCGTCCTCAGCACGGCCAGCAGGTTCTGGTTCGCGCCAATATCACCCTGTATGAGCCGCGCGGCGATTATCAAATCATCGTTGAGAGCATGCAGCCCGCGGGCGAAGGCCTGCTGCAGCAAAAGTATGAGCAGTTAAAGGCGAAGCTCTCCGAAGAGGGACTTTTCGACCAACAGTTCAAAAAGCCGCTGCCCTCGCCTGCCCACTGCGTGGGTGTCATCACCTCGAAAACCGGTGCCGCCCTGCACGACATTTTGCACGTACTGAAGCGTCGCGATCCTTCCCTGCCCGTCATTATCTACCCGACCGCCGTTCAGGGTGACGATGCGCCGGGCCAGATTGTACGCGCCATTGAACTGGCAAATGCGCGTAAGGAGTGTGACGTGTTGATCGTCGGGCGCGGCGGCGGCTCGCTGGAAGACCTGTGGAGCTTTAACGACGAGCGCGTGGCGCGGGCAATCTTTGCAAGCGAGATCCCCGTGGTGAGCGCCGTCGGACATGAAACGGACGTGACAATTGCGGATTTTGTTGCGGATCTGCGTGCGCCTACGCCGTCCGCGGCGGCGGAAGTGGTGAGCCGTAACCAGCTGGAGCTGCTGCGTCAGCTTCAGAACGGCCAGCAGCGTCTTGAGATGGCGATGGACTACTTCCTTGCCAACCGTACCCGCCGCTTTACCCAGCTTCATCACCGTCTTCAGCAGCAGCACCCGCAGCTTCGTCTGGCGCGTCAGCAGACCGTGCTGGAACGCCTGCGTCAGCGCATGAACTTTGCGCTTGATAATCAGCTTAAGCGCGCGGTGACGCGCCAGCAGCGTGTGACCCAGCGCCTGAACCAGCAGAATCCGCAGCCGAAAATCTATCGTGCGCAAACGCGCATTCAGCAGCTGGAATATCGTCTGGCGGAGACTCTCCGGGCGCGCCTGAGCACCACACGTGAGCGTTTTGGCAACGCGGTGACCCATCTGGAAGCCGTCAGCCCCCTCTCCACGCTGGCGCGCGGCTATAGCGTAACGACAGCAGCGGACGGCAAAGTGCTGAAGCAAACCAAGCAGGTGAACACCGGTGACGTTCTTACCACCCGCCTGTCTGACGGCTGGGTGGAAAGCGAAGTGAAATCAATTAAACCGGTGAAAAAGACGCGTCAGCGCAAAACCGGATAATTCTTCGCCGGTTACTTACTATACTGCTGCTATTCCCTTTTTTAATAAGGAGAGCAGCATGTCCCATCTTCGTAGCGTTATTCCCCCTTATATTCTTCGTCGTATTATCGAAAGCGGTTCCGAACCGCAGCAGCGCTATGCCCGTCAGACCTTAACCCACGTCCAGACGCTGATGGCGCATATGCCGGGCAAACCCGCCGCGCCGCACGTGAATAAAGCCGGTCAGCTTGAGCGCGATATCTACGATGCGAAACAGACCCAGGAGCTGCCGGGTACCCAGGTGCGTTACGAAGGCCAGCCGTCGAATGGCGATGTGGCCGTGGACGAGGCGTACGATTATTTGGGTATCACCCATGATTTCTTCTGGAAAGAATATCAGCGCGATTCGCTCGATAATAAGGGGCTGATTTTGACCGGCACCGTTCACTATGGCCGGGAATATCAGAACGCCTTCTGGAACGGTCAGCAGATGGTGTTTGGCGACGGCGACGGGGAGATCTTTAACCGCTTTACGATTGCCATCGACGTGGTGGCGCACGAGCTGAGCCACGGCGTCACCGAGACCGAAGCCGGGCTAATCTATTTCGAACAGTCAGGCGCGCTGAATGAGTCCCTGTCAGACGTGTTTGGTTCGCTGGTGAAACAGTACCATCTCAAGCAAACCGCCGATAAAGCAGACTGGTTGATTGGTGAAGGGCTGCTGGCCGCGGGCATTAACGGCAAAGGGCTGCGCTCCATGTCTGAACCCGGCACCGCCTACGACGATCCCCTGCTCGGCAAAGACCCGCAGCCCGCGCACATGAAAGATTTCATCAAAACGCGCGAGGATAACGGCGGCGTCCATCTTAACTCCGGCATTCCCAACCGGGCGTTTTACCTGGCCGCGACGGCGATCGGCGGTTACGCCTGGGAAAAAGCCGGTTATGCCTGGTACGACACGGTTTGCGATCGCAATCTGGCGCAGGATGCGGATTTTGATGCCTTTGCAAAACTGACGATAGCGCACGGAGAGAAACGCTCCGGTAGCGACGTTGGGGCGGCGATAAAACAGGCCTGGGAACAGGTGGGAGTGCTGTAAATGCAGGTTCCGGAACTGACGGATGACGCCGTGGTTGAGCTGGCCCGGGAAGGCGGCGTCGCTTTTATTCCTAAGCTGAGCGGCCAGCGTACCATCGCGCTCTCCTCGCTTAATGAGGCCCAGCGCCAGCGCCTGGTGAGCATCCTTGAGCAGGCCTTTCCACGCGGTCAGCCGCCGGGTCAGACGTCGTCACCCGGTAGCGGTGACCAGCGCTATTTCCGCATCCAGATTATCTGGACCGGCCAAAATCAGGCGCACTACGCCGATATCATCGTGCTGGTACCCGAGCAGGAAGCGCCCGAGTCGCTGGTCGAGCTGTGGAAAAAAGGCGAAGACTGCGTGTGCGATTAATCTTCGGCCGGAACAAACTCCACGCGCTTTTTAGAAATTAAGCCGTGGCCGTTCTGGCAGAAATAGTCCACCGCCCCGCAGGCCTTTAAGACCTGGAGTGGCTGATGGCACTCCGGGCAGCGGGCTTCGAGCGCAATATCTTTATTACAGCTGTCGCAGTGCGCCGCCCCGTTCAGGGGTTCAAGCTGTGCCTTGCAATCCGGGCAGGTAATGGTCATGGTGTCTCCTTCAGGGCGTTCAGGTCTGCGATAATTTTACCACGTCTTCAGTGCGGGCCACGCAACTGTTGCTGCAAGGTCAGCAGCAGCGCCACCTCATCGATCCTGCGGCGCGTTGTGCGGCTCACCTCCTGCGGATCGCGCTCAAACAGACTGTATGCGCCAAGAATATGACCGGCAAGACAGCGTTCGTAGATCGTGCCGGGGATATGCCAGCGCTGAATATTCTTACCTTTAACTAGCTCCAGCACATCTTCCGCGCCGCGTCGGTCGTAGTTGATAATGCGGCCGTCGCGTAAATAGAGACGCAGGCCCTTTTGCCCGCCCGCGGGTCCCGCGTATTTATTAAGCCAGATGCCCACCGGCACGCCACTGATGGTTCCCTGCAAGTGCGCCTCGCCTTCCGCGGTGGTCTGGTCACCCTTTGCGATATCGTGGCCCAGGCGGTCTTTAGCCGTTATCACCTGCAGCGTCATATCGTCCTGACCGCCCAGATAGCGCAGCGTTTCACGCAGCATCGCCAGCACGTGCGTTCCGATATCCAGAATCACGCCGTCCGGGTGGCGAAGCGTTCTGGTATCCGGTTCTCCGGTCGCGAAATTGAGCGCGATGGGTTCCCCTGCGGCGTTATATCCGCTCGGCTCCTGCAAAAAACCTTCGATTCTGGCAATGTCAGATACATGGCCGACCAGCGACCGCTTCACCGTTTCGATGCGCGCCATCCAGTGGTCGAGCGCCAGCACGCGGGACGCCACGCCGGGCGGTGCCAGCAGCGCGTTGAGTTTTTCGATTTGAGGAAGCGTGGCGACAATCGGTTTTTCAATCACAATCCGCGGAACCGGCGAGGCAATCGCCAGCTCAAGCACCTCAAGGTGGTGCAGCGATGCGGTGGTAATAAAAAGGGTATCCAGCGGGGTGGCTAAAAGCGCAGCAAGCGAGGCGCAGCGCGTAACGCCTTCAGGGTGCTTTGCGGGGAGAACATCAAAGCCGAAACAACGAACAGCGCCATCGAACAGATTACGTAGTGCGGGCAGATACGCTGTTTCCACTACCGCACCAAGACCAACAAATCCTAACTGCATGGTTTCACCTCAGGAAGTACAGTGCCGGGGCATAACGCCTGCCCCGGCACACTGAGGTTTATGAGGCGCTAGCTGCCGGTTTAGTTTGCGCATTTTCCAGCATGCGGCGCACCGGAACAATGAGGACGATCAGCACTGCGGCACAAATCAGCAGCGCGATGGAGCAGCGCGCGAAGAGATCCGGCAGCATATCCAGCTGGTCGGCCTTCACGTGACCGCCAATCAGGCCCGCCGCCAGGTTACCCAGCGCGCTGGCGCAGAACCACAGCCCCATCATCTGGCCGCGCATTCTCTCCGGCGCCAGCAGGGTCATGGTCGCCAGACCGATCGGGCTCAGGCACAGCTCACCCAGCGTCAGCATTAAGATACTGCCCACCAGCCAGAACGGCGACACGCCCGCCCCGCCGTTGCTTAGCACGTTCTGTGCCGCCAGCATCATCAGGCCAAAGCCCGCTGCCGCACACAGAATACCGATAACAAACTTGGTGATGCTGCTCGGGCGAATGTTCATGCTCGCGAGCTTTGGCCATGCCCAGCTGAACACCGGGGCCAGCAGGATGATGAACAGGGCGTTGATCGACTGGAACCATACCGCCGGAATTTCAAAATCACCGATCATGCGGTTAGTGTAGTCGTTGGCAAACAGGTTGAACGAGGTTGGCTTCTGCTCAAACGCGGACCAGAAGAACGCAGCGGAGACCAGCAGAATAAAGCAGACCAGCAGCCTGGCGCGCTCTTTACGGTTCAGGCCCGCGAAGATGAACAGGTAAATGAAGTAGAGGGCAACGGACGCCGCAATTACGTAGACCAGCACGCTGGCTACCGCGACCGGGTTAATGACAATCACGCCCTGCGCGATCAGCGTCACGAGCGTTGCCACGCCTGCCGCCAGCGCCAGCAGCCAGACGCCCACGCCGTTGCGCTTCACCACCGGGCTGTTCCATGTCGAGTCCAGACCGACTTCGCTGTCGTAGCGCTTCATCGCCGGAACCGCAAACACGCGGAAGATAATCAGCGCCACCAGCATCCCGATGCCGCCAATACCAAAGCCCCAGTGCCAGCCGTGGGTTTTTATCAGCCAGCCGGAAATCAGCGGGGCGATGAACGAGCCCATATTAATGCCCATGTAGAACAGCGAGAAACCGCCGTCACGACGCGCATCGCCTTTTTTATACAGGGTGCCGACCATCACCGAGATACAGGTTTTGAACAGGCCAGAGCCGAGCACGATGAACATCAGGCCGATAAAGAACAGGTTGTTGCCCATGATGGCCGACAGCGCAATCGACAGGTGGCCGAGCGCGATCAGAATCGAACCGTACCAGACGGCTCTCTGCTGGCCGAGCCAGTTATCCGCCAGCCAGCCGCCCGGCAGCGCGGCCAGGTACATGGTACCGGCAAAAATACCGACAATCGCCGAGGCGTTTTCGCGCGCCAGCCCCATCCCGCCGTCATAGACGGTGGCGGCCATAAACAGGATCAGCAGCGGGCGAATGCCGTAGAACGAGAAACGCTCCCACATCTCGGTAAAGAACAGCGAACCGAGCGGATAAGGATGGCCGAAGAAGGTTCGGCTCTCTTTGTGATTAACAGAGGATTGCATAATTCTCCCGAAAGGTATGTGTCGTGCTTGTAAACACCAGCAGGTACGCCGGCCAGTTACGTATCTGACCGATTTTTTACATGCGGCGAAAAGTTAGTTAACCATTTGATAACCAGTCGCTAGTTTTGTCTAGTACCGGACCAGGGACTTTAAGATGAAAATTCGACGATTGTCTACTTTTCTGGATTTAAAGATGGTTGGGAGTGAATAGTGATTGACTTCACACAGAGAGAACCGACGGTATGATTGGGCCAAAAAAAAGCCCGCGATAAACGCGGGCCTTTGTGAGATCGGCAATGATTATTTGCTTTTCTTAATGTGCTTAATCAAACGCTTACGCTTACGCATCTGGTTCGGCGTCAGGGTGTTGCGCTTGTTGGCGAACGGGTTTTCCCCTTCCTTGAACTGGATACGAATAGGCGTGCCCATCACGTCCAGCGATTTACGGAAGTAGTTCATCAGGTAGCGCTTGTAGGAATCCGGCAGGTCTTTCACCTGGTTGCCGTGAATCACCACGATTGGCGGGTTATAGCCACCGGCGTGGGCATATTTCAGCTTCACGCGACGACCGCGCACCAGCGGCGGCTGGTGATCTTCTGCAGCCATATTCATGATACGGGTCAGCATGGCGGTGCTCTGACGACGGGTGGAGCTGTCGTAGGCTTCACGCACGGATTCGAACAGGTTACCGACGCCGCTGCCGTGCAGCGCAGAGATAAAGTGCACGCGGGCAAAGTCGATAAAGCCCAGACGGAAGTCCAGGGTCTCTTTCACCTGCTCGCGCACTTCATTGCTCAGGCCGTCCCACTTGTTGACGACGATGACCAGTGAGCGCCCACTATTGAGGATAAAGCCGAGCAGAGAGAGATCCTGATCGGAGATACCTTCGCGCGCGTCGATGACCAGCAGCACCACGTTGGCATCTTCAATCGCCTGCAGGGTTTTGATAACGGAGAATTTTTCCACCACGTCGGTGATTTTTCCGCGCTTACGTACACCGGCGGTGTCGATAAGGACATACTCACGTTCATCGCGCTGCATCGGGATGTAGATGCTGTCACGCGTAGTGCCCGGCATGTCGTAAACCACCACGCGCTCTTCACCCAGAATACGGTTAGTAAGCGTAGACTTACCTACGTTTGGACGACCGACGATAGCCAGCTTGATCGGCAGATCCTGCGGGTTGAAGTCATCCTCAGGCTCTTCTTCTTCGCCCTCTTCACCGTCTTCGAACTGCGCCCAGTATGCGGCGTCTTCGTCCACCTCTTCCGGCGGGTTCACTTCGTCCACCCACGGCAGCAGAACGGTTTCCAGCAGGCTGGTCACACCGCGACCATGCGATGCCGCAATCGGGTGGATATCCCCCATGCCCAGAGACCAGAAGTCCGCGATAGCCTGATCGGCATCGATGCCGTCAGTTTTGTTCGCCACCAGGAAAGTTGGCTTTTCGCGAGAACGCAGGTGCTTAGCGATTGCGGAGTCCGCCGGCATCAGGCCAGCGCGCGCATCCACCATGAACAGTACGACATCCGCTTCTTCAATCGCCAGCAAGGACTGTTCCGCCATGCGGGTTTCAACGCCGTCTTCTGTGCCATCAATACCGCCGGTATCAATACAGATGAACTCGCGTCCTTCCACCTCTGCACGACCGTACTTACGGTCACGCGTCAGCCCCGGGAAATCCGCAACCAGCGCATCACGGGTGCGTGTTAAACGGTTAAAAAGAGTGGATTTTCCAACGTTAGGGCGCCCGACAAGCGCGACCACAGGTACCATGTTTGAAGCCTCATAAAATTCAAATAAACGTCGCATTCGCGGCGTTTTTAAAAATGTCAAAACGGCTCCTGAGTGAACAGGAGCCGTTTAGTATACTACAACCGCCGGGTAATTAACGCGTGATCGCGTACAGCGTGCCGTCTTTTGCCTGAATCAGCAGTTTGCCGTCAGCCACAACCGGGTCGGTCAGGAAGCCTGAACCGTCCACTTTCTGCTGCGCCACGAAGCGGCCATTCTCTGGATCAACCCAGTGCATATAGCCTTCGCTGTCGCCAACCACCAGGCTACCGTTGTACAGCACTGGCGCGGTCAGCAGACGGTACAGCAGATCGCTTTGCGTCCACAGCGTCACGCCGCCTTCGGTGCTCAGCGCCAGCAGGCGATCGTTCTGGTCAACCATATAGATGCGGTTACCGTCCACGATGAAATCATTCACAGAGCCCAGCTCACGTTTCCACATGATCTGGCCGCTGCGCAGGTCCAGCGCGGTCAGGTTGCCGTTATAGGCCAGGGCGTAAACCACACCATCAACGATAACCGGAGTAGTGTCTACGTCGCTCAGGCGGTCGATTTCCGTTGAGCCAGTGGCCTGCGAGATACGCTGCTGCCAGATCATCTGGCCCTGCTGCATCAGCACGGCACTCACGCGACCGTTGTCACCGCCCACAATGGCAGCGCCAAATGCGGTTGCAGGTGCGGATTCACCGCGCAGAGAGAGCGCAGGCATATCCAGGTTAACGGTCCATTTTACCAGGCCGTCCGCTTCGTTCAGCGCCTGCAGCTGGCCGTTGCTGGTATGAATCAGCACCAGGCCATCGCTCACGACCGGACGTGACAAGGATTCACCGGCTACGGCGGTCTGCCATGCAACAGAACCATCGCTGGCATTCAGCGCGTAAACCTGCGCTTTTTCGCTGCCCACGTAGACATGCCCACCGGAAACGGTCAGGCCGCCAGACAGCAGTGCAGGTTTACGGGAGAACCAGCCGTCTTTTTCCGCCAGGTTAACGGACCACACTTCTTTCCCGTCATCGGCGTTCACCGCTTTCACGGTACCTTTGCGGTCAGCGGCATAGACAACGCTGTCTGCATACGCAGGATGAAGGTTGGAATAGAAATCACCAATCCCACTGCCCACGGAGACATCCCACGCGGTGGATGGGGTAAACTGGTTTTCAACCGTCGGCAGTGGGGACATTTTCACAACGTCTTCTTCGCCACTGAACAGTGAACAACCACTTAATAACGTAACAGAAAGCAGTCCTGGCAGAAGTAATTTACGCAATTGCATCGGGTCCCTCTCAGACGGACAAATTATTTATTTTCATCTGCATCATTTCGCTCAGCGCAGGTGACGCTTTGCTCTCTACGCCAGCTTGCCACGCTTTACGCGCGCCCGCTTTGTCACCTTTGCTCAGCAGTGCTTCACCGCGCAGATCGGCAACGATGGCAGCAAAACCTTCGCCTTTGATGGTATCGAGCGTTTTCAGCGCGTCGTCAGCTTTTTTCTGCTGAACCTGAATACGTGCCAGGCGCAGATTGATCACCGCTTTCAGGTTTTCATCGCTGGCAGCAGCAAGGCCCTGAGACAGCTGAGCAGCGGCTTTATCCAGTTCGTTTTTATCAACGTACTGCTGAGCCACTTCCAGCGCTGCCAGTGCACCGTAGGTGTTTTTGTTGTCAGCGGCAAATTTCTCTGCCGCAGCCAGCGTTTGCGGCTGGTCGGCACGAATCGCGCTAACGGTATTTTCATAGGACAGGGACGCGCCGCGCGCGGAATCCGCCTGATGGTTGTTCCAGTAACGCCAGCCCACCAGCGCACCCACACCTAAAATAACCCCAACAACCAGCGCTTTGCCGTTTTCAGCAAAGAAGCGTTTAATCGCGTCGACCTGATCGTGTTCGTTCTCGTACATTTCCACGCCGTCTTTCTCCTTAGCCCAATAGAGTGCGCAAGTGCGCCGCAACGCCGTCCTGCGTTACCGTTGTCTGCTCACCAGAGCGCAGGTCTTTTACTACCACTTCGCCGTTAGCCACTTCGGACTCGCCCAGCACCAGTGCAATACTTGCGCCCCACTTATCGGCACGAGCAAACTGTTTTTTGAAGTTGCCGCCGCCATGGTTGGTCATCAGCTTAACGCCCGGCAGCGCATCGCGCACGCGTTCGGCAAGCTGCATCGCCGCAGACTGCGTTTCCGCGCCTGAAGCCACCAGGTATATATCGACAACGGAATCTGCTTTAAATTCCGGATTAACTGCCTGAACCAGCAAAACAAGTCGCTCAAGACCCATCGCGAAGCCAACCGCAGGCGCCGCACGACCACCCAGTTGCTCAACCAGACCGTCATAACGGCCGCCGGCACACACGGTGCCCTGAGAACCGAGGCTGGTGGTTACCCACTCAAACACGGTGCGGTTGTAGTAGTCCAGACCGCGCACCAGACGCTGGTTCACGGTGTAGGCAATGCCCGCCGCTTCGAGCAGCTTGCACAGGCCGGTAAAGTGTTCGCGAGACTCGTCGTCCAGGTAGTCACCCAGCGCAGGGGCATCGTTCAGCAGTGCCTGAACATCAGGGTTTTTGGAATCCAGCACGCGCAGCGGGTTGCTGTACATGCGACGTTTGCAGTCTTCGTCCAGCTTCTCTTTATGCTGCTCCAGGAACGCCACCAGCGCATCGCGGTAGTTAGCGCGCGCTTCCAGAGAACCGATTGAGTTCAGTTCCAGCGAAACGTGCTCAGAGATACCGAGGGCGCGCCACCAGCGAGCGGTCAGCATAATCAGTTCGGCATCGATGTCCGGGCCCTGCAGGCCAAAGACTTCCACACCCAGCTGGTTGAACTGGCGATAACGACCTTTCTGCGGACGTTCGTGGCGGAACATCGGGCCGATATACCACAGGCGCTGCTCCTGATTGTACAGAAGACCATGTTCGATGCCGGCGCGTACGCAGCCCGCCGTACCTTCGGGACGCAGGGTCAGGCTGTCGCCGTTGCGGTCCTCAAAGGTGTACATCTCTTTTTCAACCACGTCGGTCACTTCACCGATCGCGCGTTTGAATAACGGGGTCTGCTCTACAATCGGCAAACGGATTTCGCTGTAACCGTAGCTGCCGAGCACCTGCTTCAGCGTGCCTTCAATGCGCTGCCAGATGGCGGTTTCGCCAGGCAGGTAATCGTTCATGCCGCGGATGGCTTGAATGTTTTTTGCCACGTTTATTCTCTTTCTATATACAAAAAAAACCCAAAGAATGGGTTCAATCATACATGGGAAGCGGCACGCTTCCCATCACGTTATTTTTCAACCTGCTGAACGCTGATTCGCTGTGTCTCGTCCATCATCGCGGCTTTGGCGCGGATGCGGGCTTCAAGCTGGTCAATCATGTCACTATTATCCAGACGATCTTTACGAACGCCATCTTCATAGAGACCACTTTTCTTGTTACCGCCGGTTACGCCCAGGGTTGAGACCAGCGCTTCACCCGGACCATTCACGACACAGCCGATGATGGAGACGTCCATCGGGGTGATGATGTCTTCCAGACGCTGCTCCAGGGCATTCACCGTGCCGATCACGTCAAATTCCTGACGCGAACAGGTTGGGCAGGCAATGAAGTTGATCCCACGCGAGCGGATACGCAGCGATTTCAGAATATCGAAACCGACCTTGATCTCTTCTACCGGATCCGCCGCCAGCGAGACGCGCAGGGTGTCGCCGATCCCTTCGGAGAGCAGCAGGCCCAGGCCGATCGCAGACTTCACCGAACCGCTACGCAGGCCGCCCGCTTCGGTGATCCCGAGATGCAGAGGCTGATCGATCTGTTTTGCCAGCAGGCGATACGATTCAACGGCCAGGAAAACGTCAGAGGCTTTTACGCTGACCTTGAACTGATCGAAGTTAAGACGATCCAGATGATCGACGTGACGCATGGCGGATTCGAGCAGCGCCTGCGGCGTTGGCTCGCCATATTTTTCCTGCAGATCTTTTTCCAGAGAGCCGGCGTTTACGCCGATACGGATTGGAATGTTTTTGTCGCGGGCGCAGTCAACCACCATGCGAATGCGTTCTTCATTGCCGATGTTGCCCGGGTTAATACGCAGGCAATCAACGCCGTATTCAGCAACTTTCAGCGCGATACGGTAGTCGAAGTGGATATCTGCAACCAGCGGCACGCTGACCTGCTGTTTGATCAGCTTGAACGCCTCAGCGGCATCCATCGTGGGCACTGAGACGCGGACAATGTCCGCACCTACACGCTCTAATGCTTTGATTTGGTTGACCGTTGCTTCCACATCCGTGGTGCGCGTATTGGTCATCGACTGGACGGCGATAGGTGCCCCATCGCCGACTGGCACATTCCCAACGTAAATCCGTTTCGATTTTCTACGTTGAATCGGAGCCTGGTTATGCATGAAAAATCTCCCGCGTTGCCCGTCTGTTACTGTGCTGCTGATTGTTCGGCATTAACGGTAAGACGTGCAACCTGGTTAGTTCTGATAAAGCGGCTCAGGTCGACAGGTTTTCCTTGATACTGGATCTGTACCGCTGCCGGAGCGCCGATTTTAAGTTTGTAAGGTGCCTGACCCGTTAGGTTTAACGTGCCATCTTTCCGCTGCAGGCCGCTGAACAGTTTTTTACCTGTCGCGTCAGTCACTTCCAGCCAACAGTCAGCCGTGAAGTTCATCACCAGCGCATTTGGATCGGCGGCTGGCGCGGCGGTTGCCGCCGGGTCGGTCGGCAGGGACGCTGCGGCGTTGTTCGCCGACTGAGTCGCTGCAGGGACGTTCGCCGCAGTATCGACATTTGCCTGAGAAGGGGCGACGACCGCGTTTTGATCCTGAGCCTGAGGCGCAGCGGTGTTCGCCGTTGCGGCCGGAGCCTGTGCTGCATCGGTTGCCGGAGCCGTTGTTTGCGGCTCGCTTGAGGCCGCCGCACCGTCGGTGTTCAGCGGAACGCTCTGGGCACCACCATTGCTCGCCTGATTGAGTTCAGCGGAGGATTGATCGGCCATCGTGGTGATCTCTTCCTGCTGCGCCTTGTGGTTTTGCCACCACCATGCGCCGGTCAGGCCTACAACAACAAACAGCACCAGCCAGGTAAAGCTCATCAGCCAGCCATCACGTTTTTTCCGACGTTTCCCCAGGGAGAAAGTTTGCATCGGGGCAACTTTTGCTGCACGAACCGGTGCCTGCTTCTCCATCATTGGCAGTAATTCGTTTTCGGGGATGTGCACCAGTTTTGCGTAAGAGCGGATATAGCCGCGCAGAAATGTTGAAGCCAGATCGGCAGGCGCCTTATCTTCTTCAATATCGCGAACCGTGGAAACTTTCAGGCACAAGCGTTCTGCAACAGCTTGCTGGCTGAGTCCGAGTTGTTCACGGGCGTTGCGAAGACGAACGCCAGTGGAGAGTGCTTCATGTTGGTCGTGAGTGGCTTCAGTATTCATTCGCTACAACTACTGGTACGTGAAAAAAAGGGTTCAGGTGCCGGTGAGTCACAATGCCGCCCGCACCGCGAAACTTCAGGTCAGTTAACCTTGAACAGACAGTATAAGACTGTCAGCCGGTAGATGACAGTGCAGCTCTGCCCGCGTGGCTAAACTGTTGTTACGTCGTTACATACTGCCCGAAACTCATATGAAACGCACCGTAATTATTAATCAAACGTCACGAATCTGACTGATTATTCAGTCAGATTATGCATCACAGCGTAGATAATGCGCCGTGATGCATAATAATCAAACAGCTTTAACTGCAATGGTCTTACCCTGCATGCGTTTACGCAGGGTACGTTTGGTACGGTCAATGACGTCACCGGCCAACTGTCCGCATGCAGCATCAATATCATCACCGCGGGTTTTACGCACGATGGTGGTGAAACCATACTCCATCAGCACCTTGGAGAAACGGTCGATACGGCTGTTCGAGCTACGGCCATACGGCGCGCCCGGGAACGGGTTCCATGGGATCAGGTTGATTTTGCATGGCGTATCCTTCAGCAGTTCAGCCAGCTGATGCGCGTGCTCAGTACCGTCGTTGACGTGGTCAAGCATCACGTACTCGATGGTGACGCGGCCCTGGTTTGCGTTGGATTTCTCCAGGTAGCGACGCACGGCAGCGAGGAAGGTTTCGATATTGTACTTTTTGTTAATCGGTACAATTTCGTCACGAATTTCATCGTTTGGCGCGTGCAGGGAGATAGCCAGCGCAACGTCAATCATGTCGCCGAGCTTATCCAGCGCAGGCACAACGCCTGAGGTAGACAGCGTCACGCGGCGCTTGGACAGGCCAAAACCGAAGTCATCCAGCATGATTTCCATCGCCGGCACCACGTTGGTCAGGTTCAGCAGCGGTTCGCCCATCCCCATCATTACCACGTTGGTGATTGGACGCGTGCCGGTCACTTTTGCTGCACCCACGATTTTCGCGGCGCGCCAGACCTGACCGATGATTTCAGACACGCGAAGGTTACGGTTAAAACCTTGCTGAGCCGTAGAGCAGAATTTGCACTCCAGCGCACAGCCCACCTGAGAAGAGACGCACAGCGTGGCACGATCGTCTTCCGGGATGTAGACGGTTTCAACGCGCTGATCGCCTACGGCAATCGCCCATTTGATGGTGCCGTCTGCCGAGCGCTGCTCTTCCACCACTTCCGGCGCGCGGATTTCAGCCACTTCTTTGAGCTTGTTGCGCAGCACTTTGTTGATGTCGGTCATCTCATCAAAGTTGTCGCTGCAGTAGTGGTACATCCATTTCATTACCTGATCGGCACGAAACGGCTTCTCACCCATATCTTTAAAGAACTCGCGCATCTGCTGACGGTTCAGGTCCAGCAGGTTAATTTTTCCATTTTTATTGGGAACCGCAGGAATGGCGACTTCGGAGGTATTCACTAGTTCAGACATAATTTTTTCCGGCCTCGTTGTTACACGTTGTGGCCCTTGGTGGGTTGAAAAGAAACGCCCCGGAAAGCGGTCTGCTCGTCCGGGGCGTTGCATTGTACAAAGTCTGGCGCAGGGATGCCACGTTTGCACGCGGCATTTACGAAATTATTAGCGAGTGCGCGGGCACACTTCGCCTTCAGCGAAGAAGAACGCGATTTCGCGCGCGGCAGACTCAACGGAGTCGGAACCGTGGGTGCCGTTCTCGGTGAAGCTGTCCGCGTAGTCAGCGCGCAGGGTACCTGCCAGCGCGTTGTCCGGGTTGGTTGCACCCAGCAGATCGCGGTGACGCTGTACTGCGTTTTCGCCTTCCAGCACGGAGACCACGATTGGACCGGAGGTCATGAACTCCACCAGGCCGTCAAAGAATGGACGACCTTCGTGCTCAGCGTAGAAACCGCGAGCCTGCTCAACGGTCAGGTGCAGCATTTTGGTGCCAACGATCTTAAACCCTGCTGATTCAAAGCGAGCGAAGATGCTGCCAATAACGTTTTTTGCCACCGCGTTTGGTTTGATGATGGAAAAAGTACGTTCAATAGCCATGATAACCTCTGTAAAATGTTCTGTTGTTTTGCATACCTGAGTATGGTGTGGCGCGGATTATAAAGAGCAATAGCGCCATTGCCTATGGTTCTGCATAACATTTTTTTAAAATGAGACGAAGATTAGCAACAGGCCGGATTTCGCATACCGTGTTGATGGCGTAAACAGAGCGGGCACTGCTTTTCATCAGGCGTAAATGACCAGAACTGGCGCTGGCACGTCAGGCAAACTGCTTTATATGCGGGAGTGGACACGTTTTTTGCCGGTCCATCTGTTTCTGCGACGTTTATGGCCTCGTGCTGACATACTGCCTCACAGCCACCGCAGCCGGTACAGCGCCCGGTCTCCACCACCAGCGCGGCGTTCTCAAACCGAATCGCGTTTTCCGGGCAGCTTCGCCAGCACGCACCACACAGCACGCACTTATTAATATCGAGTGCGATATCTGACTCGCTAAACGTCGAGAATGCCCTGCGCAGCTCCCGCGGCCCCGGGGAAACGCGACAGGCTTTTACATCCTCGCGGGGAACGTACATCAGCGCACGGCGAGCGATATTCACCTCGCCGATCGGTATGAGCTTAAACCCCCACTCCGCTTCACCACGGCGACGAAGCGCAAGATTAAGCCGGGCAAGCGCCAGCAGCCAGTCAGGGTATTGCTCTGCGTCGATACTGATAAAACGAACCTGGCGTTGCGCGTGCCACAGCAGCAGTTCATTCACCCCAGGTGCGCGTTCAGTAAAAGGCCCAACAAGGGTATCTCCACGCAGAAATCGCTTTCGCGGCGCGATGCCGGTAATGGCCCCGGAGGGGCAGACGAACAGGCAGTCACCGCATTCAATACAGCGATTTTCATCAACCGAGACGCCGGTTTCCGTAAAAGAAAAAGCCTGCGCTGGACAAACGTCCGCGCAGGCGCAGCAGGAAGCGTGGCGAAAACGGCGACGGACGCACGCATGCGTCACGTCCATCGCCGGGGCAAACGTCAATCTGCCCATCAGCCAATACTGAAGAAAACGAAGCGCAGCATCAGCTCACCCACAATCAGCAAGGCGCTGCCCAGCAGCAGCGTGCCGCGCGCCGCTTTCAGGCCGCCCGCAGCAAAGCAGAGCATACCTGCAACGGACACGCACCAGCTCAGCAGATGTACCGCGCGCAGCTGTTCGAGCATCCGTAGCGGGGCGTGAGGGAACGTCACCACGGTATTGTCCATGGCAGTGATGTCTGCCAGCCAGACGGGCTGCATCACCAGACGCACAAGCACCACCAGCGTGATAATGACAACCGCCGCACGCAGGGTAGTCTGGGAACGCATCCCAACTGCCATGCAGGCTGAACCGATGATACCCACCGAGCCGATAAACAGTACCAGCGTGTTAATGTGCTGCCAGGTCACCACGGACGCGTGCATGTAGATTTGTGCCATGCAGAACACGTCCACCAGCCCGACAAGACCCGCCACGGCCAAAAGCAGCTTCCAGCCAGGCTTATTGGAAAACATCAGCAGCACGGCGAGGCCAAGCGCCGCCAGGTAAAGGCTGGCGAAGATAATCTCGCGGCTCAGCCATGAGCTGGAGACGTGGCGTAGCGCGTTCAGGGCGTTGAGCGGATAGCCCATATGCAGCGCTGAGGCGAGCAGCCCCAGGCTCGCCAGTACAAACGCCCCAGCGGCAGGCAGCAGCGCGCTACGCGGTGTAGTATGCGCCCCTCCGAACGCCAGCCAGAGCGTCACGCCAACCGATCCCTGCAGGAACAGCGTAAAAATCAGCAGCGGTAACTCATGCATGACGTTTCCCCTCTTTCTCTGCGCCCTGATGCGCTTTGATCACCAGGTTCGGTTTTGTAATCGAGGAATCAGGCAAGCCCTTCACATCGCATACCGCACCGTATTTCGCCCGAAGTTCATCAATAGGCCCAAATTTGATCGCCTCAAGCGGACAGGTTGCCACGCAGACGGGCTGCTCGCCCTTCGCCTGCAGATCCACGCAAAAATCGCATTTGGACATCTGCCCGGTCTGCTCGTTGAGCTGTGGCGCGCCGTAAGGGCAAGACCACGCGCAGTAGCCGCAGCCAACGCACTTGTCCGTATCAACGCGCACGATGCCGTCGCCCGGACGCTTGTGCATTGCGGTGGTCGGACAGTTTTTGGTGCAGATCGGGTCCGCACAGTGGTTACAGGAAATAGAGAGCGTGTAGGCAAAAACGTTGTTGCTAACGCCGCCCTGCCCGGTTGGGATGAAATTCCCGCCGTTGACTTCGTATACGCGACGGAAACGACGTCCGACCTCAAGGTTGTTTTTGTCTTTGCACGCCACCTGGCATGCCTTGCAGCCCGAGCAGCGGGAAGAGTCAATATAGAAACCCAGCTGTTTATCGCTCACCGGCGCGTAGTGTTTAAACTGACTCATGCTTTAGCTACCTCCACCAGCATGGTTTGATGGGAATTCCCTTTCGCAAGCGCGGTAATACGGGCAGAGCTGAGCACGTTCGCGCAGCCGCCTTTATCGACGCCCTGTTCGTCCGGCTGCCACCAGGCGCCTGCCTGCATGGCAACAACGCCCGGAATGATGCGCGGCGTGACTTCAGCCGGAATTTCACAAATGCCGCGCGCGTTATGAATGCGCACGGTATCCCCCTGGGAAATGCCGCGCTTTTGCGCGTCCTGCGGGTTGATCCACAGCTTTTGCTGCTGCGCCTCAATCAGCCACGGGTTGGCGTACTGGGTTGAGTTAGCACGGTTTTTCCCTTTCCAGGTGATCAGCTGCAGCGGGAAGGTTTTCGCCAGTTCGTCTTCCGGCCCTTCGTGGGCGGGCACGTAGTGCGACAGCGCCGGAATCTCCGGATGGTGCATGTCGTACAGACGCTTCGAGAAGATCTCAATTTTCCCGGACGGCGTCGGGAACGGATGATTTTGCGGATCGCGAATATTGTCTTCAAAAGCGACGAACGGCGCGCTTTTGAAAAGATGCTGGCGCGTCTTTTGTAGCGTCGCGAAGTCCGGCAGGTTTTCATCTGGCATGGAGAGCCGCGTCTGCTCCCAGATGTGCTCAATCCACGCTTTTTCGTCACGGCCCTCGCTGAATGCAGGTTCGACGCCAAGCTTAGCAGCAACTTCCCGCAGCCAGTCGTAGTCTGAACGGCGTTCGAATTCAGGTTCAATCAGCTTTTCCGACAGGATCAGATAGCTTGCCGTACCCCAGGTTTCGCCAATATTCCAGCGTTCCATAAAGCTGGTTTCCGGCAGGAGAAGATCGGCGTATCGGGCGCTCGGCGTCATAAACAGATCGCTTGCCACGATAAACTCGATTTTCGACTCGTCTTCCAGCACGCGCGTCGCCTGATGCAGATCCGGGTTCTGGTTAGCCAGATAATTTCCCGCCAGCGAGAAGAGGATGCGGATATTGCTGTCCAGCTTCTCTGCATCCTTCAGGCCGTCTTCCGCCGTTACCTTAGAAGCATCATCGGCGGCCTGCACCCAGTTCATCACCGATATTTTGGCTTTTACCGGGTTATCCGGCATCTCCGGCCCGGTAGCAAATTTACGATTAGCGCAGCCGCCATAGCCTGCCGCCCAGCCGCCCTTCACCCCAACGTTACCCGTCAGCGTTGCCAGTAACGTCGAGCCGCGCGCGGTGCGCTCGCCGCAGTTATGGCGCTGCGGTCCCCAGCCCTGAATCAGCGCGGCGGGTTTGGTGGTTGCGTAGTCGCGCGCCAGCTGACGAATGGTCTGCGCAGGCACGTGGGTGATTTTCTCTGCCCACTCGGGCGTTTTCGCCACGCCATCTTTTGCGCCGCTCAGATAAGCCATCAGGGATTCATTGGCCGGAACGCCTTCCGGCATGGATGCTTCGTCAAAGCCCAGGGTATAGCGCTGAATGAAGTCGCGATCGTGCAGATTCTCCGTGACGATCGTGTACATCATGGCGTCCATCAGGGCGTTGTCTGTTGTGGGAAGCAGCGGGATCCACTGGTCAGCCAGGGAGGAAACCGTATCGGAATAGCGCGGATCGACAACGATAAAGCGTGTGCCGTTTTGCTTCATCTTCTGATAGAAGTAGTTGCTGTGACCAAAGATCGTTTCCGTCGGGTTATGTCCCCAGAGAATGACCAGTTTGGTATCCAGCAGCGTGTCCAGAGAGCTGCCGCTGGCGGCGGTGCCGTAGGTATACGGCGTGGCTGCCGCCGTGTTGCCCATACTGACCGAGTGATAGCTTTCAAGATAGCCGCCGGTTAAGTTGAGCAGACGACGAACCATTTTATCGCCGGAAAACGTTCCGCCGGATACCGCAGTGCCCACATGCACATAGCGTGAGGCAGCGCCGTATTTTTGCGTAATCGTTTTTAATTGATTCGCAATAAGCGTGGTGGCTTCATCCCAGGTAATACGCTCGAATTTTCCTTCGCCACGTTTACCCACGCGTTTCATTGGATATTTAAGCCGATCGGGATGATAAACAAATTTCCGATAAGCGCGGCCACGAACGCAGGCGCGCATAACAGGCATTTGAGGATCCAGTTCATTATCCGGACGCGTTGAAATTCTTGTGACTACGCCCTCACTGACGTGAGCGCGAATATCACATTTACCGCCGCAGTCAAACGTGCTGCAGGTTTGCACCACTTTTTCTTCAGGCGTCGCGTGTGTTGCCGCCGTACTCTGTGGCTGTGCTTTACCTGTTGTCGCTACAAAAGGAAGGGCGGCGAGCGCCGACCCTGCCTGAATAAAATGACGCCGGGATAGCGCGGGAATAAGCCCCTCTCCCTGATTTTTATTTTTCTTCATTGCTCGTTCCTTAAAATAAAAACGCATTCTCGTTTTTTTTCAGGAACGAATATTGATAATTATCAAACTAACTCTTCGGGGGTAACACTTAACGGTCTAATTCAAAATTCACCGTCGCCGTTTGTCCTGAGTCATCCATTACAAGTAATTGATATTCGCCAGGCAAATATAATTTTAATGAATGAGTATTATTGCGGCCTTCTAACGGTTCTCCATTTAAAAACCACCAGCGCCCACCTTCTCCTCCAGTCGTAATAACAGATAGCGTCACGTTCCCTTCACCAGGGAGTCGCTTAATAACAGCCCCCTCTCTGATACCCGAAATCATAAGCGGTGCTGCATTGTTATTATCCAGCGGCGGGCAGAGCGTCGATCTCGCAGGAAGACGCGCAGCCCTTTTTTCCGCTGCGGGCAGCCACGGCTCCAGCGGCAGCGGCCAGACGTCGAGAACTTTTTCTGTGGCATCAGGGCAATCTGCCGCCACACGCTTGCCCGTTTTATCCAGCCAGACCGGGAAACGAATGCCGCGAATGCCTTCCTGTTCCGGCAGCAGCAGCGTGGGTGGTTCACTCCCTTCCAGCAGCCAGGTCGAAAGACGACGCCGACAGTTTTCACTGCCTTCCGGCAGCGACTGGCCGCCCGGCCAGCAGATCACGCCCCGCCCAACGCTTTCCGGGCGCGGATCGCGCGGCAGGCGGGCCTCGTCTATTGTCGAGCGTGACTGAAGCAGGTTATTCACCTGGTTTAATAGCGGAACCGCGCTGGCAAAACCAAACTGCCCCGCTACCGGCGTGCCGTCAGGTCGTCCGGTCCATATGCCGATGACGTAACGGGCATTCAGACCGATGGCCCAGGCATCGCGGTAGCCATAGCTGGTGCCCGTTTTCCACGCCAGCGGCGCAATTTGCGGCAGCGCACTGTCCGGCAGCGGCTGCGCTTCATTCGCCAGAATACGGCGAATAATCCACGCCGAACCTGGCGATAACAGCGGGCGTTCAGTTAGCGGGTCGCCCGGCTGTAAGCGCAGCCGGCCCGCCTTGCCATGCCTTGCAAAGGCGCTGTACGCGGCGGCGATATCTGCCAGCCTCGCGCCTGCGCCACCCAGGATCAGCGACAGATTCGGCTGCGCTCCGGCAGGCAGGATCAGCGGCAGGCCTGCGTTACTCAGCATCCCGGCAAACCGTTTGGGACCGTAGGCTTCCAGCACCTGGACGGCTGGCAGGTTGAGCGAGCGCACCAGCGCTTCACTCATGCTGACCGGCCCGTGGAACCCGCTGTCAAAATTTCCCGGGCGATAATCACCGGTTTTTCTGGGCACGTCCTGAAGCAGCGAGGCGGGATGGATCAGGCCATCATCCAGCGCCATACCGTAGATAAACGGTTTCAATACCGAACCCGGGGATCGGATCGCGTTAACCATATCCACATGGCTGAAACGCGTGTCATCATTGATATCCACCGAGCCGACCCAGCCGCGCACCTTCATGTCGGTATGATCGACCACGATCATCGCCAGCGAACTGCGTGCCGGCAGGCGGGATTTCCAGTTCATCGCCAGCTCTTCCAGCTGCCGTTGCAGTCCGGCATCCAGCGTAGTGACAATCTTTGTGTCGCGGCTTTTGCCGAGCATCATGCGTGCAAAGAGCGGCGCCAGCTGCGGCATCTGCCGGGGAGCCAGCCATACAGGCTCTTCACGGGACTCCTTCACCTGCTTTGCTGACCAGACGCCCTGAATCATCATGCGATCGAGCACTTTGTTGCGTGCCGCTTCGGCCCGCTCGGGCCAGCGATCCGGGCGCAGACGGCTGGGTGCCTGCGGCAGTACCGCCAGCAACGCCGCGTCGGAGTAGCTCAGCTGCGACGGGGGTTTCCCAAGGTAGGTCCAGCTTGCTGCTCCCACGCCCTGCAGCGTGCCGCCAAACGGAGCACGATTGAGATAGAGCGTAAGAATGTCACGCTTAGAGAGGTGCCATTCCAGCTGCATCGCCCGCCAGAGCTGGCGAATTTTGCCGCCAAAGGTGCGCGGATGCGGATCCAGCAGGCGTGCCACCTGCATGGTAAGCGTGCTTCCTCCCGAAACCACTCTTCCGGAACTGAGATCCTGCCAGGCGGCGCGCAGGACAGAGAGCGGGTTTACGCCCGGATGCTCCCAGAACCAGCGATCTTCGTACTGGATCAGAGCCTCAAGATAACGGGGAGAAACCTCTTCAATGGTCACCGGGTAGCGCCAGATGCCTTCGCTGTCGGCAAAACGCCAGAGCGGCGCGCCCTTCTCGTCCACCACAACTCGTGCGGGGTTAACCTCTTTCAGAGGCAGCGGCCACAGGCGGTCTGCGGCGACAATCAGCCCCCCTAAAACGAGAAGCGCTCCCGCCAGCCAAAGCCAGCGGGAGCGTGTCAGACGCGCTATCAACATATTACGGAACAACAATCAGCGGGCCGCTGGCCGCACCCGTTGCCCGCCACTGCGGAACGTACATAGACTCCACCATCGGAACCGGCACCTGGTAGGTGCCCGGCGTTACGGCACGGGCCAGATAAACCAGCGTAACCGGCTGACCTTCGTTTACCGGCACGGCGGCCACAAAGCGGTCGTCGCGGAACTCCATGTGCTGAATGTCCGCCTGCTGCATCTGGCTGAGCAGGTTCTGCACTTCGCTGCCGCTGTCCTGCAGGCTTGCGCTGCTGCTCGCCAGGTTCTGGTTTTCCAGCTCCAGACCAGCCGGGAGGAGATCCACAACCAGCGCATCTGGCACGTTCTGGCTGGCTTTCACTTCAAGCCAGACCAGCACCAGCTCACCGCTCTTCAGCGAAGAGAGCGATTTGCTGCTGCCATCGGTTGCCAGGATATGACGTTCAACCTGCAGCACGTTGGAACTCGGCTGAGGCGCATATTCCGGATAGCCGGTACTGTCCAGACGTACCCACAGCGGTGCCGTGCCGGTATTGGTTACCTGAAGCGCACCAAGCTGGTCGCCGCTTACGTTTTGTACCTGCGCCTTATCGCCGCCTGATGCGGTATCAGACAACGTGGTTTTCGCCTGCCATGCACCTGACAGGGTTTGCAGCGAACGTCCGGCCAGGAACAGCGCATTGCTCTCCTGGGTGGATAGCCAGCGCTGGCTGAATGCCTGTTCAGAAAGAGCATTCAGCAGCGTATTTTGCGCATCCGGCAGCAATTTATACTCCTCCAGAAGGGAGAGCATCAGCGCGTTATCGCGAAGCGGGCTGCCGTAATCGGCCATCCATGTTTTTCTGTCGTTACGCGGTGTTTTGAGCGCCAGATCCAGCGCCTGCTGGCTGCGCGGCGCATCGCCCATCAGTTTGAGCGCCATGCCCAGCTGCATCAGCGGCAGCCCGGAAGCCGCCTGCCCGTGGCGCTCCCAGATTTCACGCAGCGCGCCCAGCGGGGCTTTTTGCTGACGCGCCAGCACCAGCGAGGCATACGCCTGCACGGCAAATTTGCTGGCCTTGGCGTCGTCGCTGTAGCGGATAGACATCATGCCCGGATCCTGCAGGTAGCGCAGCAGACGGTTGTTGGCGTTGTTCACCGCATCGGCAGGTACGCTATAACCCTGCTCGCCCGCGCGCACCAGGAAGTCAGTCACATAGGCGGTCAGCCAGTACTCTTCAGGGCCGTTTTTATCCCACAAGGCAAAACCGCCATCATCACGCTGCATCTGCAGCAGACGGGAGATCCCAATATCAATGGCAGCACGGCGCTGGTCATCGGTATCTCCTTTTATACCAAGCGCGGTAAGCTGCGCGGCGTTGGTATAGAGTGACGGGAACAGGCCGCTGGTGGTCTGCTCCAGGCAGCCATACGGATACGCCTGCAGTTCACGAATATAGCGCGCCAGGTTGAGCGGTGGTTTGCCGCTCAGCAGCAGTTGCCCCTGCAGGGTGGCAGGAGAGAAACCGTTGCTGTGCTGCGCCGGTGCGGTCCAGGACTCGCCGGGGTTCAGCATGGCACCGGTATTGACCGTCTGCGCCGGGAATGCCGGACGTACGCCAATTTTCCAGCTCTTCTGCTGCGGGGCAAAGGTTTCGCCCGGAAGCTCCAGGCCGGTAACCTGCGCCGTCACCTCACCGTCACCATAACCCTCCAGCGCACGCACCGGAATAAACAGGGTACTGCGCGCGCCCGGCGGCAACTGAACCGGCTGCGGCTGTGCACCTTCCAGCGACACTTTTCCTGTCGCGCTCAAGGCGACGTTCAGCGATTGCGGTTTGTCGGTCAGGTTAGTGAGATCCAGCGTCAGCCGTGAGGTATCTCCACTTGCCAGGAAGCGCGGAGTATTAAGCTCGGTAATAACCGGCGCGGCCACCACAACCTTGCTTTCGCTGCTGCCGAAATCATCTTCCGTCCACGCCTGCGCCATCAGACGCAGTTCGCCGTTGAAATCACCAATCGGCAGCGTAACGGTGCCTTCTCCGTTGGCATCCAGCGTAACCGGCTGAGCCTGTTGGGCAATAATGGTGACGTGGTTCACCGGCGGTTTACCGCCGCGCTTGAGTTCATCGCCGTCACCACCGAAACGCAGCGCGGCCATGCGGCCCTGCCCTTCAATGACCTGGCCGTAGATATCATAGATATCGGCGCCGTAACGCTTCTGGCCGAAGAAGGCCTGCCATGGATCTGGCGTAACGTAATCGGTAATGTTCAGCACGCCGCTGTCCACCGCCGAGACCAGCACGTTCACTTTCTGCGGAACCGCCCCCTCTTTCACGCTGGCCTTCACCTTCACGGAGAGCGTCTGGTTTGGACGCATTTTCTGCGGGTTATCCAGTGCTATGTTCAGGCGGCGATTTTCGTCGCCCATCGGCAGATGCAGCAGACCAACCGCGCGCTTCGGCGTGGCGGATTTGGATTTATCGCCAGGACGCACCACCAGCGTACTGAGATAGAGATCGTGACGTTTCCAGGCTTTATCCACCGGAATGGAAAGATCGAGCCCGTTTGCCGGTACGTCGATCTCTTTCCACCACAGCGGCCCTTCGCTGGACTCGATCATCGCATAGCCCTTGCCTGCGGCTGGCGCTGCAATGTGCAGCTGGATGGTATCGCCTGGCTGATAGGCCGGTTTATCCAGTTTCAGGGTCACGCGGTCAGGGCGCGCGGCCCCGGTGCCGTCGCTGTTATCCTGCCAGCTGTAACCTGCCCAGAAGCGCACGCTGCTGACCACATCATCAGGCGCTTTCACTTCCAGACGGTATGAGCCCCACTCCACCGGGAAGGTGACTTTGCCGGTTTCATCGGCCTTAAGGCTAAGCTCCTGCTCGCCCTCAATCAGCTCTTTTTGATCAAACTGAGACTGCCAGCCTTCGCTCTCGGACCAGTTCCAGAAATAGTCACGGCGTTCACGGATCAGGCGTACCTGTAAGCCGGATACCGCTTTTTTCGCGCCGCTGGCATCGGCATAGACGATGTCAAAGCTGGCGTTGCCGTTCTCGTCGACGATCGGTTGGTTGACGGTGGTATCGGTACGGTAGTCGTAGACCGCCTTACTGGCGAACTGCGGACGGATACCCGGCAGTTGCGCCGCCGGCCAGATAGCCTGCTCCGCGCGGCGCGTCACCGGACGACCGCCTGATTCCAGCAGGCTCGCCTGCAGGATCAGCTGCAGAGGCGAGTGTACCTCTTTCCACTGGCTTTCGATGGTGACCTGCCCGTGACCCTGCTCATCCAGCGTAAGCTGCACTTCATCCAGACTGCGGCTCAGGTTTTCTTCCGCAATATCACCAAACTGGAAGCCGGGCAGCGCAGCAACGGCCTCACGCAGCGGACGCAGGAAAAGCTGGCCCTGAAGAGAATTGCCGTTGGCCGGAGCGCCATACAGGTAATAGCCCACGATGTTGAAGTCCACCTCATCCTGTGGGGAAACCGGTGCTTTTTGTCCCGTCAGATTGAGCGCCATACGCTCGGGCATAAAATCTTCGACGTGGAAATCCCACAGGCGCTGCTGGTTATCACCGATATTCGCGCGAATATGCCACATGCCTGTCTGGGCACCGCTATCCAGCGCGTAATTGAAGCGGTAGAGGCCGTTCTCAGGCTGAACAACGATCGTGCGTGCCACCTGCCCGTCCGGGCGCAGCACGTCAAGCTTCACGGGCTGATCAGGAAGCGGTTTTCCGTCGCTGTCGCGCAGCAGGCCGTTAAGGATCACCGTTTCACCCGGACGATAGAGATCGCGTGGGCCAAACATAAAGAATTGCTTGCTGAAGCCGGGGCTACCGGCGATGTCGAACTCTGCCAGGTCGAGCGCTGGGAGCTTGAGATCGAGCAGCGTAGTCTGGCCGTCTTTGCTGGCGAGGATCAGCGCGGCTTCTTTGTCTGTTTCAAGCTTCGCATGGCCGTCGGCGTCGCTGCTGGCTTCGGCGAGCGTCTGACCTTTATCATTCAGCAGCGTGACGGTGACGCCGGACTGCGCCGCACCGTTTTCCAGGCTCTGGGTGAAAATGTCCAGCCGGTTATGATACCGGTGAGCAGACAAACCGATATCGCTCAGGGTAAAGAGCGTTGCGGCATTGCTGTAGTTGTAGTGCCCTGCCTGGTTCATGACGGCGATATAAACGCCGGACTGCTGAAGCGGCTTGATATCTTTAAGCGGCAGGAGCAGTTTTTCACGCGTATTGCGCGCCGGGTTGAGGTCAAAACGACCGGTATAGACCAGTTCCGCCATCTTCAGCAGATTGTCAGATTCCCAGTTGGTCAGCGAGTTGCGGTACTCCCACTGGCTGACAAACGAGGCCAGCGATTCGGGCTTCACGCGGTAGAAATTGACGTCCACATTGTTGACGTTAAGCGCCATCACCGGCAGCCCTTCCACCACTTTGCCCGGCAGCAGCGAGCCGCGGCTGGCGAAACCGACCGACGGCTCTATATCTCGCGTGGTGAGGGCTTTTTCATAATCAATGCCAAAGGTCGCTTTGTTTAGCGCCACCAGGCCACGATCCACGGTGATAACCAGATTACGGTTTGGCTCCAGATGGCGCAGGCGCAGCTCTTTCAGGTTAGGCGCAAGTTCCCACGCCCCGTCAACTTTGCCGCTTTTCTTATCCACGACGTGAACCGTCTTCGCGAAATCCTGTTCCGGATCCAGCGGGACAGAGAAGGTCAGCACCAGCGTAGCGGCGCCGTCCAGTTGCACTTCAGACGCATCAAGCAGAGTCAGCGCTTTTCCCTGACTCTGGGCGGCCATTTTAGCCAGCTTTTCAGCGTCGGGCTTTTCCGCGGCTTTCGGTGTTGATGCGGTGGATGCTGCGGGAGCCGCAGCCTGAGGTTTATCGTCGCTGTTATCACAGCCGACAAGCGTAAAGGTGGTGAGCAGCGCGAGAGAGATCGCGGCTAAGCGAAACGGTTTCATCCTGTGTCCCTGGCCTGAGGGGGCCTGTTGGTCGTCGTCCGGATAAGTATTATCCGCAAGTTTCGTTAATACAAAAAGTCCATTTTAAGAATCTGGAAAGCGCCTCGCAGAATGGCATCACGCCGCTACACCGGGATGGAACCGCGATCACAACGCATAACGTCACATGTTACCTTTTACGTCATTTGTTTTTAAAACAAGAAGATAGCTGGATATGTTCGCTCAGAGCCTGCTAGTTTTATGACCATGACGCACCCCGAGTGCGCGGTTCAAAAAGAGAGAAAGCCATGAAACGAGCCGTGAACGCCCTACAAAATTTCGGAAAATCATTATACGGACCGGTACTTATCTTACCGATTGTCGGTCTGTTTATCGCCTTTGGCAATGTGCTGGGCAACGGTAACCTGGCCGAATACCTGCCGTTCCTTGGTCATCCGCTTATCCAGAGTATCGGCCAGCTGATCGCCAAATCTGCCGTGTCGGTGCTGGTCAACCTAGCGCTGGTGTTTGCCGTCGGGATCCCGATTGGTCTGGCGACGCGCGATAAAGGCTACGCGGCGCTGATTGGTCTGGTGACTTTCGTGGTCTTTATCAACGCCATGAACGTGACGCTGCAGCTGCAGGGCGAGCTGGCCCCTGCTGAGCAGATGAAAGCCGCCGGACAAAGCATGGTGCTGGGCGTTCAGGTGCTGGAGATGGGCGTTTTCGCCGGGATCCTGACCGGGGCGCTCTCCGGTTACCTGTATAACAAATACTCCGGCGTACAGTTTAACGGCGCGATGGCAATTTACTCCGGCCACTGTTTTGTGGCGATTGTCATGTTGCCCGTCTCTATGCTGCTCGGCGTGGTAATGAGCGAACTCTGGCCGTTTGCCCAGCATGGGATTAGCGCGCTGGCGCTGGCAATTAAAGGCTCTGGCCCGTTCGGGGTGGCGATCTACGGTTTCCTTGAGCGCATTCTGGTGCCGACCGGCCTGCACCATCTGGTTTATACGCCGTTCCTGTATACCGAACTGGGGGGCACGCAGGAGGTGTGCGGCACGGCTTACCAGGGGGCGCGCAATATCTACTTCGCCGAGATGGCCTGCCCGGACGTGAAGCAGCTCAGCAGCACGGTAGTGTGGGACGCGCGCGGCATCAGCAAGATGTTCGGCCTGCCCGCCGCCGCGCTGGCGATGTACATGACCGCGAAGCCGGAGCGTAAGGCGATTGCGAAAGCCATTCTGATCCCGGCGGCGCTAACCTCGCTGCTGGTCGGCGTGACCGAACCGATTGAATTCTCCTTCCTGTTCGTCGCCCCGCTACTGTTCGTGGTGCATGCGGTCCTGACCGGTATTGGCATGATGCTGTTCTCGCTGCTGGGCGTTCATGCCATCGGCGCCAACGGGATTATCGATTTCATTCTCTACAACCTGCCGCTCGGCACCGAGAAATCCAACTGGCCGATGTACATCGTGGTTGGGCTGATCATGTTTGCCCTCTACTTCGTGGTGTTCCGCTTCCTGATCCTGCGTTTCAACATGAAAACGCCGGGCCGTGAGGATGAAGATCAGGAGACACGCCTCTACAGCAAGCAGGAGTACCAGGCGAAAGGCAATAACGACGGGCTGGGCGAGTCCATCGTGGTGGGCCTGGGCGGCCGGGAAAATATTGAGGTTGTGGATAACTGCTACACCCGCTTACGCGTCACGGTGAAGGATGTTGCCATCATCGACGAGCCGCGCCTGAAGGCGACCGGCGCGAAAGGGGTTATCAAACAAGGTAACAACGTTCAGGTGGTCTACGGGCTGCACGTCAAAAAAATGCGAGAAGCCGTTGAGACGTTTCTCTGAAAGGAGCTAAAGATGTTTACACCCCCATTCATTCTGTCGATTGCCGGCGGCGGCAGCACTTACACGCCGGGTATTGTGAAAAGCCTGATGGTGCGCCTGCAGGATTTTCCGCTGGCCGAAATCCGCCTCTATGACATCGACGAGGCGCGTCAGAACACCATTGCGCCGGTGGTTGAGAAAGTGATTCGCGACCACAGCCAGAGCATCAAATTTACCGTCACCAGTGACCCGGAAGTGGCCTTCAGCGGCGCGCATTTCGTTTTCGCCCAGATGCGCGTCGGCCAGTACAAAATGCGCGAGCAGGATGAGAAGATCCCGCTGCGTCACGGCGTGGTCGGCCAGGAGACCTGCGGCCCCGGCGGGCTGGCCTACGGACTGCGCACGATCCTGCCGATGGTCGAGCTTATCGATCTGGTGGATCGCTACGCGCATGAGAAAGCCTGGATCGTGAACTACTCCAACCCGGCGGCGATCGTCGCGGAGGGCGTGCGACGCCTGCGACCAAATGCTCGCGTGCTGAACATCTGCGATATGCCGGTCGCGGCGATGCGTAATATGGGGGCCATTCTGGGTGTCGATCGTCGCAAACTGGAGGTGGACTACTTTGGCCTGAACCACTTCGGCTGGTTTACCCGCGTGCTGGTGGACGGCGAGGACAAATTACCGGAGCTGCGTAAACATATCGCGAAGTTTGGCCTGCTGACGGAAGATGCGGCCAAAACCGATCCGCAGCACTCGGATCCTTCGTGGGTTAAAACCTGGCGCAACATCAAGCCGATTATGGATAACTTCCCGGAGTACCTGCCGAACCCGTACCTGCAGTACTACCTGATGCCAAACCAAATTGTGGAGCATCAGAACCCGGACTATACCCGCGCCAACGAAGTGATGAACGGGCGTGAGAAAAAGCTGTTCGCCGCCGCCGAAGAGTACAAGCACACCGGGATTTTACCGGATGCCTTCCACGTGGGCGTTCACGGCGAGTTTATCGTCGATGTCGCCTGCTCGCTGGCCTTTAACCTGCGCCAACGCCATCTGGTAATGGTGGAGAACCGTGGGGCGATTACTAATCTGCCATACGATGCGGTGGTGGAAGTACCCGCCTACATCACCTCCGAAGGGCCGGAGCCTGTGCGCGTGGGGCTGGTACCGCTGTTCCACCAGACCCTGCTGCAACAGCAGCTGGCGTCTGAACAACTGCTGGTAGAGGCGACCATCGAAGGCAGCTATGAGAAAGCGCTTCAGGCGTTCACCCTCAACCGCACCGTGCCCACCATGGAGCACGCAAAAGCGATTCTGGATGAGATGATAGAAGCCAACCGCGACTACTGGCCTGCGCTGCAAAAAGCCTGGCAGGACGGCGAAACGGTGAAAAAATAGGGGCTTGCTCGCGAGTTGAACGTGGTTTGCTTGTCGGTGTCAGAAAAAACACCGACAATCCTTTTTTACGGAAAAGAATGGAGGCAACCCATGTCCACCTCATATTTTGTCGCCGCCGACTGGCTGATTGAGCACGGCGACGATCCGGAAGTCCAGATTATTGACGCGCGTATGGCCCCGCCGGGCCAGGAACATCGTGACGTTCCCGGTGAATACCGCGCCGGGCATCTGCCTGGCGCGGTATTTTTTGATATCGAAGCCCTCTCCGATCATACCTCTCCCCTGCCGCACATGCTGCCGCGCCCGGAAGCGTTTTCCGTGGCGATGCGCGAGCTGGGCGTCAGCAAAGACAAACATCTTGTTGTTTACGATGAAGGCAATCTGTTCTCCGCGCCGCGCGCATGGTGGATGCTGAAACAGTTTGGCGTGGAAAAAGTCTCGATTCTGGCGGGCGGTCTGGCGGGCTGGAAGCGTGACGAGCTGCCGCTCCAGCAGGGCGACGTGACGCTGCCGGAAGGCGAGTTCGACGCGACGTTCGACGTCAACGTGGTGAAGCGCCTGACCGACGTACTGGTCGCGAGCCATGAAAAGACGGCGCAAATCGTCGATGCGCGCCCTGCACCACGCTTTAACGCTGAAGCGGATGAACCACGTCCAGGGCTGAGACGAGGCCATATTCCAGGTGCGCTGAACGTGCCGTGGGGCGACCTGGTGTTTGAGGGCGAGCTGAAAACTACCGACGAGCTGCGTGCCATTTTTGACCGCGCGGGCGTGGATTTACATCGCCCGATTATTGCCAGCTGCGGCTCCGGCGTGACGGCCTGCGTGGTGATCCTGGCGCTCGCCACCCTCGGCGTCAACGACGTTACGCTCTACGACGGCGCCTGGAGCGAATGGGGGGCGCGTGACGATCTGCCAGTTGAACCGGCGAAATAATGGATAACCGCCTGGCCACGCTGTTAACGCGCGGGGCGTCCCTGACCCGCGCGGAGTATCGCGTCCTCGCCCACCTGACGGAGCATCCGCTGCTGGTGGGCAACATCACGGTGCGCGAGCTGGCGCAGGCGACGTTTGTTTCTACCGCCACCATTATGCGGCTGTGTCAGAAGCTGGGGTTTAGCGGCTTTAGCGAGTTTATCTGGCACTGCAAGCAACTGCTCTCCGACACGCCGCATATTGCCGCTCAGGCGCAATCCCTTCCTGAGCTCCCGGCGCTGTTTAATCAGTTTATCGCTAACTATCAGCACACCTTTCAGTGGGTCACCCAGGCCAAACGCCAGCAGTTTGCCAGCCTGCTGCGCCAGAAAGAGAGCTTCTTTCTCTACGGCGCCGGGTTTTCCTATCTCTTTGCCGAATACCTGACCAAGAAGCTGCAGGTGTTGGGCAAAACGGCGTTCATCTCCGGGCCGGGGGACAGCCGAAACATTTTTCTTAGCAACGCTGCGCGTTATCAGGTATTTATTGCCGTCTCCCGCAGCGGCGAAACGGAACAGGTGCTGGATAAGGCGCGGATTGCCAAAAACGTCGGCATGACGGTCGTCGCCTTTACCCGCGCCTCGGCCAATACGCTGGCGGGCATGGCGGACGTGCACTTTGCGCTGTATGACGAGGCGGTGCACTTCGCTGCCGAAGCCGCGGGCGTGACGTCGTTTGAGTCGAATCTGGTGCTGCTGATGGATTTACTGCTGCTGGAGGCAACGGGGTGACATTCACCCCGCCGTAATCAGATGATGCGGTTGGTCTTGAGATCGCGCAGGAAGCCGCCCCAGCGACGCTCGTAGAACGGCGTGATGTGCTCGGTAATAAAATGGCTGATGCCCTTCTCACCGTTTTTCACCTGACAGATATCGATCGGCTCATCGCCCGGCAGCGTGTCGGTGGCCACGCTTCCCGCCGCCTGAATGATGTCGTCGATATCGCCGTCGGCTTCAATCCCAATCAGCAGAACAGGCTTTTCGTCAGCGCTCTCTTTGATAGAGCAGAGGAACGCGCGTCTTACCGGTTTCAGAGTTTTGAACAGCGTGGTCAGCGAATCGATCATCTGCGCAGGCGGCTCGGCCACCTCAGACAGCAGCAGCGTTTCGCCCCCTTCCAGCACCTCCTGGGTGCTAAGCGGGTTACCCTCTTCACCAATCAGGTGGCTGATCTCGCGCGGGGTAAACTCTTTCCCGGTTGGCAGCTTAGCGTTAAGGAACAGCGTCTGGCCCAGCGTCATTTCGAACAGCGTGCGCACCGGCATCACCACGAACGCCTGTTCATCTTCTACCGCTTCCTGCAACGCTTCCAATGAAGTGAAGAACGGGATCACCGACGTGCCGTCATCTTTCTCCCAGTGCAGCAGATCCAGCGCGCTGTCTTCCACTACCTGCTCACCTTCCGCCGCGGTGCCCGGCACCCAGACGGTGGATTCCAGCAGCGTGCGGAAAAATGCCGGACGATGGGCGGGCTCGGTCGCCGCCTGTTCCAGCAGGGTTTCTAATTCGTTTTTGGTATCTGACATAGTTTGGCTACTTCAATAAACGCCGGGTGGCGCTTTGCTTACCCGGCCTACAAAACCACAGGCCCGTGCAAGCGCAGCGCCGCCGGGCAAAAAAGATCACTCAGCCGTCAGCAGGTTCGCCACGGTACGCACGCCCAGACCGGTCGCACCCGCGGACCACTGCTCAACTGCCGCCTTACGGTAGGTTGCGGAGCAGTCGATGTGCAGCCAGCCTTCGTGATAGTTCTCAACGAAGTGCGACAGGAAGCCTGCTGCGGTACTTGCCCCCGCCGGGTACGCCGCGCTCGCGGTGTTATTCAGCTCGGCAAAGTTAGACGGCAGCTGGCTGCGGTGGAACTCGGCCAGCGGCAGACGCCAGAACGGTTCGTTTTCCGCAGCCGCGCTTGCCAGCAGGCGAGCGGCCAGCTTGTCGTCAAAGCTGAACAGCGCGTGGTAGTCGTTGCCCAGGGCGGTTTTCGCCGCGCCGGTCAGGGTCGCCATGTCGATAATCAGCTCTGGCTTCTGGGCAGAGGCGTCGATGAGGCCATCGGCCAGCACCAGACGGCCTTCGGCATCGGTGTTCATCACTTCGACATTTTTACCGTTGCGGTAGCGAATGATGTCGCCCAGCTTGAAGGCGTTGCCGCTCACCATGTTGTCCGCGCAGCACAGGTAGAGCTTCACGCGCTTGTTCAGACCGCGGGTGATGGCGAACGCCAGCGCGCCGGTGATGGTTGCCGCGCCGCCCATGTCGGACTTCATGGAATCCATGAACGCGCTCTGCTTCAGGCTGTAGCCGCCGGTGTCGAAGGTGATACCTTTACCGACCAGGCAGGCAAAGACCGGCGCGTCTTTATCGCCGGTTGGGTTGTAATCCAGCGCCAGCAGGACCGGAGGACGCTCAGAACCACGGCCCACGGTGTGGATGCCCATGTAGTTCTGCTCGCGCAGATCTTCACCTTTGGTGATGCGGTAGGACATCTTATCCCCCGCCACGCCGCACAGCAGGTCAACTGCACGCTGCGCCAGTTGCTCAGGGCCTAACTCCTCCGCCGGGGCGTTGATGGTGTCGCGCACCCAGTCGATAATTTTCAGGCGGCTTTCCAGCTCTTTCTGACCGGCTTCGTCGAGGTTCGCCCACTCAATTTTGCGGGTGCCTTTCGGGCCTTTGTAGCCCGCCCAGAACGCCCAGCTGCGGTCAGTATCCCAACCTTCGCCTTCCAGCGAGACATGCTTAATGCCCAGGCCGTCAATTTTACGCGCGGCGCGCTGGATCAGACCTAAATCATCTTTGCCCGTCAGGTGCAGGGTGATACCGTCGTTGTTGATGCTGTAGCTGGCTTTCTCGCCCCAGCGCGCGTCGGCGGGCTGCGTAGAGAGCGTAATCTTCATCGCTTCGGTCATTTTATTTATCCTTATTAGCAAACGGGCCGCCTGAAGGCAGCCCGTTAAGTGATTTACTCTGCTTCATCTAACCAGACTAACAGAATCGCCTCCAGAATTTTTTCATTGGATGCGTTTGGATCGTCGTCAAAATCCTCTAAATCGCAGATCCACTGGTGCATGTCGGTGAATCGTACGGTTTTGGGATCGAGATCCGGGTTCGCGTCGTAGAGCGCTTCACCGATTTCACGGCTGTCTGTCCACTTCAGTCCCATATTAATGCTCGCGTGCGTGGTTGATGGTGTAGCGCGGGAATTCCACGACCAGATCTTCATCGGTCACCGCGGCCTGGCAGCTCAGGCGGCTGTCTGGCTCCAGACCCCATGCTTTATCCAGCATGTCGTCTTCGTCTTCGGTGCTCTCGGCGAGAGAGTCGAAACCTTCACGCACGATGCAGTGGCAGGTGGTGCAGGCACAGGATTTTTCACAGGCGTGTTCCACTTCGATACCTGCACGCAGGGCAACATCGAGAATGGTTTCACCGGTCTTCGCTTCCAGAACAGCGCCATCCGGACAGAGGTCCGCATGAGGCAAAATAACAATCTTTGGCATATTAAACCTCGTCCACGGACTGGCCTTTCAGCGCGACGCGGACAGATTTGTCCATGCGGCGAGCAGCGAAGTCCTGGGTTTGTTTATCAACGTTTTTAATGGCTTCTTCTATTGCGTCAGCGTCATTGCCTTCGGCGACTGCGCGTAAGCGCGCGGCAGCCTCGTCAATCACCTGACGCTCGGCGGCGCTTAACAGCGCGGCATCGGCAGCGAGCGCCCCGTTCAGACTTTCCAGCACACGTGCGGCTTCAACTTTCTGTTCAGCCAGCATACGCGCCTTCACATCCTGCTCGGCGTAGCTCATTGAATCCTGGATCATGGAGGCGATTTCGCCATCGGTCAGGCCGTAGGACGGCTTCACCTGGATGGACGACTCCACGCCGGTCGATTTTTCCATCGCCGTGACGCTCAGCAGGCCGTCCGCATCTACCTGGAAGGTCACGCGAATATGCGCCCCGCCAGCTGGCAGCGCCGGGATGCCGCGCAGCGCAAAGCGCGCCAGAGAGCGGCAGTCCTGCACCAGTTCGCGCTCGCCCTGCATCACGTGGATGGACATCGCGGTCTGGCCGTCTTTGAAGGTGGTGAACTCCTGCGCACGCGCCACCGGAATGGTGGTGTTACGCGGGATCACTTTCTCCACCAGGCCGCCCATAGTTTCTAAACCGAGAGACAGCGGGATGACGTCCAGCAGCAGCATTTCGCTGTCCGGCTTGTTGCCAACCAGAATATCGGCCTGGATAGCGGCGCCGACGGCAACCACTTTGTCCGGGTCGATGGAGGTCAGCGGCGTGCGGCCAAAGAATTCGCCCACGCGCTCGCGCACCAGCGGCACGCGCGTTGAGCCGCCCACCATGACCACTTCCAGCACCTCGTCAGCCTCCACGCCCGCATCCTTCAATGCGCGACGGCAGGCCAGCAGGGTGCGTTTAACCAGAGGCGCAATCAGCTCGCTGAACTGGTCGCGGGTGATTTCACCCTGCCAGCCTGCGACATTAACGCTGACCGACTGCGCATCGCTCAGCGCAATTTTGGCGTCGATGGCCGCATCCAGCAGTTCGCGCTGAACGCGCGCATCGCTGCGATCGCTGATGCCCGCCTGATCGCGGATGTAGTCCGCCAGCAGATGGTCGAAATCATCGCCGCCGAGCGCGGAATCCCCGCCGGTCGCCAGCACTTCAAACACCCCGCGGCTCAGGCGCAGGATAGAAATATCAAAGGTGCCGCCGCCCAGATCGTAGACCGCAATTACCCCTTCCTGACCGGAGTCGAGGCCGTAGGCAATCGCCGCCGCCGTCGGTTCGTTCAGCAGGCGCAGCACGTGCAGGCCCGCCAGACGCGCGGCGTCTTTGGTGCCCTGACGCTGTGCGTCGTCAAAATAGGCCGGAACGGTGATCACTACGCCGTCCAGATCGCCGCCAAGCGTCGCCGTCGCGCGCGCCGCCAGCGCTTTGAGGATGTCAGCAGACACGCGAATTGGGTTCAGCAAACCGGCCGCCGTGGCAATCATCGGCAGACCGTTTTCACTGGCCTGCAGCTGATACGGCAGGTGCGGGTAGCGGGTCTGGATATCAGCCAGCGAGCGGCCCATCATGCGCTTTACGGAACTGATGGTGTTGGCCGGATCGCGCGCGGCGTTGGCGCGGGCGTCATAGCCGACCGCGTGACCCTGCTGCTGGTAGTGGACCACGGAAGGCAGCAGATGGCGGCCCTGCTCGTCGGCCAGCGTTTCCGCCTGGCCGCTGCGCACGGTCGCCACGAGGGAATTGGTGGTGCCCAGGTCAATACCGACCGCCAGACGACGCTGGTGCGGTGCGGCGCTTAAGCCAGGCTCACTAATTTGTAATAAGGCCATAATTGCTTCCGAAATTAAAAATCGAGCAGCTTTTCTTCGAGTTGTTCAGCGCTGCTTCGCAGTTTATCGAGAAAACGGAGTTTGCGCACAGTGTCTGCCGCCATGTCCCAGGTCTCGTTGTTCAGTTGCTCCACCATCTGCTGATGGCGGGTATCGAACATGCCCTTCACGCGCGTAATAAAACGTTCCAGACGCGCTTCGTCTTTGGCCTGTTCAATCTCATCCAGCTCTTCGCGCAGCTCCAGCTGTTCCATCAGAAACGCGGTGTCGCGCACGGTGTGCTGTTCGCTCGCCAGATCAAAGCCGTGGAGCGAGAGCAGATATTCTGCACGCGCCAGCGGATGGCGCAGCGTCTGCCAGGCCTGGTTGATGGTCGCGGAGTGCGATACCGCAGCCAGCTGCTCTGCCTGCGTCCCGCTGGCGAATTTATCCGGATGATACTGACGCTGCAGATCCTGAAAACGGACCGTCAGTGCCTGAAGATCGATCGGGTATTGAGCGGGTAGTCCGAAGAGAGTGAAGTAATCCATAACAATCTCAGGGGTAGCCTGTTAGAACAAACCCCACGCGCAGCAAAGCCACGGTGGGGTTTCGGATGACGCGCGGTTAAACGTGGAAGCTTTCGCCGCAACCACACTCGTCTTTGACGTTCGGGTTCGTGAATTTGAACCCTTCGTTCAGGCCTTCTTTTACGAAGTCCAGCTGAGTGCCGTTGAGAAATTGCAGGCTTTTGCCATCGACCACCACCTTCACGCCCTTGTCTTCAAACACGGTGTCATCAGACGCCGGCTCGTCAACAAACTCCAGTACGTAAGCCATACCAGAACAGCCGGAGGTACGTACGCCCAGTCGCAGGCCAAAGCCTTTACCACGGTTCGCCAGAAAAGAGCTTACTCGCGCGGCAGCGCTGTCGCTAAGGGTAATCGACATACTCAAACCTCAATTATTTTGCTTCACGTTTGCTTTTGTAATCCGCAATGGCGGCTTTGATCGCGTCTTCTGCCAGAATAGAACAGTGAATTTTCACCGGTGGCAGTTCGAGTTCTTCAGCAATATCCGTGTTCTTAATTGCCTGTGCTTCGTCCAGAGACTTGCCCTTCACCCACTCGGTGACCAGGGAGCTGGACGCAATTGCAGAACCGCAGCCGTAGGTCTTGAAGCGCGCGTCTTCAATGATACCTTCATTGTTGACTTTAATCTGCAACTTCATTACGTCGCCACACGCCGGCGCGCCAACCATGCCGCTACCGACAGATTCATCGCTGTTGTCAAAAGAGCCAACGTTGCGCGGGTTCTCGTAATGATCGATAACTTTTTCGCTGTATGCCATGATTGAATTCTCCTTATATACCGATTAGTGATGTGACCATTCAATGCTGTTCAGATCCACGCCCTGCTTGAACATTTCCCACAGTGGAGAAAGGTCGCGCAGACGGCCAATGGAGTTACGAACCAGCTTGATGGTGTAGTCAATCTCTTCTTCGGTAGTGAAACGACCTAAAGAGAAACGGATAGAGCTGTGTGCCAGCTCGTCAGTCATACCCAGCGCGCGCAGCACGTAGGATGGCTCCAGGCTTGCAGACGTACAGGCAGAACCGGAAGAAACGGCCAGGTCTTTCAGCGCCATGATCAGCGATTCGCCTTCAACATAGTTGAAGCTGACGTTGAGGATGTTCGGCGCGCCCTGCTCGAGATCGCCGTTCAGATACACTTCTTCCATATCTTTCACGCCGTCCCACAGACGGTTACGCAGCGTGCGCAGGCGCGCCATCTCGGTTTCCATCTCTTCTTTTGCAATGCGGTACGCTTCGCCCATGCCCACGATCTGGTGAACAGGCAGCGTACCGGAACGCATGCCGCGCTCGTGACCGCCGCCGTGCATCTGTGCTTCGATGCGGATACGTGGCTTACGACGAACGTACAGCGCGCCGATCCCTTTCGGGCCATAGATTTTGTGGCCGGAGAAGGACATCAGATCTACTTTCAGCTGGCTCAGGTCGATAGGCAGTTTGCCCACGCTCTGGGTCGCGTCCACGTGGTAGATGATACCGCGCGCGCGGCACATTTCGCCGATGGTCGCGATGTCCTGAACGACGCCGATTTCGTTGTTAACGTGCATGATGGAGACCAGGATGGTGTCGTCACGCATCGCCGCTTCGAGCTCTTTCAGGTCAATAATACCGTTGCTCTGCGGAGCCAGATAGGTCACTTCGAACCCTTCACGCTCCAGCTGGCGGCAGGTGTCCAGCACGGCTTTGTGTTCGGTTTTGCTGGTGATGATGTGCTTGCCTTTTTTCTGATAAAAGTTGGCTGCACCTTTGATCGCCAGGTTGTCGGATTCGGTCGCACCGGAGGTGAAAACAATCTCACGCGGGTCGGCACCCACCAGGTCAGCAATCTGATTACGGGCGATATCCACCGCCTCTTCAGCATGCCAGCCAAAACGGTGTGAACGGGAAGCTGGGTTACCAAAGTTTCCGTCCAGGGTCAGACACTGCATCATTTTCTCGGCAACACGCGGGTCCACCGGCGTGGTTGCGGAGTAGTCGAGATAAATCGGTAATTTCATTGCTCTATAAACTCCGTACATCGCTTCAATGCAAGGAATCAGGCAACCGGCTGGATGTACGACCGAGTACGCGGGGTGTGACCACCCCGGCCTGATTCTGAAATACTTATCGTTTTATTACGCGCGTAATTTGACGTCGATAGCGTCCTGCGCGCGGGTGCTGCGTTGTGAATCATGGCTGTGCTGACGGCCTGATACGTCCAGAACTTCCTGGTTATTGACCAGTTCACCGAGGGTGATGTTGTTCAGGAAGCCGGTCAGACGGTCGCTCAGATCGCGCCACAGCGCGTGGGTCAGGCACTTATCGCCGCCCTGACAGCCGCCTTTACCCTGGCAACGGGTTGCGTCAACGGATTCATCCACCGCGCTAATCACTTCGCCAACCGCAATACTGCCCGCGTCTTTACCCAGCAGATAACCGCCGCCCGGGCCACGAACGCTGGACACCAGTCCATTTTTACGCAGTCTGGAGAACAGCTGTTCCAGGTAAGAGAGGGAGATCCCTTGTCGTTCAGAAATATCAGCCAACGGAACCGGGCCCGCTTCGGAGTTGAGCGCAACGTCCAGCATCGCGGTCACGGCATAACGCCCTTTAGATGTCAGTCTCATGTCTTACTTAACCTCAAACTCGCCCCTGCCCGGGGTTTTTTATTGTAAAATGGGGGTATTGCATAGCAGGGCCAAGTCTGACATTCCTGACTAAAATGGTCAACTATTTACTTGACTGTTTTAGTCAGGTATTTAACCTTCTGTGCCTTCATAATATAGGTGCGGCCTGATGCCCTCACCCCAACCCTCTCCCACGGGGAGAGGGGGAAATCGGCACTACTCTTTATTCTTCTGCTCAATCGACGCCAGAATTCCGCGCAGGATGTTCAGCTCCTGGCTTTCCGGACGCGCGCGGGTAAACATGCGGCGCAGTTTGTTCATCACCTGGCCAGGGTGGCCTTCACGGATGAAGCCGGTAGCGAGCAGCGTCTGCTCCAGGTGACCGTAGAAACGCTCAAGGTCGTCCACCAGCGGGTAGGCCGTCTCTTCTTTCGGTTCTGCCTGCTTCTCCTGCGTCGCCAGCCAGGCCATGCGCACTTCGTAGGCGATTACCTGCACCGCCATTGCCAGGTTCAGCGAGCTGTATTCCGGGTTGGCTGCAATCGCCACGTGGTAGTGGCACTTCTGCAGTTCGTCGTTGGTCAGGCCAACGCGCTCGCGGCCAAACACCAGCGCAACCGGCGCCTGCTCTGCTTCCGAGACGCTTTTCAGGCCGCATTCGCGCGGATCCAGCATCGGCCACGGCAGCGTGCGGGAGCGCGCACTGGTGCCCACCACCAGGCTGCAACCGGCCAGCGCTTCATCCAGCGTGTCCACGATCTGCGCGTTGCCGATCACGTCGCTGGCCCCGGCCGCCAGGGCAATAGCCTGAGAGTCTGGTTTCACCAGCGGATTAACCAGCCACAGGTTCGTTAAGCCCATGGTTTTCATAGCGCGGGCCACAGAGCCCATGTTGCCGGTGTGCGATGTTTCGACCAGCACGATTCGAATGTTTTGCAGCATAATTTTTAGATGTCTGGGTTCAGTGTCTGAAGAATATTCGGGCATATTATCATAAACGGGAGACATAATCCGATCCCGCTGCTATACTCTGCGCCGATTTTCCTGTTCTTTAACATCCAGTGAGAGAGACCGATGCATCCGATGCTGACCATCGCCGTGCGCGCAGCGCGCAAGGCGGGTAATGTAATTGCCAAACACTACGAAACGCCAGACTCCGTAGAAACCAGCCAGAAAGGCAGCAATGATTTCGTGACTAACGTCGATAAAGCCGCAGAAGCGATTATTATCGAAACGATCCGCAAATCTTACCCGCAGCACACCATCATCACCGAAGAAAGCGGTGAACATGAAGGTACCGATCAGGATGTTCAATGGGTTATCGATCCGCTGGATGGCACCACCAACTTCGTTAAACGCCTGCCACACTTCTCTGTGTCAATCGCAGTACGCATTAAAGGCCGTACTGAAGTCGCCGTTGTTTACGATCCAATGCGTAACGAACTGTTCACCGCGACCCGCGGTCAGGGCGCACAGCTGAACGGCTACCGTCTGCGCTGCAGCAACGCACGCGACCTGGACGGCACCATCCTGGCGACCGGCTTCCCGTTCAAGGCGAAGCAGCACGCAACCACCTATATGAATATCCTGGGCAAGCTGTTCACCGAATGCGCGGACTTCCGTCGCACCGGCTCTGCTGCGCTGGATCTGGCCTACGTGGCAACCGGCCGCGTTGACGGTTACTTCGAACTGTCACTGAAGCCGTGGGACTTCGCTGCGGGCGAGCTGATCGCACGTGAAGCAGGCGCGATTGTTTGCGACTTCACCGGCGGCCACAACTACATGACCACCGGCAACATCGTTGCGGGTAACCCACGCGTTGTTAAAGCCATGCTGGCCAACATGCGTGACGAGCTGAGCGATGCGCTGAAGCGTTAATCTCCTCATCTCAGCCCTCTCCCCAAAGGGGAGAGGGTGCTAAACGGCGCCGCGCTCATCCACATCGTTACCGCCGCCACCAGCAGAATCACTCCCCCCGCCAGCGCGAGCGTTGTCCATCCTACCTGTCGCCACAGTACCGGCGTTTTATTGCCACTGAGTTTTACCGCAAGCTGACGGAAGCTGTGAACCAGCAACGCCAAAGACGAAATGGTGAGAGAGGTTCCTGCCGCCATTGCCAGCGCCGAGAGCATGCCCCAGCCGAACACGCCAATCACTTTACTGAACAGCAGCACCATGATTGCCCCCGAGCACGGGCGCATCCCCATAGAGAGAACTATCATCAGCCGCGCGCGCCAGTCGTCACCGCTCTGTAATTGTTCCTGCGTCGGCAGATGCTGATGCCCGCAGCCGCAGTGCTCATCATGAACGTGGTGCGGCGTAAAGGTTTTGAATTTGGGCTTTTGCAGCAGCGCGCGCAGCTTTTTCAGCGCCCGCCAGCAGAGGATCAGCCCCAGCACGCCGACCAGCGCATAGCTGCCCTTCTCCAGCCAGAAGCTGCTCAGGTGCAGCTGGCGCGCGGGAAGCTGTAATAGCGAAAGCACAACCACCACCAGCGCAATCGCCACGCCCCCCTGAAGCAGCGAAGAGGCCAGCGTCAGGCCAATGCTTGATTTCAGCTTCGACGGATGGGTGGCAAGCCAGGTGGTAATAACGATTTTGCCGTGCCCCGGCCCCAGCGCATGCAGCACGCCATAGATAAAGCTGAACGCCAGCAGGGAACCGCCCGCTTTGGTCGGGTTCTCCGCCACCGCCTTCAGCAGCCCGCTCATCTGCTGGTTGACCTCACGCTGCCAGATGATGCTTTTCATCATCACCTGCGGCCAGGCCTGCCACAGCCAGAGCGAACCGCAAACGGCGAGCAGTAGAAAAAGCGCCAGCGGCCAGAGGTGCAGCCAGCGGCGCGGCTTTCGTACCGGAGAGGAGATCACTGACATTGTAACGTTACCTTCTGCGCAAACTGTTTACCCAGTTCCATGTCCTCCGGTGGGGCATCCTCTTTATCAAGAGAGACAGCAAAATTCAGCGTCTCTTCGCTGGGCTTCGGGGTGTGAACCGTAATGTTGCAGGTTTTTTGCAACGACGCAGGAAGCTGCACGTCGCTGTCCTCGGCGTAGCTCATATCGACGTAGTACGTTGGGTCAAAGGTGGAAAACGTATAGGTTTGTCCTGCCAGCGGCTGCGGATGCGCCAGTGGGAGCACGAACGTCAGCACCGCCTGATGTCCGTCGCGGGACATGCCGTATTCTGTCGGGCGATTGAGGAACTTCACCTTTTGTCCGTTATGCCAGAACTCGGTGAAGTAGTGCTGCCCGAGCACGTTGGCCATCACTTCTGCCGCCAGCTTTTTCCAGATTTCGTCGCCCGGCTTCGCGTTACCCGCATCATAAAGCAGATCCGCCGAGGTGATTTCATCCATCGTCCAGCGCATTTTCAGGCCGCTCAGCTGCGTGCCGTCGGTGACCAGCTCGGTTTTCAGGCTGATAAAACTGTGAGGATGTGCGCTGGCGGTAAAGGTGATAACCGCCAAAAATAACGCCATCGCATTTTGTTTAACTGTCTGCATCAATTCCTCACGTCAAAAATTCTGTGATGTTCCCCAGCAATCCTGAGTGAAAGGCCTGCCGGCGCGCTTTTCAGCGTCCATCCTTTAGCTATTCTTATCAAACATTCACACTGGATACCCGACAGATGATGACGACGCTTGAAATTCCATCTGTGCTTTCCAGTTCGCAGCGCCGCTGCCAGGTGCTTTTGATGCTTTACCTGCCCGATGCTGCCGTCACCGCACAGAGCATAATCGCTGCCAATGGCGTGGACGAGGTCATGGCACGGCAAGATATAGCCGAGACGCGCGATGAAATCCAGCGCTATCACCGGCTGGATATCGTCACGCACCATGACGGCAGCTACCGAATTGAAGGCACTGCCCTGAATCAGCGTTTATGTCTGCTGCACTGGCTGCGCAGGGCGCTCCGCCTTTGTCCGCAGTTTGTCTCGCACCAGTTTACCCCAGCCTTAAAAACCGCGCTTAAACAGCACGGCATCGCGCGGCCGCTTTACGACGATGCTAATCTGCGGGCGCTGATCGGCTTCTGCTCACGCAAGCTGCAGCGTCAGTTTGAATGCCGGGACGTCCAGTTCTTACAGCTCTACTTGCAATACTGCCTCATCCAGCACCACTTAGGGAATACGCCGCAGTTTTCCCACGCGCAGCGCAGCTGGACCCAGTCGCGGGGAGAGTATTTTACGGCGCAGGAAATTGTTCGTCACTGGAAGCGGCGCGTGCCGCAGGGCGCGCACGTGGATGAGCAGCTGTTTCTGGCGCTGCTGTTTATGATGCTCCGCACGCCCGATCCAGTGCTCGATAAACACCAGCAGGATCAGCGCCTCCGCCGCGCCATTGTGCGCATGGTGGCCCGTTTCCGCTCCCAGACCGGGATGAACTTCAGCGATGAGCAGGGGCTGACCGATCAGCTGTATATCCATCTGGCTCAGGCGCTGGACCGCTCGCTGTTTGAGATCGGCATCGACAATAGCCTGCCTGAGGAAATTCACCGTCTCTATCCCCGGCTGTTACGCACCACGAAAGAGGCACTCTTTGAGCTGGAAGCCGAATTTGGGCTGCGGTTCTCCGATGAAGAGATGGCGCTGGTAGCGGTTATTTTCGGCGCCTGGCTGATGCAGGAGACCGATCTGCATGAAAAACAGGTAGTGCTGCTGACCGGGGAGGATAAATCCTGTGAGGAGGTGATTGAACAGCAGCTGCGCGAATTAACCCTGCTGCCGCTCAACATTCGCTATCTGACGCTGCAGGCGTTCCAGAAAGAGGGGGCACCGCGCGAAGCCGCGCTGGTTATCACCCCCTATCCTACCGTGCTGCCGCTGTTCTCGCCGCCGCTGATCCACGCGGTTGAATCACTTAACGCGCAGCAGCAGGAACATATTCGCGCCATGCTGGAATCGTAGCTACGCCCGTGCGGCCACTTTCGGTCGAACAAACATCGCCGGGAGCGCCACCAGCGCCATGACCCAGAACACGCCGTGTCCCAGATGCTGATACAGAAAGCCCGCAAAGACCGTCATCACCGCAATGCTGCCGCCCATCGCCACCGCAGAGTAGACCGCCTGCAGACGGATCACGTCCCCGCCCTCGCGCGCCGCGATATAGCGCATCGCCGCCAGGTGGCACACGGTGAAGGTGCCGCAGTGAAGGATCTGCGCCACAATCAGCCACGGCAGTTCGGTCGTCCAGCCCATAATCCCCCAGCGCGCCACGCCGCAGACCGCGGAAAGCAGCAGCAGATCGCGCGCGCCGAAGCGGCGGAACAACTTTTTGCTCAGGGCGAAAATAATGACTTCTGCCACCACCCCCAGCGACCACAGGTAACCGACAGCAGAGGCCGAGTAGCCCGCCCCCTGCCAGTAGATGGCGCTGAAGCCATAGTACGCCGCATGCGCCCCCTGAAGCAGACAGACGCACGCCAGAAAACGCCAGCTCTGGGCCACCAGGCTCCGCCAGGCGGGCCAGCCGGCGCTCTCCTGATGGCGACTCTCCCCTTGCGGCATCACCGACGGGCGCAGCAACATGCCCAGCAGCATCGAGGCAATACCGATACTCAGCAGCGCCAGAATCGCGCGATAGTCGTAAAGGCTGACCAGTTTCCCCACCAACGCCGAGCCGATCACGAAGGCAATCGATCCCCAGAGGCGCACGCGACCATAGTCCATGGTGATCTGCTTTTGCCAGGTGTTCGCCAGCGCATCCGTCAGGGGTACCAGCGGGGAGAAGAACAGATTAAAGCCAACCATCACCACCATCAGCCAGGCAAACTGGTGGCTGACCCAGAAGCAGGCCGCGAAGACCAGCGTCAGCAGGGCCAGAATGCGCACCGCTTTAATCAGTAAGGAGGGATCGCTGACGCGGGGGGCAATCAGCAGGCTTCCGAGGAAACGCGCCACCAGCCCCGCGCCCAGCAGAATGCCGATGGTTTCTGGCGTCAAACCAATTCCCTTGAGCCAGACGCTCCAGAAAGGCAGAAAAATACCGTAGCTAAAGAAGTAGGTGAAGTAGCTGAGCGCCAGCCAGCGCGTGGAATGCAAGACCATGAATCCCTCCCGAAATGGAGGCGATAGTCTGGCGTTTATCCTGCACTTTAGCAAGTCGTTAGCGCGCTATAAATTAACGATAAATTAACGTCCTGGACAGCCGGTCGGCGTATGGCGTGAGCGGCAAAATTGTATTACGTTTAAAAGACATCGCCTGAAGAGGTCGTTTGCCATGAACAGCTTACGTTATTTCGATTTCGGCTCCTCACGCTCCTTCCTGCTATTGATTGCCCGTATTGCCATCGTTGTCCTGTTTATTATTTTTGGCTATCCCAAGCTGACGGGGTTTAGCGGCACCGTTCAGTATATGACGTCGCTTGGCGCCCCCATGCCGATGCTGGCGGCCATTATCGCCGTAGTAATGGAGGTTCCCGCCGCTATCCTGATCGTGCTCGGCTTTTTCACCCGCCCCCTCGCGGTGCTCTTTATCTTCTATACGCTGGGCACGGCGATTATCGGTCACCACTACTGGGATATGACCGGAGATGCGGTTGTGCCGAATATGATTAATTTCTACAAGAACGTCAGTATTGCTGGCGCGTTTATTTTGCTGGCGATTGTGGGACCGGGGGCCATTTCCCTGGACCGACGTTAAGCCATAAAAAAAGGCCGCAAGCGCGGCCTTTTTTATTTCTGCAAAGCAGAGGAATTATGCGTATACCGGGAAGCGTGCGCAGATATCCAGAACTTTACCTTTGACGCGCTCGATAACCGCTTCGTCATTGATGTTGTCCAGAACGTCACACATCCAGCCAGCCAGCTCTTTCACTTCCGCTTCTTTAAAGCCGCGACGCGTCACGGCCGGAGAACCGATACGGATACCGGAGGTCACGAACGGGCTCTTCGGATCGTTTGGCACGCTGTTTTTGTTAACGGTGATGTTGGCGCGGCCCAGGGCAGCGTCAGCTTCTTTACCGGTCAGGTTCTTATCAACCAGGTCCAGCAGGAACAGGTGGTTTTCAGTCCCGCCGGATACCACTTTGTAGCCACGGTTCAGGAACACTTCCACCATCGCTTTGGCGTTCTTAGCAACCTGCTGCTGATACACCTTGAACTCTGGCTCCATCGCTTCTTTCAGCGCGACCGCTTTTGCGGCGATAACGTGCATCAGCGGGCCGCCCTGCGCGCTTGGGAACACGGCAGAGTTCAGTTTTTTGTACAGCTCTTCGTCACCGCCTTTCGCCAGGATCAGGCCACCACGTGGACCCGCCAGGGTTTTGTGAGTAGTGGTGGTCACAACGTGAGCGTGAGGAACCGGGTTCGGGTAAACGCCTGCGGCAATAAGGCCCGCAACGTGCGCCATGTCAACGAACAGGTACGCGCCGATGCTGTCTGCGATTTCACGCATTTTGGCCCAGTCAACGATACCGGAGTAAGCAGAGAAGCCACCGATGATCATCTTCGGCTTGTGCTCTTTGGCCTGCTTAGCCATGTCTTCGTAGTCAATTTTACCGGACTCATCAATACCGTAAGGAATGATGTTGTACAGTTTGCCGGAGAAGTTAACCGGAGAGCCGTGAGTCAGGTGGCCGCCCTGCGCCAGGTTCATACCCAGAACGGTATCGCCCGGCTGCAGCAGCGCGGTGTAAACAGCGAAGTTAGCCTGAGAGCCGGAGTGCGGCTGGACGTTCGCGTAGTCAGCGCCGAAGAGTGCTTTCGCACGGTCGATAGCCAGCTGCTCAACGATATCAACGTATTCGCAACCGCCATAGTAGCGCTTGCCCGGGTAACCTTCAGCGTATTTGTTGGTCAGCTGAGAGCCCTGCGCCTGCATCACGCGCGGGCTGGTGTAGTTTTCGGAGGCGATCAGTTCGATGTGCTCTTCCTGACGTACTTTTTCCTGCTCCATAGCCTGCCACAGTTCGGCATCATAATCGGCAATGTTCATTTCACGCTTTAACATCCGCATCTCCTGACTCAGCTAACAAGTAAATTTTGGCCTGAAAAGGCAGTCCTGTTGGACGACGGGCAACAGTATAACTGAATAGTTCTGTGATAACAGGTCTTGACAAACGATTTTACGCAAACGTTTCCCTTCACGCCACGCAAGGGTTTGAGGAATAAAGATCTCACTATTTCCAGCGGATTTCTTTTCAGGTTTGTGATGCGTATTTTTCATCTTGCAAAGAACCATTTACAAAGCATGGGTATTTTTTATAAGATGCATTTAAAATACATCATTAGGTAATATCAGAAGGAAGCTGCCATGCTCGACGCTCAAACCATCGCTACCGTTAAAGCCACCATTCCCCTGCTGGTGGAAACCGGTCCTAAACTTACCGCCCATTTCTACGATCGCATGTTCACGCACAATCCGGAGCTCAAAGAGATTTTCAATATGAGCAACCAGCGTAACGGCGATCAGCGTGAAGCGCTTTTCAACGCCATCGCGGCCTACGCCAGCAATATCGAAAACCTGGCGGCGTTGCTGCATGCGGTGGAAAAAATCGCCCAGAAGCACACAAGCTTCCAGATCCAACCCGAGCAGTACAACATCGTCGGCACTCACCTGCTGGCAACGCTGGACGAAATGTTCAGCCCGGGCCAGGAGGTGCTGGACGCCTGGGGTAAAGCCTACGGCGTACTGGCAAACGTGTTTATCAACCGTGAAGCGCAGATCTACAGCGAAAACGCCAGCAAGAACGGCGGCTGGGAAGGAACGCGCGCCTTCCGTATCGTCGAAAAAACGCCGCGCAGCGCGCTTATCACCAGTTTTGAATTTGAACCGGTTGACGGCCAGCCGGTGGCCGATTACCAGCCGGGCCAGTATCTGGGCGTATGGCTGAAGCCTGAAGGCTTCCCGCACCAGGAGATCCGCCAGTACTCTCTGACCCGCAAACCAAACGGCAAAGGCTACCGCATTGCGGTGAAGCGCGAGGACGGCGGTCAGGTATCCAACTGGCTGCATAACGAAGCGAGCGTGGGCGATGTGGTCCATCTGGCCGCGCCGGCGGGCGACTTCTTTATGGCCATTGAAACCAATACCCCGGTCACGCTGATCTCCGCGGGCGTGGGCCAAACGCCAATGCTGGCAATGCTGGATACGCTGGCGAAAGCAAACCACAGCGCGCAGGTTAACTGGTTCCACGCAGCGGAGAACGGCGACGTGCACGCCTTTGCGGATGAAGTGAAAGCACTGGGAGCGACCCTGCCGCGTTTCACCGCGCATACCTGGTATCGCCTGCCGACGGAGGCAGACCGCACTGCCGCACGCTTTGACAGCGAAGGACTGATGAATTTAAGCCAGATGGAAGGGGCGTTTAGCGCGCCGGAAATGCAGTTCTACGTCTGTGGACCCGTGGCGTTTATGCAGTATGCCGCGAAGCAGCTGGTTGAGCTGGGCGTGAATAAAGACAACATTCATTACGAATGTTTCGGGCCGCATAAGGTGCTGTAACGCAAAAAGCCCCTCGTTTGAGGGGCTTTTTTTTCGCCGGGTGGCGAATGGTTAAATCGCGGCGTCGTCTTCTTCGCCGGTACGGATACGGATCACGCGCGCCACGTCAAAGACGAAGATTTTCCCGTCGCCAATTTTGCCCGTCTGCGCCGTGCGGATAATGGTATCCACGCAGGTATCGACGATATCGTCGCTGACCACGATTTCAATTTTCACTTTCGGCAGAAAGTCGACCATGTACTCTGCGCCACGATAAAGCTCGGTGTGGCCCTTCTGACGACCAAAACCTTTCACTTCCGTCACGGTCATCCCGGTGATGCCTACTTCCGCCAGCGCTTCACGTACATCATCCAGTTTGAAAGGTTTAATAATCGCATCAATCTTTTTCATGGTGGGTCCTTAAACTCTTGCCTGTAAGCTGCCTCGTAATCGATTGCTCACAGTACCATACGGCATTACTCTTTAAAATCGTTTGCTTCCAGCTCGTGGCGTGAGAGCAGCTTATAGAACTCGGTGCGGTTGCGTCCGGCCATCCGCGCCGCGTGGGTCACGTTGCCTTTGGTGATCTGCAGCAGCTTGCGCAGATAGTTCAGCTCGAACTGGTTACGCGCTTCCGCAAACGTCGGCAAGGCCGTGTTCTCCCCTTCCAGCGCCTGTTCCACCAGCGCATCGCTGATAACGGGCGAGGACGTCAGCGCCACGCACTGCTCAATCACGTTCACCAGCTGGCGCACGTTACCCGGCCAGCTGGCGGCCATCAGCCGTTTCATCGCATCAGTCGAAAAGGCGCGCACGAACGGTTTATGCCGATCTGCCGCCTGGCGCAGGAGGTGATTCGCCAGCAGCGGAATATCTTCCGCACGCTCCGCCAGCGCCGGGATCTTCAGGTTCACCACGTTCAGACGGTAGTAGAGATCTTCACGGAACTCGTTGCGGGCCATCACTTTGGGCAAGTCGCGGTGGGTAGCGGAAATGATTCGCACGTTAATATCAATATCGCGGTTGCTACCCAACGGGCGCACTTTGCGCTCCTGAAGTACGCGCAACAGTTTGACCTGCAGCGGCGCAGGCATGTCGCCAATTTCGTCGAGGAACAGCGTGCCGCCTTCCGCGGCCTGGAAGAGCCCTTCCCGGCTGCTTACCGCGCCGGTAAATGCGCCGCGGGCATGGCCAAAAAGTTCAGACTCAAGAAGCTGCTCTGGGAGGGCACCGCAGTTAATGGCGATAAAAGCATTTTTACTGCGCGGGCTGGCGTTGTGGATCGCCTGCGCCAGGATCTCTTTCCCGGTTCCGCTCTGGCCGTTAATCAACACGCTGACGTCTGACTGTGCGACCATTCGCGCCTGCTCAAGCAGACGCAGCATTATCGGGCTGCGGGTGACGATAGATTCACGCCATGCGTCGTCTCCGGAGGGCGCGGCGTGCTCCAGCGCGCTGTCGATAGCTTTGTAGAGCGCGTCTTTATCTACCGGCTTGGTGAGGAAGCTGAACACGCCCTGCTGGGTTGCGGCGACGGCATCCGGGATTGACCCGTGCGCCGTCAGGATAATGACCGGCATGCCAGGCTGCTGCTTCTGGATTTCGGCGAACAGCTGCATGCCATCCATTTCGTCCATCCGCAGGTCGCTGATCACCAGGTTAATCTTTTCGCGGCTGAGGACTTTAAGCCCCTCCTGCCCGCTTTCCGCGGTCACCACGGTGTAGCCTTCACTCACCAGACGCATCCCCAGCAGCTTTAACAGGCCGGGATCGTCATCCACCAGTAAAAGATGGGCTGGTTTACGGCTCGTCATGCTTCACATCCTCTTGTTTCGGCATATCGCTGTCCGGTGCAGCAGATGAACTACCAGGCTGATATTTACGCGACGAGAGCTGTCTTTCGATATCGGTCAGGTTTTCCAGCTTTCGCGTCGTGGTATCCAGCTGAGTACGTAAATGCTGTTGCTGTTGGCGCAGCGTATCCAGCTCACTGTCGGTTGACTGCTGTAGCTTGCTGTAGCGGGAGCGCTCTTCAGACAGCTGCAGCTGTAACGTCTGCCCATCCCGCCAGAGCTGGTATACCGGGCGCACCTGTGCAGGAAGATTGATCACAAACGTGTCCAGACGGGTCACGTTGGCCCGACGTTCAACGGGGGTAATTTTCGCATCGGCCAGTAAAATCCCACGCTTGAAAGCGTCCTGCCAGGTGTCTTCATCCAGCATCGCCGCCTTCATGCGGGCGTCTACCGGCGCAAGCCGCTGGGCGCAATCTATTCCGCGCAGCCAGAAAAGCGGGTTATTTTCGACATCATGCCCTGACAGATTCCAGATATCCTCACAGCGGGTAGAGAGGAAATCCGCCAGCTGGTTATCGGGCCATTTGTCTTCCTGTTTACCGCTTATCGCACTTTGCGGCGCATGGGAAACGCACCCCGCCAGAACTAAACAGGGCAGACTCAGGCGACCCGCTTTGCTGGAAAACACCGCGCGTATGGCGCGGAAAAAGACGTGTGACATACTCACCAGATATAGATTCATTTTATTAATTTTTCCGGCTCAGGGGCAGTTCAATACGGAAGCAAACATCTGAACGTTCGTCCGTGGCAATGTTTAGCTCACCCTGCATGCGTCGTATGCAGTCCCGGGCAATGCTTAATCCCAGACCGCTTCCTTTTACCGCGCCTTTCCGCTGATGACTCCCCTGGAAAAAGGGTTCGAAGATCATGGTTTTTTCGTCATCGGGGATCGGGGTGCCGGTGTTTGCGACGTCAATAAACACCCGGGAGCCCTTCGTATAACTTCGGATATAAATGTTACCGGATTCAGTACCATAGTGCACCGCATTGGAGTAAAGATTATCCAGAACGCTCATTAATAGCATGGGTTCAGCCAGGCAGGTCAGCGCATTCAGCTCCACCCCGGTATGCATCATTTTAGCTCTTGCCGGCAAGCTATGGGCGGAGATCACCATATCCACCAGTGGCTCAATCTCCACCTCTTCCAGTACCACCGTCCCGTCAGCCAGCTTGCGGTTGTAATCCAGAAGCTGCTCGATCAGCTTTTGCAGGTTGCGGCTGCTGGCGTCCAGAATGTCGACAATCTCTTTCTGCTCCGGCGTAAGCGGTCCTGCCACCTCGTCCGCCAGCAGCTCCGTTCCTTCACGCATGCTGGCCAGCGGGGTTTTCAGCTCATGGGAAATATGGCGCAGGAACTGATGACGCTGGGATTCCAGCCATGCCAGGCGCTCGGATAGCCAGATAATGCGCTGACCTACGGATCGCAGCTCGCGCGGGCCTTTAAAGGCAACCGTATCCCCGAGCGATTTCCCCTCCCCCAGGCGGTTGATCATACGCTGAATACCCTTCACCGGGCCGATGATCATGCGGGTAAAGAGCAGCACCAGCCCGAGGCTCACGAGGAACAGCACCAGCGCCTGCCAGCCGAAGAACTGGCCGCGCTCGGCAATCTCCTGCTGCAGCTGCTGGCCGCGAGAGAAAATGACCGTGCGCGTTGACTGCACCATTTCGGTATTGGCGGCGGCGAATGCCTCAAGGCGCGCGGCGGCAGCCGCATCCGGGCCGCTGTTCTGGCACTGCAGCTGCGCGAGATCGTTCAGATCCTGACGTAACGCCTGATACAGTCTGTCGTCCGGCAGCACGCCCGCGTGGGCATCCAGCATTTCGCTGTAGCGCTTGCGCTGGCTCTGGTAGACCTTCTCCAGCGTCCGATCGTCGAGCACGCAGTACTGACGATAGCTACGCTCCATCTCCAGCGCGGCGTTGGTCATCGCTTCACTGCGTCTGGCATCGATAAGCGTGGTGCGGTTCGTCAGTGCCGCCTGGGCACTCAGCGCGTTGAGGCTCTGCCATGCCTGCCAGGCGAGGATCAGCAACGGCAGCAGGATCAGCAGAAAGGCCATCATCACGAGCTGTCGCAGGGAGTGGGGAAAAACGGGCCAGCGTTTCAACGCATTACTCTCTTCATGGGGGTTTACGGAGAGCGTAACTGAGTCTGCCCTTCAGATACAACAAAGCCGGGTAAAAACCCGGCTTTGTTATGGAATAAGGCGGTGCCTAACTCGACGTTTCGCCCTGGCCTGATAAAGCATCGCTATGATCAGTAGTTGGACGGCAGGCACCTTTTTGTGCGTCATTCGAAGTTTATGTAGCACGTCCCGAAGGGGCTGACATAAGAAGGTGAATGAGCCACTGGTTGATATTATGCAACACCCATGCCAGAATGCAAAACAAAATATTAACACATTGAAATATATATCTTTTATTCGTTTAATCTATTTATTGTGCGCTGAATGATTTCCAGGCTAAGTGTCGCTATTAAGCAACACCTTAACGGGAACCTGTCCTGCCATATATAAATCAATGATTTAAGTGTCTCCATTTGGAGACACCCCTATACCATCTTTGTCGCAATTTTGCGACACGCATAAAAAAACCCGGTGGCGCTACGCTCACCGGGCCTACAAAGTACCTGCTTTACGTCTTAACCCAGCTGTTTACGCGCGTTGCGGAAGATACGCATCCACGGGCTGTCCTCGCCCCAGTTTTCCGGGTGCCAGGAGTTGCTCACGGTACGGAACACGCGTTCAGGGTGCGGCATCATGATGGTCGCGCGACCGCTTTCGCTGGTCACCGCCGTAATACCATTGACGGAGCCGTTCGGGTTCGCCGGATAGGTTTCCGTGACCTTGCCGAAGTTATCGACAAAGCGCAGCGCCACCAGGCCTTTGCTCTCGAGCTGCGCCAGATGGGCCGCATCGCGCACTTCTACCTGACCTTCGCCGTGGGAAACGGCGATTGGCATCTGAGAGCCAACCATCCCCTGCAGCAGCAGAGACGGGCTCTGAGTCACTTCAACCAGACTGAAGCGCGCTTCGAAGCGGTCGGACTGGTTGCGCACAAAGCGTGGCCAGGCTTCGCTGCCCGGGATCAGCTCGCGCAGGTTAGACATCATCTGGCAGCCGTTGCACACGCCCAGCGCCAGGGTTTGCGGACGATGGAAGAAGGTCTCGAACTCGTCGCGCACGCGGCTATTAAACAGAATGGACTTCGCCCAGCCTTCGCCTGCGCCCAGCACGTCGCCGTAGGAGAAACCGCCGCACGCCACCAGCGCATGGAAATCTTCCAGACCGGTACGCCCGGCCAGCAGGTCGCTCATGTGGACGTCGATAGCGTCAAAGCCCGCGCGGTGGAAGGCCGCAGCCATCTCAACGTGGGAGTTAACGCCCTGCTCGCGCAGCACGGCCACTTTCGGACGCGCGCCGGTCGCAATGTACGGCGCAGCGATATCTTCGTTGATGTCGAAGGAGAGCTTCACGTTCAGGCCAGGATCCTGGTCATTCGCTTTCGCGTTATGCTCCTGATCGGCACATTCCGGGTTATCGCGCAGACGCTGCATCTGCCAGGTGGTTTCTGCCCACCACATGCGCAGCGTGGTGCGGCTTTCGCTGAACACGGCGTGAGCGTCGGCCTCAATGACGAAGCGGTCGCCTTGAACGGCTTTCCCCAGATAGTGGACGCAGTCTGCCAGACCGTGCTTCGCCAGAATCGCTTCCACCGCCTCGCGGTCTGCGGCGCGAACCTGAATCACCGCACCCAGCTCTTCGTTAAACAGCGCCGCCAGGCGGTCTTCGCCAAGCGTTGCAATGTTCGCTTCCACGCCGCAGTGGCCGGTGAAGGCCATCTCTGCCAGGGTCACCAGCAGGCCGCCGTCGGAACGGTCGTGGTAGGCCAGCAGCTTGCGCTGTGCCACCAGCGCCTGAATTGCGTCGTAGAAACCTTTTAGCTGCGCCACGTCGCGCACGTCGGCTGGCTTGTCGCCAAGTTGACGGTAAACCTGCGCCAGTGCGGTGGCGCCCAGCGCGTTGTGGCCTTTACCCAGGTCAATCAACAGCAGGGCGTTATCTTCGGTCGCCAGCTGCGGCGTAACGGTATGGCGCACGTCTTCCACGCGGGCAAACGCAGTGATCACCAGCGACAGCGGAGACGTCATCTCGCGCTGCTCGTTACCCTCCTGCCAGCGGGTTTTCATCGACATGGAGTCTTTACCCACCGGAATGGTCAGGCCGAGGGCTGGGCACAGTTCCTCACCCACCGCTTTCACGGCTTCATACAGGCCAGCGTCTTCACCAGGGTGACCGGCTGCCGCCATCCAGTTCGCGGAAAGTTTGATACGTTTGATGTCGCCAATCTGCGTCGCCGCGATGTTGGTCAGCGCTTCACCAACCGCCAGTCGTGCAGAGGCGGCGAAGTCCAGCAGCGCGACCGGGGTGCGTTCGCCCAGCGCCATCGCTTCGCCGTAGTAGCTGTCGAGGCTCGCGGTGGTCACGGCGCAGTTCGCCACCGGGATCTGCCACGGGCCAACCATCTGATCGCGCGACACCATACCGGTCACGGTGCGGTCGCCGATGGTGACCAGGAAGGTTTTCTCTGCCACAGCAGGCAGGTGCAGCACGCGGTTGACCGCTTCCGCCACGGTAATGCCCTGGCGATCCAGCGCTTTGCCCGCTGCTTTACGGGTTGTTACGTCGCGGGTCATCTTCGGCGTTTTACCGAGCAGCACGTCCAGCGGCAGATCGATAGGCTGGTTGTCGAAATGGGTGTCGCTAAGAATCAGGTGCTGCTCTTCGGTCGCTTCACCGATGACGGCATACGGCGCGCGCTCGCGGCGGCACAGCTCGTCAAACAGCGGCAGCTGGTCGGCCGCAACCGCCAGCACATAGCGCTCCTGGGATTCGTTACACCAGATTTCCAGCGGGCTCATGCCCGGCTCATCGCTCAGGATATCGCGCAGGTTGAAACGGCCACCGCGACCGCCGTCGCTCACCAGCTCCGGCATAGCGTTGGACAGACCGCCCGCGCCCACGTCGTGGATGAACAGAATCGGGTTAGCATCGCCCAGCTGCCAGCAGCGGTCGATCACTTCCTGGCAGCGACGCTCCATCTCAGGGTTGTCACGCTGCACGGACGCGAAGTCGAGATCCGCATCAGACTGGCCGGAGGCCATAGAGGAGGCCGCGCCGCCGCCCAGACCGATGTTCATCGCCGGGCCGCCCAGCACGATCAGCTTCGCGCCGACGACGATCTCGCCTTTTTGCACGTGATCGGCACGGATGTTGCCGATCCCGCCCGCCAGCATGATCGGTTTGTGGTAGCCACGCAGCTCTTCGCCGTTGTGGCTGTCCACCTTCTCTTCGTAGGTACGGAAGTAACCGTTCAGCGCCGGACGGCCAAATTCGTTGTTAAACGCCGCGCCGCCCAGCGGACCTTCGGTCATGATATCCAGCGCGGTCACGATGCGCTCTGGCTTGCCGAAATCTTCTTCCCACGGCTGTTCAAAGCCAGGGATGCGCAGGTTAGAAACGGAAAAGCCGACCAGACCCGCTTTTGGTTTCGCCCCACGACCGGTCGCCCCTTCGTCACGGATTTCGCCGCCGGAGCCGGTCGCCGCACCCGGCCACGGAGAAATGGCCGTAGGGTGGTTGTGGGTTTCCACTTTCATCAGAATATGCGCAGGCTCCTGATGGAAGTCATAGCGCCCTGCTTCGCGATCGGCGAAGAAGCGGCCCACCTCGGAACCTTCCATCACCGCGGCGTTGTCTTTATAGGCAGACAGCACGTGGTCAGGGGTTTGTTCCATGGTGTTTTTGATCATTTTGAACAGCGACTTCGGCTGCTGTTCGCCGTCGATAATCCAGTCGGCATTGAAAATCTTATGGCGGCAGTGCTCAGAGTTGGCCTGCGCGAACATGTAGAGTTCGATGTCGTTCGGGTTGCGGTTGAGCTTAACGAACGCGTCCTGCAGGTAGTCAATTTCGTCTTCTGCCAGCGCCAGGCCGAGACGCAGGTTGGCGTCAATCAGCGCCTGGCGGCCCTGCCCCAGCAGGTCCACGCTCTGTACCGGCGCAGGCTGATGATGGGAGAAAAGCTTCTGTGCGTCATCAAGAGAGGCAAACACGCTCTCCATCATGCGGTCGTGCAATTCAGCCGCAACCGCCTGCCACTGCGCGTCGCTCAGGGTAGAGGCTTCGACGTAGTACGCTACGCCGCGCTCCAGACGGTTAATCTGGCTCAGGCCGCAGTTGTGGGCAATGTCGGTGGCTTTGGAAGACCAGGGGGAGATGGTGCCCGGACGCGGCGTCGCAAGGATCAGTTTGCCGGTTGGCGTATGGCTGCTCAGATTTGGGCCATACTTGAGCAGGCGTTCCAGCTGTACGCGCTCCTCTGCATTCAGGGGGGCATTCAGGTCAGCAAAATGGACATACTCAGCGTAAATATTGCTTACCGGAAGGTCGGCCGCCTGAAAACGTGCCAGCAGTTTGGTAATACGGAAGGCAGACAGTGCAGGCGAACCACGCAGAATTTCCATCATAAGTCTCTCGTCTTCGAAGCGCCGGGGCGCTTACAGTGTGCGCAAGGGGGGAAAACGGGCGTCATTATAGAGAATCCTGAGCGCCGACGAAACCGTTTGCGTCGAAATAAAATCGACTTCAGCGTTTAACAATAGATGTGACCTGTCTCTCTAATTGGTTGCCAAGTGGCGCAAGTTTACGCAAAATGCCGCTCATTCAATGACAAACCTTATGATTAACATGGCTACAGCAGACTGAGGCAACCGGCGTCGCAGAGAATTAACTAATTGAAAAAATTAAAGATTAATTATCTGCTCATCGGCATTGTAACGTTGCTGCTGGCAGTGGCCCTCTGGCCTTCCATCCCCTGGTTCGGCAAAGCCGAAAATCGTATCGCCGCCATTCAGGAGCGGGGGGAACTGCGCGTCAGTACCCTCAACTCTCCGCTAATTTACAGCGACATCAACGGCAAAATTATTGGTCTGGATTATGAGCTGGCGCAGCAGTTTGCCGATTATCTGGGCGTGAAGCTTAAAATTACCGTCCGCCAGAACATCAACCAGCTGTTTGACGACCTGGACAACAACAACGCCGATATCCTCGCTGCCGGGCTGGTCTATAACAGCGAGCGCAGCAAGAACTACCAGCCGGGCCCGACCTACTACTCCGTTTCCCAGCAGCTGGTTTATCGCGTCGGGAGCCTGCGCCCGCGTACGCTTGCCTCGATCAACGCGCAACAGCTGACGATTGCTCCCGGCCACGTAGTGATTGACGACTTGCGTGAGTTAAAGGAGAAAAAATACCCGGATCTGAGCTGGACGGTTGACCCTAAACTCGGCACGACGGAGCTGCTGGAGCAGGTCAAAGATCAGAAACTGCCCTACACCATCGCCGATTCGGTGGCGATCAGCCTGTTCCAGCGGGTGCATCCTGAAATCGCCGTGGCGCTGGACGTGACGGACGAACAGCCGGTGACCTGGTTTACCCATCTGGACGATGACCAGACCCTCTCGGCGGCCATGCTGGATTTTTATAACACCATCAATGAAGACGGCACGCTGGCGCGACTTGAGGAGAAGTACCTCGGCCACGGGGATGACTTTGACTACGTTGACACCCGCAGCTTCCTGCGCGCGGTTGACAGCGTCCTGCCTGACCTGCAGCCGCTTTTCGAAAAATATGCCCAGGAGATTGACTGGAAACTGCTGGCGGCTATCTCGTACCAGGAGTCCCACTGGGACACCCAGGCCACGTCGCCAACGGGCGTACGCGGACTGATGATGTTAACCAAAAATACCGCGCTGAGCCTGGGCGTTAACGACCGTACCGATGCGGAACAGAGCATCAGCGGCGGGGCGCGCTACCTGCAGGATATGATGGCTAAAGTCCCGGAAACCGTGCCGGAAGAGGAACGGATCTGGTTTGCGCTGGCGGCCTACAACATGGGCTACGCGCACATGCTTGACGCGCGGGCTCTGACGGCGAAAACGAAGGGAAACCCGGACAGCTGGTCAGACGTAAAACAGCGCCTGCCGCTGCTGAGCCAGAAGCCATGGTACAACAAGCTGACGTATGGCTACGCGCGCGGACATGAAGCCTACGCCTACGTGGAAAATATACGTAAGTATCAGATTAGCCTGGTCGGCTATCTGCTGGAGAAAGAGAAAGAGGCAACAGAGGCAAAACAGCTGGCGGAAAGTTATCCGGTTGTGGCGCCGGACGAGCTTAATCATCCGACAACTTCAATTCTGCCTTTTGTTGCTTTTTCTGCTGACGGCGCATTCGAAAGAAATCGCTTAATAGCCCCGAACACTCTTGTGCAAGTACCCCACCGATAGTCTGCACCTGATGATTCATTCCGGGATGACCCAGCACGTCCATCAGTGAACCGGCCGCACCGGTTTTTTCATCCCGCGCTCCAAACACCAGGGTACCGATTCGGCTGTGCACCATCGCCCCGGAGCACATCACGCAGGGTTCAAGGGTGACGTACAGAGTGGTATCGAGCAGACGATAGTTTTGCAGCACCAGGCCGCCCTGACGAAGCGCCATAATTTCGGCGTGCGCGGTAGGATCGTGGCGGCCAATAGGACGGTTCCACCCTTCCCCAATCACCCGGTTGTTATGAACCAGCACCGCGCCCACGGGCACTTCGCCCTCGTCCCAGGCCCGTTGAGCCAGCGCCAGCGCGTGACGCATCCAGTATTCATGATTGTGTTCTGAGGTGGACAAGGGCTGATACTCCAGTCTAAAAGCGGGCGGCATTATACACAGCCCTTACAGATAAGACTATTCGAGTTGCTGAAGTTCACCGAGGGGAGTAACGCGCCAGCGGTGCTGGCAAAAATAGAGCAGCGGGTTGTCCTGCTTGCTGTCGCTGTAGCCGCTGTAAAGACGCAGCGGCGTGCCGATGCGTTTTTCCAGCTGGACCACTTTTTCATGCCCCAGACAGCGCATCGTCAGGACCCAGCCGCCGTAGCCGCGGGAAATTTGCGTGGCGATAAGATTTACGCGCGGCAGCCAGGGGGTATCAAAGTAGACCTGCTCCACCAGCGTCTGCGGGGAGCCGGTAATCAGCCAGATATCGGCATCGTTGGCGTCAAGATAGCTGGTCAGGCGCGCCTGCACCACGGGAAACGCGGCAACGTGGCCGCGGAACCAGAGAGCGAACTCCTTTTCGAGCTGTTTGAGCCGCGCTTCGCTGTGGCCAAACGTACATCCCCACAGCAGCAGGCTCATCGGCCAGCGCGCCGCCCGGCCTTTTACCAGCAGCGCGATGCCAATGAGGGGTAAGAGCGGTAAGACGAGCAGCGCGTTCAGAGGCTGACGCCGCAGCAGGTAGCGCATAAACGTACCAAACATATCCTGCTGATGCAGCGTTCCATCCAGATCGAAAAAGACAACGCGACGCTCGTGATTGGCCAAACCTTACTCCTCTGGGTCGTTGAATCCTAACAGCCAGGTAAACAGGAACCCGGCGATCACCGCTACTAAATAGCCTAACAGATAGAGCATGACTTTTCCGGTCACGATGGTTAATGCCAGCGGTAAACCGGAGAGACCAAAGGTGATAACGGTGGCGACTTTCCAGTAGCTAATGAGTGCCCCGCCTACAGCGCCCCCCAGACAGGCCGCAAGGAACGGTTTACCCAGCGGCAGCGTGACGCCGAATATCAGCGGCTCGCCAATGCCGAGCAGCCCGACCGGCAGCGCCCCTTTAATCACTTTTTTCAGGCGCGCGTTGCGGGTTTTCATCAGGACGGCAATCGCTGCCCCCACCTGCCCGACGCCCGCCATCGAGAGAATAGGCAGCAGCGCGTTATAACCGTGCGCCTGCACCAGCTCGACGTGGATCGGCACCAGCCCCTGATGCAGGCCGGTCAGCACCAGCGGCAGGAAGGTACCTGACAGCACCGCCCCCACCAGCAGGCCGCCGCGGTCGATAGCCAGAGACGCGCCGTGGGCGATGGCATCAGAGATCCACCCGCCTAGTGGCTGAAGGACCACAATCGCGACGCTACCGGTAATTAACGTGGTCAGCAGCGGGTTGAGGATCAGCTCAATCGAGCCAGGCAGAACCGCGCGTAGCTTTTTCTCGATCCAGCACATAAGAATAACCACCAGCAGCACGGCAATCACCCCGCCGCGACCAGGCTGGAGCGCCTCGCCAAACAGCGTGATTTGCGCTAGCTGCGGGCTGGACAAGATCCCTGCCATTACGCCGCCCATGGCCAGCGAGCCGCCAAACACCTTCGCGGTATTGACCCCGACCAGAATGTTCATAATGGCAAACACCGCGCTGCCGAAGATCCCGAGAATGCCCAGCAGGTTCGGATACTGCGTGGCAAAATCCCCGACGATATCTGGCCGCTTAAGGATGTTGATGATCCCGGTGATCAAGCCGGAAGCTATAAACGCCGGGATCAGCGGGATAAAGACGTTTGCCAGCTGTCGCAGCGCATCGCTCATGGGAGCTTTGTATTTGGCCTTCGCCTGCGCTTTGGTGCGTTCAGCGTCGTCAACCGTCACGCTTGCACCGCCGACCATCAGCGCGCGCATGGCATCGACAACCTGCGCCGCCTTGCCCGGCCCGACGATCAGCTGGTGTTGCTGCCCCTGTTTCACGTAGCCACTGACGCCGGACAGCTTCTTCAGGCCCGGCACGTCAAGCTGGTCGTCGTTATGCACCTCGACGCGCACGCGCGTCATGCAGTTTTCCAGACGCTGAATATTTTGTTCCCCGCCTATCCCCTGCAGGATATCGCTGGCGAGCGCTGCTGTTTTGTCCATAAACGCCTCTGCTAGTTTTCTAATGCCGCCCGTAAGAAGCCGTTATGCGCGTCGAGTTTGGCTCGCGCAGCCGCCGCGTCCAGCCCGCTTAAGATCATCAAAATGGCTGGTTTTACATCGTGATCGGTCTGCCTGAGCACCGCTTCTGCCTCTTCACGGCCCGCGCCTGTCGCCTCCATCACCATGCGGCAGGCTCTGTCCACCAGCTTGACGTTGGTGGCCTGCATATCGACCATCAGGTTCTGATAGACCTTGCCGAACTTCACCATCGCACCGGTGGAGATCATATTGAGCACCAGCTTTTGCGCGGTCCCGGATTTCAGGCGCGTGGAGCCGGTGAGCGCTTCCGGCCCAACGACCGGAGAGATGGCGATAGCGGCCACCTGCGCAATCGGCGAGCCGGGGTTGCAGGAGATGGCGACCGTCGTGCAGCCGGTCCGGTTGGCGTATTCCAGGCCGCCAATGACGTACGGCGTGCGCCCGGATGCCGCCAGGCCGACCACCAGATCGTTCGCCGTCAGGTTCAGATCCTTCAGGTCATCCTCACCCAGCTGTTTGTTGTCCTCCGCCCCTTCAACGGCCTTCAGCAGCGCGCCGGGACCACCTGCAATCAGGCCAACCACCAGGCCGTGCGGAACGCCAAAGGTGGGCGGACATTCCGAGGCATCCAGCACCCCGAGACGCCCGCTGGTACCGGCCCCCATATAGATAATGCGACCACCGGCCTTAAGAGCTTCCGCCGCCGCATCGACCGCTTTCGCCACCTCTGGCAATGTCTCTTTCACTGCCTGCGCGACCAGCGTATCCTGTTGATTAAAGCGGTTAACCAGCTCCAGGGTGGAGAGCGCATCCAGATCCATGGTTTGCGGGTTACGCGTTTCAGAAACAAGTGAGCCAAGATTCATTTTTTGTACCTCAAGAATTTTTAATTCATAATAATCACACTATAATGGAATATAAAATTCATTCAGGCGAGCAGAATTCGTTTTTGCGCAGACAATCACATTTCCGCCGGGAGTACTCATGAACTGTTTAATTCGCATTCGCCAGCGCTACGCCGGCTTTGCTCAAAGCGACAAAAAGCTGGCGGATTTTCTGCTTTCTCAGCCCGATCGCGCCCGCCACCTCAGCTCACAGCAGCTGGCAAGCGAAGCTGGAGTGAGCCAGTCAAGCGTGGTGAAATTTGCCCAGAAGATCGGGTTTAAGGGTTTTCCCGCTCTTAAGCTGGCAATCAGCGAAGCGCTGGTGAGTAACCCGAATCCGCAGTCCATGCCGGTGCATAACCAGATCCGCGGCGATGACCCGATGCGTCTGGTTGGGGAAAAGCTGATCAAGGAGAACGTGGCGGCCATGCACGCCACGCTGGACGTGAATACCGAAGAGAAATTACTGGAAAGCGTGGCGATGCTGCGGGCGGCGCGGCGTATTATTTTGACCGGTATTGGCGCGTCCGGTCTGGTGGCGCGTAATTTTGGCTGGAAGCTGACTAAAATCGGTTTTAACGCCATCGTCGAGCAGGATATGCACGCCCTGCTGGCGACCGTGCAGGCGATGGATCCTGACGATCTGCTGCTGGCCATCTCCTACTCCGGCGAGCGCCGCGAGATCAACATGGCGACCGACGAAGCCCTGCGCGTCGGCGGCAAAATTCTGGCGATCACCGGCTTTACGCCAAATGCGCTGCAGCAGCGGGCAACGCGCTGTTTGTATACCATTGCCGAAGAGCAGGCCACGCGCAGCGCGGCAATTTCGTCCACCAGCGCACAAATGATGCTGACGGACCTGCTGTTTATGGCGCTGGTACAGCAGGATCTGGAGCGCGCGCCTGAGCGCATTCGTCACAGCGAAGAACTGGTAAAGAAACTGGTTTGACGCGTATAATGCCCGCCCAGTTTGTGTTGTTTCTGAGAATTTCCTGATGGCGCTGTTAATTACCAAAAAATGCATCAATTGCGATATGTGCGAACCCGAATGCCCGAATCAGGCGATTTCGATGGGCGACAGCATTTACGAGATTAACAGCGACCGCTGCACGGAATGCGTCGGCCACTATGAGACGCCGACCTGTCAGAAGGTGTGCCCGATCCCCAACACTATTCTGAAGGATCCGACACACGTCGAGAGCGAAGAGCAGCTGTGGGATAAATTTGTCCTGATGCACCACGCGGACAAAATTTAGCTTTCGATAATCACCGTCGCGCTGGCATAGTGGCGTTCATCTGCGATCGTCACGTGCATATGATTCACCCCCAGCTTCTCCGCCAGCTTTTGCGCTTCACCCCACAGACGCAGGCGCGGTTTGCCCAGCTCATCATTAAAAACTTCGAACTGGTTAAATGCCAGGCCGTTACGAATGCCGGTCCCGAAGGCCTTGGCTGCCGCCTCTTTTACCGCAAAGCGCTTTGCCAGAAAACGCACCGGCTGCTGGTGCGCTTCCCAGATGGCCCATTCGTTATCGCTCAGCACGCGCCTTGCGAGGCGATCGCCGCTCCGGGCGATCACCGCTTCGATGCGGGCTATTTCGACGATATCGGTGCCTAAGCCCAAAATGGCCATTACTGACGCGCTTCCAGCATCAGGCGTTTCATCTCTGAAACCGCCTCTTTCAGGCCGCTCATCACCGCGCGGCCAATAATGGCGTGGCCGATGTTCAGCTCATGCATTTCCGGCAGAGCAGCAATGGCCTTCACGTTGTGGTAGGTCAGGCCGTGACCGGCATTAACCTTCAGTCCCAGGCTCGCGGCGTAGGTGGCCGCTTTGGCGATACGCTCCAGCTCTTTGGCCTGCTCGGCATCGTTTTTAGCATCGGCATAGCAGCCGGTGTGAATTTCGATATACGGCGCGCCCACGTCGGCTGCCGCTTTAATCTGCGCGAAATCGGCGTCGATAAACAGAGAAACCAGGATACCGGCATCCGCCAGGCGCTTGCAGGCATCGCGCATTTTGTCCTGCTGCCCCGCCACGTCCAGCCCGCCTTCGGTGGTCACTTCCTGGCGTTTTTCCGGCACCAGGCAGCAGAAGTGCGGTTTGGTCTCGCAGGCAATGGTCAGCATCTCTTCGGTGACCGCCATCTCCAGATTCATACGGGTGTCCAGCGTCTGACGAAGAATGCGCACGTCGCGGTCGGTAATGTGGCGGCGGTCTTCACGCAGGTGAACGGTAATGCCGTCGGCACCAGCCTGTTCAGCAATAAACGCTGCCTGAACCGGATCGGGATACGCCGTGCCGCGCGCGTTGCGCAGGGTGGCGATGTGGTCGATGTTGACGCCTAACAGTAATTCAGCCATGACAATCCTCGGTTTTCTTTCTGATGCTGTGGTCTAACGTTTGGGCATAAACTGCCTGAATAATTCGCGGCTCTTTAAGGGCTTGCCGCCAAGATACGGCTTGAGGGCAATCCGGGTAAAGCGTTTTGCTGCGCGCAGGGTATCGGCGTCCGGAAACTCGCGTTCATAAAGCGCTCTGAGCTGGCGTCCGGTAAAAGTACTGTTATCAACGACGACGCTGGCAATAAAGCCTTTTTCTTCGCGGTAGCGGTAGGTCATGGTGTCTTCCACCTCATCACCGCTGCCTGCACAGTGCAGAAAATCCACGCCGTACCCGAGGTGGCCCAGCAGCGCCAGTTCGAAACGACGCAGGGCGGGTTCGGGCGTGCCGGTCGCACCCGCCAGTGCCTGGATACAGTGTAGATAATCGAAGAAAAGTTCCGAGAAGCGAGTCTCATGTTCAAGGACGCGGGAGATGAGCTCGTTGACATACAGACCGCTGTAGAGCGTGATGCCAGAAAGGGGAAGCGCCAGAGAGACGGCTTCAGCGCTGCGCAAGGTTTTGACTTCCCCTCGCCCGCCAAAGCGAACCAGCAGCGGCGTAAAAGGCTGTAGGGCCCCCTTCAGATTAGAACGTTTGGAACGTGCGCCTTTCGCAACAAGGCGCACGCGGCCCGACTCTTCCGTGAAGACGTCCAGCATCAGGCTGGTTTCGCTCCAGGGACGACTATGGAGAACGAAGGCGCGCTGCCAACCTTCCATTATACTCGTCGTCTTGAGTTACTGATCTTCGCCGTAACCGAGGCTGCGCAGAGCACGCTCATCATCGGCCCAGCCAGATTTCACCTTCACCCACAGTTCCAGGTGAACCGGCGCTTCGAACATCTCCTGCATGTCTTTACGGGCTTCAATGCCGATGGTTTTGATCTTGGCGCCTTTGTTGCCGATCACCATCTTCTTCTGCCCTTCACGCTCGACGAGGATCAGGCCATTAATGTCGTAGCCACCGCGCTCGTTGCTCTGGAAACGCTCGATCTCCACCGTCACAGAGTACGGCAGCTCGGCGCCCAGGAAACGCATCAGCTTTTCACGGATGATTTCAGATGCCATAAAGCGCTGAGAGCGATCGGTGATGTAGTCTTCCGGGAAGTGGTGAATCGCTTCCGGTAGATGCTTACGTACGATGCCCGCGATGGTATCAACGTTCAGGCCGGTCTCAGCAGACAGCGGAACGATATCCAGGAAGTTCATCTGGCTGCCCAGCCACTGCAGGTGCGGCAGCAGGTCAGCTTTTTCCTGCACGTTGTCAACTTTGTTGACCGCGAGGATCACCGGCGTTTTGCCGTCACGCAGCTTGTTCAGTACCATTTCGTCGTCCGGCGTCCAGCGGGTGCCTTCCACTACGAAAATCACCAGTTCTACGTCGCCGATGGAGCTGCTCGCCGCCTTGTTCATCAGACGGTTAATGGCACGCTTCTCTTCCATGTGCAGGCCAGGGGTATCGACGTAGATCGCCTGATACGCGCCTTCAGTATGGATGCCGACGATGCGGTGACGCGTGGTCTGCGCCTTACGCGAGGTGATGGAAATCTTCTGCCCAAGCAGATTATTCAGCAGGGTGGATTTGCCGACGTTCGGACGTCCGACGATGGCAATAAATCCGCAATAGGTTTTTTCTTCGCTCATTCCAGCTCCAGCATTTTTAACGCCTGTTCGGCGGCAGCCTGTTCAGCCTTACGGCGGCTCGAACCTGTGCCCACCACCGGTTCACTCAGGCCACTGACCTGGCAATGGATGGTAAATTCCTGATCGTGCGCTTCGCCACGCACCTGCACCACCAGATAGGATGGCAGCGGCAGATGACGGCCCTGCAAATATTCCTGCAGGCGCGTTTTCGGATCTTTTTGTTTATCGCCCGGGCTAATTTCGTCCAGACGGGTCTGATACCAGTTAAGGATCAGCTTTTCTACGGTCTGGATATCGCTGTCCAGGAACACGCCACCAATTAATGCTTCGACCGTATCGGCAAGAATAGATTCACGACGGAAGCCGCCGCTTTTCAGTTCACCCGGCCCAAGACGCAGACATTCGCCCAGTTCAAATTCGCGCGCGATTTCAGCGAGGGTGTTGCCGCGCACCAGCGTGGCGCGCATGCGGCTCATATCACCTTCGTCCACGCGCGGGAAACGATGATAAAGCGCATTCGCAATCACGAAACTTAAAATAGAGTCACCCAGAAACTCGAGACGCTCATTATGTTTGCTGCTGGCACTGCGATGGGTTAATGCCTGTTGCAACAACTCCTGATGATGAAAAGTGTAGCCCAGCTTCCGTTGAAGCCGATTAATTACGATGGGGTTCATGCGATACCAATAAATGAATGCGTCAAAAATGCAGCACACGAAACCGACCTGAGAAAACCAACGCGGTTTCGTGTGCCGTGGCACCCTTGCAGGGCCAACCTTAAACTTCGGGGGAATATTCTATACACAACGACAGGGGATGTCGTTAGTTCAAAGAGATTTATCGAGGAAATAATTCACGTAGCCGCGAAATAACGCGGCTACGTGTTCTTTTCCTGAGAATTAATGGATTCCGCCAATACGATTCAGGCGCACGCCGGTCGGCCACTCGCCTTCCTGCTTCTCAAAACTCATCCAGATCGCGGTTGCTTTACCCACCAGATTCGCTTCCGGCACAAAGCCCCAGTAACGGCTGTCCGCGGAGTTATCGCGGTTATCGCCCATCATGAAGTAGTGTCCCGGCGGTACGATCCAGCTGGCCAGCTGCTGACCCGGCTGTTTGTAATACATCCCCACTTGGTCCTGCGCGATTGGCACGGTCAGAATGCGGTGAGTGACATCGCCCAGCGTCTCTTTGCGCTCAACCAGACGAATGCCGTTCTCTTTGGTTTCACCTTTTGGCACCTGGAAGAACCCGCTGGTCGCTTCACCGCCGTTACGACGGGCGAAAGTCTGCACGAAATCACTTGGCTCAACGTTTGAGTAGGTGATTGGCAGCGCGTTTTCACACGCGGTACCGGAGCTGCAGCCCGGCTGAACGGTGACTTCCTTCGCAACCGGATCGTAGGTCACTTTATCACCCGGCAGACCCACCGCGCGCTTAATGTAATCCAGACGCGGATCGTCCGGATATTTAAACACCACGATGTCGCCACGTTTCGGATGCCCCGTTTCGATCAGCGTTTTCTGGTAAATCGGATCTTTGATGCCGTAGGCAAACTTCTCAACCAGAATAAAATCACCGATCAGCAGCGTTGGCATCATTGATCCCGATGGGATCTGGAACGGCTCATAAATAAACGAACGTACCACCAGCACAATCGCCAGCACCGGGAACACCGACGCGCCCGTTTCCAGCCAGCCCGGTTTCGGGCCAACTTTCTTCAGGGTTTTCGCGTCAAGCGCATCGCCAGTCGCTGCCTGCGCGGCAGCCTGACGTTCACGGCGTTTTGGGGCGAAGATAAACTTATCCAGACACCACAGCAGGCCTGTCACCAGCGTAGCGATGACCAGGATCAGGGCAAACATGTTCGCCATGCCAACTCCTTAAAGGTTATTTGCCGTCTTTACCGACATGAAGAATGGCAAGGAATGCTTCCTGCGGCAGCTCAACGTTACCGACCTGCTTCATACGCTTCTTACCTTCTTTCTGCTTCTGCAGCAGCTTTTTCTTACGGCTAACGTCACCGCCATAGCACTTCGCCAGAACGTTTTTACGCAGCTGCTTCACGGTTGAGCGGGCAATGATGTGGTTACCGATGGCCGCCTGAATCGCAATGTCAAACTGCTGACGCGGGATCAGATCTTTCATCTTCTCAACCAGCTCGCGGCCACGATACGGCGCATTGTCGTTGTGGGTGATCAGCGCCAGCGCATCCACACGCTCGCCGTTGATCAGCACGTCCACGCGCACCATGTTGGAGGCCTGGAAACGTTTGAAGTTGTAATCCAGTGACGCATAGCCACGGGAGGTAGACTTCAGACGGTCGAAGAAGTCGAGTACCACTTCCGCCATAGGGATTTCATAGGTCAGCGCCACCTGGTTACCGTGGTAAACCATGTTGGTCTGCACGCCACGCTTCTCAATACAGAGCGTAATAACGTTCCCCAGGAACTCCTGCGGCAGCAGCATGTGACATTCTGCAATAGGCTCGCGCAGCTCGTGAATGTTGTTCAGCGGCGGCAGCTTGGACGGGCTGTCGACGTAGATCACTTCTTTCGAGGTGGTTTCTACTTCGTAGACTACCGTTGGTGCGGTGGTGATCAGATCCAGATCGTATTCACGCTCCAGACGCTCCTGAATAATCTCCATGTGCAGCAGGCCGAGGAAGCCGCAGCGGAAGCCGAAGCCCAGCGCCGTTGAACTTTCTGGCTCGTAGAACAGGGAGGCATCGTTCAGGCTCAGCTTGCCGAGCGCATCGCGGAAGTTTTCGTAGTCGTCAGAGCTGACCGGGAACAGACCCGCGTAAACCTGCGGTTTCACCTTTTTGAAGCCTGGCAGCGCTTTGTCTGCCGGGTTACGCGCGCCGGTCAGGGTATCGCCCACTGGCGCGCCGAGGATGTCTTTAATCGCGCAGACCAGCCAGCCTACCTCGCCGCATTTCAGCTCGGTACGGTCAACCTGTTTTGGCGTGAAGATACCCAGACGGTCTGCGTTGTAGACCTGTCCGGTACTCATAACCTTGATTTTGTCGCCTTTACGCATGGTGCCGTTTTTAATACGCACCAGAGAGACCACGCCCAGGTAGTTATCGAACCAGGAGTCGATGATCAGCGCCTGCAATGGACCATCCGGGTCGCCTTCCGGGGCCGGAATATCACGTACCAGGCGTTCCAGCACGTCGGTCACACCCACACCGGTTTTCGCGGAGCAGCGTACGGCGTCGGTCGCGTCAATGCCGACAATGTCTTCAATCTCTTCCGCCACGCGCTCAGGATCGGCGGCTGGCAGGTCGATTTTGTTCAGAACCGGCACAACTTCGAGATCCATTTCCATCGCGGTGTAGCAGTTTGCCAGGGTCTGGGCTTCTACGCCCTGCCCGGCATCGACCACCAGCAGCGCACCTTCACAGGCCGCCAGCGAGCGTGATACTTCATAGGAGAAGTCAACGTGGCCTGGGGTGTCGATAAAGTTCAGTTGATAGGTTTCGCCATCAGAAGCTTTATAGTCGAGCGTCACGCTCTGCGCTTTGATGGTGATACCGCGTTCGCGTTCCAGGTCCATGGAGTCCAGTACCTGGGCTGCCATTTCACGATCAGACAGGCCACCGCAAATCTGGATAATACGGTCAGACAGCGTCGACTTACCGTGGTCAATGTGAGCAATGATCGAAAAGTTACGTATGTTCTTCATATAGTTAAATAATTATGCCTTACGAATTCCTGGAGGCCGCTGTTCTTAGCCTGACGTTTTTCAGTGCGAAAACGCAGCATTCTACACTACATACCCGCAACCTGGAAATGCACTTAGAGCCAAGCATAGCGCGAAGAAATGGCGTTTTCTTTTTTGAGATGTAAATAATGATAAAGCCCGGTGGATCACCGGGCCTCAGAAGAGAGCGTCTCGACGCGAAGTTGGTCAGGCGCCAGCGCAACGCTCAGAATAACGGGCTGCCACTCATCGCGCGCGGCGAGCTTCGGTGAGATGCCTTTGGCAAGCCAGAATCCCCCTACGCCACCCAAAGCTGCACCGCACATGGCGGCCACGTCGGTACCAAACAGCATCTGAAAAAGGCCGCCCATGACAAACAGCCCCACCAGCGGGGAGAGATAGACCAGCATCGCGGAACTCAGCAGACTGCCTTCCGTAATGCCCAGTTCCACCTTCTGACCCGCCACCAGCGGCTGTTCGCTCGGCACGGAGATCGTATGCGATGTCTGTGGCCCTAACTTATTCAGCACGCGACTGCCACAACCGGCTCGGGATGCGCAGCTATTGCATGAGGCTTTAACATCACAGCTGACCAGCGCAATACCATTCTGCCACGAGACGACGGTCGCCCACTCTTTAATCATTGTGCGGCCCTGAATTTAATGCTGTCTGAAATGCGCTTCGCCGTCTGCGGAGGTAATTCCCCCACAATCGTGATTTCTGCGTTATCGCGAACCGTGGTGCTGACCGTACGACGCCCGGTACGAAGCATTTGTTCAGCGCTGTTTGCCGTTGCGCGGTTGATATTCACCGAGAAGCTGAACAAGCCATCGGAATAGAGGCGTGATTCAACCGGCGTATCAATGGTGGGCAACTGACGACGGCTGCTGGACACTTCGCTAAAGCCTTGCGGTATCCAGGAAGGAACCCAGTTGAAATTAGCGGAGTCCCCTGCAGGAACAGAAAGCAGCGGCGGCAGGCTGGCCTTCGCCAGATTCTGCATGCTGTTACCAACCTGATTGTTCACGCTAAAGGAGATGACGCGGAACTGTTCAAGCGTCTCGCCGTCGCGGTCGAGCAGGTCCACGCGCATCGGCAGCTTGGTTTCCGCATCAATCCAGACGATATAGCTGTAGCGCGTGCCATCGCGCGCAACCACGCGGATCACTTCACACAGCCTGTCTGCAATACGGGTACGCCCTACCGAAATAAAATCATAGTAAGGGGCAAGTCGTTTGAAGTCGGTATAGATAAGCGACGGTAGAGAATCAACGATATAGTCGCCATTCAGGGTGAAAGGCTCCAGACCGGGCTCGAAATAGCTGATTTCGTTGCCACGCTGGACAACTTCCCGACGCGGGCCATCCATCTGTAAAAGCTGGGCGAGCGGCTGGTTATCAAGACGGGCATGGCGATAGCGTAACGACTCGACGCCCTGCTTGTTGATGCTGATAAATGCCAACTCGTAATTGAGTGACTGGCTGGCCAGATTCATTTGCTGCAACAACGCCCCGGATGAAACATCAGCCGAGGCGTTAGCAGAGAAGAACAGGCTACCCGCCATCAGAGACATGGCGAACCAAAGTTGCTTCATTACTGCGATTGCGTTCCTAAAGTTTGGTTTCCGGGCACCTGCACAGCAGCTTGCTGAGTTTGGGCCTGCTCAAACTGAAGCTGTTCAGAGTGCAGACGACGCTGCAACTCATAATCCTGCAACATCGCATTAATGCGACGGCGCTGCTCCTGAACCTGCTGTTGCTGACCGCCGCTGGCGGAGGCATCAGCCGGTACGCCCAGACTTACCGGGCTGGCTTTGCCCATCATCGGCAGTGTGTTAAACACTGGCGCTTCTGGCTGCTGATTAGTTTCAGACTGAGTATTATAGTGCTGGACGCCAACGATAACTGCAAGCGATACGCATGCAGCCACCCCCATTTGGGTGAGCTGGCTGGCCCACGGACGCACTTTTTGCCAGAACGGCATTTTCTGCCACTGGTGCGGTGCGGGTTGCGCTTCAGGAATCAGCGGAGTGGTCTGATGAACAGGCTCATTCTCGATGGCCGCCATCACGCGGGCTGAGATATCGAAATGGAGAACCTCTCCGGTATCACCGCGCAGCGTGTCACGGATGAGATGGTAACTCTCCCAGGTCTCTTGCATTTCGGGAGAATGAGACAGCTCGTTGAGCAGCTCACTATCCAGCGTCTCACCATCCATTAAAGCGGAAAGTTTTTCTTTCTGCATGCCTAATACCTTTTCCAGTATCCCGCTATCGTCAACGCCTGATAAGCGGTTGAACTTTATTATCAATAGCTTCTCGCGCACGGAAAATTCGTGAACGAACCGTGCCGACCGGACAATCCATGATAGCGGCTATCTCTTCATAGCTCAGACCATCAAGCTCCCGTAACGTAATTGCCATGCGTAAATCTTCCGGGAGTGACTCGATCGTGCGAAAAACAATTTGTCTCAGTTCTTCTGACAACATTAAGTTCTCAGGGTTCGAAATTTCTTTCAGCGCACCGCCACTTTCGAAGTTTTCGGCGTCGATAGCGTCTACATCACTGGACGGCGGACGACGACCCTGAGCAACCAGGTAATTCTTTGCCGTATTGACAGCAATACGGTACAGCCAGGTATAAAAAGCACTATCTCCCCGGAAAGATTCCAGCGCGCGATAGGCCTTAATAAAAGACTCTTGCACCACATCAGGTACATCACCTGACGGTACATAGCGGGAAACCAGACTCGCCACCTTATGCTGGTAGCGCACCACCAGTAGGTTAAAGGCTTTCTGATCTCCCTTCTGGACCCGTTCAACCAGGACCTGGTCCGTTAACTGCTCGCTCATCCGAGGTAATGTCTCCCCAAACCTAAATTCCACGCGTTATCGAAACGCCACTCTATAACTACCGCACTTTGAGCAAGCACCAGCTTAGAGTGTCTGATCTTCAATAAGTTCCGTAACGCCTTTGTTTTTGTTCATCGCGCCGCAGACCGTTCATTTTCTCTCATTATAAGTCTGTTCACGATACGCACCACTTTCTGACAAGAAACATCTTTTTCCCGCCAGAAGAGTAACGCAACACAGGCTTTATTTCACCACAAAATCTGACGCTAACGATCTGCTTCGCAAAATAATTTCATTTATTTACCCTTCGTTTACCCCTGCATGTGCGTTTAGTCATTGCAACTTCCATTAAAAAAAACGTGCGATATCTCGCATACAGGTGCTATTCTGCCCCAACACTGTTTAGTAAATTAAACAACAATCATGAACACAACACCTGAACTTCATTGTGATGTACTGATCATCGGCAGCGGCGCTGCCGGTCTCTCTCTGGCGCTGCGTCTGGCTGAACATCAGAACGTTATCGTTCTGAGCAAAGGCCCGATAAGTGAAGGCTCCACATTTTATGCTCAGGGCGGCATTGCCGCGGTATTTGACGAGACCGACAGCATTGCGTCACATGTGGAAGATACGCTGATTGCCGGGGCCGGGATCGTGGATGCACACGCGGCAGAGTTTGTCGCCAGCAATGCCCGCCATTGCGTTCAGTGGCTTATCGATCAGGGTGTTTTATTCGATACTCAGGTTCAGCCCAACGGTGAAGAGAGCTACCACTTAACGCGTGAAGGCGGCCATAGCCACCGCCGCATCCTGCACGCCGCGGATGCTACCGGAAAAGAAGTGGAAACCACGCTGGTCAGCAAAGCGCTGAACCATCCTAACATCCGGGTCCTTGAGCGGAGCAACGCGGTTGATCTGATCATTTCCGACAAGATAGGCCTGCCCGGCACGCGTCGCGTGGTGGGAGCGTGGGTCTGGAACCGTAATAAAGAGAAGGTGGAAACCTGTCAGGCGAAGGCTGTGGTGTTGGCTACAGGTGGCGCCTCTAAGGTGTATCAGTACACCACGAATCCGGATATCGCTTCCGGGGACGGTATCGCCATGGCCTGGCGCGCCGGCTGCCGCGTGGCGAATCTCGAATTTAATCAGTTTCACCCCACCGCCCTGTTCCACCCTCAGGCGCGAAATTTCCTGCTGACGGAAGCCCTGCGCGGCGAAGGGGCTTATCTGAAACGCCCTGACGGTACCCGCTTTATGCCGGACTTTGACGCCCGCGGTGAACTGGCGCCGCGTGATATTGTTGCCCGCGCCATCGACCACGAAATGAAGCGCCTTGGCGTGGACTGCATGTATCTCGATATTAGCCATAAGCCGGCAGAATTCATTCGCCAGCACTTCCCGATGATTTACGAAAAGCTGCTCAATCTTGGCATTGATTTAACACGCGATCCGGTGCCCATTGTGCCAGCCGCCCACTATACCTGCGGCGGCGTGATGGTTGACGATCACGGACGCACTGATGTAGACGGTCTGTATGCTATTGGTGAGGTCAGCTATACCGGGCTACACGGCGCGAACCGTATGGCGTCTAACTCGCTGCTTGAATGTCTGGTGTACGGCTGGTCAGCGGCGGAGGACATCACGAAGCGCATGCCTTACGCCCGTGAAACAGAGCGTTTACCGGCCTGGGATGAAAGCCGCGTGGAGAACCCGGACGAGCTGGTGGTGATCCAGCACAACTGGCACGAGCTACGGCTGTTTATGTGGGACTACGTTGGGATTGTGCGCACCACGAAACGTCTGGAACGCGCGTTGCGCCGCATTACGATGCTGCAGCAGGAAATTGATGAATATTATACCCATTTCCGCGTCTCCAATAATCTGCTGGAGCTGCGCAATCTGGTGCAGGTTGCCGAGCTGATTGTTCGCTGCGCGATGATGCGTAAAGAGAGCCGCGGTTTGCACTACACACTCGACTACCCGGATCGGCTTGCTGAGTCCGGCCCGTCGATACTCGCCCCGCAGGTTTACATAAACAAATAAAACGCCTGGGTCAGAGCCGTGTAATCTTCGGAATAACGCTGGTCTGGCCCACGGATCACCATACGGTCATTAAAACACTCACCCTCTTTTGGCGAAAGCGCCAGCAGCACGCGGTGCGGCAATCGGCCTTCCGTATCAGAGATGTCAGTTCGCAAACGTAACGTCCAGCCGATCTCCTGCGCGGTAGCGATAAACGTGTTGCCCGTACTTTCTGGCAGCACCACGCAGAAAAAGCCCTCTTCTGAGATAAGTTCAGCCGCGTTGACGAGCAGCGCTTTGTGATCGAGTGAACCGGTATAGCGCGCCTGTTCACGTTCCGGTGTACCGCACTCCACGCCGGGCTCGTAGTAAGGGGGGTTGCTGACAATCAGATCGTAACGCGCCGTCTGCTCTGGCGCCCAGGCCAGCACGTCCGCGCACTTAACGGTTATCCGGTCAGCCCAGGGGGACTCGGCCGCGTTTTCACCCGCCTGCCCTGCGGCCTGCGCATCCAGCTCAACGGCATCAATAGTGACATGCTCTTCAGTACGCTGCGCCAGCATCAAGGCCACCAGCCCGCTGCCGGTACCGATATCAAGAATACGCTTAACACCTGCGACAGGTGCCCATGCTCCCAGTAAAATGCCGTCTGTACCGACTTTCATGGCACAGCGATCGTGAGCGACAAAAAATTGTTTAAACGTAAAACCATCGCGGCGCAGCTGCGCTTTGAGTTGAGACATGTCAGGGCAACCTTCTAAGTGAAACTGGAGTAGCATAGGGGAAAGCGAAGTGGCCGCAAAGCGATATCCATACAAACAGATGAAGATTACAGCCGTAACGTCTATAATCAGCGCCCCACACAGAGGTAGAACATGACTGTAACGACTTTTTCCGAACTTGAACTCGATGAAAGCCTGCTCAATGCTCTTGAGAGCAAAGGCTTTACACGCCCGACCGCCATTCAGGCAGCGGCCATTCCGCCTGCGCTTGAGGGCCGCGATGTGCTCGGTTCTGCGCCAACCGGCACGGGGAAGACAGCAGCCTATTTGCTGCCTGTGTTGCAGCACCTGCTCGACTTTCCACGTAAAAAATCTGGCCCGCCGCGTATTTTGATCCTGACGCCTACGCGCGAGCTGGCCATGCAGGTTGCCGATCACGCGCGTGAACTCGCGGCGAATACGCATCTGGATATCGCCACCATCACCGGCGGCGTTGCGTATATGAACCACGCCGAAGTGTTCAGCGAAAACCAGGACATCGTCGTCGCGACGACGGGCCGCCTGCTGCAGTATATTAAAGAAGAGAACTTCGACTGCCGCGCGGTAGAAACGCTGATCCTCGACGAAGCGGACCGCATGCTGGACATGGGCTTTGCGCAGGATATCGAGCATATTGCAGGTGAAACGCGCTGGCGTAACCAGACGATGCTGTTCTCTGCCACCCTTGAAGGGGATGCGATTAAAGACTTCGCAGAGCGTCTGCTGGAAGATCCGGTGGAAGTCTCTGCGACGCCATCCACGCGAGAGCGTAAAAAGATCCACCAGTGGTATTACCGTGCGGACAACCTTGAGCATAAGGTTGAGCTGCTCAAGCACCTGCTGACGCAGGAAGACGCCACCCGCACTATCGTGTTTGTGCGTAAGCGCGAGCGCGTGCACGAGCTGGCTGAAATGCTGCGCAACGCCGGGATCAACAACTGCTATCTTGAAGGTGAGATGGCGCAGATCAAGCGTACCGAAGGCATTAAGCGCCTGACCGATGGCCGCGTTAACGTGCTGGTCGCAACAGACGTTGCCGCCCGCGGGATCGACATCCCTGACGTGAGCCACGTCATTAACTTCGATATGCCGCGCAGCGGAGATACCTACCTGCACCGCATTGGCCGTACCGGTCGCGCGGGCCGCAAAGGGATTGCAATTTCACTGGTTGAAGCGCATGACTACCTGCTGCTGCAGAAAATTGGCCGCTATGTTGACGAGCCGCTGAAAGCGCGCGTTATTGATGGCTTGCGCCCAACCACACGTGCGCCGAGTGAAAAAATGACGGGTAAACCGTCCAAGAAAGCGCTCGCGAAACGTGCTGAGAGAAAAGAGAAAGAAAAAGAGAAGCCGCGCGTGAAGCAGCGCCACCGCGATACCAAAAACATTGGTAAGCGTCGTAAGCCAAGCGCTGTCGCGCAGGAAACGAAGACTGAAGAGTAAGAAAAAGCCGGGGTAATCCCCGGCTTTTTTGTTCCACCCCCGTGGCTGAAGCCTTACAGGCTTTCAGTAAAGGTACGGGCGATAACGTCGCGCTGCTGTTCTGGAGTCAGTGAGTTAAAGCGAACCGCATAACCAGACACGCGGATAGTCAGCTGTGGGTATTTTTCCGGGTGCTCAACGGCATCCATCAGCGTTTCGCGGCGCAGCACGTTAACGTTCAGGTGCTGACCCCCTTCAACGCGCACTTCCGGCTGCACTTCCATTGGGATTTCACGGTATTCGATTTCGCCCAGTTTATTCACCGGTACGATTTCATCTTCAGCAAAACCCGCTTTCGCAACCACACAGCGCGCTTCATTTTTCTCGCTGTCCAGCAGCCAGAAAGAGTTGAGCAGATCGTCATTTGCCGCTTTGGTAATCTGGATACCTGTAATCATGTGTTGCCTCCCTTAGGCTACATTAACTGATGCTGGCCTTACGCGGCCAATTGGTAAAACCATTGTTTCTTGTGTGTATATATATCATTCACACCACGGCGATTTATTGATTTAAATCAACAAAAACACCAACCACATAAAGTGTGTGGTTTGAATTTATTGCTTTAGATCAATTTCACACCCCATCAACTCAACTTAACCTGCATTATTTCAAAATAAATTTAACGACTTAGCACGCATTTCAGCGCGTAATTTTGCTCACAAGCGTTAAACAGGTAAGCTAGTGACAGATTGAGATTCGCAGGAGAGCGACATGACGACACCTTTAACCTGGCATGACGTGCTGGCAGAAGAAAAGCAGCAGCCTTATTTTATCAATACGCTCAGTACCGTTGCCGCTGAGCGTCAGTCCGGGCAAACGATTTATCCGCCGCAAAAAGATGTATTCAACGCGTTTCGCTATACCGAGTTGAGCGATGTGAAAGTCGTCATTCTGGGCCAGGATCCCTATCACGGCCCTGGGCAGGCGCACGGGCTGGCATTTTCCGTACGCCCAGGCGTGGCGATCCCCCCTTCTCTGCTCAACATGTATAAAGAGCTTGAGGGAACCGTGCCCGGGTTTACCCGCCCCAACCACGGTTATCTGGAAAGCTGGGCGCGCCAGGGCGTGCTGTTATTGAACACGGTGCTCACCGTACGGGCGGGCCAGGCGCACTCGCACGCCAGCCTTGGGTGGGAAACTTTTACCGATAAAGTTATCAGCCTTATCAACGAGCATCGTGAAGGGGTCGTGTTTTTACTCTGGGGTTCTCACGCGCAGAAGAAAGGGGCAATTATCGATCGTCAGCGTCATCACGTGTTGAAGGCACCGCACCCGTCACCGCTTTCTGCCCATCGCGGTTTCTTTGGCAGTAATCATTTTGTTCTGGCAAATGAATGGCTGGAAAAACGTGGCGAAACGCCAATTGACTGGATGCCTGTGTTACCGGCAGAGAGCGAGTAGGGTTTGAATGTGCCGGGTCAGGCCCGGCACATAAGAGGCTTATGCCTTATTCTGACGCCACCACTCGGCCAGCAGCACGCCGGTCGCAACGGATACGTTCAGACTTTCCACATTGCCCGTCCCGTCGATGGAGACGCTCAGATCCGAACTGGAGAGCGCCGCATCAGACAGACCATCGCGTTCCTGACCCAACACCAGCACCATCTTGCGCGGCAGCGTCGCTTTAAACAGCGGCGTACCGGCATGGCTGGATGTGGTCACGATGGAATAGCCCGCTTTACGGAACTGCTCGAGGGCATCCAGAACGCTGTCGCCGGTGATCGGCTGTACGTGCTCGGCTCCGCCTTCCGCAGTACGGATCGCGGCGCCGGATTCCAGCAGCGCGGCATCCTGCAGCAGCACGCCCTTCACGCCAAAATGCGCGCAGCTGCGCATCATTGCGCCCAGGTTGTGCGGGTTGCCCACGTCTTCCAGCGCCAGCACGCAGTCATCGGCATCTGCCTGGCTGACCCACTGCTGAACTGTCGTGCCGTTACGTTTTTTAATCAGGAAGCAGACGCCGCCGTGGTGCTCGGTACCGGACGCTTTTGTCAGTTCAGCATCATCAACCACGTGGTAGGCTTTGCGGTTCGCGGCCATCCAGCGCAGCGCTTCTTTAAAGCGCGGGGTCACGCTCTGGATAAACCAGGCGCGGACAATACACTCAGGACGGCTCTGGAACAGCGCCTGGCAGGCGTTCTCGCCATATACACGGGTCTCTTCCGCGCGCTGACGACGCAGCACTTCCGGGTCGATAAAGCTTTTACCGCTGATACCGCCGTGATCGGCTTTGTCCGGCGTCTCATCGCCAGGGGCGCGAGAAACGGTGCGCCACGGAGAGGCGTTATCACGTGAGAAGTCATCACGCGGACGGTCATCGCGCTTGCGATCGTCACGCTTGCGGTCATCACGTTTGCGGTCATCACCGCGGTTATTTCTGTCATCGCGGGCGGGGCGACGGCCACCGTCTGCACGAGAGGACGCTGGACGCCCGCCACCTTTTCCGGTACGCGGATTTTGGGTGCGTTTATCAGAGTCATCATCACTGCGGACATACATCACTTTGACCTTGCCGCTTTTGTTTTTCATTTCGTCGTTCATGCTTTTCTCCACCAGCGCTGCGCGAAGCGCGCAGATTACCCGATGTGCCAGCGCATAGCCATAATTTCGTACAAAAGCCTGTGACTATTGTTCCCATTGAATAAAACGCATTGTCGTTTCATACAGGCTCACTGATAATATGTAACATATCAGAAACATTATCGACGTTCTGCCGCTGTCCCACGGCTCTATCAGAGGTTAGTTATGAATACCGTATGTGCCAACTGTCAGGCTTTAAACCGCATTCCGGACGATCGGATGGATGACGGTGCGAAATGCGGACGTTGTGGCCATGAATTGTTTGATGGCGATGTCATTAACGCGACGGGTGCTACGCTGGACAAACTCCTCAAGGACGATCTCCCGGTGGTGGTCGATTTCTGGGCGCCATGGTGCGGTCCGTGCCGCAGCTTCGCGCCAATCTTCGAAGATGTGGCCGAAGAGCGCAGCGGAAAAATGCGGTTCGTTAAGGTTAATACCGAGGCCGAACGCGAGTTAAGCGCACGTTTTCGTATTCGCAGTATCCCGACCATCATTATTTTCAAAAATGGTGAAGTGATCGATATGCTCAACGGTGCGGTTCCAAAAGCACCTTTTGATAGCTGGTTAAACGAATCGCTGTAACATTCCCGGGGCACACCTTGTGCCCCGTTCCCGCCTCTGCGAAAATAGGGTTTTTCCTCCATTTCGCCCATGACTGATAACGCTGTCCTTAAATTACGCGCCGAACGCCTTGCGCGCGCGACTCGCCCCTTTCTTGCTCGTGGCAATCGCATACGTCGCTGTCAGCGCTGCCTGCTGCCGCTGAAGGTGTGTCTGTGCGAGACGCTGGCCCCAAGTACTGCGGAGAGCCGCTTTTGTCTGGTCATGTTCGATACCGAGCCGATGAAGCCCAGTAATACGGGGCGTCTTATTGCCGATATTCTGCCGGATACCGCCGCGTTTCAGTGGTCGCGCACTGAGCCACCTCAGGCTCTGCTCGACCTGGTGGCAAGCCCGGACTACCAGCCGATGGTGGTTTTCCCGGCATCTTATGCGAGAGAACAGCGTCAGGTCCTTACCGCGCCGCCATCAGGCAAACCACCGCTGTTTATTATGCTGGACGGTACCTGGACCGAAGCGCGGAAAATGTTTCGCAAAAGCCCTTACCTCGACGCTCTGCCGGTTATTTCTGTCGATCTTTCCCGCGTCTCGGCCTACCGCCTGCGCGAAGCGCATGCTGACGGGCAATACTGCACTGCCGAAGTAGCCATTGCGCTACTGGATTTAGCAGGAGATACCGCTGCAGCTGGTGCCCTGGGCAACCATTTCTCATGCTTCCGGGAGCGCTATCTGGCGGGAAAAACCGTTCATAAGGGCAGCATCACAGCAACGGAGACAGAAAGCGTTTAAAATCATCAGGTCGCTTGCATTCACAGGAGGCCTGCATGAGCCAGAGAGGGTTAGAAGCGCTACTCCGTCCTAAATCCATTGCCGTCATCGGCGCATCAATGAAACCGGATCGTGCAGGCTATCTGATGATGCGCAACCTGCTGGCCGGAGGATTTAACGGTCCCGTTATGCCCGTCACACCGTCTTATAAGGCCGTTCAGGGCGTGCTTGCCTGGCCGGACGTGGAGAGCCTGCCTTTCGTACCGGATCTCGCCGTTCTGTGTACAAACGCCAAACGCAATCCGGAACTGCTGGAGTCACTCGGCAAGAAAGGGTGTAAAACCTGCATTATTCTCTCGTCTCCGCCTGAACAGCAGCCCGAACTGCTGGCCTGCGCCAGCCGCTATCAGATGCGCATTCTCGGGCCGAACAGCCTGGGTCTGCTCGCGCCCTGGCAGGGGCTGAACGCCAGCTTCTCCCCGGTGCCGATCCGTAAAGGCAAGCTGGCGTTTATCTCGCAGTCGGCTGCGGTCTCAAACACCATCCTTGACTGGGCGCAGCAGCGTGAAATGGGATTCTCCTACTTCATTGCTCTGGGCGACAGCCTGGATATTGACGTTGACGAACTGCTGGATTTCCTGGCGCGAGACAGCAAAACCAGCGCAATCCTCCTTTATCTTGAGCACCTGAGCGACGCCCGTCGTTTTGTTTCCGCTTCGCGTAGCGCATCGCGCAATAAACCGATCCTCGTTATCAAAAGCGGTCGCAGCCCTGCGGCGCAGCGTCTGCTGCAGTCTCATTCCGGTATGGATCCGGCCTGGGATGCTGCCATTCAGCGCGCGGGGTTGCTGCGGGTGCAGGATACACACGAGCTTTTTTCCGCCGTTGAGACGTTGAGCCACATGCGTCCGCTGCGCGGCGAGAAGTTAATGATTGTCAGCAATGGCGCGGCCCCTGCCGCGCTGGCGCTGGATGAGCTTTGGCTGCGTAACGGCAAGCTGGCCACGCTGGGTGAAGAGACGCTGCAACGCCTCAGAGAGGCGCTTCCGGCAAGCGTGACGCCCGGCAATCCGCTTGATTTGCGCGATGATGCCAGCAGCGATCGCTATATCAGGGCAATCTCCATATTGCTGGACAGCCAGGATTTCGATGCGCTGATGATTATCCACTCCCCCAGCGCGGCCGCGCCGGGCAGTGAAAGCGCGCGGGCGCTGATTGAGGCGGTACGAAATCATCCGCGCGGCAAATATGTCACCCTGCTGACCAACTGGTGCGGTGAGTTTTCCTCTCAGGAGGCGCGACGCTTGTTCAGTGAAGCCGGACTGCCAACCTACCGCACGCCGGAAGGCACCATCACGGCATTTATGCATATGGTGGAATATCGCCGCAACCAGAAACAGCTGCGTGAGACACCGGCTTTGCCCGGAAACCTGACGGCGAACACCGTCGACGTTCATCGGCTGTTACAGCAGGCCATTGAAGAAGGCGCGACCTCGCTTGATACGCATGAAGTGCAGCCCATACTGGGCAGCTACGGGATGCAAACTCTGCCAACCTGGATCGCCAGCGACAGCGCTGAGGCCGTACATATAGCCGAACAGATTGGCTACCCGGTCGCCCTTAAGCTTCGTTCCCCCGATATCCCGCATAAGTCGGACGTTCAGGGGGTCATGTTGTACCTGCGCACGGCAACGGAGGTGCAGCAGGCAGCCGATGCCATTTTCGATCGTGTCAAAATGGCCTGGCCGCAGGCTCGGATCCACGGACTGCTGGTGCAAAGCATGGCTCACCGCGCGGGCGCCCAGGAACTGCGGGTGGTGGTTGAACACGATCCTGTCTTCGGCCCGCTCATTATGTTGGGGGAAGGCGGCGTTGAGTGGCGTCCAGAGGAACAGGCCGCGGTGGCGCTACCGCCGCTGAACATGAATCTGGCGCGCTATCTGATCATTCAGGCGATTAAAAGCAAAAAGATCCGTGGCCGCAGCGCCCTGCGTCCGCTCGATATTGCCGGGTTGAGTCAGTTCCTGGTGCAGGTGTCTAACCTGGTTGTAGATTGTGCGGAGATCCAGCGGCTGGATATCCATCCGCTGCTCGCCTCCGGCACTGAGTTTACGGCGCTGGACGTAACGCTGGATATAGCGCCATTTGAAGGGGACAGAGAGAGCCGCCTGGCGATCCGTCCGTATCCTCTGCAGCTGGAGGAGTGGGTCGAGATGAAGAATGGGGAACGCGCCCTGTTCCGCCCTATTCTGCCGGAAGATGAACCGCAGCTGCGAGCCTTTATTTCTCAGGTTACGAAAGAAGATCTCTATTATCGCTACTTTAGTGAAATCAACGAATTTACCCACGATGATTTAGCCAATATGACCCAGATCGACTACGATCGAGAGATGGCGTTTGTCGCCGTTCGACGTTCCGATCGGGGCGATGAGATCCTCGGCGTGACGCGCGCAATTTCTGACCCGGATAACATTGACGCGGAATTTGCTGTGCTGGTGCGCTCCGATCTTAAAGGCCTGGGTCTGGGCAGACGACTGCTGGAAAAACTCATCAGTTATACGCGAGATCACGGATTGTTACGCCTGAATGGCATTACTATGCCGAACAATCGCGGTATGGTGACCCTGGCGCGAAAACTCGGATTTGACGTTGATATTCAGCTGGACGAAGGTATTGTCGCCTTATCCCTCGGCCTGACACCGGCAGACAAACCCGAGTAAGCTACTGGAAATGTTACCCACTTTGGACGGGACTGGTGGTATCATTGTCCGCTTATGTTGTTTGCATGGTACAGACAACCCTTCAATGAACAGAGAAGAAACGCACTGTGATGTTGTCAAAATTTAAGCGTAATAAACATCAACAACACCTTGCTCAACTACCGAAGATTTCTCAGTCAGTTGATGATGTAGAGTTCTTTTACGCTCCCGCTCATTTTCGGGAGACGCTTCTGGAAAAGATTGCCAGTGCCACGCGACGCATTTGCATTGTGGCCCTGTATCTTGAACAAGATGAAGGCGGGCGCGCGATCCTGAACGCGCTCTATGAAGCCAAGCGTCAGCGTCCGGAGCTGGATGTTCGCGTGCTGGTTGACTGGCATCGCGCCCAGCGTGGCCGTATTGGCGCGGCCGCTTCAAACACCAATGCAGACTGGTATTGCCGCACGGCGCAGGAAAATCTTGGCGTCGATGTACCTGTTTATGGCGTCCCGGTGAATACCCGCGAAGCGCTCGGCGTCCTTCATTTTAAAGGGTTCATCATCGATGACAGCGTGCTTTACAGCGGCGCAAGCCTCAATGATGTCTACCTTCATCAGCTCGATAAATATCGCTATGACCGCTACCATCTGATCCGTAATCCTCAGATGGCCGATATCATGTTTAACTGGGTTGATAAAAACCTGGTACATGGCCGTGGCGTTAATCGCCTTGACGATCCCGAGCGCCCTAAGAGCCCGGAAATCAAAAACGATGTTCGCGCCTTCCGCCAGGAGCTGCGCGATGCTGTTTACCATTTTCAGGGCGACGCTAACAACGAAGAGTTATCCGTTACCCCGCTGGTTGGGCTTGGCAAATCAAGCCTGCTGAATAAAACGATTTTCCATCTGATGCCGTGCGCGGAGCAAAAGCTCACCATCTGTACGCCGTACTTTAACCTTCCTGCCGTGCTGGTGCGTAATATCATTCAGCTGCTGCGCGATGGTAAAAAAGTGGAAATTATCGTTGGGGATAAAACGGCGAACGACTTCTTCATACCTGAAGATCAGCCGTTCAAAATCATCGGTGCGCTGCCTTATCTTTATGAAATTAACCTGCGCCGCTTCCTGAGCCGTTTACAGTATTACGTAAACACTGACCAGTTGGTTGTGCGTCTGTGGAAAGATGAAGACAACAGTTACCATCTGAAAGGTATGTGGGTCGACGATGAGTGGATGCTGCTGACCGGTAACAACCTGAACCCGCGCGCGTGGAGACTGGATCTGGAAAACGCGATCCTGATCCATGACCCGCAGCATGAGTTAGCCGCACAGCGTGAGCGTGAACTGGAGTTGATTCGCACGCACACCACGGTGGTTAATCATTACCGCGAGCTGCAGAGCATTGCCGATTATCCTGTGAAAGTTCGCAAGCTGATTCGCCGCTTGCGTCGTATCCGTATTGACCGACTTATCAGCCGAATTCTGTAATGTCCAGGCCCTGTTACCCGCAGGGCTTTTTTATGGAGCCCGTTGATGCGTATTCCTCTGTTACTGAGCGTTTTCTTTCTGACTGGCTGCAGTCATATGGCCAATGATAGCTGGTCCGGTCAGGACAAAGCACAACACTTCCTCGCTTCCGCTATGCTGTCTGCAGCTGGTAATGAGTACGCGCAGCATCAGGGATACAGTCGGGACCGTAGCGCGGCGATAGGGTTGATGTTCTCAGTGGGCCTTGGGGCATCAAAAGAACTATGGGATAGCCGCCCCTCAGGGAGCGGCTGGAGCTGGAAAGATTTTGCCTGGGACGTCGCCGGCGCAACAACCGGCTACGCCGTCTGGCAGATGGCACATTATTAAAGGCGGATACCTTTTCCTTTGCGATGCAGCATCAGCGAGACAATAAACGCCAGCGCTCCCATTACGGTGACATACCAGAAGAAGGTCGTTTCACTGCCCCACGACTTAAGCGATAGCGCGACATACTCTGCCGAACCGCCAAACAGGGCATTCGCGACCGCATAAGAGAGGCCAACACCCAGTGCCCTCACCTGTGCGGGAAACATTTCCGCTTTCAAAATGCCGCTGATTGCCGTGTAAAAACTGATAATAATGAGTGCCACCATGATCAGCGCGAAAGCGGCATACGGCGACGTTGTCTGCTGTAGCGCAGTCAAAAGCGGAACGGTACCCAGGGTGAGCATGCCGCCAAAGATCAGCATGGAGGTGCGGCGACCTATTTTGTCCGACAGCGCGCCGACAATCGGCTGGATAAGCATAAAGACGAGTAACGCCACCGTCATGACGACACTCGCAACGTTTGCATGCATGCCCGTGGTGTTAACCAGATATTTTTGCATGTAGGTGGTAAAGGTATAGAAACTTAGCGAGCCCGCGGCGGTAAAACCTAACACCATCAAAAATGCTTTGCGGTTTCGCCAGAGCCCCTTCATCGAGCCCGCCTCTTTCAGCGCCCTGACCTCCTGTTGAGAGGTTTCATCAAGCTGACGGCGTAGCCACAGGGCGACAACCGCCAGGGCAGCGCCCATAGCAAACGGGATGCGCCAGCCCCAGGCGTGCAAATCTTCATCGCTAAGGATTTGTTGCAGGATCACCACAACCAGTAACGCCAGCAGCTGTCCGCCAATGAGGGTCACATACTGGAATGATGCATAGAAACCTTTTCGGCCTTCAACCGCCACTTCGCTCATGTATGTCGCACTGGTGCCGTATTCCCCACCGACCGACAGCCCCTGGAACAGACGTGCCAGCAGCAGCAACGCGGGTGCCCATGTTCCGATAGTGTCATATCCGGGAAGGCAGGCAATCACCAGCGAGCCGACGCACATCATGCATACGGAGATGAGCATGGAGGTCTTGCGCCCTTTTCTGTCTGCGATCCTGCCGAACAGCCATCCACCGATAGGGCGCATCAGGAACCCGGCGGCAAAAACGCCTGCGGTTTGCAGAAGCTGAGTGGTGGTATTCCCGGACGGGAAAAAGATATGCGCAAAGTAGAGTGAACAGAATGAATAGACGTAAAAGTCAAACCACTCTACGAGGTTCCCCGAGGAGGCCCCAACGATTGCCCAAACCCGACGACGGGTATCCTTACCTGCCAAATTGGTGTTATCCGTATCTGCACTGGCTACGGTTTCTGTCATTTTAAAATCCCCTGTCTCACATTGCGGGCCATTGCCCACAAACAGTAAAACCGGATTTAAAACGAATCGTTAGGTAAATAAAATGTTTCCAATATGTTTCATTACGTTTTGTGAACTCGATCAGGTATCGAATTATTAGCGGACGTAGTAATTATCCCCACTTCTGCTGATGCGCCTTTTTTCGTTGCAAATAATCTTCATCTGCACGAATTTTATCCCACCACTTTTTGAAGACCGCGGCGGCTTCGGCTTTTACAGGATCGCAATCCAGCGGTTTGACCTGGCGCTTCTCATCGTACTTTTTACCGCCTTTATGATTGGCGTATCGCCTGGCACGCGTATAGCCCATCTGAATGAATTTTCGCGCCATATCCATACCCACAAAGTCGTTTTGCTGACGATATTCTTCAAACAGGGCGTAAATTTCTTTTGCCGATCGCGCTGCAACTTCAGCATCTTTGTATCGCCAGTGCGGAAGGATCTCGCTTTTGTAAGGTTCCACCATGAGCACACCCTGCTCTCCCCGCCCCACCTGATACAGTTCTGCATGGTCACGGAAATTAATGTTGGCAAAATCTTGTTGGTAATTAAAGGGACGTGTCAAAGCGGCACCATTGTTAAAATCGTTTTAACAATTGTAGGCACGGTCAGGCGGTGCCGCCACCCGGTATTTTCCGGCGCACAAAGCAAAAAACCCCGCACCTTACGGTACGGGGTTCTTCTTAATTGATGCCTGGCAGTTCCCTACTCTCACATGGGGAGACCCCACACTACCATCGGCGCTACGGCGTTTCACTTCTGAGTTCGGCATGGGGTCAGGTGGGACCACCGCCAAAGCAAAAAACCCCGCACCTTACGGTACGGGGTTCTTCTTAATTGATGCCTGGCAGTTCCCTACTCTCACATGGGGAGACCCCACACTACCATCGGCGCTACGGCGTTTCACTTCTGAGTTCGGCATGGGGTCAGGTGGGACCACCGCGCTAAAGCCGCCAGGCAAATTCTGTTATCTGTATCAGGCTGAAAGTTGATTCTTCTGTCTCTCACCGCCAAAACAGCTTCGGCGTTGTAAGGTTAAGCCTCACGGTTCATTAGTACCGGTTAGCTCAACGCATCGCTGCGCTTACACACCCGGCCTATCAACGTCATAGTCTTTAACGTTCCTTCAGGAGACTTAAAGTCTCAGGGAGAACTCATCTCGGGGCAAGTTTCGTGCTTAGATGCTTTCAGCACTTATCTCTTCCGCATTTAGCTACCGGGCAGTGCCATTGGCATGACAACCCGAACACCAGTGATGCGTCCACT